>NZ_JAESKG010000039.1:0-1050 GCF_017891965.1 Staphylococcus sp. GDY8P126P | reverse complement strand
CAACTTTGCAACAGAACCTTCATATTTATCAGAGCTCGTGCTATAATTATACTAATTTTATAAGGAGGAAAAAATATGGGCATTTTTAGTATTTTTGTAATCAGCACAGTTCATTATCAACCAAACAAAAAATAAGTGGTTATAATGAATCGTTAATAAGCAAAATTCATTACCAAATTAAAGAGGGTTATAATGAACGAGAAAAATATAAAACACAGTCAAAACTTTATTACTTCGAAACATAATATAGATAAAATAATGACAAATATAAGATTAAATGAACATGATAATATCTTTGAAATCGGCTCAGGAAAAGGCCATTTTACCCTTGAATTAGTACAAAGGTGTAATTTCGTAACTGCCATTGAAATAGACCATAAATTATGCAAAACTACAGAACATAAACTTGTTGATCACGATAATTTTCAAGTTTTTAACAAGGATATATTGCAGTTTAAATTTCCTAAAAACCAATCCTATAAAATATTTGGTAATATACCTTATAACATAAGTACGGATATAATACGCAAAATTGTTTTTGATAGTATAGCTAATGAGATTTATTTAATCGTGGAATACGGGTTTGCTAAAAGATTATTAAATACAAAACGCTCATTGGCATTACTTTTAATGGCAGAAGTTGATATTTCTATATTAAGTATGGTTCCAAGAGAATATTTTCATCCTAAACCTAAAGTGAATAGCTCACTTATCAGATTAAATAGAAAAAAATCAAGAATATCACACAAAGATAAACAGAAGTATAATTATTTCGTTATGAAATGGGTTAACAAAGAATACAAGAAAATATTTACAAAAAATCAATTTAACAATTCCTTAAAACATGCAGGAATTGACGATTTAAACAATATTAGCTTTGAACAATTCTTATCTCTTTTCAATAGCTATAAATTATTTAATAAGTAAGTTAAGGGATGCATAAACTGGGTTCTGTTGCAAAGTAAAAAAATATAGCTAACCACTAATTTATCATGTCAGTGTTCGCTTAACTTGCTAGCATGATGCTAATTTCGTGGCATGGCAAAAATC
>NZ_JAESKG010000038.1:0-1863 GCF_017891965.1 Staphylococcus sp. GDY8P126P | reverse complement strand
GACATGATAAATTAGTGGTTAGCTATATTTTTTTACTTTGCAACAGAACCATATATTTTATAAACGCTTTTGATTCCTTGTCTGACATAGTCCGTTCACTACCGGATAAAATTTCACTGACTTTTTTAGAATCATTAGATTCTACAGCATCTTCAAATTTATTTATTTGTCCTAGGGCATCTGTTTTTCTAACTACAAATACAATTATTAAAGCAATTAAGATAATTATTAGTAATAAGAAACCATATATATATGGCTTCTTATTACGTGTCTTTTCATTTTCCATACGCATTACCCTTTATATCAATGTAGTAGCAAGTTATTTATTACTATTAAACCACGATGAAATTTTATTCTTGATTTCATCTAACTTATTATTAACTTTATTTAATTCTTCTTCCATTTTTTCATTGTTACCATTATCTTGTTGGGTTTTTGCGTCTTTCAAATTATTAATTGTGTTCTGATAATCTTCTGCAACTTTATTTAATTTGTCTGTATCTGCTTGTTGTTTTAGGCTATCAACTTTATTTTGTAATTCTGCAATTTTTGAATTTGTATCATCATTGCTATTCTCAATACTATCTTTTGTAGATTGAATTTGATCACGAATTTCTTGGTCTTGTTCTTCTACTTTTTGGCCATTATTTGATTGGCCATTATCAATTTGTTCTTGTGATGTATCATTATTATCTGTAGGTTGTTGCTCATTTCCATTGCTACATGATTTAAACAACAATATTACTAAACCAATCAATAATACTACAATGACTGCTACTAACCATTTATTTTTTCTTTTAGCTTTAGTGTTCTCTTGCTGCTGTTCTAAATCACGTCTAAAATCACGTTCATTATAGTAATCTTCCGGTCGATTTCTTGTTGATATATTTTCATTATATGAATCTTTATTTTTTTCAACTCTACTTAAATTATCATTAACATAATCATGATATAATAATTTAAATTTCAAACCGAAAACTTTTATCGAATCTTCATCAGTTATTGTGTTTGTATAAAATTGACTGTTTACTCTACCATGTTTATCTAAAGCAATGATTCTTCCATCATTCTCTATTTTTAAAATTTTAGGGTACTCTCTGAAATCTCCTGATTTACTCATAACGATTACCTCCATAATAAATTAATTATCTATATCTTTATATATTCCACTTTGATAATCTTTTTTTATTCTATATATGGTTTGTCTTGATAATCCTACTTTTTTAGCAATTTTACTAATTGCCATACCTTGATCTAAAAAACTAACAACACGATAATATACTGCCTGTTTATGTGGGTCTTTAGCAATAGGACTATATAATTTGGGTCGCCCTTTATATATACCTTTAGATTTTGCAACAGCTATTCCATCAGCCTGTCTACGTCTGCTATCATTTCGTTCTTGTTCTGAAATCATTGCCAGTAATTGAATAATTAAATTTTTTAAGAATTTATCTAACAATTCATTACCGATAATTTCATTCATCATTGGTAGGCTTGTAATTATTAATCTAACATTTTTTTCTTTAAGAAAATCTACTGTTTTAATTACTTCATCATAATTTCTGCCTAGCCTATCTAATGCATCGACTATTAAAGTATCTTCTTCTCGTACAAAATTCATTACTTCTTGAAATACTGGTCTTTCTTTAATATTTTTTCCTGATTGTTTTTCAGTAAATATTTTTTCTGCACCATTTGCTTTCAGTACTTCAATTTGTCTATCTAAATTCTGATTTTTAGATGATACTCGGGCATAACCAATTTTCAAAATCTCACCACCTTTTTGTTACACCCTAATCATACAATTTAAACCTTAAAAAAACAACATTTCTCACTGACTGATTAGGGTGTATCCTGTCT
>NZ_JAESKG010000037.1:0-800 GCF_017891965.1 Staphylococcus sp. GDY8P126P | reverse complement strand
TGATTAGGGTGTATCCTGTCTGATTTTTTAGCTTTCTTAAAACTTAGTAATATTTTTATTTATCTTTATTTTCTTGGTTATTTAACTTATTGAGATAACGATAGATTGTTGTACGTGAAACTTTCCATTGCTCTGCAATAGTTTTAATTGGTGTTCCATTATCATAAAGTGTTTTAAGTAAAGTCAAATCTTGTTTATTTAATTTTTCTGGTCGACCTCCATAGCGTCCTCTAGCACGAGCTGCAATTCGCCCCGCTGAAGAACGTTCTAAAATTAAATTACGTTCAAATTCTGCAAATGCTGCGAATAAATGAAATAATAATTGCCCTGTAGAACTTGATTTATCCATCGTTATATTTTCTTCTAAACTATGGAAACTTACACCTCGTTCGTTAAGCTCATTAACTAATGTGATTAAATCTTCCATATTACGTCCTAGTCTATCTAATCTCCAAACAACAATCGTATCTCCTGACCTCGCAAATTCAATGGCTTTATCTAAACCAGGTCTTTTACTTTTTGAACCACTCATATGGTCGTTAAATATCTTTTCACAACCATATGCATTTAATCGATCCTCCTGTAAATTTAAATTTTGTAATCCAGTTGAAACTCTTGCATAACCTATTTTCAAAAGACAAACCTCCTATATACACCTTCAGTGTACCATAACTTAATTACAAGGTCTTTTGTGAACATAGATTTTTTGTTGGGTTTATGAACACAGAAATATATGCGATACTCACTTATTTCGACATAAAAAGAGAGTGTACAGAAAATGGTTATTTTCTGTACACTCT
>NZ_JAESKG010000036.1:0-4555 GCF_017891965.1 Staphylococcus sp. GDY8P126P | reverse complement strand
ATCAATTCCCTCTACTTCAATGCGGCAACTAGCAGTACCAGCAATAAACGACTCCGCACCTGTACAAACCGGTGAATCATTACTACGAGAGCGCCAGCCTTCATCACTTGCCTCCCATAGATGAATCCGAACCTCATTACACATTAGAACTGCGAATCCATCTTCATGGTGAACCAAAGTGAAACCTAGTTTATCGCAATAAAAACCTATACTCTTTTTAATATCCCCGACTGGCAATGCCGGGATAGACTGTAACATTCTCACGCATAAAATCCCCTTTCATTTTCTAATGTAAATCTATTACCTTATTATTAATTCAATTCGCTCATAATTAATCCTTTTTCTTATTACGCAAAATGGCCCGATTTAAGCACACCCTTTATTCCGTTAATGCGCCATGACAGCCATGATAATTACTAATACTAGGAGAAGTTAATAAATACGTAACCAACATGATTAACAATTATTAGAGGTCATCGTTCAAAATGGTATGCGTTTTGACACATCCACTATATATCCGTGTCGTTCTGTCCACTCCTGAATCCCATTCCAGAAATTCTCTAGCGATTCCAGAAGTTTCTCAGAGTCGGAAAGTTGACCAGACATTACGAACTGGCACAGATGGTCATAACCTGAAGGAAGATCTGATTGCTTAACTGCTTCAGTTAAGACCGAAGCGCTCGTCGTATAACAGATGCGATGATGCAGACCAATCAACATGGCACCTGCCATTGCTACCTGTACAGTCAAGGATGGTAGAAATGTTGTCGGTCCTTGCACACGAATATTACGCCATTTGCCTGCATATTCAAACAGCTCTTCTACGATAAGGGCACAAATCGCATCGTGGAACGTTTGGGCTTCTACCGATTTAGCAGTTTGATACACTTTCTCTAAGTATCCACCTGAATCATAAATCGGCAAAATAGAGAAAAATTGACCATGTGTAAGCGGCCAATCTGATTCCACCTGAGATGCATAATCTAGTAGAATCTCTTCGCTATCAAAATTCACTTCCACCTTCCACTCACCGGTTGTCCATTCATGGCTGAACTCTGCTTCCTCTGTTGACATGACACACATCATCTCAATATCCGAATAGGGCCCATCAGTCTGACGACCAAGAGAGCCATAAACACCAATAGCCTTAACATCATCCCCATATTTATCCAATATTCGTTCCTTAATTTCATGAACAATCTTCATTCTTTCTTCTCTAGTCATTATTATTGGTCCATTCACTATTCTCATTCCCTTTTCAGATAATTTTAGATTTGCTTTTCTAAATAAGAATATTTGGAGAGCACCGTTCTTATTCAGCTATTAATAACTCGTCTTCCTAAGCATCCTTCAATCCTTTTAATAACAATTATAGCATCTAATCTTCAACAAACTGGCCCGTTTGTTGAACTACTCTTTAATAAAATAATTTTTCCGTTCCCAATTCCACATTGCAATAATAGAAAATCCATCTTCATCGGCTTTTTCGTCATCATCTGTATGAATCAAATCGCCTTCTTCTGTGTCATCAAGGTTTAATTTTTTATGTATTTCTTTTAACAAACCACCATAGGAGATTAACCTTTTACGGTGTAAACCTTCCTCCAAATCAGACAAACGTTTCAAATTCTTTTCTTCATCATCGGTCATAAAATCCGTATCCTTTACAGGATATTTTGCAGTTTCGTCAATTGCCGATTGTATATCCGATTTATATTTATTTTTCGGTCGAATCATTTGAACTTTTACATTTGGATCATAGTCTAATTTCATTGCCTTTTTCCAAAATTGAATCCATTGTTTTTGATTCACGTAGTTTTCTGTATTCTTAAAATAAGTTGGTTCCACACATACCAATACATGCATGTGCTGATTATAAGAATTATCTTTATTATTTATTGTCACTTCCGTTGCACGCATAAAACCAACAAGATTTTTATTAATTTTTTTATATTGCATCATTCGGCGAAATCCTTGAGCCATATCTGACAAACTCTTATTTAATTCTTCGCCATCATAAACATTTTTAACTGTTAATGTGAGAAACAACCAACGAACTGTTGGCTTTTGTTTAATAACTTCAGCAACAACCTTTTGTGACTGAATGCCATGTTTCATTGCTCTCCTCCAGTTGCACATTGGACAAAGCCTGGATTTACAAAACCACACTCGATACAACTTTCTTTCGCCTGTTTCACGATTTTGTTTATACTCTAATATTTCAGCACAATCTTTTACTCTTTCAGCCTTTTTAAATTCAAGAATATGCAGAAGTTCAAAGTAATCAACATTAGCGATTTTCTTTTCTCTCCATGGTCTCACTTTTCCACTTTTTGTCTTGTCCACTAAAACCCTTGATTTTTCATCTGAATAAATGCTACTATTAGGACACATAATATTAAAAGAAACCCCCATCTATTTAGTTATTTGTTTGGTCACTTATAACTTTAACAGATGGGGTTTTTCTGTGCAACCAATTTTAAGGGTTTTCAATACTTTAAAACACATACATACCAACACTTCAACGCACCTTTCAGCAACTAAAATAAAAATGACGTTATTTCTATATGTATCAAGATAAGAAAGAACAAGTTCAAAACCATCAAAAAAAGACACCTTTTCAGGTGCTTTTTTTATTTTATAAACTCATTCCCTGATCTCGACTTCGTTCTTTTTTTACCTCTCGGTTATGAGTTAGTTCAAATTCGTTCTTTTTAGGTTCTAAATCGTGTTTTTCTTGGAATTGTGCTGTTTTATCCTTTACCTTGTCTACAAACCCCTTAAAAACGTTTTTAAAGGCTTTTAAGCCGTCTGTACGTTCCTTAAGGAATTCCTTAGTGCTTTCATAGATTAAACTCACATCACGCTTTAAATCGCTTATTTTAGACTTTAAAGACTTGTTTTCTTCAAGCAACTCATTATAATCATTTACATTTTCATTAAATCGCTCTACAAGACCACTATATTTTTCTTTAACTTGCCCATGTTCTTTACTTAATTTTTTATATTCTCTCGCCATATCAGTACTCATGAGATTTCTAACATGCTGTTTTAACCTATCGTTATCTCTCGCAGCAGTCACTAAGTTTTTATAATCACGCTCCGATATAACAACATTTTTGGTTGGTTTCTTTTCTGTTTTCATTATTTCTTTTCCCAAACCAAACATGGACTTTTCACCCGTTGGCACTTCAACACTTTTCATGTGTCGTTTCGCTGGTACTTCTAAATCTGATTTAACTTTATCGCTATAAGCAGTCCATTCATCTTTTTTAACTGCTAAATTTTTTTCTAGAAAATCAATCTCTTTTTCCAAAGTTTGTTTTTTAAATTTAGCTGTCTCAATATGTTTACGGTCAGAGCCACGTTCACCACGCTTCAACTCAAAACCCTGTTTTTTCATATGCTCGGGGAATTTATCTTGTAGCCATAACAGTTCTTGACGATTAAACACATTTTTTCCTTGCAGTTTTCCATCACGCATAGGCACAACACCTAAATGCATGTGAGGGGTTTGCTCATCATTATGAACTGTTGCATAAGCAATATTTTGCTTGCCATATCGTTCGGAAAATAATTTATAACTTTCCTCAAAAAATCGTTTTTGTTCTCCTGGATCCAGTTGCTCAAAAAAATCTCGGTCAGATGTTACTAGCAACTCATTTACAAGAACAGCATCTTTCCTCGTTTTTCTTGTACCTGTTTTTTGTGATTCAATAATTTCTTTGACACGTTCGTTGTAATCAATATTTTTATCATTTTTCAAATCATAATTTTCACGTGTTCGCTCATGGTCAATATCATCATTCGTTCTACTTTTTCGCTCTCTTTGATTATGAAATTGCATGCCTTTTAGTCCAGCTGATTTCACTTTTTGCATTCTACAAACTGCATAACTCATATGTAAATCGCTCCTTTTTAGGTGGCACAAATGTGAGGCATTTTCGCTCTTTCCGGCAACCACTTCCAAGTAAAGTATAACACACTATACTTTATATTCATAAAGTGTGTGCTCTGCGAGGCTGTCGGCAGTGCCGACCAAAACCATAAAACCTTTAAGACCTTTCTTTTTTTTACGAGAAAAAAGAAACAAAAAAACCTGCCCTCTGCCACCTCAGCAAAGGGGGGTTTTGCTCTCGTGCTCGTTTAAAAATCAGCAAGGGACAGGTAGTATTTTTTGAGAAGATCACTCAAAAAATCTCCACCTTTAAACCCTTGCCAATTTTTATTTTGTCCGTTTTGTCTAGCTTACCGAAAGCCAGACTCAGCAAGAATAAAATTTTTATTGTCTTTCGGTTTTCTAGTGTAACGGACAAAACCACTCAAAATAAAAAAGATACAAGAGAGGTCTCTCGTATCTTTTATTCAGCAATCGCGCCCGATTGCTGAACAGATTAATAATAGATTTTAGCTTTTTATTTGTTGAAAAAAGCTAATCAAATTGTTGTCGGGATCAATTACTGCAAAGTCTCGTTCATCCCACCACTGATCTTTTAATGATGTATTGGGGTGCAAAATGCCCAAAGGCTTAATATGTTGATATAATTCATCAATT
>NZ_JAESKG010000035.1:1730-2227 GCF_017891965.1 Staphylococcus sp. GDY8P126P | reverse complement strand
GAGGTCCTTTTTTATGATGTTATTGAATATTAACTAATCATTACTTTCATTAAATAACCTTGCTTATCGAAAAAGGCTTTGTACATACCGTTGTTTGTTTCGTAAGTCATATATGATCCGTTTTCTATTTGACCTTCATCAGACATGTGATTAGACATATGCTCTTTCTTGAACATATCTTTACTTACTACATGTTTCTTAGTATCGAAAGTGATATGAACGACTTGTCCATCTTTGTTCATATCCACCATTGTGTCATCCAATTTTTTACTTGTAGCAACGTCTTTATCCGCAGCTGCTGTGTTAACTTTGTATCCATCAATCATAACATTATCGTGTTTTAATGCTCTTACAAAATTATAATCTTGAGTGAAATCACCATCATATGTTGTATAACCCGTATAATTATAATAAGGCATCATTGCTTGTTGGTTCATGTTATCCATATTATGGTTCATAGACATATCTTTTTGGTTCATATTACCATTCATGTTATC
>NZ_JAESKG010000035.1:0-1633 GCF_017891965.1 Staphylococcus sp. GDY8P126P | reverse complement strand
CATATCTTTTTGGTTCATATTACCATTCATATTGTCCATATTATGATTCATAGACATATCTTTTTGATTCATATTATTCATGTTGTTATTTATAGTATCGGCATGTGCTGTGTTATATCCACCTGATCCATTACTTGCTCCTAATAGTACACCTGTAGCTAATACTGATGATGAAAATACTAATAATTTGTTATTCATAAATCTTCGCCCCTTTTTAATATTTTTATAAATCATTCGCGTTGCCTGAATTTCGTTAAAGATTAAGCTCAAAACACAATTAGATTCTTTTAATCTTACAAAATACATTTAATATAGATTTGAACAAATCCCCCTTTTTGTTGCTACTCATTAAAACATACGTATTTTTTCATTGTTAAGTTCACTTTTAATAAAAAAAAATTAACTTTATACTTTTTAAGTCATCCTATCATTGATATAAAAATATACAGTGATACTTAAAATCTTTAATTTCACAAATACTGTTTTCAGGTCAACTTAAGTTCCCATATAAAAATTGCTTTAAACTAAATTAAAATATTCTTCAAATGTAAGATTTTCATTTACTATTTTCATGGCATCTTCTTTACCTACATATCTTAAATGCCAAGGTTCATACATAAATTTTGTAATGTCTTCTTTACCTTCAGGGTATCGGATAATAAACCCATAGAAATGTGCGTTATCATGAAGCCACTTGCTTTCTTTTGTAAATTGAAACTGTTCTTTTATTGACTCATCTAATCCGGGAGAGGCAACGTCAAAAGCTAAACCGGTTTGATGTTCAGAATATCCTGGCTCAGCGCTATAAGTTTTCGCTTTTTTCAAACCATCACGACGAACGTACATATTGAATAACCGTATTTGTTTTAAATATGATCGAAAACCACTAATAATAATTAGTTGAAACCCTTGTTTTCGTGCGTCTTTAATCATAAATTTCAAAGCGTTTTTTGCCTTTAATTTTGGAAAAGGTATATAAAATGGACAAACTTTATAATCTCTATTTACAATAATATGATTATTCACATAATATGCGCCATTCCTTTTCACAATAGTATTACATTTTTCTTTTTTCTTTTTTTTAAATGAATAGATTGTAGTAAAAATAGCTACAGCTAGAACGAATTTTTTCATATAATCACCCTTTATATAGTCTTTTATTTAATAACCAAAAATATATATTTAAATATATTTCATAGATAATCCAAGATAAATGTATTCCTAAAAGTAAACGGATAAAATTTTTCTTTTTGATGACTGACTTAATACTCACTATCATAACTAGAAATTGAACTATTTTTATTACAAGTGAAAGAAAAAAGGATTGATGTTTGAAAAAGATTAAATACCAAAAGCTCTGTGCTATTAATTGGGCATTATAAGCTAAAAAGAAATTTTTTTTATAGTATGAATGTGAAAGTGTAAGAGTAACACTCGAAATCATATTAACTATTATCCATATTAAAGGAAGAAACAGACTATTAATAATATATTTATTTTTTTCTAAACGTTCGTATTTTTCTTCGTTATTTTTTATAGAAAAATTAGAAATTTGGAATATAGCAAACAAAGGGTAGCAAAATTTTAATAATAATAATAGTATTTTCAAATAATGATAAAGTCCGTATAATTG
>NZ_JAESKG010000034.1:0-977 GCF_017891965.1 Staphylococcus sp. GDY8P126P | reverse complement strand
ACTAAAAAACCTCCTAACTTTATAATATCTCTTATTAATATTATACCACTTTTGACAAAATACGACTATTATTAAATAACTTTTCAAGCCAAAAGAAAATGCCAAAACTAGCCACAATGTAAAATAATCGACGGTATCGCCCGAAGGACGATGAAAACCTAAAGACGATGTAAAGAATTGAGTGTGATTTTATTTTTAGACGATGTAATTTTGAATTTGTAACTAGAAGCCCGATAAATGATAATTTATTTATAATATAACAAAATAATTAAATAATTAATATAACAATAGTATTAAGATAGAATGAAATTATAAGACTATTTTTAAACTACCATTATAAACAATTAGTAAAATTTGAATTTATTAATATTAAGAAAAAGACTAAAAATATAATATTGCTAAAAGCCTTTATGTTAGGCGTATAGCGAGTAATTAAATATTTAATATATATAGGAATTAAAGCAAAATAACACTCTTAAAAGCGCTTAAAACGTCTTTATAAGCCAAGTGTGAAAGAATGGAAGGTACATTATGAAATAACTTAAAGTATTTTAAATTTTAGAATGAATTAGCAAAGTTAGAATGACTTTTTTTGACGTTTTTTTTATGATTTTAGAATGAGTTTTCACTTAATATACCCGCTTCAAAACGTCTTTAAAAACTGTTATAACAACCTTAAATGATAATTAATGACTTTTTTAAAAGTTATTTTTTTGACTAAAAACGCTTATTATAAAAGTCTAAATTTAATAAAAATAAATGTCTTAATTAGATTAAATGAAATGACTAAAATAGTCATTAGGTTGATAAAAATAAAAGTAGCATTAAATATATAACAAAATGATTGCTACATAAAATTGTAGCATAAAATAAAATATAAAAAAATTAATGAATAAATATACAGTGCTACATAAAAATGTGACTGTGAAGAATATCACAACTTTGACAATACTATCGGCATATGTAATTACATATGC
>NZ_JAESKG010000033.1:0-2666 GCF_017891965.1 Staphylococcus sp. GDY8P126P | reverse complement strand
AGGAGTCTGGACTTGACTCTAATAAATGAACAACAGTATCAAATCCAAGTAGAAAAAAAGAGAGTAGAAGAAATACTTCTTATGATTCAGAAAGCAGATTTTACTACCTATAAAAATATTAAGTTAAAAGACTGGATGAGTATTGGAGAAGCTGCCGAAGTGGCAGGTGTAAACACTTCGGCAATTCGCCACTGGGAATCAGAAGGATTAGTCCATTCGGAAAGAAAAAAAGAAAACGGCTACCGCATGTTTTCTATATCCGAATTGCGTAAAATACTGGTCATTAGCAGTTTAAGAAAAACTGTTTATTATATTGAAAATATGAAACAACTGTTAAATGAAATAGACATACCAAGCTATGAAAAAGTTGAACATTCCTTTCGGCTTGCTTTGAAGAACTTGGACAACAAATTAATGAATCAATTTAAAGGGGTAACAGAACTGATGAACTATATAAATTTAATTCAAGAAAGAGACTGCTGAAAAGTTACGCCTTTGCCTATCTAAAGATAGCAATTGAAGAATGAAAATGGAGAAGATACAATTGGCAGCTGGTTTTTCAATGCGGAAGCTAAACTCATAGAACGCTTAGTTAAATTATGATCACTTATCAGAAGGGAAGGAGCTAGAAAAAGCTTCTTCCTTTTTGTCTATAAAAGTGTACTTTTACGAACGCTAATAAAGTGAGAAATCAAATGATATTAAAAGGTTTTCAAAAAGTTGAAGAAGAACTTAGCAAGAGGGTTTCAGATTATATAATTGAGGAGGGTTTTATGAAGCTGAACGCATTCCCGAATACTTTCAAGTTGTTCTCTAGAGAGACTACATAAATTAACTGCCAAAGACTACATTTTTAGAATGCCATAAACATCTTCAAGTATATATTTCATTAACTTACATTTGTATTTAGGGAGAATAAAAAATCCTCCCAATTATTATTGGAAGGATTATCTATTCATTTATACTAAATAAGAGTTTTTTGTCATTCGACAAACAAAACATCTAGTTAAACTGATTTAAAAAAAATGGATGACTAATCCTATATCTTAGTACTTTGAAACTTATTCATTTCAAATTAGAAGAATACAGATTAGTTAATTATCTTCCACCCAGTAGTCCATTCATATTTGAAGAAAATACTAGCATAATTGAGTTATCAAAATAATATTAATTGCATTAATATTATTTAAAAATTCACCTTATTATATCAGCTATATACCTTGTTCAATACTATTGGCTATTTTGATAATTACCATATAATTGACCACAAGCAGCGTCAATATCAATCCCAAATTGACTTCTAATTGTGACATGGATACCAGCAGACTTCAAAACTTTGTAAAAGGCTTCTACCTGCCCTTCGTTTGCTTCTCCATACATCTCAGGTGCACTTATTGTAGGATTGTATCGTATCAAATTTACATGATATAACTTCCCTGATTTATAGCGACTTTTAAGAAGGCTAACAACTTCGTTTGCATGCTCAAGAGAATCATTTACACCAGGCAACATGATATAAGCTATATATACTTTCCTTGAAGTTAATCTTATATGTTCATCGAGTATATTCATTACCTCATCTATTGGGTATCTATCATTTATTGGCATCAATTTGCTGCGTTCCTCACTATAAGGTGAGTGTAATGAAAATGTAAGATTTACTTGAGGATATTCCTGGGTTATTTTTTTGATACTAGGTATAATACCAATCGTTGATATAGAAAGTCTACGAGGACTTAATGCAAATAAATTAGGATCCGTAAACGAATCAAGAGCATCAAATACTTGACGGTTGGCTAGAGCTTCACCCATTCCCATAAAAGAAATGCTATCAATTTGATGACCTAATAAATGGAAGTATAAAACTTGATCTGTTATCTCATCTACAGTTAGGTTTTTTTTCAATCCAATGTCGCCTGTAGCACAAAATTTACACCCAAAATTACATCCGCATTGTGATGATATACAAAATGACTCCCAACCTGCTTTATACTTCATGTTTACCGTTTCTACTCTCTCATTCTTTGATACTTCAAAAAGCACTTTCGTAACTTGCTCTGAATTTTGCTCTGCTAAGAGCTTGATATTCAAAACTGTTTCTCCAAAATTATTTATTAAATCCTCCCTAAGTAATTTTGGAAGAACCTTCATATCCTCAAATCGACTAATTCTTTGTTTAAAAATCGCATTGGTTATTTGTTTTATTCTATAATCAGGCTCATTATTACTTCTTAAAAATTCCTGTATTTTACCATACTTTGTTTTATTATTAAAATTCATTTCTTTCATCCTTTCACAATTTGCTCTAGTGGTAATTAGAATAATTGGAAAGGAGTAGCAGTCCCTAAGAATCAATTTCTTTTTGCACACAAAAAAAACACAGATAAAAATTACCGGTGCCGAAAGTCAAAACATACAAATATGCATATTTCACTACATAAAACAAGTATGTTGATGATCTTGTTTTAAACTTATCCATAGTAGAGGCAAAGCTCCGGCAACTGTTTTTATATCATTGTTTAGTTTAAAAAAGGACAGACTATTCCCTTTAATAGCTAAAATAGCTATTACCTCCTTTCACTAATTAATATACTTAGCCTGTACTGTAACATTTTAATATTCAAATGTAAATATTAAAGTTAGCAACGATAAAGTCCGTATAATTG
>NZ_JAESKG010000032.1:0-24775 GCF_017891965.1 Staphylococcus sp. GDY8P126P | reverse complement strand
CAATTATACGGACTTTATCATGAGATTCGTTATAAAACCTTCTCTATAATATAAAGCGCCCGTCTCATTTGGTAAATATTTTCCATAAAGCATGTCTTCTGTGAAATCCGGGTGCCCAGAAGTAATAACTGGATTCGCATTTGTTTTTTGCAATAAGTCTTCTGCCGCTTTTAATCCTTCTCCTTTATCTACTACAAGCAGAATAAATGGTTTCAAATCTTCTGCTGGCTTATCTATCACATTATCGCTTTGCACGGCTTCAAATTGTGGTTTCAAACCATCATTCGCACTCATTTCAAGTATAGATTCAAATTGCGTTTGTGACATACTTGCAATCGCTTGTTTTGCATTTTCCTGTAAGTAGTAAAGATTTTTTAATTTAGGATGCTTATTCAAAGTACTTAATGAGACAGGTTCAATTTCTTTTTCAAAATATACTTCAATAGCCGTACTATTAGTTCTACCAGGAATAGGTGGCTTTTCATGTATATGTTTACTCACTTCACCAACGCCAATGACCGATTGCTCTCGTTTTTTATTATAAAAAACAAGTTGGTCCCCTATTTCTAACTGTGTATAAAAATGATAACCATTTCTTTTTATACCATTATACGTATGTGTAAATATCGTGTTATATGATTCTGGTTCAAATTCTTGTTCCTCAGATATAAAAAAGTATCTAGGTATTTTAGTTTGGCCTTTGCCTAAGCTAACGATTAGTTCATACTCTTCTTTAGTAATTTGATTAAATAATGTTTCTTTCATATTACCCATTCTAAATTCTAACTGTTCACTTCTTTTTAAATAATCAGCTGTTAACGGCTTTAATTGTTCTTGTAATTCAAAATGAACGCGAATTTTATTTTGAGCACCCGTTTGTACACTTGTGATTTCACCAAATCCTAATAAACCAGTGTCCATCTGCACTTGATAAAAGATGACCTGGTCACCAACTTTGGCCTGTTTAAATGAACGGAAACCTTGAGAGGGATTAAATTGTGCACCTGATTCAAATAATGTTGTTTGTCCAACCATTGGTTCATTATGGTTCCAGCGATTATAACCGCAGTTTAACCAAAAATAACTTGTTTCCTCTGCCATTTAGATACTCCTTATCTCATATAAAAATTCTATTTTTCCTATTATATGAAAAATCACCTTATAGAACAAACATTACAATAAGTTGATTAATTTCATAGTGATTAAACTTGTAATAATAACAACGATCCAAGTCACTAAACCAAGTAATATAGGTTTGATACCCGCTTGTCTAAATTGTTTGAAATCCACATTCAAACCAATACCAGCCATCGCCATTGTAATTAAAAATAACGATAATTGTTGAAACATATGAATCACTGATGGTGAAAAATTGAAAATTGTACTTATCAATGATGCTATGACAAACCAAACAATAAACCATGGGAAGATTTTAGCTATGGATGTGTGCGATTGCTTCTCTTTTTCTTTTTTAATAGTTCTATATGTAAAAAATAAAACGACTGGAATAATCATTAACGTACGTGTTAATTTAACAACGGCCCCTGTTTCCAATGCAGTTTTACCGTAATTAGAAGTTGCTGCAATGACACTTGACGTGTCGTTAATCGCCGTTCCTCCAAAATAACCAAAAGTCGCTTGTCCCATATGCATGATATGACCAATTGGTGGGAAGATGAACACTGCTATGAGATTAAATAAGAAAATCGTCGAAATAGCAAATGCAACTTCACTTTCCTTTGCTTTTATAACCGGACTCGTTGCGGCAATTGCTGAACCACCACATATGGAAGTCCCTACCCCAATTAATATACTTAAATGTTCATTAATATTAAACAGTTTCATTAATACATAAACAATTAATGCCGCTGCAAACAATGTAACAAAAATAATTGGTAAAGATCTCCAACCGATGGCGCCAATAGATTGGAAGCTTAATGTAAACCCTAACATGACTATACTATAGTGTAATATTTTTTTACTGCTGAATTTTATACCAGCATCATATTTTTTAGGGATTGTTATTATATTATTAATTAAAATACCTATTATGATTGCAAATATAGCACTCCCAATGATAGGGAATTTACTGCCCATAATTGTAGCGACCATTGCGATTACTAAAGTCATAATGAGGCCTCTTGCTTTATCCAATCTTGCCACCTCCAATTTAAATACTATTTTAACATATTTCAGATTATCTAAACTGTAAATATTGAAATGTACACGGTGTTATAAAGAAAAATTAAACTGATGTTTAAGAACTTTATTGCTAATCACACATTGTCTCTCCATATTTTATAAAATTCATAAAAAAAGTATCATTCACGCAATCGCAAAGATACTCAATTTATACATTGTTAAGTTAACGTTAAAGCGCCCAGAATTGGCATCGTATTAATTAACACACCACCGAATTTGAGCATACCACTTATTTCTTTATCCGGTATTGTAATCAATGCTGCAATAATTCCTATTACACCAAAAATCATTGGAACAGCCATCGAAGGAAATATATCCGTCTTTAAAAATATGCCTGCACCAGATAAAAGACCACATACAAGTGATACATATAAAAACTTAATCATTTTAATGCACTCCCACTTCTATCTCTATAAGTAACTTACAATCAATTCATACTGACCTTCAAATATTGTATCTAAATCATCAGACGTTAATATAAAATTCTGTCCTTGTACTAAATCGAATACTTCACCATCAATAATGACTTGACCTTCACCTTTGAGCACAGAAATCAATACAAACTCTCTTGGTTTCATATAATTTAATGTACCTGAAATGTTCCATTTTACAATTGTAAAAAAGTCATTAGAAACAAGTTGTGTACGTTTATGATTTTCAATGATTTCAGTATCTGTTGGTATATTAATACTTTCATTTGCGATTTCAATTACTTCTTTCGCTTTAACTTGATTTAATTCGCGTTTATCGCCTGAATCTTGTGCACGGTCATAGTCAAACACACGATAAGTCACATCAGATGATTGCATCGTTTCGTAAACAAGTACACCTGCGCCAATAGAATGAATCGTTCCAGCAGGTATAAAATAGAATTCTCCCGCTTTAACTTTCACTTTATTAAATAACGAATCGTAATCCGCTTCATCAATCTTGTCAATTGCTGTTTCTTTCGATTGGGTATTTAATCCATATATAATTTCAGCGTCTTCTTCAGCATCTATAATATACCAACATTCAGACTTACCATATTGTCCATTCTCATTTTCATATGCATACGCATCATCTGGATGTACGTGTACAGATAAAGATTCTCTGGCATCTACAATTTTAGTCATTAATGGAAATTCTTGGCTCGGAAAATCACCAAATAGTTCTCGATGTTCATCCCATACTTGATCTAGTGTTTGCCCACGATATGGTTCGTTTAATATTTCACATTTGCCATTTGGATGTGCTGAAATCCCCCAAACTTCTCCGATATAATCACTGGGTAAATCATATCCAAATTCTTTTAATCGACTGCCACCCCATATTTTTTCATGAAAAATTGGTTTTAAAAATAACGGCATTCATCGCACCTCCAAATTCTTAAGTTGTAATCATATTTAAAATTATATTTTTTAAGTGAATGTTCTCATTTAAATTCATCTTTTTTTACAGAACTAGTGTGATTGTATCACATAATTACTGAGAGTATAAATGACTATACGCGTATTTCAATATATTTAAAATCACTTATTATTATATCAACGACCCATTTAAATTGGTAGTTCATTCTATTTTGTACAATCACATGACGAATCATTTTAATGAATGATTATATTGTCGCCGGAAATTTTTCTTGTTTGGACTTGCCAATACAATCTAATTGACTTTATAATTAGATATAGAGTTTTTTACAAACTCTATCTGTTTTTACATATAAGGTATTGTATTAATTTATGATTATTTGGAAAAGCTGATTACTTTTTCAAATTATAAAATTTGCTATTAGGGGTCTGAGACATAAATAGGTGTCTTAGGCCCCTTTTCTATTTAGTAGTAGATGTAAAATACGCTGACTATTGGACACTATTTCATGTATGTATAAGTACCTTGCTCTAAAATTACTAAAATCCACACAACATGATAAAAGCACCTTTTCATATTATCATGTGAAATGGCGCTTTTTTTATTATGTTTCTTTGAAGTTAGCTAATATGGTTTGTTTTACTTCGAGTAAGTGAGATTGCATGGCTTTAACTGCTGTCTTATCATCCTGCTCTAAAATGGCATGATAAATCATCTCGTGTTCTTCGAGTAATTTAGTCATTGTTTTTTGTTTATCATAGATAAATATTTTTCTAGTTTCTTCCATTGAATTTTGCATAAGTTCTGATATGTTATTTAATAACTCTACTAATAATGAATTTTGAGCTGCATGTGCGATTGCAAGGTGGAATTCTAAATCTGCTTTTTCTCCTGAAGTGCCATCAATTACTGCTTCCCCCATCACAGACAATGCTGTCGCTAGCTTTTCTAAATCTGCTTTATTACGGTATCGTGCAGCATTTGCTACTGTTGCACTTTCAACAATTTCTCTGAGTTCTAATAATTCTTTTATTTGAACTAAAGAATTGAATTTGTCCCCAAATTCAAAAAAAGTAGGCTCAATTTGTTTGATAAAAGTACCATATCCTTGTTTCATTTCTATTACGCCTATCGTTCTCAGTGCATTCAACGCTTCCCTCACTGACGCTGTGCTTACTCCAAATTGCTTACTTAATTTTTGGATAGACGGTAATTTATCACCAACCTGATAATCCTCAGATTTAATATTCTCTAAAATGATATCTGCAACTTGTTCATATATTTTTGGGTTTGAAATATTCATATTAACCTCCAAGCGATATAATTTATTGTATCAAATTTTCGCTCGTAATTTGCTTAAAAAAGCAATTATTTCTAACAAAAAAAACCAATTTACACCATGATGTAAATTGGTTCTTTATTTAATTATATTTTATTTATTTTTAAACTGGTCTAATGCGTCTTCGATTGATTGTTCACCGCTCACAACTTGAAATTCAGTATTTATATAATCATCTGTTGCAAGTACTTCTTTAATGACTGACGCAACATCTTCGCGTGGAATTGAACCTTTATCTTCGAAAAATGCATCTGCTGCAAATTTGTTTATGCCAGGATCATTTAACAATATACCCGGATGCACAATTGTATAACCTACATCCGCTTGTTTAAGATATTCATCTGCATAATGTTTCGCGATCGTGTATGGTTTCAAATCACCACTTGCATCAAAAGCTTCTCTTCTAGAATCATAAGTAGACACCATGACATATTGTTTTACATGGTTTGCTTCACTGGCTTTAATTGATTTGATAGCGCCGTCTAAATCTACGCTAATTGTTTTATCTGCACCAGTGCTACCACCTGATCCTACTGAAAATACAATTTTATCGAATCCTTGTAACTTTTGAGTTAACGTTTCAATATCATCAGCTTCAACATCAATCAATGTCGCTTTCACACCATTGTCTTCTAAAGCTTGCACTTGTTCTTCTTTTCTAACACCTGCGACAAATGATTCGCCACTTTCTTTTAATTGATTTACTAAATATTGACCTACGCCACCGTTTGCACCTATAACTAATGTACTCATTATATAGCCTCCTTCAATAAAATCTTAAATTCATTTTAACACTTCTACATATTTTTAAAACTATTGTGCTTTGAACATTGACTATTCAACAAAATTATATTAATATATGAACAAATATTCATATATTAATGTGAAGAAATGAGGTTAGTAGATATGGTGGAGTCAATTAATGAACAAACGGTAGCATATGTCACCGATATTTTTAAAGCGTTAAGCGAAGGTAATCGCCTACGTATCATGCACCTTTTGATTCAAGGCGAATGTAGTGTAGGTCACATCGCACACACTTTAAATTTAAGCCAATCAAATGTTTCACATCAATTACGTATTCTTAAACAAGCACATTTAGTGAAATCGAATCGCCATGGGCAATCTATGATTTATCAAATAGATGATACGCATGTGACTACTTTAATAAAACAAGCAATTCATCATGCCTCACATAAATAATAATTGAAAGGTGGATATTCATATGTCAGAACATCACGAACATAATCATGCTCACGGTCATGTACACACTAATAATAAAAAAATATTGCTTATCAGCTTTTTAATTATTGGTAGTTTTATGATTGTCGAAATAATCGGTGGTCTTTTAGCAAATAGTTTAGCTTTACTTTCGGATGGTTTACACATGTTTAGTGATACAATTTCACTTGGTGTCGCACTCCTTGCTTTTATCTATGCCGAAAAATATGCAAATAAAAATAAAACTTTTGGGTATAAAAGGTTCGAAATTTTAGCTGCACTTTTTAATGGCATAACACTTTTTGTCATTGGTATCATTATCATTATTGAAGCTATTGAAAGATTCTTTAATCCAGTAGAAGTACAATCGACTGAAATGTTTATCATCAGCGTTACTGGCCTGATAGTCAACATCATTGTTGCTTTATTAATGTTTAGAGGTGGCGATACATCGCATAACATTAATATGCGTGGTGCTTTCTTACATGTTATGGGAGACCTTTTAGGTTCTGTTGGAGCTATTATCGCTGCGATACTCATATGGACTTTAAATTTAACGATAGCTGACCCAATAGCTAGTATCATTGTGTCACTACTAATTATTAAAAGTAGTTGGGGCATTACAAAGTCTTCATTAAACATTTTAATGGAAGGTACACCTATCGATATAAATATGTCTGAAGTCATTGCCACTATTAAGGAAGAGGATGCAATCCAAAGCGTACATGATTGTCACATTTGGACAATATCTAATGAATTAAATGCATTAAGTTGTCACGCTGTTGTCCCTCATGAGATGTCAGTAGCTCAAGGTGAGCAATTGTTAAATAAAATAGAACACAAACTACAACACTTGAATATTCAACATATGACGATTCAGTTAGAAACCAAAGATCACCAACATGACGATGAGACGTTATGTTCATCTATATATAAAACTACTGCACACAATCATGCACATGATCATTAAAAATCTTGACCAATTAAACAAATTAAAAAAAGCGAGTGTACGAAAGTCAAAGTCGATTTCGCATGCTCGCTTCTTTAGTATAATTTAGCATTTCTACTACTTCTAATATTAATCACTACTTGGGATTTCATTATTGATAGTCTACCCCTATATACAGCATATATAGGTTTAAATTACGTATTTATAAAAATTTATCAAATATCAGCGCTTTAGCTGGTACTTGTTTCTCGTCAAATCCTCTTATAAATTCTTCATTGTCATATGGGACTTTAACACGTTCAATTGAAAATTCATTTTCATCAATCGTTACAATACCATAAACTGCATATGCACCATTATTAAGACCTACAGAGCCCGGATTAAAATAAACTGTAGATTTATCATCATATAAATGTACAGTGTGGTTGTGACCAAACACGATTAAATCTGCTTGTTTATCTTCAAACAAAGCTTTTATGTTTTCTTCACTAGGTTCCACAATTGGACTATATGGTTGACCATCAATCGGTGTAGTTAATTGTTCATTTGGTATTTCATAATGAATAAACAGCACTTTTTTATGATTAAATGTTTTTTCAATCACACGTGGTAGTTCATTTAATCTGTCGTAATAATCTTCATCTAAATGACTTTCAATCCATTGGTGATGTTCGTAAAATTTGTCTTTTAAGTCTTCAGGATAAGGTGTGTCATTCACTATCGACATCACCGCTTCATCATGATTACCCGCGATGATTTCCATATCATCTCTGTCAAAAATTTCATCAAGTACTTTATTCGTTTCATGTCCAACCCCGATATTATCACCCAGGTTAAATATCTTATTGATATCTTCTCTTCTATCAATATCATCTAAAACAGTTTCTAATGCATCAAAATTTCCATGAACATCAGTAATTATTGCAAATTTCATGATGATATCTCCTTTCAACTTTTTCTCATTAGGACATTTTAACATTTTATTGCCATTTTGTTACCTATTAATTTTAAAATTATCAAATTTTTGATATCGTATGTTTATGACTAAAAAGGAGTGCTTAAAATTTGTTTAAATTTCATAAATTAGCATTACAAAATGCAAAACCCCAAAATGCTAAAATTTTAATGTTCACAATTGTAAGTTTTATAATATTGTTTGCTTTAACAGTCCTGACATTTATGCCAGTACAACCCGCTATTTATAAATTGTTAATGGCAATGGCTATGCAACAATCTATCGGTGGCGCCATATTTTCACTTGTACTTGCAATACTCATACCATTAATCGTATTTATATTTATTGGTTACCCATTAATAGCTGGAACTATCTACACTATAGACAAAGCTTTAAATAAAGACAAGGTAAATTTCAAAGATTTATTTTCAACATTTAAAAAAGGCAAATACTTAAAAGGATTAAAATTTTCTTTATTTACTTTAGTTTTTGTTATTATCGCATTGTTACTTAATTTACTAGTTTCAAAAGTACTAAATTTAGGAATCGTTCAACTATTTTCAGCAATACAAGGACCATTAAGTAGTTCTGATCATGCACTTGGATGGTCTCTTACTTATCAAATTGTCGCAGCAACAATCGTATTATTTATTCAATCATTCATTTACTGGTTCTTAGCGATTGTCGCAATCAATTATACTTTAGCTTTTGTTAAAGAACCTAGTAATGGTGCATGGTCATCAGTAAAAAGAGGATTTAAAGGCATTAAAAATGGTCAAAAAACTTGGTTCAAATTCTACCTTGGTTTATTATTACTAAATTTAATCGTCATCCTACTTGCTAATCCATTTAGTCAATTAGTTGCTATATATACTGGTAGTATGTCTCAAACATTAGCAATGGTAATTATTTACATTGTTACAGTCATTGTGATTATCATTAGATTAATCGTTTACTATACAAATATATTAGCGATTATTCAGTACTATAATCGTAATGGTGAAAGCATTGAAACTACAAAAGTTAAGAAAAATAAAAAGTCAAAACAACCTATAGATAATGAACTAGAAAGTAAGCAATCTAAAGCAAGCAACAGTGTAACGAATACAACTGAAAAGACAAAATCGAATGTTACTGAGCAATCTGAAAACATGCAAGACAAAGTCAAAGATGAAACATCAGATTTAAAAAACAATCTAAATAAAACTGACAAGTAATATCATTCGAAAAATAATCACGCAGATGCAAAAAGAGTCTGGGACAAAAATAGATGTCCCAGACTCTTTTTCATTTAGCCATTAGATGACTACCTTATTTTCTCTATGCCTATCATTTAATCTTGTAAGAAACGTGCTTTTAAATAACGTGCTGCACCATTATCTTCATTAGTATCATCAGTCACATCATCTGCTAGAGCTTGAATTTCAGGACGTGCATTTTTCATAGCGACAGTATAATGACCAAATGCAAACATAGCTCTATCATTGTCACTATCTCCAATCACTAATGTTTCTTGTTGCGCGATGCCGAAATGCTCAATCATTTCTTTTATACCCGTCCCTTTATCAATACGATATGCCATCGTTTCAGCATTACAACGTGAAGAATTAGACACACTAATTTGTAACTTATCTTGATCTTTTAATAAGTTATTTCTAAAGTTTGTTATTTTTTCAATATCTGGTGAAAATAAATAAATTTTTGAAAATGATTTTTCAGGTATACTTGTTTCCCAATCCACCTTATCAACGAGCGAAGCTTTTCGAGAAGACCATTCGGAAACACCTACATCACCCGGTGGCGTTGCTGGTTCAAATAATGCATTTGCCCATGCTTTATCTTCCTGTAAAACAATACGATTACTGTCAAATGGGAATATTTCATAATAGATTGCCTCTTGTTGTGCGCGTTGTACAATGTCAATTACAGCGTTGTAAGACAAGCTGTGCTTAAATAAAACGCTATCCTTAACCATTCCTAAAGTACCATTTGAACTAATAATACCATCGACTGCAAATGATTCAGGAACAAGATAATGTATTTCATTATGTGCACGACCTGTTGCTAAAAAGACTTTATATCCCTTATCTCTTAATTGTTGAATAACTTCTGTTGTTTCTAAATCAACACGATTATCTTTATGTAAAATCGTGCCATCCATATCTAAAAATATTGCCTTAACATTATCCATTTTTATATAAGCCTCCATCACATATGATCATCTTAAATTATGGCATTAACTATGCTAATGTGCAATCTACACATTATTCATAAATAGTGCGTAGCGTTGATTTTGATAGCGTACATTGACATTTCTATTAAAAAAGTTGCTCATAACATCACTATTTAAAATATCTTTAATATTACCTTGTTTATAATTCTTACCTTGCTTCAGTAAAAAGCCTTTTTGTATATCTTGTGTAATCTCTTCAATAAAATGCGTCACATATATAACAGCTAATTCAGGTTGTTGTTGGTACAATTTTTCGAGCGCTTGTAACAGATCTTCTCGTGCTATAAAATCTAAGCCAGATGCTGGTTCATCTAAAATAAGTAATTTGGGGTGACCCATCAGCGCACGAGCAATAAGTACCTTTTGACGTTCTCCTGTAGATAGATAACCATAGTATTGTGACTCAAAATCACGCATTCCCATTTGTTCTAAATATTGTTGTGCCAATTCAATATGATGTGGTTCTATAGTTTTAAATACACCTATGGAATTAAATATGCCACTAATTACAACATCTCGCACCAATTCGCCATCTTGAAAACGATCCATTAAACTATTTGAAACAAACCCTATGTAATCTCTGACTGTTTCAGCAGAATAGCCCACTTTTCCTGGTTGCATGCCAAATAAGTTTATCGTTCCAGCAGTATTTGGTTCGTAGGCGTTTAATATGTTTAGCAATGTTGTCTTACCAGCACCATTTAGGCCATAAAGCATCCATTTTTCACCTTCGTTAATTTGCCAGCTCACATTTTTAATGATTTCCTTACCTTGTTTTCTACGTGATATATTTTTCAAGTCAATTAACATGTTATACCCCTTTTCTCTTATGCAATTTCTAACATGACTTAACAAATCACCTTCATTCGATCATTTGTGTTGTCTAAATATTTTATCCAATGCCTTTCCTTTTGCCAGTTCATCTATCATTTTATCTAAATATCTAATTTCTTTCATAACGGAGGCTTCCATATTTTCTACACGTACACCACAAATGACACCCGTTATTTTTGTTCGCTCTGGATTTAAGTTAGGCGCTTGATTTATAAATGTTTCATAATCTGTCCCATCCGCAACCAAGCGATCAATCTCTGATTGCGTGTAACCTGTCATCCATCTTATAATTTCATCCGCTTCTTGTTTGGTTCTATCCTTTTTCTCTACTTTTTTAATTAATAAATCGTATACTTTTCCAAAAGCCATAGAATAAATTTTAGGTTTTTCCACTATATTCAACTCACTTTTAAAGTTTATCTAGTTATGATGATAAGCATAATAAACATAATAACATTTTAAAAATATTTTGATTTATATAATAATTAAAGTTCAAATTTGATTGTAATCGTTATCGTTGATTTATATTAGTGCTACTCATTTAAAACAATACAATTCATGATTAATCCACAATAACTATCATTTAACTACATACCTCAAACATTTAGTTCTCAATATACTGCCTATTGCACTGTATATCACTGAAATATAAATCAAAGTCATATGTTTTTATTATAAAAAAAGAGCAAGAATGAAATCAAAACTTTAAGTTTGATTTCATTCTTGCCCTATTTATACAATATATGATTTCATGCATTTAAATTAGATATTACAATAGCACTACTAATTAGCTGTTAATCATATGTCTTTATTCAACTGTTACTGATTTAGCTAAGTTACGTGGTTTATCAACATCTAAATCTCTGTGTAATGCTGCATAGTATGAAATCAATTGTAATGCAACAACTGAAACTAATGGTGTTAATAGTTCGTGCACATGTGGAATAACATATGAATCGCCTTCTTTATTCAAGCCATCCATTGAAATAATACATGGGTTTGCGCCACGTGCAACTACTTCTTTCACGTTACCACGAATAGACAAGTTGACTCTTTCTTGTGTAGCAAGTGCAATAATTGGTGTACCTTCTTCAATTAAAGCAATCGTACCGTGTTTTAATTCACCACCAGCAAATCCTTCAGCTTGAATGTACGAAATTTCTTTTAATTTTAATGCGCCTTCTAAACTGACATTGTAGTCTCCAGTACGACCGATAAAGAACGCATTACGCGTTGTTCTTAAGAAATCTGTTGCAATTTGTTCCATAATATCTGCATCATCTACGATTGTTTCGATTGCAGTTGTTACTTTTGCTAATTCACGTAATAAACTTACATCAACATCTTTACCATGCTCTTTAGCAACGATTTGTGACAAGATAGATAATACTGCAATTTGTGCTGTATAAGCTTTAGTAGATGCTACTGCAATTTCAGGACCTGCATGTAACAATAATGTATGATTTGATTCACGTGATAATGTTGAACCAGCTACATTAGTGATTGTTAATGATTTATGACCTAAGCGGTTTGTTTCAACAAGCACGGCACGGCTATCTGCTGTTTCTCCTGATTGAGAAATGTAGATAAATAGTGGGTTCTCAGAAAGTAAAGGTGTATTATATACAAACTCAGAAGAAACATGCACTTCTGTAGGGACACCAGCCCATTTTTCAATAAATTCTTTACCTACTAAACCAGCATGATAGCTTGTTCCGGCAGCAATGATATAGATACGATCTGCTTCGGCAACATCTTTAATCACTTCTGGATCCATCTTCAAGTTACCCTCTTCATCTTGGTACTCTTGGATAATACGACGCATCACTGCAGGTTGTTCGTGAATTTCTTTTAACATATAGTGATCATAAACGCCTTTTTCTGCGTCTGCTGCATCTATTTGTGCAGTATATGCTTCTCTTTCTTGAACTTGACCCTCTTGATTTTTGATAATGACTTCGTCACGTTTAACAATAACGATTTCATGGTCATGAATTTCTTTATAACGATTTGTAACTTGTAACATAGCAATTGCATCTGATGCAATAACGTTAAAGTCATCACCTACACCGATTAATAATGGTGATTTATTTTTAGCTACATAAATTGTATCTTTATCTTCATTATCAATTAATCCTAAAGCGTATGAACCGTCTAATAGTGAAACAACTTTTGTAAATGCTGCTTCTGTATCAAGGCCACTATTTGAGAAATATTCTACAAGTTGAACAATGACTTCTGTATCTGTTTCAGAAATAAATGATACATCTGATAAGTATTCGTTTCTTAATTCTTCATAATTTTCAATTACACCATTATGAACTAATGTAAAACGTTCCGTCGTTGATTGATGCGGATGTGAATTTTCATAATTTGGCACACCATGTGTAGCCCAACGTGTATGACCAATACCTACATTACCGTCAGTAGCTTCACTATCTGCAACTTTTCTTAATTCTGCGATACGACCCTTTGCTTTGAATACTGAAGTACCTTCATCATTTACCACTGCTACACCAGCTGAGTCGTAACCTCTATATTCTAATTTTTCTAAACCTTTTAATAATAATTCTTTGGCATTATCTTGCCCAATATATCCAACAATTCCACACATTTTAAAATTTCCTCCAATTTAATGGTGAAGAGATAATTGAACTTCTAGCGAATTCGAACCTGTCCAATTTAATATAAACCATCGAAGGCAGACTTATCCCTATATTTATCATATAGAAATTGAAAATACCTTGATGGCAATGGTTATCTCATTCACCGTATATTTTTATATTTAATTTTTGGCTATCTTATTAACTTTGTGCACCAGGTTACCCTAATGTTTTCCTTAATAAGTTAACGAATGAGCCACATCCGGGATAGCATCCGCCGATGGTTCGATAACTACCCTCCTCGTCTACAAACTTCGATTATCGTGTCTATTAAGATTTCTGTTATAAACCTTAAATTACAAACACATAACCTCTTCACTTGTACAGGCGCTTTATTGAACTAACGCTTAAACTGTCCTCCTTCCTATCAATATTATTAATTGTACAATGTTCTTATTACTTAATGCAAATAATTTATTAACAATTTATTTACAAAATAACTTTGTGCTTAATCAGTGACATTTAACATGTAATATCCATATTTATGAAGCGTCCAGTTATATTCACAAACTTGTCAAAGATACTGTGACAAATTTGATATTACTTTCTCTTGTTTATTCCCCTGTACCCCCCATACAATAAAGTTATAAATAAAAAGAGAAAAAGAGGTGCAATTCTATGTCACAAACAGAGACGCAAGAAAACAAAGGTCTTGGACGTAAGGTACAGGCATTTGGTTCATTTTTAAGTAGTATGATTATGCCGAATATCGGTGCATTTATCGCATGGGGCTTTATCGCTGCAATCTTTATTGATGGTGGTTGGTGGCCTAATAAAGATTTAAGTGAATTAGCTGGACCTATGATTTCATATTTAATTCCCTTGCTTATTGCATATAGTGGTGGTCGTTTAATTCACGAAATGCGCGGTGGTATTATTGCTGCTGTTGCAACTATGGGTGTTATCGTAGCATTACCTGATACACCAATGTTACTTGGTGCTATGATTATGGGACCACTTGTAGGTTGGTTAATGAAGAAAACAGATGAGTTTATTCAACCTAGAACACCACAAGGTTTTGAGATGTTATTCAATAATTTCTCAGCTGGTATCTTAGGATTCATCATGACTATTGTTGGATTTAAAATATTAGCTCCAATTATGGAATTTATTATGCATATCTTGTCACTTGCTGTTGAAGCATTGGTACATGCACATTTACTTCCATTAGTAAGTATTATCGTTGAACCTGCTAAGATTGTCTTCTTGAACAATGCAATTAACCATGGGGTTTTCACACCACTTGGTGCAGATCAAGCAGCATCTGCTGGACAATCTATCTTATACACAATTGAATCTAACCCTGGACCTGGTCTTGGTATTTTAGTTGCTTATATGATTTTTGGTAAAGGTACAGCAAAAGCAACATCATATGGCGCAGGGATTATCCACTTCTTAGGTGGTATTCATGAAATTTACTTCCCATACGTATTAATGCGTCCTTTATTATTTATCGCTGTAATCTTAGGTGGTATGACTGGTGTGGCAACTTATTCATTACTTGATTTCGGCTTCAAGAGTCCTGCCTCACCTGGTTCATTCATCGTTTATATGTTGAACGCGCCTAAAGGTGAATTCTTACACATGGTGCTTGGTGTACTCTTAGCAGCAATCGTATCATTTATCGTGGCAGCACTTATTTTGAAATTCACAAAAGAGCCTGAAGAAGACTTAGAAGCAGCTACCGAAAAAATGGAAGCTTCAAAAGGGAAAAAATCAAGTGTATCTTCTAAGCTAAAAGGGAATGAAGATAATAATGCAACTTCAACTACCGCTTCTACTTCAACTTCAGAAAATAATGAAGAACAATCAGAAGAAGCATTGTTAGATAATTATGATACTGAAAATGTAGACGCACATGATTATAGTAAAGTGAATCATGTTATATTTGCTTGTGACGCTGGTATGGGATCAAGTGCTATGGGTGCAAGTATGTTACGTAATAAATTTAAAAAAGCAGGCATCCAAGATGTAAATGTTACAAATACTGCAATCAATCAATTGCCTAGCGATGCACAACTTGTTATCACTCAGAAGAAACTTACTGACAGAGCAATCAAACAAGTTCCAAATGCAATCCATATCTCTGTAGATAATTTCTTAAACTCTCCTAGATATGATGAATTACTTGAAAATCTTAAAAAATAAATAATCACTATATAGAACAATACTGGAGGGTATGGCTATGTTTTTGAGTACACGTGAAAAAGAAATTATCGAAATGTTAATTAAATATCACGGTCAATATGTCACAATTTACGACATTGCTCAAAACTTAGCTGTATCCTCTCGTACTATTCATAGAGAATTAAAATCAATTGAATCGTTCCTATCTAATTTTGATATAGCATTAGAGCGCGTCACAAAAAAAGGCATACAACTCAATACAAGTGAAGGTGCTCTATCTTCACTGAAACATGCCTTATTGCATGAAAACACCATAGATTTATCACAAGAAGAACAAAAAGTAATCATTTTATATGCATTGATACAATCTGATACCCCTATTAAACAATATGGATTGGCACAAGAAATTGGTGTATCGAATCAAACACTAACGAAACTCTTAGATGAGCTCGATGTGGAACTTGATTTATATCAATTACGTTTACACAAAAAACGTGGAGAAGGTATTCAATTACATGGCGCAGAATCTAAAAAACGTGAATTATTAAGTCAATTAATGGTCAATAACCTAAATAGTACCAGTGTTTATTCCGTAATCGAAAATCACTTTGTTTATCAATCTATTAATCAATCCCAACTAGCTATGGTAGATATGGATAAGATTTTCCAAATTGAACGAATTCTTATGGACCATCTCGATCAATTGCCCTACTCATTGACTGAGTCTAGTTATTTAACCCTTACAGTGCATATCGTCTTAAGTATTGATCGGATGTTAAATGGTCAGTATGTTGCATTGAACGACGATATTTATCAAAGTGTTAAAGATTCATTTGAACATGAGGTGGCACAAGCGCTTGCACTACATCTTGAGCATATATACGGGGTTCAGTTTAATCAAGCCGAAGTGACCTTTATTACGATTCACCTCCGCGGCGCAAAACGAAAAGAATCTGCAGAAGTATTTAAAGACAGTAAAGATGAATCAAAAATCGAAAAATTCATACAGTCAGTCACGCATTTTTCACAGCAAACATTTAAAGATACTGAAACTTTAAGCGAAGGTTTAAAATTGCATATCATTCCAGCTATTAATAGATTAAATGCCAATATTGAAACAAATAATCCATTAACTGAAATGATTAAGCACAAATATCCGCGATTATTTGAAAGTGTATATCGCGCCTTATTACAAACTTGGCCAGATTTTACATTTCCAGATAGTGAAATTGCATTTATTGTTTTACATTTTGGTGGCGCTATTCAAAGCCAAGGTGCTCACTTATATAATGTGCTGGTCGTATGTAGTAGTGGTATAGGTACGAGTCGTTTACTTGCTACGCGTTTGCAACAAACCTTTAGCGAAATCCAAAAAACTACACAGGCTTCTGTGGGTGATTTAAAAGAAATGGATACATCACAATTTGATGCAATTATTTCTACTGTAGATATCGATATTACAACCCCTTATATTACAGTAAATCCCCTACTACCTGATGCAGATATCAATCATGTTGCAGCGTTCTTAAATACACAGCAACATCAATTTAAGCATCAAGCTATTGAACCGAAGCATCATAATATTTTAAATCCTGAAGACAAACTAAATTATATAAGAAAAGGTTTAGAAATTATCGATTCGGTAAATATTGACTACACAATGGTATCAGATTGGAGTCAGTATTTAACATCAACATTATTATCACATCAAATTATTACGGATGGGCCGTCATTCGCTGAACTTATTAAGCAACATATGGACAGTCAAGGGTTTGTTTTAGAACCCTACCCTATCGCTATACCTCATTTAAAAAATGATATCATCAAAAAACCATTCATACTTATAACGATTTTAAATGAGCCTATTGTGCTTAAAAGTAATCAAAATGGCAATCAATCCGTGAGATATTTATTAAATATGTTTGTACCTCCCGATGACACCATGTCTCAATTGGTAAGTGAAATATCTGGAAAAATGGTAGAGCATCTTGATAATATCGATGGATTTATGGAAAGACCCGAACAACTTCAAGTTTTATTGAAGCAAAGTTATCTGATACAATTACAAAATTTATTAAATATGGAGTGAAGACAATGAGCGAATTATTTAGCAATGAAAACATTTTTATTAACCAAACAGTAAAGGATCAAAACGAAGCTATTGAAAAAGCAGGTCATGCCTTAGTATCTAGCGGTGCAGTGACTGAAGATTATATTCAAGCTATGAAAGATCGTGAACAAGTTGTATCTACATTTATGGGTAATGGTTTAGCCATTCCACACGGTACAGATGAAGCTAAAACAAGCGTATTAAAATCTGGTCTAACTTTAATTCAAATTCCTGAAGGTGTCGATTGGGAAGGTGAAGAAGTTAAAGTTGTCGTAGGTATTGCTGGTAAAGATGGCGAACATTTAGATTTGCTTTCTAAAATTGCGATTACTTTTAGTGAAGAAGAAAACGTTGATCGTATTATTAATGCATCATCTGCTGAAGAAATCAAACAAGTCTTTGAGGAGGCTGAAGCATAATGAAAGCATTACACTTTGGTGCAGGTAATATTGGTCGTGGTTTTATTGGATATATTCTTGCGGATAACGATGTAAAAGTTACTTTTGCTGATGTGAACGAAGAAATTATAAATGCTTTAGATAAAGAACATCAATATGATGTCATCCTAGCAGATGAAGCAAAAACAACTACACGTGTGCATAATGTCGATGCAATTAATTCAGATGGCCCTTCTGAAAGCCTAAAACAAGCCGTATTAGAAGCAGATTTAATTACTACTGCTGTAGGCGTTAATATCTTGCCTATTATTGCAAAATCATTTGCACCTTATTTAAAGGAAAAAGAGACGCCAGTTAATATTGTTGCTTGTGAAAATGCAATAATGGCCACAAATACATTAAAAGATGCCATTTTAGATATCACTGGTCCTTTAGGTGATCATATTCACTTTGCAAACTCTGCTGTCGATCGCATCGTTCCTTTACAAACAAATGACAATCTTTTAGATGTTATCGTTGAACCATTTTACGAATGGGTAATTGAAAAAGATGCTTGGTTTGGTCCAGAATTAGATCATATTAAATATGTAGACAATTTAACGCCATACATTGAACGTAAATTACTCACTGTTAACACTGGTCATGCTTATCTTGCTTATGCAGGTAGATTTTATGGCCAACCAACAATATTAGATGCTGTTAATGATGATAATATTAGACATGGTTTAGAAAATGTTCTAAAAGAAACAAGTCAATATATTACAACACAATTCAATTTTACAGAAAGTGAACAAGCTCAATACGTTGATAAAATCATTGGTCGTTTCAAAAACCCTAATTTATCAGACGAAGTAACACGTGTTGGACGAGGCACTATGCGTAAAATTGGACCACAAGATAGAATCATTAAACCACTATCTTATTTATACCAAAATAATTTGAAACATGATGCACTCATCAAAACAGCGGTATTATTATTAAAATATGATGATACCAATGATCAAGAAACAATTGAAAAAAATGAGTACATTGATAAACATAGTGTAGAAGGCTTCTTGAAATCATTTGCTAAAACAGATGATCAATTAACTTCAGAAATAGTAAAAGAATATAATGTATTGTAAAATTAATCTATAATTAAAAAAGCACGGATAAGCTTAATTCAGCCTATTCGTGCTTTTTTATATCAAAATTATTTTTAGAGCCACTTTTTAGAACTACTTTTTAGAACTACTTTCACATTTTATGTGAATTAGTAGTTCTTATGCATGAGCTTAGCTCATGTAATCCTTAATCATTCTAGTAGTCTTATACATGTGCCTTAGCTTATATAATATTAAACTATTTTCAATACAATAACATCTACTACTCTATTAAGAAAGAGACTGAGGCATCTATTTATGTCCCAGTCTCTTTCCTTTAAAATATATTAATTGTCTAAGCCCATTTTATCTTGGACTACTTCAGCAATTGTATTGGCATAACGTTGCGCATCCTCATCTGTCGCAGCTTCAACCATTACACGAACAAGGGGTTCTGTACCTGATGGTCTTACTAAGATACGGCCTTCTCCATTCATTTCAACTTCAACCTTAGTCATTATTTCCTGTACATCTATATTCTCTTCCACACGATATTTATCAGTAACACGAACGTTGACTAATGATTGAGGATATTTCTTCATTTGACTTGTAAGTTGACTCAAGCTTTTACCAGTCATTTTAATGATACTTGCAAGTTGTACACCTGTTAACAAGCCATCACCCGTTGTATTATAATCCATTAATACAATATGACCTGATTGCTCTCCACCAAGATTATAGTTACCACGTCTCATCTCCTCAACAACATAACGATCTCCAACTTTTGTTTTATTTGATTGGATACCTTCATTCTCAAGTGCTTTATAGAAACCTAAGTTACTCATAACTGTAGAAACAATCATATTATTATTTAATTCCTGATTCTTACTCATAGCTTGACCAATAATAAACATAATTTGATCACCATCTACGATATTTCCCTTTTCATCGATAGCAATTAATCTATCACCATCACCATCAAAGGCTAATCCAAAATCACACTCAGATTCTACAACGACTTTAGCAAGTGATTCAGGATGTGTTGATCCTACTTCTTGATTAATATTATAACCGTTAGGATTACATCCAATTGTTACTGTATCAGCTTCTAAGTCACCAAATAGAAATGGTGCAAGTGATGAAGTCGAACCATGTGCACCATCTAGTGCAATTTTCATACCTGCTAAATCAACGTCTACAGTCGATTTTAAATAACTAATATATTTTTGCGCACCCTCAAAGTAGTCTGAGTAATGTACGATGTCTTCACCAACCGGTCTTGGTAAATCAGGGTTATCTTGATCTAATAAATGTTCGATTTCTTGTTCTTGATCATCTGATAATTTAAATCCATCAGAACCAAAGAATTTAATCCCATTGTCTGGTACTGGATTATGAGAAGCTGAAATCATTACACCAAGATCAGCCTCCATTTCACGTGTTAAATAAGCCACACCAGGTGTTGAAATAACACCTAAACGCATAACCTCTGCACCAATAGAAATCAATCCAGCAATTAAAGCAGATTCTAGCATTTCACCAGAAACACGTGTATCTCTACCTACTAGTACTTTAGGATGCTTTTCACCTTCATTATGTGCTAAAACATAGCCACCATAGCGTCCTAATTTAAACGCAAGTTCTGGCGTTAATTCTTTATTTGCAACGCCCCTTACGCCATCTGTACCAAAATATTTAGCCATTATATATATCTCCTTTATTTTAAAAATCTATTTAACTGTTATTTTTGCAGTGGTATCTTTCGGACTAACTTTTGTGACCTTATCTGGAACTTGGAAATCTACCTTTTCCTCAGTTGTATCTGAAATGCCATCCAAATTAATTCTTGCTGTAATTTCATCAATGTCATCTAAGTCGTCTTTGTTACCATAGATTTCAACTTCGTTATCATCTAATTTAATATCTTTAACTTCTTGTCCATTTGAAAGCGAACCAACAGATTTCATTTTCACTTTTACTTTTTTACTATAATCTTCTACTTTAACACTTAAATTGACTTCATTAGGGTCAATTGAAACATCAATTTTGTTTAAGTTTCTATCAAATGCTGTTATTTTCGCAACGTCTGTAGTGTCTTTTGAAACTTTACTTTTGTTTTTATAAGTAGCTTTTAAATAAGCGATTTTATCTAGTTGCTTTTGTCCACCTGTAACTTTAACTGTATCAGGTGAAACGCTTTGTTCACTTATTTTATAGTTAGAATTCAAATCGTTATTACTTACATCTGGTTCAATTTTAAATGTTTTACTTACTTTTTCTTCCAGTGAAACAGTTGTTTCTTTTGGTTTCACTGTGTAATCAATATCTTTGTTTAATCCATTAATTTTAAATTGAGCTGTATGTTTACCAGCTTTTTCACCACTAAGATCTAAAATAGCTCTAATGTTTTCACCATTTTCTGCTTTTAAAACTTGTGATTGTGGTCCAGAAATTTCAACATCTACTTTATTTGGAACTTCACTTGCATAAAGTTCTTTATTATTGTATTTCACTTGAACTGGCACATCTTGAATAGTTTCAGATGATTTTTGACTTAAGTTATCTGCATCAAAAATATTTCCAAACATGTTATTAGCTGACAAGAAAAATAATACAGCTAACATCAATGCGATTAATCTTAAACCCCATTTACTCTCTAACATATTAGTTCACACCTTTCTCATGAAAGTGTGTGCCAAACCAATGTTCAGCTAGTAGTTCTTCAAAAGCTTCATTAGAAATATCTTTTCTCAATTTACCATCAAATGTAACAGAAATCGAACCCGTTTCTTCAGATACAACTACAGTAAATGCATCTGATACTTCTGAGATACCAACTGCTGCTCTGTGTCTTGTACCTAAACTTTTTGCTATTTTTGCGCTATCAGATAACGGTAAATAACATGCTGCACTTGCAATTTTATTTGCTTGAATAATCATTGCACCATCGTGTAATGGCGTATTTGGTATAAACACATTCGTTAATAATTCTTGTGATATTTCTGAATTCATAGCAATACCAGTTTCAATATAATCCTGTAAACCTGTTTCCTTTTCAAAAACAATCAAAGCACCTATACGACGTTTAGCCATATATTGTACAGCTTTTGACACAGATGATATTAATTTATCTTCATCACTATTTAAATTCGTAGAATATCGTTTGAATAAACTGCCTCGACCAAGTTGTTCTAAGGCACGTCTGATTTCTGGCTGGAATATTACAATTAATGCTAATACACCCCATTGAATAACTAAATCAAATAAACGGGATGTTGCTGTTAAGTTAAGCATTTTACTCAATTGTTGGCCAATCACTATCACGACAATACCTTTTAATAGTTGAATGGCTTTGGTACCTTTAAAAACTGTAATGAGAAGATAAAGTACATACCATACGATGAGTAAATCGAGTACACTAGCAATAATTTTTACTGTACTCCAGTCGTCAAAAAAGTTGGATAAATCCATAACATCTCCTCCGGTTATCTGTTCCCATGTTACCTATTATACCAATCATAACACTAACTGTCATATTTAGTATTTATTTTTTATCTAAAATAAACGAAAACGGATGTAGAAGGCATCTACATCCGTTTGCTTTATTATTTATAATAACGTTTCTCCAAAGAAGCTGCCTACAAGCCCAACAGCTTGTTCAGCTGTATCATTATTATGATCTATTAATGGGTTAACTTCTACAAGATCCATTGAAGTTACTAAATTAGAATTATGTAGTAATTCTAACGCAAAATGACTTTCACGATAAGTTAGTCCACCTAATACTCTAGTACCTGTACCAGGTGTTTCAACTGGATCTAAAGCATCAACATCCAGAGATAGATGAATGCCATCTGTTTTTTCTTTCAAGTAGTCTATTGTTTCTTCAATGACTTGTTTAATACCATATCTATCTACTTCAGCCATCGTATATGTTTTAATATTATTGTCTTTAATATATTGTCTTTCGCCTACATCCAAGTCTCTCATACCAATGAGAACGATATTCTCAGGTTTTACTTTGGGCGCATAATTAGCAATGTTGACTAACTTGTCATCCCCATCGCCAGCAAGTATTCTTAAAGGCATACCATGGATGTTTCCTGAAGGTGACTCTTCTGGTATATTTAAATCTCCATGCGCGTCATACCATATAACTCCTAAATTTTCATAATGCTTACTGACTCCAGAAATAGAACCAATCGCAATAGAATGGTCACCACCTAAAATTAATGGAAAATGGTTATTTGATAAACTATTGGAAACAGACTGACTTAATGTTTCAGATGTTTCAATAATTTCCTCTAAATTTCGTAGTCCTTGTTGCTCTGAATTGAATTTATTTAAATTAAGTTCTGGTACATTTATATTGCCAGAATCTTTTACAGTTAATCCAATCGCTTCAATTCTTGCTACTATACCAGCATAACGTATTGCATCTGGACCAAGGTTTACCCCTAATTTCCTTTGTCCAAATGTAGATGGTGCACCTATAATTTCTACTGTTTTGTTCATCTATAAAACCCCTTTGTTGTTATCTTGTTACTAGAATAATCTAAAGCGTTTGAGTTTTCAACCTTGGGTAATACAGTACATTTAGCTATTTCATTTCTTTTTACATATAAAACCACTTTAATGATTTATCATTCAATAAAATGATGATAAACACACTGTTTTTACTATTTTCAATCATAATATTGTATAAAAAGAAAATGATAAATTTAATTTCAACAAAGCGATAATTAATTTAAAACATAAAAAAAGTACTTCTCATATGAGAAGTACTTAAGAGTGAGCCATAGTGGGCTCGAACCACTGACCCTCTGATTAAAAGTCAGATGCTCTACCAACTGAGCTAATGGCTCTAATGGCTGGGCTAGCTGGATTCGAACCAGCGCGTGATGGAGTCAAAGTCCATTGCCTTACCGCTTGGCTATAGCCCATTAATGGTGGAGGGGGGCAGATTCGAACTGCCGAACCCGAAGGAGCGGATTTACAGTCCGCCGCGTTTAGCCACTTCGCTACCCCTCCAAGCTATTCAATTAAGAATGGTGGAGAATGACGGGTTCGAACCGCCGACCCTCTGCTTGTAAGGCAGATGCTCTCCCAGCTGAGCTAATTCTCCTAATATGTATGACCCCGACGGGACTCGAACCCGTGTTACCGCCGTGAAAGGGCGGTGTCTTAACCGCTTGACCACGGGGCCATAATGGCTCCACAGGTAGGACTCGAACCTACGACCGATCGGTTAACAGCCGATAGCTCTACCACTGAGCTACTGTGGAATAATCAAATTGCCTGGCAACGTCCTA
>NZ_JAESKG010000031.1:0-14324 GCF_017891965.1 Staphylococcus sp. GDY8P126P | reverse complement strand
ACTCAATGCATATCTTAGATAGTAGCCAACGGCTACAGTGATAACATCCTTGTTAAATTGTTTATATCTGAAATAGTTCATACAGAAGACTCCTTTTTGTTAAAATTATACTATAAATTCAACTTTGCAACAGAACCATTAAAAACAATATTCATAGATATTAACATAAGCGCTCGTTATCAGAAATTAGTCTAATAAAAAAGGCATGACAATTTTAATAAATTGCCATGCCTTTTTTATTAAAATTAGTTACTAAATAAGAGATTCTAAATTATAAACTTTGGCTACTAGGACGAATGATAAATTCATTTACAGAAGATTCTTCCGGCTCATTAATTGCGTAATTAATAGCTCTAGCAATAGCATCTGGTTTAATTGCATTTTTATATAATTCATCTATATCTTGTTTCATATCTTTGTCACTAATATGATCTGTTAATTCGGTGCTGACAGCCCCCGGAGATAGAATTGTTGTTCTAATATTTGAACCCACTATAGCTTCTTCTTGTCTTAATCCCTCAGTTATCGCTCTCACTGCATATTTGGTACCACAATAAACAGCACTACCTGGGAAAACAACATGTCCCGCCACAGAAGCCAAATTAATAATATGGCCTGATTTTTGTTTTCTCATATAAGGTAATACTGCACCAATGCCGTATAATACACCTTTAATATTCACATCTATCATTTGATTCCATTCATCTTGCTTATTCTTTTCTAAAAAGGATTGAGGCATAAGACCTGCGTTATTAATTAAAACATCTATACGGCCAAAATCATTATAAGCTGTTTCAATTAATGCATTTACTTCATCGGCCTTTGTTACATCAGTTTTTTTAATACTTACACTATCACGACCTACTTTTTGTTGTATTTTTTCTAATCTATCTAAACGTCTCGCACCTAAAACAAGCTTGGCACCATTTTCAGATAACAAATTCACAGTTTCCTCACCAATACCACTAGATGCACCTGTTATCACAACTACTTTATCTTTTACATTATTCATTTTCTTACCTCCTAAATTATCATAATTATATACTTCACTATTTTATCGTTATCGAAACATCATTAATACTTTTTTTTAAAATATTTCAATTTCAATCTAGTATAACGACAAAAAGAGGATTGTGTATTAATCAATTTATATTTCTATACTATTATAAAATGTTCAATATAATAAGCTAGCGTTATGCTCATAATCTATTTTTATTTCAATAAAACACTATACTCAATTAATAATTTACTATGAAATTGTCTATAAAACTTATTCTAGATTATCAAATACCATTAAGTGAATTACAAAACAAACTTCCTAATATCAATCAACGTATGTTAATAAGACAACTCAGAGAATTAGAGCAAGACAAAATCATTGAAAGGACAGCCTACCCGCTAGTACCTCCTAAAGTAGAATATAAGTTGACCAAAATAGGATTAAAGCTTGATAAAGTAGTTTTTTCAATTTGTAATTGGGGAGATGAATTTCTAGATACACTTAAAAATAAGAAGCTAAAATATTAACATAATTACTGATTATCAGATATAGTTTAAATTTAATACTTTACGGGAATTAGACCCAAGGAGGTGTAGTTAATGACGAATCAACTATTTATTAATAATGAATTTGTAGAAAGTACATCTGAAGAAACATTGGATGTGATTAACCCAGCAACGGGAGAAACAATCGATACGATTACATTTGCTACTGAAGAAGAGGTAAACGACGCAATTGATAAATCTAAACGCGCTCAACTTGAATGGGAAAAAATACCGGCTCCTACACGTGCTGAGCGTGCAAAATCATTAATTCCTTTACTTAAACAACATAAAGATGATATCGCTCATTTATACGTCAAAGAACAAGGTAAAATAATAGCACAAGCTAAAGGTGAAATTGATAAATCAATAGAATACATTGATTATATGGCAAGTTTAAGTATGAGTAACAAAGGTGAAGTATTACAAAATACTATAGTAAACGAAACCATTCAACTGACAAAAAAACCAATCGGCGTTACTGCTGGTATTGTACCTTGGAATGCTCCGATTTTGGTGCTTATGCGTAAAGTGATTCCAGCTATTGTAACTGGCTGTTCTGTCGTTATCAAACCAAGTGAAGAAACAACATTATTAACATTAAAAATTGCTGAACTTTTCCGTGATTCAACTATTCCTGCTGGACTCATCCAAATTGTCCCAGGTACTGGCGAAACAGTTGGAACACAATTGGCGACACATAAAGATATTCAGCTTGTTTCACTAACGGGTAGCATGGGAGCAGGTAAAGCTGTATTTAAAAATGCGGCTGATAGCATAAAAAAACTCAACTTAGAACTAGGTGGAAATGCCCCTGTTCTTGTCACACAACACGCTGACTTAGATAAGGCTGTTGATTATATCGTTACTGCACGTATTAATAATGCTGGCCAAGTATGTACATGTCCAGAACGAATCTTTGTTCATGAAGATGTACATGACGACTTTATTAACAAGGTTAAAGATAAAATGGATGCTCTTCAAGTTGGAGATCCATATGATGAAAACACTGACTATGGTGCAATTATGAATCAAAAACAATTAGATAGTATTGATGATAAAGTTCAAGAAGCAATTAAGAATGGAGCAGATTTAGTGTTAGGTGGTCATAAATTAGACCGTGAAGGATTCTTCTATGCACCTACTATTTTAGATCATGTAAAAGCAACTGATAATGCTTTTAAAGAAGAAATTTTCGGTCCTGTTCTTGCTATAACCACATATACAAACTTTGATGACGTTATTGATATGGCAAATGATACTAATGCAGGTCTATCATCTTATATTTTCTCTGAAAGCTTAAAAGAAATTATGACAGCTACTGAATGTTTAAAATTTGGAGAAGTTTATGCGAACTGCGAGGCTGAAGAAGCAATCAATGGTTATCACGCAGGTTGGAGAGAATCTGGTCTTGGTGGTGCAGATGGTATTCATGGTTTTGAAGAATATTACAATACAACTGTAAGTTATATTAGATGGTAAACTAATAATTAAAAAGAGTCAGGGACATAATTACTAGAAAAAGAGTCAGGGACATAATTACTAGAAAAAGATAATTACTAGAAAAACAGCCAGTAAATGAATTTATTATAAATTCATTTACTGGCTGTTTTATTTACAATACTTCGTATTGTTGGCTCGCTTTCTTAGAGGACAGATTCAGCCTGTAGTCTTCAGCTTATCCCGTTCCTTCAAGTGTCTCGCCAAAACACTCTGTATTTTCTATTAGAAAAATTGCTTAATGATAGTATTCGAATGATGTAGCTTTCATAAAACCAAAAACCCTCGTTTTTGCAGAAATATTAAATACTTATCGTTTGAAATTCACTATGGTTTATGAATTAAAAGTATCAAATGTCATTTCATACAAATCTTTATCATCTAAATTAACAAATTCCTCAATATTTACTCTATATGTGATACTATTTTGCTTTTTAGAGATTTGGCTAAAATATTTTATATTTATATACATATTAGTTGTATAGCCATTATTTTTAATTGTATCTTCAAACTCTTCAAACGCCTTTTTATTAATAGGCATTAAATAAAATTTATTACTAGGCAAAATATTTATATGTTTTTCTTGTAAAACTTTATTTTCATCTTCATCTAAATAAACTTTTATATCAATATTTTTAGCAGTCCCACCACCTAAATTTTGTAGTTTAAAAGCAGTATTTACATAGTCAGTATCAGATTCAGTTATATTCTTCAATTTCAAACGGTCAGTTTGTTCAATAATAATCTGATCGAAGGCCAAGAATGGTATAAAAGAAATCTTGATTTGTCTTATTTGTACCATTACTGAAACGAAATATAAAATCGCCATAATAAATGTTCCAATTGAACCAATTGCTTGTAAAATACTTAACATTAAATTCCTCCTTATAGTAACTTAGTTCTACTCTATCTAGATTATACAAGCTATTGTTAATAGTATAAAATAAATGATGTATAATTGCGTTATCATTTTAGTAATTCAGGTTTTAAAAATAAAGTTATAAATTAGAAAATCATCAATAATTATTATGATTTAAATGTCTCTAAATATATTTAAGTGATAAGCCAAATCACTCAATATACCGTTATCTTAATAATTTAGAAGACAAGGGAGAGTAAAATTAATGAAGATTATCAATTTTTTCACTTTAACTTTTCCATCTCTTAAATTTATTAGAAGCTATTTTGGTATAAAAAATTAGAAGGTTATTTATGATTTTTCTAATCTTTTCTTTGTATGAATTATTTTCGCTTATCTTTAAACAACCTTGAATATACAAGAATTTGTTTACTCTTAAGTGATTTATAAAAAGCGGCAAAAACATTTTAATTGATAAATAGAAAACGCCAGCAAGATAATTTTCAATTCGAAACTATCTTGCTGGCGTTTTTTGTATTCACGTGCCAGACTCTTTTTTAATATAGATTCCTGTGCTTAGTGTAACAGTTTATTTACCTTTAACTATGACTTCATCATTTTCAAGTACGATATCTACATGTTTTACTTCTGTATGATCTAAGTAGTAATCTGTGATTTTGTCGCGTACTTCTTGTTCAACAACACGACGTAACGGACGCGCACCCATTTCTTTGTCGTAGCCTTTGTCAATCAGCCAATCTTTGACATCTTGTGTAACGTTTATTGTAATTCCCTTTTTATCTAATGTTTTTTGAACATCTTCTAATAATAAGTTCACGATGTCTTGTAATGCATCTTTATCTAAATGTTCGAATTTAACGATACCATTGAAACGGTTGAGGAATTCAGGGCGGAAGAATTTTTTCATTTCATCCATAATATCATTAAATTCTTCATTTCCGTCACCAAAGCCAGCATTAGAAGTACAAATAATAATTGTGTTTTTAAAGTTAATGACATTACCTTGACCATCAGTTAAGTTACCATCATCCATAACTTGTAATAATAAAGTTAAGATTTGTGGATTCGCTTTTTCAATTTCATCAAATAAGATAACTGAATATGGATTACGTCTAACCTTCTCTGTTAATGTGTTTGAATTATCATCATAACCTACATAACCAGCAGTTGTTCCAATCATTTTAGATACAGCTGTTTGATCACTATATTCACTCATATCTAAGCGAATCAATGCCTCTTTGCTACCGAACAAATCAATTGCTAACTGCTTTGCAAGTTCTGTCTTACCTACACCTGTAGGACCTATGAAAAGGAAGCTACCAATTGGACGGTTGCCTTCATCAAATCCAGCACGATTACGACGAATTGCACGAGAAACAAGGTCAACAGCTTTATCTTGACCAATAATTTTATCTTTTAAACGCTTATTGATTTTTTTCAATCTTTCGATATCACTTGCATCCATTTGAGATACAGGAATACCAGTTAAACGTTCTATTGAGTCAGACACGTCTTTTATAGTAGCTTTAGTATTATAATTGCCATTGTTGTTTTTTAATTTATCTTCTAGTTCCTTAATTTCATTTTGGAATTTGTCAGCTTCTTTATACTCTTCATTACTCACGGCTTTACTTTTATCATCTTGTAATTGTGCAATGCGGTTTTCAGTTTCTACTTTATCTACTGCAGGACTTTGTGCTGATAAGTGAGCTGCAGTAATATCTAGTACATCAATAGCTTTATCTGGCAATAAACGTTGTGGAATATATTGAATTGATAAATCTACACAAGCTTTTAATACATCATCTGGTAATTCAACATGGTGGTGTTCTTCAAATTTTTCACGGAGACCTTTTAAAATATTAAAAGTGTCGTCAGGACTTGGTTCATTAACAAGTACTTCATTAAAACGACGTGTTAATGCAGCATCTTTTAAAATATTATTCCGATATTCATCTTGTGTAGTTGCACCAATAATTGAAAATTCACCACGGCTTAATGCAGGTTTAATTATATCTGATAACCCTTTACTACCAGAATCACCGCCAGTTGAACCTGAACCAATAATTTGATGAATTTCGTCAAAGAATAATACAACATTTTTCGCTTCTTTAACAGCCTCAACTAATTTTTGGATATTTTCTTCAAAAGCACCACGATATTGTGTGCCAGCTTCTAAGGAAGAAATATCTACTGAGATGACTTCTTTATCTTTAATAGATGCTGGTACGTTACCTTTAACAATGGCTTGTGCTAAACCTTCAACAATAGCTGTTTTACCTACACCAGCTTCACCAACTAAAATAGGGTTGTTTTTAGTACGTCTACTTAAGACTTCAGCAGTTTCTTGAATTTCTTTATCACGACCAATTACTGGATCTAATAAATCATCACGTGCTTCTTGTGTTAAATTGCGCCCGATTTGTTCCAAATAATTACTTTCATCATTTTGTCCTTGAGTGCTAGATTGTTGAAATGCACGCGCGCTTTCAGCAGAATTTCCGCCTTGTTGTTGCTGTTGTCGTAATTGGGCTAATTGTTCGGGAGAAACCTCTTTACCATTGATATAATATTTTTTATTACCATTATTAACAGATTCTTGCATATCTTGGAATATTTTTCTGAAAATTGAATCAAAATCATCATTGAAAAATCCATTACTCATACATATCACCTCTAAGAAATTTTAGAAATACTTAAGACAACAATTAAATCATGAATGCTTCGAATCAATAATAAATGAATTAATTAATTCATTTATTATATGTGTAAAGATAATTCTTTAATGCCAATTGCTAATTAAATTTAAATCCCTACATGTATTATTCCTCTTATAGTATATTGTTAAACATATTAAAAAATTATTTTTTATAACTGTCTATATTAAAGAATCAAAATTGTTCATTATTGAGACAAAATTTTTAAACCATCTCTTTTTAAAAGAGTTGGTTTTCATAAACAGTGAAAATGAGATGACGAAACCCCCAATCTACAACCATAGATTGGGGGTTTTTAATACTTTTGTTAATTCAAAATTTATTATCTATCCCAATATCTGACTTTTTTAAATGCTTGAATAATAACTTGAGGTTTATCTGAAATGAAAACACCAGGTGCTTCTAAATTTATTTTAGCGTCAGATAGGCCTTTTGCAACAGCTGAATTAACAACTAGAGGTTTACCATGCTTGTAATTGAGTTCCGCGAAAGCCTCGGCATTTGGATTTATATCAGTGCCATCTGACAATACAATTAAACTATCAAATAATGTTGGATGAGCAGTATTATACGTTTCTGTTATACCAAAGTCTTCTGATATTTTTTTAGGATGTTGCCCCACAAATGCGTAGTTTAATTTGTTTTCGATAAATGTTTCAGCATATGCTTTTAACGTATCCTCACTAATATTTCCGTTTATTACAACTGCTACAGAATGCCCTTGTAATGGTATATCATATTTTTCCATTGTCAATTGACTATCTTTAGCTTCAGATGATACTTCTTCATTTTCAGAAGGTACATCTACACCCACGTTTTTAGCAACACGTTCAGCTAATGTGCGATCTACTTTGTTTAACTGGTTAACAGCATTTTGTTTAACCATAATTGAATCACACATACCTATTTCAAATGAAAACCCATCAACTGTGTGATTAAACTCATCTTGAGTTAGACTATTTAAATAGAGCTTAGCTTGACTGTAATAATCTTTAAAGCTTTCACTACGTTTTTGAATTTTACGTCCTTCTACTTTTTCTTGGTAATGTTCATAACCGCCTTCTTCTTTCGATGTCGTATGAGGCTCGTTATTATTAAGCCCATTTTTATGATAAGCAACTTGACCTTTGTTAACGTTCATTTGATGCATCGCATCTCTTTGGTTATTGTGTACTTCATTTACAGGTCGGTTAATTGGAATTTGATTAAAGTTTGGACCACCTAATCTAGAAATTTGAGTATCAGTATATGAGAATAAACGACCTTGTAATAATGGATCATTAGAGAAATCAATACCAGGCACAATATGTCCTGGGTGGAATGCAGCTTGTTCGGTTTCATCAAAAACGTTGGTTACATTTTGATTAAGTGTCATTTTACCAACTTTTTTAATTGGAACTTGATCTTCTGGCCAGATTTTAGTTGGATCTAAAATGTCGAAATCAAAATCAAATTCTTGTTCTGGTCGAATGATTTGTAAAGCTAATTCCCATTCAGGATAGTCTCCTTTTTCAATAGATTCATAAAGGTCCTTACGATGGAAGTCAATATCTTTACCATGTAATATTTGCGCTTCATCCCATACTAAGCTTTCTAAGCCTTGAAGTGGTTTCCAATGGAATTTTACAAAATATGATTGTCCTTCACTATTTACTAGACGGAATGTATGAATACCGAAACCTTCAATTTGTCTGAAGTTTTTAGGTATACCTCGATCACTCATTGCCCAGACTGTTGTATGCGTAGATTCAGGGTTCTGTGCGAAAAAGTCCCAAAATGTATCATGTGCTGTACCACCTTGAGGCATTTCGTTATGTGGTTCTGGTTTAACTGCATGAATTAAATCTGGAAATTTAATCGCATCTTGGATAAAGAATACTGGAATGTCATTACCTACTAAATCAAAAATACCATCCTCTGTATAAAATTTAGTCGCAAATCCGCGTACATCTCTTACAGTATCAGGAGAACCTTTTGAACCTTGAACAGTGGAAAATCTAACGAATACGGGAGTTGTTTTTTCGGGATGAGTTAAAAAATCTGCTGAAGTGTATTCTGATAAGTCTTCATATACTTGGAATTCGCCATGTGCACCAAAGCCCCGAGCATGTACAATACGTTCTGGAATACGTTCATGGTCAAAGTGCATTATTTTTTCTCTAAAATGAAAATCTTCTAATAAGCTAGGACCACGCTCCCCAACAGTTAACGTATTTTCGTCTTCACTCACTTTTACCCCGTTATTTGTCGTCATCGCTCTGCCATCATTATCTTTTTTTACTTCATTTAATTGTTCTTGCTTTTTATTACTCAATTTTTATTCCTCCTTAGCCTTACGTTTACTTTTTACCACAAATGAGGAAAATAAAAACTAAGTGTAAAGTTTTTAGAAGTATTCTAACCATACACCTGATATGTAATATCAAAAATTATCAATTGAATAATATGATTTTATATTAAGTAAAATACGCAACTGTGCAGCTATCTATGATTGATGTAATGATGTGAACGAAGATTATAAGCATATTGAGCGCCTACTTCTGTCAAAAATACATAATGCATGTGAAAATACTTGAAAACGTAATGTATGAAGAAATATATAAAGAATAAAAGTCATATATGGGCTCCAAATGAATATAACAATATATTAAAGATAGGGACACATACATCTAATGTATGTGTCCTTGATTACTTTTGTAAAATGTCATGTATTAGATTATTTCTGCAATTTATTGACCAATACGTATATGAGTTAAATAACCATCTTTATCAAAGAAAGCTTTGTAAGCACCGTCATTAGTACTATAAGGTATAAATGTACCACCTTCCTCCGATTCTCCTTCTTCTGTGCTATTATTTGATGCATGCGTTTTTTTAAATTGTGCTTTAGTGACTGTGTGGGATTTAGCATTGAATTCCATTTGGATGGCTTCATCGTTTTCATTAAAATCTATTTTAGAACCATAAGAATCTATAGTATAAGCATGAGTTTGATGAGCTTTTGGATTGGCTTTATAGCCATTGAGCGTAAAATTATCATATTTCATTGCGCGTACAAAATTATAATCTAGGGTAAATGTTGGATCATATGTCGTATATCCTTCATAGTTATACCATGGTTTTTGTGATTGTGAATCTTTTGTACTTTGTGTACTGACGCCGTTCCCACCTTCACCATGACCCCATTTTTGAACTTGTTCTGCTGCTTGTGCATCACTCATCGTAATGTATGCTGCTGATGATCCTGCAACCAATGTAGATACAACAACTGTTGCTGAAAATATTTTCCCAAATTTACGCATAACCAATCACTCCTTAAATTTTGAACACCTTTGATTAAAGTTGCTTTAAATTCATATTCGGATGTATCAAGCTTTAAACAAGTAACTCAAGTACGATGCGACTACGACAAATGTTAGTAATTATCACTCCTCAAATTTAGCATACGCTATCGGCAAAGTGTATATTTTCACCTTTATCTTACACCAAATCTTTTATATTTCAATTATATGTATAGTTGCTTCACATCGCACAATTGAAAGGATGAATTTATTATCAAGGGAAACTCGACTCTTTTTCTTGTTCTTTTACTAAAATTTCAATTCAATCATATAATATGAGTTTCGAGACGCTGTGAAAGTCCCTCATTTGCATTGACAATCAATTTATCAAGATAATCCCTTATCATGTTTAATTCTATAAACTGTTTGTCTTGTAATATTAACTTCTTTGGCAATTTTACTAATTGCTCGCCCTTCTTCTAACATTTCCACCACGCGATGATAAATAACACGTTTCTGAGGGTCTTTCGCGTTCGGCGAATAGAGTAAAGGTCGGCCTTTATATATTCCTTTGTCTTTCGCGACTTGAATCCCTTGTGCTTGTCGACGTTTACTTTCATTTCTTTCTTGTTCTGAAACCATTGCTAAAATTTGAAGGATTAAATCTTTCATAAACTTATCCAGTAATGGATTACCAATAACTTCATTCATCATAGGTAAACTTGTAATCATTAACTGAACGTCTTTTTCTTTTAAGTAATTCACAGTTTCAATAATTTCATCATAATTACGTCCTAAACGATCAATTGACTCCACAACGAATCGATCTCCCATTCTTACAAAATTAAGAACTTCTTGAAGTACGGGTCTGTTTTCTATAGATTTCCCAGACTGTTTTTCTGTAAATATTTTTTCAGCACCAAACGTTTTTAAATTTTCCAACTGTCTTTCTAAATTTTGATCTATCGAAGATACTCTCGCATAACCTATAATCATTTATTTTCACTCCATAATTAATATACACCCTAATCATACGTTTTAGTTGCGATAATTTCAACAACTTACTTTGTACGATTAGGGTGTACCTTAAAAATACATAAACACAATTTCTCAATTAATTATCTCATTTTAATTGCTCTATGAGAATTATATTACCTGATAAATTAGACAATTTTAATATTAAAAAATCCTTCTTTTATATAAAGGAAGGATTACATAAAATAATTATTAATATAGAAAACAGGGGCTATTTATTAAAATCTATAACAATTTTACCAAACGCGCCTTCCATTTGATGTTCATATGCTTCTTTTGCTTGGTCAAATGAATAAACCGTATCAATTACAGGATCTATATTTATTTGATCTAAAGCTTTATTGAAATCTTCAAATGCTCTATGGTGTCCTAGATTGATACCTTGGATTCTTGCTTGTTTAGCAAGTAATGCGAATAAATTAACATTTGCTTCCATATTTTCAAGAAATCCAATAACATATATATGCCCTTGAAAAGCTAAAGCATCTATAGATTTAGCAATACTTGACCCACCGACCACTTCTACAATATGTTCTACACCTTTACCATTTGTTAATTTTTGCACTTCTTTTTCCCAATCAGGGTGCGTTTTGTAGTTGATTACTTTAGAAGCGCCAAGTTCTTTGGCTTTTTCTAATTTTTCGTCACTGCTACTTGTTGCAATAACTTCTGCTCCTAATGCTGATGCTATTTGAATTGCAAATATAGAAACGCCACCTGTGCCTTGAACAAGAACTTTATCACCTGCTTTAATATTTCCATACTCAACTAATGAGAACCAATTCACAAATGCTGCTACCGGCAAAGTTGACGATTGATTATCTGTAAGTGTTTCAGGAGAGAATACAGCTGCATTTGCATTCAATACTATGTATTCTGAAAGTCCACCATCTACTGTAGCACCTAAGGCATGTGATTGTTCATCGCTTTTAGGTTTTCCATCTAGCCATTTGGTAAACATATGTGAGGTAACACGGTCACCTTTTTTAAATTTGGTAACTTTTGAGCCGATTTCTACAACTATTCCTGAAGCATCTGAAACAGGAATAAACGGAAATTTTAATAATTCAGGCGTATATATACCTTCGACAATTGCAGTATCTCGATAATTAAGTGATACAGAGTTAACTTTAATTAAAATTTGATCTTCTGTAATTTCGGGTTTCTCTAGTTCAACTTGTTTAAGGTTATCTAAACCAAAATTTTCTAATTGCCATGCTTTCACTATTAAAACTCCTTTTTATTAGTATTATGGAAAAATTTACAAAACACTCAAATCATCATATCGTTAAACGACGATATATAAGTATGAAAAAAGAACTAAATTATAGTTCTTTTTTCAATTATTTTACGTATATTTTTAATGACTTGTTCATTCCTCTTTTGAACAATACCCTGAAGCCATAAGTTTTACGCACTATTTTTAAAATCGAAATCAATTAAACAAAAATATGTGGTTCATTACAAGTTTTTTAATTGATTAATCGTTTGCGATTGATTATTCTTTAATGAGAATAGGAGTGATTAAATTGATTGATGATGAAATGAAATTGACACATCAGCTATGCTTTTCTGCTTATAATGTTAACAAATTATTCAACAAATTTTATGAAAAGCAATTAAGTCAATTCGGTTTAACTTTTTCTCAATATCTAGTGCTATTAACCTTATGGGAAGAAAACCCTCAAACTTTATTATCCATTGGTAAAAAGTTGAATCTAGCAAGTAATACCCTAAGCCCATTACTAAAAAGACTTGAGCAAGCTGGCTGGGTTCAAAGAAATAGAGATGAAAGCGATAAACGTAACCTTATCATAACTTTAACGATAAAAGGTCTAAATGAGCAAGAAGCAGTACATGAAGCTATTGCTAAATGTGTTTCTTCACAATTTGATGTAGATGAATATATGAAAGCCAAAAGTATTATGGATAATTTAGAAGAAACGTTGAAAACTATTACAAAGGATGATTCAAATGAAACAATATGATGTCGTATTTTTAGGTAGTGGACACGCAGCTTGGCATGGTGCGCTGACTTTAAACAAAGCGGGGAAATCGGTTGCTATTGTCGAAAAAGATCGTATAGCAGGTACTTGTACAAACTATGGGTGCAATGCCAAAATTTTATTGGAAAACCCTTATGAAGTACTAGAGCAAGCTTCACACTATCCCAACATAATAAATACTGAAGCATTATCAGTGAATTGGGAAAACCTTATGTCTTATAAACATAAAATCATTGACCCTATGGCAAATACTTTGAAAGGTTTATTTGAACAACAAGGTATAGATATTATTGAAGGGGCAGGAAAATTATTAGATGAGCATCACCTCTTAGTAGATGGCGAACAATATTATGTTGAAAACATAGTTATTGCAACAGGTCAACACAGCAATAAGTTAGATATTGAAGGGTCTGAATATACGCACGATAGTAGAGACTTCTTATCCTTAAAGCAAATGCCAAATAGTATCACATTTATAGGTGTAGGTATTATTAGTATTGAATTTGCTAGCATAACCATTAAATCTGGTGTAGAAACTCATATGATTCATGTTGACGATGAACCGCTCAAAGGTTTTTATTCAGCACATATTGCTAAATTAATGGACAAATTGGCAGCAGAAGGAGTTCAATTCCATATGAATGAAAATACTACTGTAATTAAAGAGCAAGGTGACAATTATACTGTATCAACAGAATCAGGATTAGAGATTACTACTAACTATGTGTTAGATGCTACTGGACGTAGACCAAATGTCAACGGTATTGGCCTTGAAGAAGCTGGCGTTAATTTCACTACTCGAGGTATACAGGTAGATGAATATTTACGTACAAATATCCCTAATATTTATGCTAGTGGTGATGTGTTAGATAAAGTAATTCCTAAATTAACACCTACTGCAACATTTGAATCTAACTATATTGCTGCGCATATTTTGGGTATGAATAAAAATCCTATTAACTATCCTGCAATACCTTCAGTTTTATATACACTACCAAGATTGTCTAATATTGGAGTTTCTGTAGATGAAGCTAATACTAGTGAGGACTATAAAGTGATAGATATTCCTTTTGGTAAACAAATGGTGTTTGAATACAAAAATGAAACTGAAGCTGAAATGACAATTGTATTAAATAATGATAAACAATTAGTAGGAGCTGCTATATATGCTGATGATGCACCAGATTTAGTTAATTTATTAACTTTCATTGTAAACCAAAAATTAACGGCTCAAGATTTAAATGAAATGATCTTTGCTTTTCCTGGATCATCAAGTGGCGTTATAGATCAATTAAAATTAGCAATGTTATAAAAGGAGTGCTATAAAATAACTAATAATATTTATGGTTCTGTTGCAAAGTAA
>NZ_JAESKG010000030.1:0-700 GCF_017891965.1 Staphylococcus sp. GDY8P126P | reverse complement strand
TGCGCAAGCTTTTGAATATTTAGACTGGTCGATATATTCACCGACTAAGGCATTCTTAGCTGTTCGAGCGAGTTCAATATCCGTAAACTTAAAGATCGCTTTTACTGCTTCTCTAAACGGTTTTGAATTCTTTTTTGGAATGGAACTGAAGATGTTTCTTAAAAAATGGACCTGGCATCTCTGCCAACTTGCGTTGGTAAATGACTTACGAATTGCAGACACTAGGCCTTTATGGGCATCAGAAATGATGAGTTCTGTCCCCTGTAGACCGCGTTCTTTTAAGTATTCAAAGAAGATGGACCATGTGTCATCACTTTCTTCATTTTGGATCATGAAGCCAATGATTTCACGATCACCACCTTCTGTTATCCCGATCGCAATATGGCAGCTTTTAGAAAGCACTCGATGGTCCTCACGGACTTTTATGTAGAGAACATCAGTCATCAGATAAGGATAACTCGTACCTGAGAGTGAACGGTTCTGCCATTCGTTGACCATCGGGTCTAACTGCTCAGTCAGGCTAGAAACAAAAGATTTCGATACCGATTTTCCACATAGCTCTTCAACAATCTTTGAAACTTTACGTGTCGAAACGCCTGAAACATACATCTCAAGCATTGAAGCGAGCAGTGCCTTTTCATTTCGCTGATAACGCTCAAACACCGTCGGTGAAAATTCACCATCACGTGTTCTGGGTACT
>NZ_JAESKG010000003.1:0-624678 GCF_017891965.1 Staphylococcus sp. GDY8P126P | reverse complement strand
TTTTACTTTGCAACAGAACCGAAAATAATCTCTTCAATTTATTTTTATATGAATCCTGTGACTCAATGATTGTAATATCTAAAGATTTCAGTTCATCATAGACAATGTTCTTTTCAACATTTTTTATAGCAAATTGATTAAATAAATTCTCTAATTTCTCCCGTTTGATTTCACTACCATAGATTATATTATCATTGATATAGTCAATGAATAATGACAAATTATCACTCATAACAGTCCCAACCCCTTTATTTTGATAGACTAATTATCTTCATCATTGTAAAACAAATTACACCCTTTAAATTTAACTCAACTTAAATATCGACAAATTAAAAAACAATAAAATTACTTGAATATTATTCATAATATATTAACAACTTTATTATACTGCTCTTTATATATAAAATCATTAATAATTAAACAAGCCTTAAAATATTTAACTTTTTTGTGATTATTACACATTATCTTATCTGCTCTTTATCACCATAAAAATAGAAAAAACAAGATTCCTAAAGAATATAGGAATCTTGTTTCAGACTGTGGACAAACTGATTTTTTATCAGTTAGCTTATTTAGAAAGTTTTATTTAAATTACAGTTTCTATTTTTATTAGATCACAATTTTATTTTAGCTCTTGTTCAAGTAATCATTTTTCGCCAAAAACTTTATACTGAATAGCTTCTACATTAAATACTTTGTCAATGAGATCATCTACATCTTTAAATTCAGAATAATTTGCATATGGATCTATAAAATAAAATTGTGGTTCTTTACCAGAAACATTAAATATTCTTAATATTAAATATTTCTGCTTATATTCTTTCATAGCAAACATTTCATTTAGCGACATAAAAAATGGTTCCTCAATACTAGAAGATGTAGATGTTTTAATTTCAATAAATTTTTCTACAGCTTTATCTGTATTTGTTGGATCAAAAGCTACTAAATCATAGCCATGACCGTGTTGAGAGCCTGGATTATCATTTAAAATATTCCTAAACTGTTCTTTCTTATCTTCGTCTATTTTATTATCAATTAGCTCATTAAAGTAATTTAGCGCTAATTTTTCTCCAACTTTACCGGTTAATTTATTCTCTTTATTTGATTTTTCAATTTCTGAATCATTTTTAGTAGTCTTTGATACACCTTTTTTATATTTTGGAATTATTCCTTTAGGTGCTTCCACTTCCTTGAGTGTCTTATCTTTTTGTGCTGTTCTAATTTCTTCAATTTCGCTGTCTTCCTGTATTTCGTCTATGCTATTGACCAAGCTATCATAGGATGTTTTTGTAACTTTTGAAGCTAATTCATTAAATAGTTCTAAAAATTTCTTTAAATCCTCTAGCATATCTTCTTCTGTGAATCCTTCATTCAAATCATAATATTTGAATCTTATTGATCCATGAGAATATCCTGATGGATAATCATTTTTTAAATCATAAGATGAATCTTTATTTTCTGCGTAATAAAATCTTCCAGTATTAAATTCATTTGATGTAATATATTTATTGAGTTCGGAAGATAAAGTTAATGCTCTTTGTTTTGCAGCATTTTTATCCCGCGGAAACATATCACTTATCTTTGACCATCCTTGATTCAAAGATAAGTGATATGCCTTCTCCTTCCGGATGAAAAAGATATACCAAATAATATCCATCCTTTGTTTCTTTTGTTATATTCTCATCATATATTGAAATCCAAGGAACTTTACTATAGTTCCCAGTAGCAACCTTCCCTACAACTGAATATTTATCTTCTTTTATATGCACTTTTAACTGCTTGGGTAACTTATCATGGACTAAAGTTTTATATAGATCACCTTTATCCCAATCAGATTTTTTAACTACATTATTGGTACGTTTCTCTTTAATTAATTTAAGGACCTGCATAAAGTTGTCTATCATTTGAAATTCCCTCCTATTATAAAATATATTATGTCTCATTTTCTTCAATATGTACTTATTTATATTTTACCGTAATTTACTATATTTAGTTGCAGAAAGAATTTTCTCAAAGCTAGAACTTTGCTTCACTATAAGTATTCAGTATAAAGAATATTTCGCTATTATTTACTTGAAATGAAAGACTGCGGAGGCTAACTATGTCAAAAATCATGAACCTCATTACTTATGATAAGCTTCTTAAAAACATAACAGCAATTCACATAAACCTCATATGTTCTGATACATTCAAAATCCCTTTATGAAGCGGCTGAAAAAACCGCATCATTTATGATATGCTTCACAAAAACATAACAGCAATTCTCATAAACCTCATACGTTCCGATACGTTCAAAATACCTTTAAGAAGCGGCTGAAAAAACCGCATCATTTATGATATGCTTCCCCTTATCAGTTATTTTGCTAAAAATTTTATGTTTCTCTGTTACCTTTATCATCAAGTATGATATTGAAACAACATATCATCATTTGATACTCGTATATATAAGAAATAAATAGCAATAAGTACATGCTTGCATGAATCTAGTAAACATCATGTATTCCTTTGAATAAGCTAATTGATATGAAATTATTACTATCTTAAACTAATAAATTCAAAAACACGGCAAAGCTAGAATTTGTACTAACTTTACCGTGTTTTTAGTACTGAAATACATAATGTTTTTCAGCACTTATTGAGGTCCTTGATAAATCACACTTCTTTAATAACATCTTTTTATTTATTAATTGTCTTTCTGTAAGATTCAATTTCATTTGTGAATCTAGCGGTATATTCAAAGTCATCAATATCCTTTGAATAAATTAAATTTCCATATAATTTATTAAAGATTAATACTTTACCAAATAATTTTAATAAACTGTTTGGTAATTTAATACTCATACTTTTCTTATTTTGCAATTCTCTCATTTTAAAAATTGCATGATTCGTATTTAAGTAATCATTGTTTTGAGGATGTAATATACCTGAACCTTCATTCTCAATAAGTTCATTAATATAAATCTCAAGATTTTCAATATATATGCTACTTCTTTGATTATCAATCCGAGGATATAGAGGTAAAATTTTAGATATTTTGATTAACTTACTAAAATTACCTGGTGCTGATTCACCATAAATCATTGGTGGTCTTAAAACAGCTACCTTAAATTCATTTGATTGAATTTCACGTAACATTTCTTCTGCACGTAGTTTTGATATTCCATAAGAAGTTGTCGGTTTAGTTAAAGTGTTATTATCTATAATAACTTGTTTACCTACTTCGCCATCAAGTCCAAATACTGACATTGTACTAAAGAATATAAACTGATTTACGCCTTCGGTTTTAGCTTTTTCAGCTAGCTCTTTAGTTAAATGGTAATTTACATTCATATAATCTACCATAGTAACATTTGGGTTATTATTGTGTACAATTGCTGCTAAATGTATAACGACGTTATATTTACTAAAATCTAATGCTTTCCACTGATTATCTCTAACATTAATTTGATCAACAACATGACCTTGTGCTTTTAAATAATCATTTATACGATTCCCAACATATCCATTCTTACCAGTGATTAAAATTGTTTTTCCCATTAATGTTTCACACCTTCAGATGTTATCGTGTTTCTAATCGTTTTGTATATAATAAACATATCTAAAATGAAAGTTTGGTTTTCAACGTAATATTTATCATATTGAACTTTTTGATCATCTGTAATATCATCTCTACCCATAACTTGCGCTAAACCTGTTAAACCTGGCTTTACCGTATGCACATTTTCATTTGTTCTTTTAGCAATCAAATCATATTGATTATATAAAGCTGGTCTTGGACCAACTACAGACATATCACCTTTAATAATATTAAATAATTGAGGCAATTCATCGATTGAAGTTCTTCTAATAAAACGTCCTGATTTAGTAATATACATATTTGCATCAATTTTATCAGTTGCTACATCTGGTGTTTCAATTTTCATAGATCTAAATTTATAAATATTAAAAATTTTATTATCTATACCAGGTCGTTTTTGTTTGAAAACGATTGGACCTTTAGATTCTAGTTTAATTGCTATAGATGTAAAGATTAATATTGGTGAAAAAATAAAAACTGCAAATAAAGAACTAGTAAAATCAAATAATTTTTTCAATTTTCCACCTCATTTGTACTTATTAAATATTTTTAATTGCTTCTTAATAACAAGTTCTTCATTATAGATAGAATGAGCTCTTTCAAAACTAAATTCTTTATAATCATTTAATAATTTAGGATTATTTGACAGAATTTCTATATATTTTGCTATTGCTTGGCTATCATTAATATCAAATAGATAACCATTTTTGCCATGTAACACTTCTTCCCTTGAACCTCTAATATTGGTTGCTAATATTGCATTTTTCATAGCCATCCCCTCAATAATAGATCTTGGCATTCCTTCTCTATATGATGGCAAACAGAACACATCGCTCATAAACAAATGTTCATTAATATTTTTAATGTGTCCTGTAAAAATTATATTTTTATTTGCTTTGTATTTTTCAAGTTTGTTTACTGTCTCAGTATCTCTTTCACCTTCAGGTAAACCACCGATAACTATAAATTTTACATTTTCAGTTTGTAAAAATTTATAACTATCTAAAAAATCTAGTATACCTTTTTCTTTCACTAATCTACCTATAAATGTGACTACAAGATCGTCTTCACTCAATCCATATTTTTTTCTTAAGTTTATGTTACTCTGTTTTTTAAATTTGCTGTAATTAAACTTATTAGTAATGTCTATACCATTGCTAATATGAACAAAATTATCACTGTTTTTCTTAGATAAAAACTTTCCTGATTTTGCAACTTCAAAATCTTCTTCACTTTGTGTGAATATATAATCCGTGCAGAATTTCCCTACATACTTCTCAATTTTATAAAAAAAATTATACTGCTTATTTGACATACCTTCGTGAAAATAAAAACCATGTGCCGTGTAAATTATTACTGGAACTTTAGCTATTTTAGCAGCAATTCTTCCTAAGACAGAAGCTACAGGAGTATGCACATGCACTATTGTCGGTTTGATGTTTCTAAATAATTTCACTAGTGAGATTATCGATTTCAAGTTATTAATTAGACTAATTTTTCTATCAATTTTAACCTCATGAAAATAAAAATCATTATCTATTAATTCATTATAATAAGGACCTTTATTTGATACACAATGAGTTTCAATCCCTTTATTTTGAGTAGCTTTAATTAAGGGCTTTAGCAAAGTTTCTAAAGTTACATCGACCGCCACTACTTGAACAATCTTCATATTATAATCTCCAAATAGTTTGATTTACTTTTAAATCATTATCTTTAATTAGTCCTTTTATATCAATTATAATACCATTGTCATTTAATAAATTTAAATATTCATTTTTATTTTCAACATAATCATTATGTGAAACTGCAAATATTAGTGCATCAGATTTTGTCATTTCATTTTTATCTATTAAATCAATATCGTATAATATTTTTGCAGTTGCTTTATCTGCTTCTACATCATTAACTTTAACACTCATCCCATACTCTTCTAGTTCTCTAATGATATCAATAACTTTAGTATTTCTTAAATCAGGACAGTTCTCTTTGAATGTTAAGCCTAATAAGTTAATCGTCATACCTTGAACTTCGATACCTTTTTTCAATAATTCTTTAATAATATTAGCTGCTACATGTTTAGCCATATTATCATTGATACGTCTTCCAGCTAATATTACTTCTGGATGATGTCCTAGTTCTTGTGCTTTATAAGTTAAGTAATATGGATCTACACCTATACAATGTCCGCCAACTAATCCAGGCTTGAAGTTTAAGAAGTTCCATTTTGTGCTTGAAGCTTCTAATACTTCTGTAGTATCAATTCCAACTTTATTAAATATAATTGCGATTTCATTCATTAATGCAATATTTACATCACGTTGTGTATTTTCAATAACCTTTGCAGCTTCTGCTACTTTGATTGATGACGCTTTATGAACTCCAGCTTTAATTGCCATACTGTATACTTCAGCAACTACATCTAACACCTCTGGCGTTTGACCAGAAACAACTTTTGTAATAGTTTCAAATGTATGTACTTTATCTCCTGGATTAATACGCTCAGGTGAATAGCCAACAAAGAAATCTTTTCCACTAGTTAAACCAGAGAATTTTTCAAGTACTGGTACACAATCTTCTTCTGTTGCGCCAGGATATACAGTTGATTCATACACTACTATAGTATCTTTTGTTAAAGCTTTACCAACTGTTTCGCTAGCTTTGATCAACGGAGTTAAATCAGGTTGATTATTTTTATTAATTGGCGTAGGCACTGCTACAATAATAAAATCAGCTTTACTTAATTCTTCAGGTTCATTAGTAAACTTAATATTACTTTTCTTTAAATCTTCATCATTCACTTCATTCGTGCGATCATAACCATTTTTCAATTCATTAATTCTTGTTTCATTAATATCAAACCCCACAACTTGTTGTTGCTTCCCGAAAGCAACAGCTACAGGTAACCCTACATAACCCAATCCAACTACAGCTATTTTTCTATTCATGTCATAATCTCCCTTAAACTATATTATTAATAGTAAATCTTGTCTTCCCGCCCGAAGTTTTAGCAATTGAATCTACATATTTAAATTTAAATTTAGTATTTTCTCCAAAGCGAATTTTTAATTTTGAAACCAATAATTTTTCTAATTTTTCTTTATTAATCTCTCCTTCAGTAACAAGATATATATCAACTTCATCACTTTTATTTTGTACAAATTGAGAGTATTTTATTGAAGGCCCTGCATCTCTTATTACAGTAGATAAATTAACGTTAGTAACTATCCCTCTTTCATTCGAAATTAAAAAATCATTATTTCTTCCAATAATTCTTTTGATTTTTATATCTTTTTGTGAATAATTATTCGGTAATTTCTCATACAATTCAACAGAATCTCCAATTTTATATCTAAATAATGGCGTTGTTGTTGTATAAAACCCTGTTACAATTAATTCATAAATATTTCCTTGAATATGTTCTAATTCAAATACTCCCGTTTATCGTTCTTCTTATTATATATATTCCTTGTCAGAAATCTTTTTTTTTTATTTTTTCTAATCTCACTAAGCTTTTCATATATTCCCTTATAAATCCCTTTATAAAAAAGCTTCCTCACTATCTTTTTTATTTTGAAACCCGTATTATAGCCTCCATAATTTTTGAGTACTTCTCAATTCATTATTATTGACTATTCCTTTGACATCAAAAATAACACCATCTTCTTTGGCAAATTTCAAATACTCTTGCTTATTATCTATATATTCTTTATGTGATACTGTAAATAACACTACATCAGCTTTTCTTAACTCACTTTTATCTTTTAAATTTAAGTTAAATAATTTCTCAGCTTCATTTTTATCCGCTTCAACATCATTCACTGTTACATTTAATCCATATTCCTTTAATTCTTCAATGATGTGAATAACTTTTGTATTTCGTAGGTCTGGACAATTTTCTTTAAATGTAAGACCTAACACATTGACTGATGCGCCTTGTACTTCTAAACCTTGTTTCAATAACTCTTTAATTACATTAGAAGCAATATGTTTAGCCATATTATCATTTATTCTTCTACCTGCTAAGATTACTTCAGGATGGTGACCAACTTCTTGGGCTTTATGTGTTAAATAATATGGATCTATACCAATACAATGCCCACCTACTAAGCCAGGTTTAAAATTCAAAAAGTTCCATTTTGTTCCTGAAGCTTTTAACACCTCGTTAGTATCTATATCTAATTTATCAAAAATAATTGCTAATTCATTCATTAGGGCAATATTTACATCACGTTGTGTGTTTTCAATGACTTTTGCTGCTTCTGCTACTTTAATAGAAGATGCTTTATGAACTCCCGCTGTGACTACTGAACTATATACGTCTGCGACTATTTCTAATACTTCAAGCGTTTGGCCAGATACAACCTTAGTAATGGTTTCAAAAGTATGCACCTTATCCCCAGGATTAATTCTTTCAGGTGAGTAACCAACAAAAAAATCTTTACCACAAACGAGTCCAGAATATTTTTCTAATACAGGTACACATTCTTCTTCTGTTGCGCCAGGATAAACTGTAGATTCATATACAACTATTGTGTCTGGAGTAATTACCTTTCCAACAGTTTCACTGGCTTTTAATAATGGTAATAAATCAGGTTTATTATGCTTATCGATTGGTGTTGGCACAGCTATAATAATAAAATCAGCCTTTTTCAAATCTTCTGCATTTGAAGTATATTCCATATTCGTGTTTTTTAATTTATCTTCTGTTACTTCATTTGTTCTATCATAATTATTTTTTAATTCTTGAATTCGTGATTCATTAATATCAAATCCGATTACTTTATGTTTATTCCCAAAAGTCACAGCTACTGGTAAACCTACATAACCTAAACCTACAACTGCAATATTTCTATTCATTTTCTTATCCCCCTACTTAATGTTATTAATTGCAAATCTTTTTTTTCCACCAGATGTTGATGGTATCTTACTAACAAATTCAAAATGGAAATTAGTACTTGTACCAAACCTGAATTCCAACTCATATTTTAATTTTTTTATAATATTATTTTTATCCGCATCATTACTAATTACTAAATACACAATAATATTATCAATTTCATTCTGTACAAATTGCGATTCAATAACATCATTCTCAACAAATCTTATTGCTGTTGACAAATTCACATTAGTTACAATTCCTTTTTCTCTAGACTGTAAAAAATCGTTATTACGACCGATAATTCTTTTGATTTTTATATCTTTTTGTTGATAATTTACAGGAAGCTCATTTTCTAATTCTACTGAATCTCCGATTTTATACCTCAATAATGGTGTAGTAGTAGTATAAAAACCTGTCACTATTAATTCATAGATATTACCATGAATTTTTTTAAACTCAAACACTCCAGTTGCTACATTAATTTCTAGTTCATCTTCTTTGTTTTCTGTAATAAAAGGTGCTCCTTCAGAAGAAGCATATTGATTACGCACTGGACAATTAAAAGCTTTTTCAATATCATCCCTCATTAAATCAGTTAAAGTTTCTGCACTAGGAAAAATAGCAATTGGTGTGAAATTTAATTCTATATTGTTATCTAAAATATATTTCGCAATCCTATGAATAACTGTAGTATATCCATCCAAAGTTTCAGGCTGAAATTTGTTTAATTTTTTAATGTAGTATTTAAGATTTTCACCATCAGCATGATAAGCAGATATCATTAATTGATTCAGTGGTTTATTATATCGCCAAAATACTTTCTTTTTTTGTTTAATTGGTACAATTTTTCTGCCACCTACACTAACTCTTTTCATACCTTTATAAACCCCATGTTGTTCTTTAAAGTAGTCAAGATAAGCTATTTTTCTAGACATATCATATGCATTAGTATAAAAAACCATACTTTTACCTGTCGAACCACCAGTACCCATTTTTATAAGTTTATTTTTCTTTTTAGTAATAATATTATCAACATTTTTTCTAATATCATCTTTCGTAATTTCAGGTAATTGGTTTATATTTGCCACAGTGATTTTTTTATCGCTTAGATTATTTTTTTTAATTATTTCAGAATAAAATTCACTATTTTTTTGATATAATTATAAAATTCTTCAAATCTTTGATTTTGAAGTTCAAATAAATCATTACACTCTCTAAGTCTCTTTATTTCTTCAAAATAATGTTTAGTATATCTTTGTTTCATGAATATTTTACCCTTTATTGAAACCATTAAATTTTGGAAAATTATTGGTGAATGATTATATATATAATTAAGCATTTTTATTTATTCCTTTCGCTAAATAAAAATTATTTATTATTTTTTTATAATTAAGCAGTGCTTTTTCTCTTTCTATTTGAATGTTTTTCAGGTTGTAACCTGAAATATTTTTTTTGTTTTCTAAAGTGTTTTTTTTTCGATATTGCTTAGACAAAATAGATCTTTTAATTAGTTTTGTTAATTTAACTACGTCTTTTGGTTTAAACAAATATTCTTTATTAACACTATCCGAATTACCACCAGCTTTAGACGCTAATGTAGGCACTCCATTTCCTATTGCTTCCACAATTGCACGAGAATGTCCCTCTGTTAAGCTTGGTTGAATATACAAATCTAGATTTCTAAACCAGTTATTTAACTCTGTCTTGTCATAAATTTTACCTTTAAAAATAACATTATTTTCAATATTGTATTTTTTAGCCATTTCCATAAATTTCTTACTGGGCCCATCACCCACAAACTCTAATTCAATGTTATAACCTTCATTCACCAAATTACTTACTGCTTTTATAGCTACGTTATGTCCTTTATAATCAACAAATGTGGATCCAATAAGTCCAATTTTAATATTATTCCCTATATCTAAATTCTTATTAAATTTTTCTACAGATTGTACGTTTGAAATTCCTTTAAACTCTTCGCCATTACACGGATATTTATTACTCAAATATTTCTTAGTCACATAAATCGCTATGCTAGCATTTTTCACTGCATTTTTTTGTAAATATTCCATAGGTAACGATAAAATTTTCCCAAATATTGATCCATGAAACCAATATGCGTCAAATGCTGCACCAACTACTTCCACCATATAAGGTTTATTGAGTTTTTTACATATTAGAGCTGCAATAAATCCTAAAACACTTGGTAGTCTAATTAAAACACCATCACTTTTCTTGATAGAAATTGTAAGGGTTTCAATTATTTCCTTATGTTTAAAAATTAGAGATTTAGGTGATTTATAGCTATCTATTGTTTCGAAATTCACTTTTTCTCCATTCGATTTATTAATAATTTCCCCATTATCTACATTTTTCACTCTTGAATTTATGAGCATTTTATCAAAAATTGTTAAATATCGATTCCAAATTTTGTGAGAGAAACCTATTGAGTAATAATTATCTTTATATTTTTCAACTGGGAAATCATGTACAAAGAGTAATTGCATATTAAAACACCCTTTTTCTTCATTTTTTATAATATTCTAAGTACCAATCAACAAATTTATTTACACCATCTTGAATTGTAGTTTCTGGTTTAAAATCAATATCTCTAAACAAGTCATCTACATTTGCATAAGTTTCAGGTACATCTCCTGGTTGTAAATCCATGTAGTTTTTCCTAGCTTCTTTGCCTAATTTATTCTCTATAGCCTCTACAAATTCCATCAATCTAACTGGACTGTTGTTCCCAATATTGTAGACTTTATATGGTGCATATGAGGTACCAGGGTCGGGATCTGCCCCTGACCATTCTTTATTAGGTGACGCTGGTTTCTTAACAAGCCTACTAATTGCTTCAACAATATCATCCACGTAAGTAAAGTCTCTCATCATATTTCCGTGATTATAGACGTCTATAACTTCATCATTTACGATTGCTTTTGTAAATTTAAATAGCGCCATATCTGGTCTCCCCCATGGACCATATACTGTAAAAAATCTCAATCCTGTTGTGGGTAAATTGTATAAATGACTATATGTATGTGCCATTAACTCATTTGATTTTTTAGTTGCTGCATATAAACTTAACGGATGATCAATATTATCCGAAGTGCTAAATGGTTTAGAAGTATTTGCACCATAAACCGAACTAGATGAAGCATAAATTAAATTTTGAATATTAAAATGTCTACTGCATTCTAAAATGTTCATAAAACCTACAATATTAGAATCAATATACGCCCTTGGATTGTCAATACTGTATCTAACACCAGCTTGAGCCGCTAAATTAACTACTACTTCTGGTTGTTCATCTCCAAATACTTTAGATAAATCGTCATAATTTTCTAATTTCAACTTATAAAAAGTGAAATTCACTTTGCCTATTGATTTTAATCTATCTTCTTTCAAAGAAACTGAATAATAATCATTTATGCTATCTACGCCTATAACTTGATGCCCTTGTTTAATTAATTTTTTCGCAAGATGTGACCCAATAAAACCTGCTGCACCTGTGATTAAAATTTTCATGAAAATCGATCCCTTCATCTATAAATTTTTACTCATATAAATTTCTTTTAATTTTTGTGTAGTCATATTGATATCAAAAACATTAGAATCATTAAAACTAATATGCTTTTTCCTAGAAATTAGCTTTTCGATAGTAGAGGCCCAAGTTTTTGGATTTAATTCTAATTCAAATGAAGAGTCTTTAAAATATTGATTGACTTCAGAATTTTCTTTTATATTCGAAGATATAACGATACAATTGTGAAGATGCGCTTCTATCAATCCTCCTGGTAATCCCTCTAATTCACTAGGAAATAAAAAATACTCACTTGTTTTTAAATAATCTAATGGATTATTTACTTCTCCAATAACCTTAATATTTTTATTTAAATCCCTTTCATTTGCTATATTCAAAAATTTTTTTCCATAATCAGTTTCAATATTGCCAACAAAAGTAATTTCAATGTTAGTATTGTATTCTTTTTTTAAAATTTCTATTACATCTAACAAAAACCATTGATTCTTAGTATGAATAAACCTACCGACATAAATAAAACTATTTTCTTCTTTTTCAAAATTTTTGCTTAAATTACTTATTTCAAATCCATTGTAAATAGTTTTATGTTTTTTTGGAAAAAGTTTCATTGAAATTAAATTCCTATTTGCTATATCACTTACATATAAGATTTTCGTACTAAAGATTTCTATAATGGTTTTCAGTACTTTATTTCTAGCTTTTCTTATTTTACTATATTGTTCTTTACTATCTTTGGAAGTTCTAAAGTGTGTTATTCTATTTCTTACTTTTGATGAAAAAGAAAGTAACTGAATCAATCCACTCATAAAAAGTATATGACTATGTACAACATCTATATTTTTCTTTTTCAATAACTTTATAAACTTGAAAGGAAAACTAAATTTTTTAATATCTAAATAATGCACCGTAATACCCATAGACTCTAATTCATCATCTAATTCGCCCTTTTTCCCTGATGTAGCACATACATGAAACTCAAACTCCCTATTTAATAGTTTCATTGTATCCATAGTTCTTAATTCTGCACCGCCACGATTCATTCTGCTAAATATATGCATAACTTTAATCATTAATTATACCTGTTCTCTTTGAATTTATTTAATAAATACATTTTCTTTTCATTGTAATTAAGTTTTTTTGTATAATCCGCGTTTTTTAATATTTTAGTTTCATAGTCCTCTATACTTTTAATTTTTTTGGCAGGATTACCACCAATAATTACATTATCAGGCACATCTTTTGTTACCACACTCCCAGCGCCTACTACAACATTATTTCCTATTGTTATTCCTGGTAAAATTATTGAATTAATACCTATGAAAACATTATTACCGATAAATATTCTATGAAAATTATCTATCTCAGGATATTCTTTTCTAAAAATCCATACCCCGCCATCATGGGTAGCAAATTTTACACCACTAGTTATTGTTACATGATTTCCTATTTGAATCAGATAAGGTTCAGATCCAAATGTTGATTTATCAACACTTAAAAACCTACAGTCATCTCCAACTTGTACGCCCAATTTCCTTATTTCACCTTCAGACAGATTCTTTTTAATTAACTTTAAAAATAATTTTTTCATTATTTACCACCTCTAAATATTCTTTTGTAAAAATAGTAATAGCTTATTAAAGCAACGAATTGTGAAATAGTAATAGTTAAAGCAGCACCTAATAATGAATATTTTGGTATTAATAAGAAACTCAATATCAAAATACAAAATAATAGTATTAGAGAAATTTTGTAATTCACATTATACTTTCCAGTAGCTATTATAGTTGTCCCTAAAAAAATACCACTGAGTATAAAAAGCAAACCAAAAGAAAGAATGATTAATATTGTATTATTCTCACCATATTCTTTCCCAAATAACAATGATAACAATGCCTCACCTAAAAACAAACTCAATATTACCGAGCACATACCAATAACAATTCCAATAAAAACCATTTTTCTAGTTAACTTTTCAAACTCAATTTTATTTTCATCTTTATATAATTTTCTTAGTTTGGGTAAAAAAACTTGACTGATTGAATTTGCAAATAACCCACCAATTATCAGAACATACGCAATTGTAGAAAATATACCTAATGTATATTTCCCAAATAGATTTTCTAATACTATTCTAGGAATTCCTGTATTTAATGATCCTAACGCACTTGAAAAAGCAAGAGGTATTGCAAGAATAAAGATCTCCTTAAACTTTGCAATGTTATTATTATAGTGTAGCTTTATATTGTAATACTTACTTAGATACCATCTATCGATAATAGCAAATGAGGATATACAGGATATTACTAAAAATAAAAGTGCCATATTCAAGTTGTGTGAAAAAGAATATATAATATAAAAGAAAATTAAACTTAGTATATTATAAATACCCATTGAAATTCCGAGTAATTTGAGATTCTCATTTTTTTGATATATTCCATAAGGTACTTCTTTCATATTTTCAAATAATTTTATTAACGATACTATTAATATAGTAGTTAAGTCACCATTTCCTAATACATAAACAAAAATTGCAACAAATATTAAAGTAATAATATTTAATGAAAAAATTGCTGATATATATTCATTTGGACTATATTTATCATTCGTAACAATTACAGACCTTATTTTCAGGGATACAAATAAAAAAATGGGAGCAGTTATAACTAAAGCATAATTATAACGTCCTACATCCTCAGGTGTTCCTAATCTAACTATTACTAGTAAAATTAAAAATTTGCATAATGCAGACAGTATATTAGCAACAAACATATAATTAAAATTTTTAACCAATTCAATCAGCCTTCATTTCTTTTTTTATATAACTATCTATAAACAGTAGTATAATCACTATTACAATGATAATTAATATGTATGCAGGTACGAATGAAAATGCGTTTCTTATATTATTAATTAATACACTTACAATTGCAGTAGCCATTGATAGCATTTCAAAAGATTTAAAATTTGTAAATTTCCAAAGTAAAAGCACTAATAATACCATTACAATCAATACTCCAACAATTGCTCCGTTGTAATATGCTTCTGCTATTACATTAAAACCCATACCTGGTAATCTATACCTAAAACCGTAACCAACCATTTCATAGTTTACAGGTTGTAACCCAGGTATAATATATGAAAATATATTTTGAATAGGTGCTAAGTAACTTTTGCCATAAACTATACTTTCCCCTCCATCGATCCACCTAGTTACATAACCTAAAGGGCGCAGTGTGTAACCTATTTCAACAAGTGAAGAAAACCAATTTATATCAATCTTTTCAATCGAGCTACTATCCATATTTCTAAAGACTTTAATAAATGGTATTACAAAAAACAATGTAAAAACAATTGTAATTATCATCCACCATTTAATTTTATAATTCCTTACTATTAACACTCCAAGTGCAGATAGAATTGGATAAAATACTTCTCCCCTATTTCCGGTCATTAAAAAAAGTAACACCTGGGGAGTTAATATAATTACTAGATATTTGATATGTGTTTTTTTTACATTAGAAAATGCAAATGCAATCCCAATTGAAAAAAAGAATAAACCGTAAGTATACATTGGTAATTCTTGAATACTACTTACATAATCTCCATAAGTATTAATTGCTAATCGACCAGTTAGAATATAAAAAAGAAATTGTATAGTAAATCCAATGATAAATAATATTCCTGTGTAGTAGAATAAGTTATTTCCTTTACTTTTTATATCCACCTTTATACTAGGAGTTTTTTTGCTAAAAACACTAATAAAATTACTTAAAATTGTAAAAGTTAATATCGCGAAGGTAGCAATGCTAAACAAATTAGATGTATTTATATGGTACCAAGATAAATCACCATGATACTCCACTAAAGGATTGACTAAAAATATATTTGTTACAAACACACCAAAATTAGTTAAAAATAAATATACTAAATAAACTAATAAAAAGCCTTTTCTTTTTTTGTAAAGTAAATACACAGTCGTAACTATAGTTATACATAATGAAATTGTAACAACCCTAAAACCTATCAAGTTATTTAAATAACCGATAAATGTAAATATACTAAATAATACTGTAACAAAATTTATAATTAAAATTGCTTTATCCTTTAGTTTCATTTTAAAACCCCAATATACATATTTATATTTATCTATTTGCTATCTTTAAGAGTTTCTCTTTTGAAAAATTACTTATTAAATCTCCCACAATTAAATCAATTTCCGCTTTGGTATAGAAATCAACCTTGCCTCTATAAATTTTTTCATATACCTGCTGCGGATGAATTTCATTTTTATTTAATAATTCTTCATATAATTTTTCTCCTGGTCTAACCCCTGAAAATTCAATACCAATATCTTCTTCTTTTTTACCGCTCAACCGTATTAAATTCTTAGCTAAATCAATTATTTTAACTGGTTTGCCCATGTCTAGAACGAATACCTCGCCACCTCGTGCCAACGCCCCGGCCTGTAATACAAGTCTTGATGCTTCTGGTATTGTCATGAAATATCTTGTCATTTCTGGGTGAGTTACTGTTACCGGACCGCCTGCTTCAATTTGATTTTTAAATAGAGGTATGACCGATCCTCTTGATCCAAGCACATTTCCAAATCTTACTGCTACAAAACTTGTCTTAGAATTCTCTTCATTTAAACTTTGTATTACCATTTCAGCAATGCGTTTTGTTGCTCCCATTACATTAGGTGGATTTACAGCTTTATCTGTCGAAATCATTACAAACTTACTTACTTCTACTTCTTTTGCAGACTCAGCTGTATTTTTAGTACCTAAAATATTATTTCTAATAGCTTCATGAGGATTGTATTCCATTAATGGTACATGCTTATGTGCTGCAGCATGATAAACAGCATATGGCTTAAATTCATTCATGACTTCTAAAATACGTGTTTTATTTTGTACATCAGCGATAACAGGAACAAATTCAATTCCATCTCCATGAGTTTTGCTTAATTCTTGATGAATTAAATAAATACTGTTCTCTCCATGTCCTAACAAAATAATTTTTTGAGGATCAAATTTACTTACTTGTCTACAAATTTCTGAACCTATTGATCCTCCCGCCCCCGTGACCAATATTGTTTTATTCGTTAATTCTCTTGAAATTAATGCCATGTCTAGTTCAACTGGATCTCTTCCAAGTAAATCTTCTACTTCTACTTTTTTCAAATTATTAACTTCTAATTCTCCAGATAATACATCTTCTATATTAGGCATTTTAAATAATTCAACGCCCTCAATATTACATATTTTATTAATTTCATTTAATCTTTTTTGGCTTAATGTCGGTATAGCAATAATAATCTTTTTTATTCTAAATTTTTTTACTAGTTCCGGTATATCTTCAACATACCCTTGAACTTTAACACCTTCAGTAATAGTCATTTTTTGTTTGTTTTTATCGTCATCAACAGCTAAAACTGGTTGCATACGCATATCTTGACTTCTTAACATTTGACGAATTAACACAGATCCGCCTTGTCCAGCCCCTACTACTAATGTGGCTTTTTTTTCTACAGCGTTACCAATAAAATACCTTCTATAAACCCGCCAAAACAATCTAGAACCACCAATCAATAGCAAATGCATCATCCACGTTATAAAATATAACCTTAGAAATGGACTTTCACTTGTAATTAATGAAACTAATAAAAGCGTTACCACTATTGAACTTGTAACCGCTTTTAAAACTGACATCAATTCACTTACACTTGCATACTCCCACGCTCGATGATACAAATTAAATACATATGCGAATATGTGATGTGATATTAACAATATAACAGATGATAATACTAATAAATCTATTGAATATCCTTTAAAATATGGTTCTAATATTGCATATCCTAAAAATACTGAAAATGTAACAATAAGCGAATCTATAATAATTAATATTAAAAATCGCAATTTCGCAGAAATACTTGTCACTTTTAATCCCCTCATTCATTTTTTCTATAAAAGACCAAACCATTTTTTCTGCTTATAATCTTGAGTTGGTATCTGTTTGGAAATTCTTTCATCTGTTAAAACTAACTCTCCGTTTTTTAAATAACTTTTTAATTCCTCATAATAAGCTTTTAACTTTCTATCATTAAACAACTGTTTTAGCATAAAAGGTCGATTTGTTGCACTATGTGCATCTGAAGCAATAAAATGTATTAAATTACTATCTATCATTTTTAATGATAATTTTCTTACGTTATTCCCAAAATCTCCCAATAATGAAGAAGCCGTAATCTGACTTAATGCACCACCATTTATTAATTCAAATAGTAAATCTAAATTTTGAACTATCGTTTTATTCCGTTCTGGATGCGCAATAATTGGAATATATCCCATTGTTTGTAACTCATAGAATAATTGAGTGGTATAATAAGGAATCTCATTGCTTGGAAATTCTATTAACAAATACCTAGATTCATTAATTCCTTCAATCTCTTTATTTTTTATACCTTCTATAATTTGATCCGTTATACGAATCTCTTGTCCAACATATAAATGAAGTCCTAATTTTTTTATTTCCGGGTTATTTTTCAATTCATTTAATTTTATTTTTACTTTTTCAATATCATTACTATATCTCTTATGAAGATGGTGAGGTGTTGCAACTATATCTGTTACATTTTCACTTTGTGCTTGTTTAAGCAACTCAATTGCTTCATTAATGCTTTTTGGTCCATCATCCACATCAACTAAAATATGATTATGTATATCAACCATTCTTAATCTTCTCCATAGTAGTAATAATAGCTAGAATTTTTATCAATTGGCATTTTATTTAAAACTGCACCTAATAATTTACCATCGGCTTTAGTCAGTAAATCTTTCGCTTTCTTAACTTCATTCTTATTATTTTTTTCAGTATCTATGACAAGCACACAATTTTTTACTATTCGCGCATATACTTGAGCATCCGTTACTGTATTAATCGGAGGTGTGTCCATCACAATGAAGTCATAATGATCCAAAAGTTTATTAAATATAGTTTCAAATTTGCTAGAAGCAATTAATTCTGAGGGATTAGGTGGTGTTGGTCCTGCTGTTAAAACGGTTAAATTCTCTACTTTAGTTTCTTTAATTGACTCACTATATGTAGTTTTATTAATAATTAAATTAGATAGTCCACTATTATTAGGCAAATCAAAGATATAATGTTGTGTAGGCTTTCTCATATCTCCATCTATAATTAATGTTTTGTAACCTGCCTGTGCATATGTTGCTGCAATGTTTGCGGAGAGTATGGACTTCCCAGATGTGGGTTTTTCAGAAGTTATCAACAAGCTTTTTATTTCATTTTCAGCATTTGAAAACATGATATTTGATCGAATACCTCTAAATTTTTCACTTATCGTCGATTTTGGTTTTTCATGAACATATAGTGGTAATATAGTACTTTTCTTTTTTGCCATAGATAAAACCTTCCTTAATTAAATTTTTGGATTGAACCCAGTATAGGTATCTCCAATTCGTTTTCAACATCTTCTTCTGTTTTAATACGTTTATCGAACATTTCTTTTATAAAAATTATTAATAATGCGATAACCAATCCTATTACTAAACCAACAACTAAATTAACCATAGATTTTGGTGCAACTTGAGTTCCTGTATTATCCGCTGTAGATAAAACAGAAACATTATCAACATTCATAATATCAGGCACTTCATCACTAAATACTGCTGCTATTTTATTAGCAATTTTTTCTGAATTAGTAGCACTTTTACTTTCGACATCAATATTTAATACTTGAGACTCTGCTTGGTTGGTAACTGTTAACATACTAGATATCTCACTGCTAGAATATTTATCATCTAATTCTTTAGAAACTTTATCTAGAATACGTGGACTTTTAACTATATCTGAATATGTATTTACTAGTTGAATATTACTTTGAACTTCTTGTGCCATCATTTGTGAGTCATTTTCTTTTTGATTCACTAATATTTGAGTAGAAGCTTGGTATTTTACATCTAAAAAGAAAAAAGAAATTATTGCACTAATTAGCAGACCTAAAAGTGGTAATATTATTAATAATTTCATGTTTTTTCTTAATTTTCCTAATAATTTAGATAAATCAATTGTATTTTCCATATAATCCTCCTATTTTCTTTTATTTCTTTCAATTATATATAATTCTCCCTATATTTTACAATCCCTTTTAAACTTTTTACTTATAAATGTTTATTTTATATCAAAAGGCTGTGCGACAAATAATTTAACTATACTTTCCTCAATTATTACTTCATATCTTTAAAGATTTCAAAAATTATATAAGTATACTAGTCTACTTTATGCTGTGAATCGATTTGTTTATTGTGTATCACTATTTTCATTTTATTAATGTCTTTGATACAAATCTCATCATACATTCGTTAAATTAATTGAAAACTAAACATTTTATAGTAAATCGATATAGATATTAAGGTTTTTGATTGTCTTAGAATTTGTATTTAATGCTCGTGCGACGATTGATATGTTAGTTATTATTTAATAATTTTCATTAATTTCAAAGTGATAGAAATACTTTAATAACTTACTTCGTTTATTTGAATGATATTTTATGATTAAAAATTTTAAGATATTGATAAAAATAATGGTTTAATTTTGATGCATATAATAGAGAGCAGTCAAAAATATCATACATAAAATACATATTTTTCACTTTTATCTTGTTCAAGCTTATAACTTTCTGATTTATAAACGTATTTAATTCTTTGGGTGTACTTATCCATATTTTGCTTTCGTACAAGAATTTTCTGATATCGTCGATATCATTTTTTTATATCGTTCTTGGGCTTGTTTCAAATTCTCTGGTGATTTTTTGTTGACGCCTTTATTTTGTAGTAGCCGATGGTATATTGTTAGTATTCGGAATGCACGATTCAATATATCACCTCCTTTAAGTTATATATTACAAAATAGATTTGTCACAATAAGTCAATCCTTCATATATTTAATATAATTTGTAAAAAATATTTTACAGATAAAGCATTTATATGAAAGGAGTTTGTAAATAATGAAAAGTGACAAATACAGCTTTACTTCTACTTATGTTAAGTAAGTTATCAAAATAGATGTATTCTAGTTTCGTTAGAAAAAATATAAATTAAATAGAGCCTTTCCTACCTCTCAAGATAGGAAAGACTCTATTTTTAATAATTATTCTTTAATTTCTACAGGTTTACCAAAGTAATTTTCTATAATTCTTGTTAAATCTTTACCGAGTGGCCCTTTAATTGTGAAAGTTCTTTTAAAGTAAGATCCTAAAATTCCTAGACCTGCTGCTGCAAGTAGAAGACTACCTCCGGACATAGCAGTTAATCCTATTAAGGTTCCTAATGCAGCTTTACCCATTTGTTTAAAAGGTTTTTTATCAAAAATAACTGTTAAGCCTATGATATTAGGTGTTCCTGTTTCTCCAACAATAATTAAATAATTACTTTTATGACTCTTAAAATGATAAGTTGTTATCTGTGCATTATTTTTAAATACTTTTAATAGTTCACGCTCATGGCTATTCGATTTTTCAAGAATCTCTTCTTCTTTAAGAACTTCGGTTTCTTTACTAAATGTATATTTTTTATTTAAAGCAAGTGTTTTTAGTTCATTTTCAAAATCATTTAAAGATTTCGCTTCATAATATGCAAATTCCATTTATTTCACTCCCTGTTATTTTTCCCATTTGTTCGTTTCGTGATTATAAGTGAATCCTCTCTCTTGTAATAAGGATTTAGCCGCAATATAAGTATCATACTCCCCATCATCTTTCTTCTGTATCTCATATATTTCCATTAAGTCTTGGTTAGAGCTATCACTTAAAGCGTCTCTCATCAAACCTCTATCGCCTGTTGTTTCCCAAATCGCACCGATGGCTGCGCCAACGGTCGCAACTGAATAATATGCTGCTGCACCGACAGCTTTCCCAATTCCTTTGCCTAACGTTTTTATTATGTTACTCATAATCTCCATTCTTTTCATAATTATTAATTTTATTTATAAAGCGTTATGTTTGGTCTTGAACCAGTTGTTTTAAAAAGAATTGAATTACTATATAACTATTTTAATTTATTTTGAAAAGCTTGTATACTTAAATTTAATATAAAAATATTTCACAAGTTTTATTTTTTTAATTTGTTACGCTTTCAAAATCCATTTTTGACGTGCTTTCGGGTTAAGGGGATGCATGATTTCATTGGTTGCTGGGTTAATCAGTTGTTTCAATTTCTTTTTATGTGGTTTCAACATCTCTAATACTTCATTGACACGTGCTTCAACAACGGGCTTTTTAGCGTAAGCACCCCAAGCTAATATTACTTCATCCGATTCTTTCACTGCTTTCATAATTTGAATATCTGTATGCTTATCATAGGCATCTAAATGTTTGATATTGATATGTGTTGTAATATTAGAATATAGATTCACAAAATTGATGGAACCAAATGCTTCCATTTCTGAAAGTTTGTTCATAATGAGCTGAGTTGTTAGGTCGATGTTGAGAATGCCATCATAATGCGGATACATCGTGATTATCGTAATCGTTTGTTTTTCACTATCCCAGGTTTTCTTAAGTAAATAGCGATGTTGTTGCTCATCACTGAATATGGCTTCAGTTTCTAATGTGTTTTTTATTGTTTTCATGTAATATTCACTCCTCTAGTATTCTTCTGGTAGTAACATAACGTAATAAGAAAGGTCTACATCATCTTCTCGGATAATGTAGACCTTATTCATAATGATAGCTTTTGAATAATTAGCTTTATGAGTTTTGACGTACTCAGGACGTTCTTGCTTGTGTTTTATATATAATTGATTATTGTGCATGTTGAACTGGAAGACATGAAAGTAATCTATTTCTTCTAGTTCTTTGGACTGTTCGTTTTCACGTTGCGCTACAATTTGCCATAATTGTTTTTGTAAGGAGATAGGTAAGTTTTGGGCAATACCACGAGTAATATATCTATTCATAAGCGTTTTCCTTTCGTTCTGATTCTTTCATCCAAGTAATGATTTCACTTAGGATAGTGATTGCTAATTGTGTTAATTTGATATATTTATGCATTTTATTGTCCTCCTGTTAGTAAGTATCGTTGATCCAAAAGGGTCATGACTGTGTTGTGTAGATATAAGAAATCCATATCGTGATTTTCATCGATATAGCCGATGGCTATGAGCTGTTTCTGATAGTAGAGAATGAATGGGTAGATATTACTTTCGTGAAGTGTATCAGAGTAGTAGGTATAGGTTTGAAGTATTTTATTACTGAGTGGCCCAAGCCTTACATATTGGTCAGGTAGGATATCATCAGCGATTTCCTCGATAGATTCACATTCCCACTTTTCATTCTTTGGTAGGTTGAATAAATTGGTTATATAGTGTTTGAGTTGTAGTTCTAATGTCATTGTTATGACCTCCTAATGTATTTGGTTGATGTATACATGTGATACATCATTTAGATAATATATATTTGATTTTTATTTCATTTCTCTCACTTTTGTCACTAAGAACTAAGTGGTAAAAGTGGTAATTTGGTCGATGAAATAATTGTTTCGACCGTCTATTTCGAATTGGAATTTGGGCATAAAAAAAGACCCCCAATCTTTTTTCAAAGATTGAGGGATAAGACTTTCGTCAATTTTATACCTTACAAGTTTTACTTGTTTATCTGTCGTAATTTCAATTGAATCAATTAACATTTTCATAAGTTGATTTTTAGCTTCGGGTGTAGCCTTTCTTAAGTACACGCTGAATCGTGTTATCATCAAAATGAGTCGTCCTTTTAATTTATCAAAATTGGGTATTTCATCCTGTGATTGATTTGCTTGTTGCGCTTCTTTAATTTGTTGATCTAATACTTCTAACTGTTGATTCATTTGACTTTGTTTATCTTTTAACATTTCGCTATCCATTTGATCATCTAAGAACAATTCTAACAATCGTTCTTGTTGTGTTTTAAGCTTAGCTTTTTGTTTTTCTAAACTATCAATGTCATATTTTATTTCTGTTTGTTTACTATGCTTTTGTTTCAGTTCTTCTATCACATTTGACGCAATCTGCTTAATAACATCAGGTTGTGAAAGAATACGATTCAAATGAACATTGATTACGCGTTCGACGACTTCAGCATTAATCGCATTACTATGACAGGCAGAACTTCCTGAGCGATTGAATAATGAACAAATGTAATAGCGTTTGATTGTCCGTTCTTTCGACTTTTTCGTTTTATAATAAGTCCGTCGGCATACCATATTATTGCCGCACTCTGGACATTTAATGAGCCCACGAAGATAGAAATCTCCACCAATAGGTCTGCCCGGTTTAAAACTTTTAGAAGCTAATTTTTCATGCACTTGGTCAAATACTTCTTCACTTATAATGGCTTCATGTTTACCTTTGACCAATATCACATCATTTTTATCACTTTTGCCACTTCTTCGCTGTACAGCCCAGTTTTGATGGTTATTGAATCTGACATAGCCTTTATAGACTGGATTATTCAAAATGTATTTAACACCATACACTGAAAATGGCTTTTGATTAATAGTACGATACCCCTTTTGATTAAGTACAGTTGTAATGGCTTTGAGGCCTTTATTATGATTCAAATATAAATCGAAAATTTCACGTACAATATTAGCTTCATTTTCATCGATAACCAAATCATTTTTCTGAGTAAGTGGATTAAGTGATAACTTATAGCCTAGCACTCTGCCTGTAATAGCCTCTCCACTACGTGCTTTGGCATTCATCGACATTTTGACGTTACTGATCAGTGTTGAACGCTCAATTGACCCTATTAACCCAAACATTGTAACGAGTACTTCTCCAGAAGCATTGGATGTATCAATATTCTCAGAAATCGATTTATAACCTACGCCATGTTCTTTGAATTCATGAATGATATTAAAAACGTCTCTCATTGATCGTGAGATACGATTCAATTTCCAACTTAACACCATTTCGATTTTATTATCCTTAACATCTTGTAATAGACGTTTCATTGCTGGTCGACCTTCAATATTTTTACCTGATATACCAGAATCGATATAAGTTTCATAGTCATAACCTGGATAGTTGTTCACAACCTCTTTGATGAGTACTTGTTCTTGTTCATGGATTGAGTACCCATGCTCCGACTGCTCTGACGTACTAACGCGTGAATAAAGTGCAATTTTACCCTTCATATCATACCGCTCCTTTTATTAGATTATTGCTACAGACCATCGGTCTTGTAACATCATATGGATAATATATATTTATAATTTCGTTTCATTTTTATCACTTTTACCACTTAATCATATGAGTACTACAGGCAACTGCCTGTAGTACGTAATTAGATTACTTACCTTTATTGATACGTTCTTCTATGATAGGCACAAGCACTTCTACAAATGCTTCAATTTGTTCATTATTCATCGTCAAAGTCCTCCCAATCAAAGTCCAAATTCTCTTCATCTAATGTCTCATCGTCTGTTATATTTTCATTTTTATCTAATGAAATAATATTATCTTTTTTCGAAATATCATGAATCTCTTTTTTATCGGCTTCTTTCCAACCTAAATCAATCCAATAATCGTAGCCATTGTATAGTTTGGTTTGAGTATCAAAGTTTGCTTGAATTAACTGTTTAATAACCTGAGAACTCACCTTTATTTCTTCATTAATAACTTTATTTAACTCGGATACTTTGATTCGTGATCCTGGTTTGATTTCTATAAGTTTTCTGAGTAAATTAATACACGCTTTCTGATGTGCAATACTTGCTGATTTACTAGAAACAAATTCATATCCAAAATTTAACCAATCATGAGAAATTTCAGTAACACGACTATTTTCAAGATATTCGATATCTGCTTCTACAATTTTTTGATACACATACATCAAGTAAAGAAAGATTTCTTTCTTCTCACTCATGAGTTTATCAATTAATGAAGTATCCGCTTTTTCAACATAATATTCACATGGAATAACATTAATTCGACGCTCCAAAGCTTTCGCATGTTCAGCAGGAAAATTAAGTACCGCATTTGTACCAAAAACAAGTTTCAAATCCAAAGTGACCTCCACTTGAGTTTTTCCTTTACGATCAACATGCATTGATTCTACAGATAATAACTTTTTGAAGTCATTTACAGTCTTTTCTTGAATCCTAGATTTTCCAATTTCATGACTTGCCATTAGACTTTTGTCAATTAAACTTTCTTTGTCAAAGCGACCTTCAAGCTCATTAAGTGCCTTAGACACAATATCTTTACTATAGAAAAATGATTTAACTAGTTCAATATATACAGATTTACCATTCTTAGCTCCACCGTATAATATGAGACCTCGACGGTATTTAGTATCAGCTGTAAGTAACACTGCTGTATGTTGAAAAAGAAAGTATTGTAAATCATCGTCATAATTCGCAAGTTCTAACATATATTGATTGAAATGTTTGGGTATCTGGTCAGTAATCTCATCATTTTTATCTAACGCTAAATTTAATCGCGTTTTTGGAAAAATGTCGATTGAATTTTTAACGACTTTGAATGTATTAAGATCGAACATATTTTCACCACAACCAATATAGTGCTCGTTCTCGACAAGTTCTTCTACATCTGTTGATTTTTGCAGACCTTCAACCACATTATTCAGTGCACTTTGCGTAGGCGTATAACCGATTAACAGTACTTGTATCATTTTTGATACAAATCCTTTTAACTCGTCTTCACTTAGCTTTTGCCAACCGTTAATTTTGAATATATACAGTTCCGAATTGAAGCGTTTGATATGAAAAACTTTTATCATCATGTCTATTAATATTGTGTCACTTGGTTTCTTCTTAATACCGAAATAGCTATAGATGTTAGGTCGATAATCCGTATCTTTTGGGATATTAAGTCGTAACTGATCGATAAGTTCGTTATACACTGTTTCACCTTGTACCGTTTCTTCTATTTCATCATCATTGCCAATACTCATGGTTAGGATAGCAATCAGACCTTGACGGTCGACTGCCTCCTTAGCCACACTTATTATTGTTGTTAACATTTCGAATATATGTTTCATTATAATATGCCTCCAGTTTCATTTAATGGTGCTACATCGTGTACATAATAATTACCGTTATATTGACCAATAAAGATTAAATGCTTTCGGTCAATGTAAGGTTCATATGTTTTGTGACCCACGCTATAGTTGCTATGACGTTTAAGCCAATCATGAATTGACAACTGATTAGCGTTCGGTTTTGTTGGAATATTACGATTCGCATATACAATCTGATTGTTCACTTCAATTTCATACGTGAATTGGTGCTTTATTTCACCTGAGAAATCTGTTTGGATCACAGAATGTAACGTAGCTACATATATATTATTTTCTTTGATTGGTGTACTACTTGGGATGTGTAGGCTTTGTCCTCTATCATTATTCATGGTCTACGCCTCCTATTTCTTCCACTGTCACATGTGCAAATTCACCATTGAACAACTGGTTAGCCGTATCTTTCATTAACTGACCCACATTTTGTGCAATTTCTTCGTCTTCACATTCAATCATAATCGCATCGTGTATCGGCACTATAATCTTGAACGTTTTTTGTTCGCATTGTGCTCTGTACACTTCCAATAGAATGTGTTTGAAAATATAACTCGCTACAGTTTGTACATAAAATGCCATAATACTGCTACCTTGAAATGCGCTCATATCATGTTCAATGCCGTAGGGCATAGGCATGGTTTTATGCTCTTCGATTTGTTTCTTAAGTTCAATGACTTTTGTAAATTGGCTGACCGCATCCAACCATTGCACTTCACTTACATAATGTTTCAACTTGAATTTGGGGCTATCGAAGTTGCCGCCAAATAGAAACGAACCAATAAATGCACGTTTAACGAACTTTTTCTCCTTTTTGGACAGTGATAAATCTTCTAATAATGCGTCATATAAACCTTCTTTATGATTCAAATAGTCAATCAGTTTAGAATCTTGCGTCATGTATCCAACAACTGAAGGGTCAAATGACTTGAAATCGATTGTATACACCTTCTTAAATTTTGAAGGTAAAATCGTATGTTGGACTGCTTTAGGTAAGCCTTGAAGATTAAAATTTTTAGTTGTAATTCGATGTGTTCGTGTACCAATCAACGATAATTGCGTATATAATCGATTCGAACCATTTAATGCCTGTTCTAACCTATCAAATAGGTTTTCGATCTTATCAGAATGTTCATCAGTCTTGGCTCTTTCAAGCATTGTTGCTTTGATATCGGGTAATTTATCGATATTAAGCGTAATAGGTTCTGATTCAATCTCTTCCTTTAATGATTCCAATCTTTGATGTACTTCCACGTATTGGTCTAACTTAGCTTTTTCATCAGCTAAAAGTGCATTATATTGTTGATCAAGCTGCTGACTGAATTGTTGCTGCAATTGTTGAACATAAGTTTGGTTAGATGATTTGTCCATTAACCATTGTTGTGCTTTATTGCTTAGAGCCTGCGACATTATTTTATGTCTTGTCTCCATTTGAATCTTCTCCTTTATGGTTGAAAGTGGCGCGCTCACATCAACTGAAATTTTTATTTGTCTTGGCCTCGACAATGTTTAATTTAGCAAATCTAGTTAAAAAAATATCTGAGTATCTGAAAAAAAAGCAAAAATAAAAAACCCAACAACCACTGTTATAACAACGGTTGTTGGGTTGGAAAAATAATTTTACTGCTTCCATTTCTCTTAATTCACATATAAATGAATCTATTTTGTTTTCGATAAAAATTTGGGTTGTCTAATCGCCCTTCTAAAATTTTCCACTAGAGGGTCTACTATAAAATTACCAAAGTGAAAATCAGATCCTTCTACCTTTGACAATACATTCAAAGTTTGTGTTACGAAATAACTGCCTTGCTCCATTATTTCATTTCTTACGACCATTTGGGCATTTGAATAATTCAACTGCACTGCATCAGTGCTTATATATCTGTCAATTTTAATAATTGCATTATGTACATCTTCGATAGCATACCTTATAAAATCATCATTAATCTTATTTATATATGTTGGGTTTATGCTGTATTTCATCAATTCACTTTCTAGGTTCTCTAAATCAAATTTGGCTTGTAAAAAGTAGTTTAAATAGTTCGGCTGTTTATTAGCATCTTCTAAATTCGCCTCGATCGTTTTGATTTTCTTAATAATGTTGCTTTGATTTTCAATATTTAAAGTATCATTTTTGTAATATAAAACATTGTATTTTGGGATATCTCGATTCAGTTTGACATTACTCCAAAACTGATACTTTTTATAAAAAGATAATATATCCCATTTACGGTTGGTTTTTATCAATTCATGATCAATAAGCTTGGATATATTCTTAATGGATTCTTTATGGATATTTTTTCTGAATTTACTTTTCTTATCTAGACTTTCTTTAAATTTACCATCAGCTCTTTGTGAACGTTTCAACATATCTGCAATCAACCAATCAAGTTTAATATGTTCTGTTTCATCATAGTCCCATTCATCTTTAATTAGGCTAGCAACAGGCAATTGACTCTCCTCGTATAAAAGATGATTCAATTCATAATCATTTTTTGGATTCCTATCTTCTCTTATCGCTTTTATATACGTTTCCAATTCATTTTTTTCCTCAATTTGGTTCATTCTTTGTTCTTTTGCCATAAATTGAAAAATCGTTTCATCTATAGATTTTAATACCTCATTTTGTAGTTCAATTCTTTTATGTAATGATAATGTTGACATATATTGGTATAGCTCTTGTTCTTTTTTATTAATGGATTCACCTACACTTAGCCATACTTTAGTATTTTGATACACATCTTTCATATGTATATGTGAAACTAATCTCTTGTATTGAATTTCATTAATTGATTTCATTAATTGATGAATATACTTCATGTAACTAGAAGTATCAATATTATCAATCATTTCTTTTTTAATTTTTCCATTTTGTTTAAACCCTTTGGATGTGATATCTACTGGGTAATAATCAACACTTTTTAATAGTACTTTTATTAACTCTTTTGCGACACCATTAAATGTATATTGATTGTTCCTATCTTGACCTTTATAGTCATGAAATTTTTTCATATCAATTTTAAATAATTTTATAATCATATTCATATTTTTATTAAATTTATATGAAGTGAATCCTAATTCTGTACGTATATCTTCTTTTGAGTATAGTGTTTTTACAATATCATCTGATGACATAAATATTGGCTCCTTTTTTAAATTTAATAAATTATAGGTGTACGGCATTAGTTTTTCATTCTTCAAATCATTTGCAAACCTTTAACTTTTGGTTGTAGCTCCCTATAGTTATTATTTAAACCAATAATCCAAAATTCAACTACATTTGTCCTTTTAAAACCATACTTTGATTATAGCATCATGAATTATATATTTCTTTTCATTTGTAGGTTCCTAGGTGTGAAACTTATTTTTAGGAAAAGCATTTTCTATAGTTTTTATTTCCAACTCATACCATAAGATACTTGGTTAATATTCAAACATATTTCACTATTTCCGTTATCAATTCTATCAAAATAATATTTCCCGTTAACCCTAACCAAATACGTAACTCACAACTAATTATTAATTTTTATTTTGTTGAATTGAAAATAAATATGATGCTCCGCAATTTTTTATGTATAATAATTAATAGAATTTATTATTTCCAAAGGAGGATTTTTGTGAAATTAAAATATATGGTTGGTAGTGCACTCTTAGCAACAATGTTTTTATCAGCATGTGATATTAATATTAATACTGGATCAAACGATGGTTCCAAAGAATCAAAAGAAAGTGCTCAATCTAACGATAATAAGAAAAAGAATGACAACCAGACGTCAAATAATGACTCATCTTCTTCATCCAATAATGATAATAATAATAATGAAAGTACGAGTTCGAATGCACATTATGCTAAAGTTTGGGTTTCAGTCATAGAAGACAACGGAGGCTCTGTAGACCCTTCAAATACCGAAATCAATCACGAAGATGTTTCTGGTAAGGCTCTAAATCCATATAATAAAAGTGCTTCAGCCAAATTTCCAAACGGTACTCAAAGATTATCAGCCACACCAACAGCGGCTGGACAAGTAGTGTATCAAGATAATAACGATGGTACAGTAACTGTTTACGATGTTCCAAGTCATTTTCAAGATAAAGGTTGGATTGAAGATGAATATACGGAACGTGAATCTAATCGTATTCTCACTCATCCTAAAACAGTTAAACTTCAAGACCTTTCACAAAGCCAAATAAGTGATTGGGAAAATGTTATTTCAGAAACAAGTGGGTATGGAGAGATGGGGACGAACGATAGTGACAGTGATGATAACACCGATGATAATGATAGTGACGATAGCAGTGAGGAAGTTACAAGAGATAATGTTATAGATAAAGTGGAAGACTATGAAGGGCATACTTTAGATACTTCAAAATATAGTTATAAAGAACCTGAACAAAGTGATAACGGAGAATGGGGATTCTCTTTCACTGATAAAAATGGAGATCTTGCAGGATCCTATATTATAGACGAAGACGGTAATGTAACAAAATATGATGAAAATGGTGATCCTGAATAAAATATTAAACACCAATAAGTAAGGCATATAATTTTTAAATTTCAACATGTAAAGGGGTATTTATTTGAATAATATAATTAAAGGTATTATTTGTTTTATTACAGTTATTGTCTTAAGTGTAGTAGTTAGCGGTGAATCACATGCGGTTGGAAATTATTATTATAATGGTTTGCAGTCGCCAAATGATAGTAATGCTTTAAAAAAGCAAAGCAAATTAATAATAAAGACGTTACTATTCAAAGATATAATTATGCAAATAAAACAAAGTATAAAGCGGTCGGCCGTATTCGAAATAATGATGGATGGAAAGGCTACGGTAAAGACAGTATGGGGACCGGATTTGTGATTGATGACTATACTGTATTGACAAATGCTCATGTAATTGATCGAAGTAATGGACATAGTGCTTCACCAAAAGATATCGTTTTTCATATGAATCGTGATGGTAGAAAAATCCCTTACACTTTCCATGCATCAAAAATAATAAAAGTCCCTTCTTCAGATATTGCCATTATACACACGAAAGAAAAAATGTCTAAATATACGCAACCATTAAACTTGGCCTCAGAGTCACAAATTAAAAATTTGAAGTTTAAAGACAATTTATACTCTTTAGGTTATCCATGGCAATTCAATGGCACACGTGATGATAATACATTAGCTTATAGAAATAAATTGAAATTTTTACAATTTTCTTCCAATAAAACTGAAATTCAAACAAAAGATAAATTCCGTTCAGGTGCCTCTGGTTCACCAATGGTAAATGGAAATTATCAAGTATATGGATTAAGAACCTATGGTTACAATCTTAGAGGTGGTTCAACAGATTCATATGCGAAACAAGAAGTCGCAGGAGGAGAAGCATTAGTGGGTTACGCTAGAAATTATGTATTATCTCACTCAAAATAACTAAATCATTATATCTAGCATGTAACAAAACCAGATGAAATCTCAATAGAAGATTTCATCTGGTTTTCCTTATATATAAGACATTGGTTAATCTTCGTAATAAATAATTTTGCATAAAAAATATTATTTTCGTTTAAGAAATTAATGTACATTGTTCGCAACTTATTTTTTTAGTTTGAATTTTTCTACGGTTTCTGTAATTTGAATATTACATCATTCTTCTTAGGATAAGTTTGACTTAATTTCTGGAATAAATTTTCTTTCAATCTGTTTATCTTTTGTCACAGATGCGATTATCTTTTATTTACTTTCATATGTAAATTACAATTAAGTTTTATAATTTATAGGAAATTTACAAGCGGCACATAACTACTTTGTGCATAAATCAAACTTTTTCAGTTATTACTATCCCAGTATGTGTCGTTTCAATTTTCGATGATTTAGGTATTTGTGTCATTTTAACTACCCAGTAAAAATCTCCAACACAAGACATTCCATGCATCGTAGCCATTGTTACAAAAAATACTTTTGGTAAAATCCCTGTGTAAAGAGTGATAATAAATATTGTAGTAATAATCATAAATGGCGCTATTGCACTTATAGCAAAAGTTAATGGCGTAAAGGTGCCTCCTGGTATTGCACAATATATCATTCCTTCAGCAACTCCAAAATGCACCTTGTTTTCTGGAGAAAATAATTTGAAAAATAAACCGTGAATCAATTCATGCAAAATAAACATCCCTATTAGTACACCCACACCAACAATTATATTTTTTAACGTAGAATCAAAAACATCAATTGTGTTACTCATCTTTACCATAATGAAAAACAAGCTACCAAATATTATAAATAAAGCGATTTGATATTTAGATAATGATTTCATTAAGTCATCATTTCCGATTATATCAATTTTTTTCATAATAATTCCTCCCTATTTACATAAAAGATTACCTTTAACATATTATATATTTGTCAAAATAGCTATAATCAAATATATTTTTCCAAAAGTGTAGGTATCTCAAGAAAACTGTTTACTTAATAGAGCGAAATGATTTTACTCCTTCCATCCTTACAACTACAAAAATTGCTCGCATATTTAATGAACCTGTATAAATATATTTGTATTTGAAGAAAGCACCTCAAAAAACAAACAAACATCATCTTTTATACATATTAAGACAAGCCAGTGTATCAAACTATAGGAGATATTAAACAATTTGAAGTACATTAAAAGCATATAATTTCCTAATACCTATGACTTATATTTCGATGTATAACCCCAAATTTTTCACTACTTTCCTAGTGATTTGATTAATTTTTTCATCAATATTTTCTTTTTTATTTTTGCTCCGATTTAAATTATCAAGGTGGTATGTTGTAATTTTATATATTCCCGCAAGGTTTAATGGATATTTAAGTACATGGTATCCCATTCTCTTTTTTAATTTATGAAAAATTTCTGGGCCTCCCTGCGTGTACAAAATGATTGCTTTTTTATCTTTCCATAAACCCTTTTTAAAATATTGCTTTCTTTTAAAACTAAATGCATTTTCTGGCCAAAATGCTTGATCAATAAAACTTTTCATTATTGGTGGAACATTGAACCAATATAGTGGATAAATAAAAATTAATGTCTCTGATTCATTTAAAGTATTGATTATATACGTTTGCTGTTTTGTTGGTTCTGAATAGTAACCATTCTCCAATATTAATGAAAGATCCATTTGTTGCAAATTAAATATATGTAAATCATTTTTATCTAACTTCTTTAAAATTGTCTTATATAACTCAAAGCATACTCCTGACTGGTTACCTCCGTATATAATACTAATCATTATGTTCTCTCCTTTGATTGAGTTCTTTTAGAATTGTTTCTTTATTTAGTTCATATTGGTTATCTTTAGATAATTCATGAATTTTTTTAAGCTTATTCAGTATCAATATTTGATTATTCAACTCATCTTCTTTTTCTTGTATCACTTTATTTATATACTCCACAGAATTAATATTACAAGTCTGCGTTGTCGGCTTATGAAATAATTCAATGATGTACTTCATATCTTCTAACCCTATATCTAACGCTTTTAAGTCCATAATCATTTTCAAATCTATCATAGCCGTGTCATCGAAATACCTATATTGGTTCGTGTCTCTCGGTATTCTGAGTAAGCCAATTTTTTCATAATATCTGATTTTCGATTTAGCGATATTTAGTTTTTTGGAAACTTCATCAATTCTCATGTAACACAACCTCCTTATTTTCAAATCTACCATTAAACATTACTTTAAGGTCAATTGTTCTTTACTATCATCTATGTATTATTGGTCATTTATTATTGTAAAATAGTTTTAAAGATATAAAAAATGAAGGACACATCTACACGATATTGTGTCCTTCACTTAATTACATTAACTTATCGAATCCATTAGTTTATAAAAATATTTTGCTTTATGTGACTTATTCAACTCATACCATGCTTCCAATGTATCTGGTTCAAATACGTCTATCTTTTTCAATACTTCCATAGCAAATTCTAGCGGCGCAATACCTGACGCAGTAATTAAATTTTCATCAGACACAGCCGACTTCATTTCAAAATATTTTTCTCCTCTATAATTTGGACACGTCATTTTAGTATATTCTAAGTTATTACTCGTGTGTTTCCTAGTATCTATGTACCCACTATTAGCTAAAGCATCCACTGCACCACAAATTGCAGCAATAATTGTTCCTTCATCTAATGCAGTACCAACTCTTTCTAATATCGGTTTATGTACTTGGTCATTCCAATTCATTCCTCCAGGTAAAATTAGAAGATCATTGTGTTCTACCTTACATTTACCGAAAGTCATATCTGGCGCTATATGTAATCCACCCATTGTTTTTACTGATTCCTTAGTAGCACCTACAGTTATTACGTTTAATGGTTCTAACCCATTTTTAAAATATCTTCCTGAGTTCAATTCAGCAATTAAATAACCGTACTCCCAATCTGACATTGTATTAAATACATAAAGATATACTTTTGATATTTTCATAAAATCATTCTCCATTCACTATTCATATAACAAAATGTAACATAGCTTCCCTGACAACTAACGTCAAGGAAGCTATTATTTTTGATAGAATTCAATTAAATCGGACAAGTTCTTAATCATTTCTTCTTTTAAACTCAAAGGCTCTACAACTCGAACCCCTTTACCATATGACAACAATAATTGCGGTACGTATTTATTCATAATTGTTTCTTCAAGCTGAAAAACTGCTTGATTGAATGTTCTTTCTTTTAAGTAATGTCCTAGAAACCAATGGTGACAAATTTCATCTAATGTACTTACATCTCCATTAATTACTAAAGTTGTTGTTGCATCTTCATTTTCCTTAATTGGCAACAAATTCCCCATAAAAAAGTTTTCTGCTGAAAAGTCTTCGGGCTGTTCAAACGTTTCATCAGTTAATATGAGACTTTCTATTCTATCCACTCTAAATGTTCGAACATCATCTCTAAGATGGCAATATGCGACTAAATACCATTTGTTTTTCCAGTAAATAATTCTGTACGGATCCACCTGCCTGTCATTTGATGTGTCATCGCTTCTTTTCCAATATGAAATAATGACAGAATTTCTATTAACTACGCAATATTCTAATGCTTCTAAATGGCTATATGAAGGATATATGTTATTTTGCTTAATTACTTCAAGACTAGACATATGTTTCTCTATTTCACTTTCTTGATCCAATTTCGAATGGTTTCTTAACTTTCTAATAGCACTATTTAACGAATTTCCACCATAATAACCCGCTTCTTCTGCAAAATTTGCAGCATGACAAATTGCTGTTTGTTCCTCAGAATTAAAAAAAAGTGGCGCTTCAATAAAATCATTTAACAATGTATATCCACCATTATGTCCAGTATCTGAAATGATGGGCACGCCACTTTTTGAAAGTGTATCCATATAGCGATACACAGTTCTTATATTCATTTCTAGCTTGTCTGAAATTTGCTTGGCAGTAACTTTCTTATCTGAACTAAGCATCCATAGAATCGCAAGTATATTGTCTAATTTAGCCATAATGTTAACCTCTTTCATGTGGGTCTTATATCACTTTTCTCTCAACTTTACTTCTTCATTTGTATTTACTTTACTAAATTATCACTTTATTCCAATACTTCTTTATAGACACTCATTTTATGTTTAAATGAGTCAATTCCACCCTCTAAATGATTTACGATAGCTTTTTTAATTTTCTTTTCACTTGGATATCCTTGTTGTTCAATCCAAGCTCTTTCCCCATCACTTTTCATAATACAAACTAATTCTGCCATTGCATTAGTGACTATAGTTGCATTATGCGTTGCAATAATAATTTGCCTTTGGTTTTTTGTTTCAATTAACTTGTTCACTAAATTATGATAAATATATTGACTATCTAAATTATCCTCTGGTTGATCAATTATCAATGGGCGATAATCGTTAGCATATTCACTATACGCTAAGATAAAATTAAACATAACGACAACTTTTTGACCTAAGCTCAAATTTTTTACATTTTTAAACTGTAATTTATTATTATTAGCTACAGTGTTGGCGTTGACATTAAATTCTAAGTTGAATTTTTCATAACTAATTAGATAATTATTAAAGTAGTTCTTCATTTTATCTATATCTATATCTTTAAATAACATAATTAATTTCTTATTGAACTCACTTATGTTTGTTTCATCTATTTCGCATAATTCTAAATTTTCGTTGTTGACTTGACTATTTTGCGACATAGATTGAACTAATCGAACTTCTAAATTAATCTTCTCATCAATACACATTTTTATAAAAGAATTAATACCTACATTATCTATGATTTCATTTAACAAATCTACAACCTCTATTTTTGTAATTTTAAAATCATAAAATGAACGTTTTAGATTTCCTTCAGCAAAAAACCAATCTTTTAAAGGAAGACTTTTTAACTCAGACTGAACATACTCAATTTTTAAGTTCTTTAAATTTTTGTCGTTAAATTCTTTTAAAATTTCATTAACTTTGTTTTTTCGGTTAATTTTGTACTTTTCTATTTTACTCAAAAATTCTTCTAGTTTAGCAGGACTATCTATAACATCTATTAAGCTTTTCTTGTTATAATCACGTCGTATTTTTTTATTTTTACTTATAAATTCCAAAATAAAATCATTTATTCTGTCCGTACTAGCTATATTAACTAAGTCGTTCATGGAATATGATCTATCAAACATTTCTTCTAAGATTTTCGACTTATTTTTTGTCTTACTAATTTCACCCTTACTTGAAACTTCATATACCATCAAATCTTCTTTACTTATATATTCTTGTAATGCCTTTTCATTAAATTCATACCTATAATTGTACTTATTCTCATAATTTTGACCATAGTAATAAAGTATATTCTCTGCTTCTTCTCGGTTAAAAATGGGTAATCTTAATTGAATAATATATTCTTTATTATTTAATTCATATAAAACATACACGTTTGAATTCCGACTTAAAAACTCCAACTTGTCTACACTGTCACACCTCTGGCTCATCACTAAATTCAATAGATCTAATAATGTACTTTTACCAGTTCCTCTCCCTCCTACAAAACAATTTAGAGAAGGTGAAAAATTAACTTGAAAGTTATTTCTTTCACCTTTATCTATAAGGAAGTTCTTTTTATTCACATCATTATTTGAAATTATACACATAGAACGTATGTATTTTTTCCCTTCATTTATAGGCTTGTCTAATGAAACTGATAGCTTATAATCTTTGATAGAATCAATTATTATGTTCGTTGTCCTTTTACTAGCTTTTATCCATATATATTTAAACTTTAAATCTTCAATACAATGAGCGTCATTATCTAACAAAAAATACTTCTTTTCTTTACTATAATTACTTAAAAATGAAGAAATCTTGTCTATTTTATCTTTATTTGATACCCCTATATATTTTAAACTTTCACTACTCAATAGTTTACTTTTATAACCTCCAGACAAAAATTTAGATTCAGTGTATATGTTAGAACTATTTATATGAGCAATATAGTTAAATATTCCTATTTTATTCAATTCATTAATTAAATCTAATGATGTCTTATAAGTACCTTCTTTTTCACTTAATAAAGATCCACTCAATTTTTCATGGAAATATTCATTTAGTTCATCAATACTTGCTATAGCCACTAAATGTATTTTATCTGCACAGGATATCTCAATTCCAGGAATTACTTCAGGATAAATTGCATTAGGAAATTTACTACTCATTTTATTAATTGCTTTTTCTACTTTTTCGATACCAGAAATAGTATTGTGGTCTGTTACAACAACAATTGATACATGATTAATATAGATATAATAAGCTAAAATATAATACGAAAGCATTTCTTTAATGTTTTTATATCCATCTGAAGTACACAAATCCCTCAGAACATCTATTGATGAATAATCACCGTATAAAACACCTTTCTCATGAGCAATTTTTATCATCTTATCTTCACTAAGATTTTTGAAATATTCATTACCCCATTCTTCAAATAATTTATAATCATATGAAGCGGGAGTATGTATATGTAATAGTGTCTTATGGTATTCACCAAAATTTACTTTGTCACGTTCTTTCATCATACTATAGGCTTTTTCTACTTCTATGTCCCTCATTCAATACCCTCCAAATATATATTATTTACAACCTATTTTTTAGTTTTATTTGTGATACGCTTCGCCGCGCATAATCTTAAACGCACGATAAACTTGTTCTATCAATATCACGCGCATCATTTGGTGTGGGAAGGTCATTTTGCTGAATGATAGTGCGTAGTCGCTGCGGTCTAGTACGCCTTTATGCAGACCGTTGGATCCGCCAATAATGAATGTAAAGTCGCTTTGGCCACGTGTCATACGGCTTTCTATTTCTTTTGCCAGATCTTCAGACGTCAACATATTGCCTTTGATTTCTAATGTGATGACTGTGGACTGCTGTTTTACTTTTGCTAATAAACGCTGGCCTTCTTTTTCCTTAACTTGTTCTACTTCTTTATCGCTCATATTTTCTGGTGCTTTTTCATCGGGAACTTCGATGATTTCTACTTTCGAATAGGCACCTAAACGCTTTTCATATTCTGCAATGGCTTGTTTCCAGTATTTCTCTTTTAATTTACCTACTGTGAGTATTGTTATCTTCATTTTTATCCTCCGAGTTTAGTGAAAAGTATAAGTTATTAGACTTATCCACAAGTTATACACTTATTCACACTATTCCCTCTCATTATAACAGTAATGTATACTGCTTTTTAATAATTTTTACGTTTTATCAACAAAAAAGGAAGAAGATACTGTGTATTTGTGGATAAATCTGTGTATAATGTGGGTATTTCTATGTTAATTGTGCACATCTCTGGATAACTTTGGACAAAACAGTGGATAAGTTGACGGTTGTCTTACATACTTATTCACAAACTTAACCTTTTCTTCATAAAATCCTCGTCTAATCCTTACAAAATACCATGTTATCCCCTGGTTATATTTATTCGATTACTGTATATTTCATCTGTGTTAAAACATAGGTTGTATAACCATGTACGATTTATGATGACGGCTAACAAAAAACCTATACCTCCTTATGAGATATAGGTTAAATATGTATCTTAAATGATGTCTATTATGTGAGTTCCTTAAGTAGTCGCTAAACTTTTCCAGTTAAGTCTGTTCATATACCAACCAGTACATTAGCTTATGCATTAATAGTCCCTCTTCATACGCTATTCAACATGTCTATTGATGCGCAATAGATGACTGGTTTCTAAATACGCTTATATAAAGCTTTTAAAGCATTACTTCTTTATTTATAAAGATTAGTAGTGCTTATGCAAATGCTAGAGCAATTGCATTCTTTTAAAAAACTCATCCTTGCGAGGGTGGGACTACGAAAATATTGGATTACATTAGCTTATACTAATGCATTAAGAGTCCTTAAACATCATAGATGTTAGGGACTCTATACCTTATAACGTATATATTGGTGTGGCGTTGGCTTTGTCGGTATCGCACAGAAGTACTTCTTTTTCTGTGTCGATATCATTTTCGTTAAGTAATTGACCGACGCTCATGCGTGCGAGATCTTTCATATTATTGTCTTGTGATAAATGGGACAGGTAAATGCGTTTGGTACTACCCGTGATGACGTCTGTCATGGCACGACCTGCGTCTTCGTTGGAAACATGGCCCATATCGCTGAGGATACGTTGCTTGGTCTTCCAAGGGTAACCGCACATGCGTAGCATATCCACATCGTGATTGCTTTCAAAGACGAATGCATCGCTGCCTTGAATCATGCCTTTCATGCGATCTGAGACGTAACCTGTGTCTGTTAAAATCGTAAATTTCTTATAGTTATTATGGAAGATATAGAATTGTGGATCAATGGCATCGTGTGACACGTTAAACGATTCGATATCGAATCCGGCTAATGATTTTGTTTCGTATGGATTGAAGATAAATTTTTGGTCCATTGGAATTTTGCTGTCTTTCTTTTCGATGGCTGTCCATGTTTTTTCATTGGCGTAAATTGGCAACTTATATTTACGTGCTAACACCCCGAGTCCTTTAATATGATCCGAATGCTCGTGCGTCACCAAGATACCATTCAAATTTTGTATCTGTTTGTCTATTTGTCCAAATAGTTCTTCCATTTTCTTTCCTGTCAAACCTGCGTCGACAAGGATACTGCCTTTATCACTTTCCACATAAGTGGCGTTTCCTGTACTACCACTCGCTAATACACTCATACGTATCAAGCGATTCACCCTTTCTAATCTATAAACATTGTTTAACGTTATTATTGCTGGGCAGACTACGGTTTATGTGCCGTCAACTTGCCCTCTGTCTAATTGATGCTATTTGTAAAGTGCAATCAGCAACGCTATCATAACTTTTCCTTATATCGTTATAAAAGTTACAAGCATACTGCACTTTTCTAAAATATTAACCGTCTTATGATTATCTACTCAATGATAAATCAACATGATTTCGACTTTTTTATAATATCTTTTCGCGTTATTTAACTTTTCCATAACACGTTATTAACAGTATTTAATTTTAACATACTTTTGACTTCACTTCTGTGTATATTGTTTATTTTAACAAGCATCTTTTTCAAAAATTCTTAAATAAAACTCAAACAATCCAAAAAAGCACACCTTCAAAAGGTGTGCTTAAGTAATCCACATTATTCTTCAATAATTTTTGGACTGTCTGATACGGCTTCGACATAGTAGGTCTTAATCTTATCGCCGTGTTTGACTTTAATTTCCCAATTGGCTTCGAGTACTTGTACGTTCGGCTCTTTAACAACGGTATAGTAGCCAAGTCGTGCATTGGTTACTTCATCATTCCGCTTCAAGTAACGATTATAATACAGTGCTTCTATGGCGCTCTTAGCTGAGTTCACTTGTTTCTTATCGTTATTCGCACCTTCTGATGGCGCAATCGATTTCATTGCGGTTTGCTTATAGCTCGTTGCTTTACCTTCATTATTGACGTTAAATTCAAGTCTCGCTTTATTATTGTTCATAATTGGATAGTCATGATACGTTTGTTCAAAGGTCACTTTGTCGTTATCAATATTACTCATTTCGTAATTCTTACCTTTATAGACATTGTCTTTGACGTAGGATTTTAATGCGGTATATTGATCATTTCCGACATCGACCGCATTATTGATATCGCCTTTTGCTCTGGCACCGGAATCTTCACTTGAGATCTCAGAGCGTGATTTTGCATAAGATGAAAAATCAAATGACCGTGCAGTCAATAATTGCATTTTCAAACCTTTAACACTTGGAAGGTTATCAGGAATTGTTATTTCTTCTTGTTTAAAATTCACAGCATTTTCTTCTTCGCTATCATTGATATGCGATTTATTCACCTTATCAATATAAATAATCACTAAGCTAATATTGACTAGAATAAACACGAAAATAAATAAGGTTTTGGCTCGTTTCCAGTTCATTTATTCTAGCCTCCCATCTTCGTATGCACGCCATTCACCGTTATATTGTACATACCATTGTGGTTTAAATTCGCTATTGCGTTGAATTTCAATATCACTTTTATCTGGTTTTTCTTCCATTCTGTAACCAATCGTCATGTTCGTCACATCTTCAAAGTTAATTTCTGGGTTGTTGGCCAACTCTGAACGTACCGTTTCAGCACCAGGCAATTTCGTTTCGTCTCCGCCACTGTCAATTGTGACATTGGCTTTAAGCAATGCACGTGCATAGCTGAAGACGCCTTTATCTCCCCAAGATACTTTGATATTGTTTAAATTTTCATCGTTAAATGTTGGACGACCGTTTAAGAACATTTGATAGGTAAGTTCCCCATTTTTATTATCTATATTGAATAAACGATAATCATCAGTAAAACCACCGTGGTTATTAATATAGTCATAGGTACTTGGTATACTATCTTGCATGTTAGTTGAACGGTTTTCATCTTCTGAGAGGTTAGTATAACGATACTTTTCAGTTTCATCATTATAATTCGCCACACCTGTATTATTGTTATAGGTTGCAGTACTGCTCTTCGTACTACGTACAACGACAGAATCATTGAATAATATAGAGTTCATCGTATCAACACTGATGCGGTTGTAAATCGTATGATATGATTTCATCGCTTCTGGTGCTTTTGGTGCAAAGATATGTGTCGCTCTATCAATCGTATCTTTATTCGTTATGATTTCTGAGTATGGCTGCATTTTTTTATGTTGTGATTGCATCACTTTTTTTAAGTTATTTAATTTTGCGGAAGTGGTCATACGCACAACGTTATGTCTATCGCTACTAATCGCATAAAGTTTCACATTGCCATCTTTGTTATTGTCGATGATAAGTCGATCGAATTTAAAATTATTCGGAACTTTGGCATCGATATTCAGCGCTTGTCCTAAGTAGGTTGCTAATGGCATGTCATAGCTGAAATCAAGTACGAGAAACTCATCCGTTAAATCTGGAATGATTAAGTTGTGGTTGCTGTGCATTTGTTCAGCATGCAATACGCGATGGTTCTTTAATGGCTTTAATATGGTTTCGATATTTTGCTTTGTCGCTTCCATGCCTTCAGTCTGGTCACCTTTAGAGTGAACCACTTGATAGGGTGTAATGATTTGATCCATACCTTGATTCAACGGTTTGCCAATTGAATTGGGCTCATAATCTTTGCTGTTGCTACCTTGGTTATCTACATTGGCTAAATCAGGTGAGAAATTCCAAGTCATATAGGTTAACACGACGCTCATTAAGACAAGAAGGATGAGAATAATCGATTTAATTAATTCTTTACTCCGCATCCCAATCACCATCTTCTAGAACTTCACAAGGAAGTGTAATAAAGATTGACGTGCCTTGTCCTTCTACGCTGTTTGCCCATATACGACCGTTGTGTGCTTCAACGATTTCTTTAGAAATGGCTAAGCCTAAACCTGTACCACCCATTTTACGTGTACGTGCTTTATCTACACGATAGAAGCGGTCAAATATTTTATCTACTTTATTAATTGGAATACCAATCCCATTATCTTTCACACGAATGGTCATACGATTATATAACGTATTCTGTTTCACGTGAAACTCGACACGTTTATCGCCACGAGAGTATTTCATCGCGTTCGTTATGACGTTGTCAAACACTTGGGTCATCTTATCTGGATCGATTTCCGTAAAGATGGTTTCGGTTGGTACTTCACGCACAAATGTCGTATCTTTTGCTGACATTTCATGGCGGTTAATGATTTTATTAATAAACATATTAAAGTCGACAATTTCTTTGGTAATTTGCTCTGATTCATTGTCCATTTTAGATAATTGTAATAGGTCATTAACAAGACGAATCATACGTTCTGTTTCTTCACGTGTAACGGATAGGAATTGTGGTGCTAATTCGCCATCTTTCCAAGCACCACTTTCGAGTGCCTCGATATAACTGTTCATGGAAGTCAGTGGCGTACGTAATTCGTGTGACACGTTCGCAACGAATTCACGACGTTCGCGTTCTACTTGTTGTTGTTCTGTTACATCATGTAGCACGGCAATGTAACCTGTCACAAAACCAGTTTCTTGTACAATCGTACTAAAGTTAACCCGGGCAATAATACCTTCATTTTCATTAATATCTAATAAGAAGCTATCATTATTTTCTTGAATTTCATCTAATGAGAAATCTTCTTCGAGTTTAAGCACTTTAAGCATGTGGTCACCGATAATGTCTTCTTTCATTGTGCCCATCATAGTGAGTGCCATGTCATTGACAATGCGCACACGGCCACGACGGTCGGTTGCAATGATACCGTCACTCATATGTGTGATAACGGAATCGAGACGGCGTTTCTCACTTTCGGTATTCGCTTGTGCTTCTTGAACACGTTTGGACAGATTGTTAAAGGCGAGTGCGAGCTCACCGATTTCATCGTTACCATAGATTTTCACACGTTGTGTATAGTTACCTTTAGACATTTCAACGGTTTGGTTCCGCATGTCTGTAATCGGCTTTGTAATGGTACGCGCAATAAAGAAACCAAGTATCACGGTAATCAATAGTGATATCCCTGTACCAACGATAAAGATTTGATTGATATTGCTCAATTGGTTATACACATCATTGATGTCCGCTTCGATATAAACATCACCAATTGTGCCATCGTTTGATGTTTTCACAGGCAGGTTGTATACCCACACACGTTGTTTACCATTACCGTAGTCTTTTAATACGGTATGGCTATTGATTTCACCGAGTGACAGCGCCTTTTGAATGGAATTGTCATTCGCTTTTTGATTAATTAGACTACGCGTAGACTGCTTCGAAGTAGCCATGATAATCTGATCTTTATCTATAAAGCGGATTTCTTCTATTTCTTGTCTATTCGCATACTCATTAAGTAAGTTCTGAACTTCTTTTTGAGCATTAATTGCATTATCTTCGTCATAGACTTTTTCTATATTAATTTCAATTTGTTTCGCGTATTGCGAAATATTATTTTTAAATGTTTGTGTTAATTCTTTTTCTAGACTATTCGTAAAATATAAACCGATAATTTGCATACCGATTATAATGAGTAATACATAGACAATAACCAATTTCGTGTGTAAGGACTGAAAATGTTTAAGCCATTTCATTAATATGTGCCTCTATTCATGTTGTTGGAGGAAATATCCAACACCACGACGTGTCACAATATATTCTGGATGAGATGGATCATCCTCGATTTTTTCACGTAAACGACGAATTGTTACGTCTACTGTACGTACATCACCAAAATAGTCATAACCCCAAACAGTTTGTAATAAATGTTCACGTGTCATTACTTGTCCCATATGTTTAGATAAGTAATGGAATAATTCAAATTCACGGTGTGTTAATTCGATATCATCGCCACGTTTTTTAATAGAGTATGCATCTGGATAGATGACGATATCTTTAATTGTAATTTCATTGGACGCATCATTAACTTCTTGTGCTGGTTGTGAATAATGACGACGTAAGTTGGCTTTAACACGCGCGATTAATTCACGTGTGCTAAATGGTTTCGTCACATAGTCATCTGCACCTAGCTCAAGACCTAATACTTTATCAATTTCTGAGTCTTTCGCTGTTAACATGATAATTGGCATTTCGTATTTTTTACGTACTTCACGACAAACTTCCATGCCGTCGCGACCAGGTAACATAATGTCTAATAACACGATGTCTGGTTCTTCATCATAGATTAAATCGACTGCATCGTTACCATCATAGGCACAAAATACTTCGTAGCCTTCTTTTTTCAAATTAAATTCTAAAATATCAGCAATTGGTTTTTCATCATCGACTACAACAACTTTTCTAGCCATATTTATAAACCTCATTTCTATATTGTAGTACATTTACATTAAATTCTACGCATTTCCCTATAATACAATTTACCATTTATGGCGCGCTAATTCTATTTCTCCAAATAAAAATTTAAAATTGTATATTGTAAAATTATAACATTATACCGATTAAATGGGTATTCATCGGGTCATCATAGGTATTCCTAGTTTAAACAATCATCCTGTATCATTCGAATTTATTGCTTATAACACAAATAAGGGAGCGCACGCGTCACCTAATATGCATTAGATGACGTATGCTCCTCCCTCTGTGGTGCTTTATATTTATCTAAAACTGTATCATTCCGTTATTTATCACGTGCGTGTCGACGCAACGCTTGTTTCAATGTTGAAAAGCCTCATTGTCATAGCTTACTAATCACTGTAACGGATGCTTAGACACTTTTCTGTTTCTTAACGAATAATGAAAGTATAAAACCAATCACTGTTAATGCAGTGATAAAGAAAAAGGTAAACTGTACGCCATGAGAAAGTATGATTTCTTGGCTTGCATTCGGATTAGCAGCGCCAAATGATTTCATTGCTGTTGTATAAAGCGTAATGGCGATAGCTGTACCTGCTGAACCACCGACTTGTATTAATGTCGTAATGGTAGCTGAGCCATCTACGTATAAATCGTGTGGTAGTTGATTTAAAGCGTTCGTTTGTGCTGGCATCATTACCATTGTGATACCAAAGAAAAGTACCATAAACGTAAGAATAATGGCCCAAACTGGTGTGGATGCAGAAATAATAAGTGCAAACGTGATTGCAGCGATAAACATTAATAAATACCCGATAATGCCGAAGTGTCTCGCACCAAAGCGGTCAAACAATGAACCGACAATCGGAGACAATACTAAATTGACTGCGTTACCAGGTAATAACGTTAAACCAGCAATCACTGAACTAAATAGTAAGGCGCCTTTTAAATATAAGGGTAATAAGATGCCTGTTGATAAAATACATAAGATCGTAATAAATACCATAGCTGCCCCAAGGACGAACATAGGATATTTAAAGACATTTAAGTTAAGCATTGGTGAGTCAATTTTAAATTGACGTACAACAAAGATGATTAAGGCTAGGATACCGATGACTAATGGTAGCCAAACGATAACATTTGTGAAGGCCGCTTCTGCCATTGAACTTAATGCGAAGATTAATCCAGCAAATCCAATCGTTGATAAACAAATAGATAGGATGTCGATTTTAGGTTTCGAAATCTCTCCTACATTCTCAGTATTTGTAAAAGCTAAACCTAAGACGACTAAATATAACACTGCACTGATCCAGAAGATGTAGTGCCAACTAGATGCGGAAATAATGACACCTGAAAGTGTGGGGCCGAGTGCTGGTCCTGCTGTAATAACCAGTCCCATGATGCCCATAACCGCACCACGTTTTTCAATTGGGAAGATGAGCATCAAAACCGTAACCATAATAGGTAATAAAATACCTGTCCCTAACGCTTGAATCAAGCGTCCCAATAATAGTAAACCGAAGTTAGGTGCAAGCGCGCCAATAACTACGTCTAATAATGATAATAAAATACCTGAAACAATTAGTATTTTCGTGCTAAACCATTTAATAAGGTATGATGACGCTGGTACTAAACAAGCCATGACGAGTAAGTACCCAGTCGTTAACCATTGCACCGTTGCCGCTGATACTTTAAAGTCAGCCATAATATCGGTTAATGCCATATTGAGTGCTGTTTCACTGAACAGTCCCATAAATCCACCAATCATTAAGACCAGCGCAAACATTTTCGGGCTTTTTACGTTTACTTGTGTTGCCATTTGATATACTCCTTTTTGATGGTAAATGAAGTATAAGTATAAATGAGAGTGTTAAGTATGGATGAGACAAATCAACTGTTTCCATAATCATCGATTGCTTTCTTTTACTTAATTCATCTACATAAGTTATGACTTATTCCTATATTTCCATTGAATTTTTATTATGCTAAGAATGATGCATGCTATATAGAAGATGTTTGATGTTACTCAAGATCCCTTTGTAAAGAAACTTTATGCCACATACCCCTGAATTCAAGCCATCTTTATGCAACATTGTTTCATCATTATGCGACAATCTTCTATATAAATGCTCTAGCTATTTATGTAGTCGAAAAGACTGACCAACTTACTTTAGCAAAATTTCGCCATTATTGTCAACCTAGTTGACAATAATGAATTGCAAAAAAAAATTAGAGTATGTAACGTTGTGTTTATCGTTTTATATACTCTAATTATTCATCTGGCTTATCATTTTCTAATTGCCAGTCTGCTTGTAACAATTGCTCTAAATGTGCAACTTCTGACGCACCGATCACTTGACCAATATGTTCAATGATGTGTTGTTTGTTTTTAATATATTTCTCATAGCACATGATACCAAATTCCGTTAAGGTTACACGTTTTTCTTTCTTATTATTGGGCACACTTTCAATTTGAACAACTTGTTTCTGTTCTAATTGTTTCACTGCTTTATGGATTGCCTGACGCGTTAAATTGATCTTATGCGTGAGTTCTGCAAAAGTAGGCTGATCATATTTAATGATCATAATTAAATACCATTCAGAACTACCTAAATGAACCTGAGGTAATTGTTGTGCCGTCATATATTCTACTTTTTGTCTTAAGTCATGGTGTCGACCACTGATGAGGTTAATCAAATCTGTTTCTTCTATATGCTTATGATTTGTCATTTATTTACTCCTCATTTTAAATTTCACTTCATTGTAAAAAAGCTTATTCATTCATTAAATAGATTCCGACCAAAACATACGATAAAGTATTGCTCATCCACCATATTACAATATGATATAAAAAATTATCTAGCAAAACTTATACATTTCTATATTTACGCATAAAAAAACCCATCCTATTGGATGGGTTTATACGGTCTCGACGGGAATCGAACCCGCGATCTCCTGCGTGACAGGCAGGCGTGTTAACCGCTACACTACGAGACCTAAAAATGGTGACTCCTACGGGACTCGAACCCGTGTTACCGCCGTGAAAGGGCGGTGTCTTAACCGCTTGACCAAGGAGCCTGTCTTAAGCACAAAATAAATTATATCAACTCTTATACCGGATGACAAGCTATTTTTTTAATTTTATTAGTATAATTTTCTATATTAATTGTATAAAGTTCAAATACGGTGCTAAAACGCTTAAAAAGTCTGTCATATTGGTATGGCAGCACATTCATTTTTATCATTTCAGTCACTAAAATATAAGAAATTGATAATTTTTTAAAAACTATTAAAATTTAAATCTTTTTTGTTTTCAATACTTTTTGATAAACTAGTTAAATAAAATATGAGGAGGGCTTATGATTGGCTAAGGTATTATTTATTAATTCAGGATCCATTGGACATCTTAATCCTACGATTGCCGTGTGTAAAGAACTTGTGGCGCGTGGTGAAGAGGTGGTTTACTACATTGGAGATCAATATCAAGATAAGCTAAAAGATACGGGTGTGGAAATACGTACACTACCAACAGATGAGATTATACAACGCTTTACAGCATACGGCTCTGGCAATTTATTCCACGTCGTCAACGGCTTATTGAATACTGCGGATGTAATACTTCCAAAGATTTTGGAAGATACGAAAAATGAACATTATGATTATTTAATTTCTGACTCCATGTTTAGTTTTGGTAACTTAATTGCGCAAAAATTACATATTCCTACCATTTCGTCGATTACGTCTTTTGCACATACTGCAGAAACGTTTGAAGCGGCACTCAACTATAATGCACAGGCGTTATCAGAAACAGAAATGAATGACGTAGAAGACACTTTTGATCATTTACAACAGCATATTCAAACAACCTATGGCGTCGAGGTTAACTCACGTTATGAAACAATGAATAATCCGGGCTATTTCAATATTGCTTATATCTTGGAAAAATTCCAAATAAATCCTGAATTATTTGATTCAACACATTATCGTTTTGTTGGACCATCTGTGATGCAACCACAGTCAACGGATTTTATGAGTCAAGTTGATCAAAGCCGACCAATAGTTTACGTTTCCCTTGGCACGGTATTTAATCAAAATATTGGTTTCTTTAATCAATGTTTTGCCGCGTTAAAAGATCTTGATGTATCTGTCATCGTATCGATTGGTGAAGCAAATAACGCGGCTGACTTTGATACAGTCCCTGATAATGTATTATTGAAATCCTATGTACCTCAGACAGAACTATTACAGCATACAGCACTTTTCTTAACACATGCTGGAATGAATAGTACAAATGAAGCATTATTAATGGATGTGCCTTTATTGGCTTTTCCACAAAATGCGGACCAACCGCTCGTTGCGCAACAAATTGAAAATATCAATGTAGGTCAACAACTGAATTCTGAAACTGTCACAACCGAAGATTTGAAAGCAAAAGTTGTGGAAATGTTACAGAATCGCGCAACTTATCAAGCACAGATTAAAAAAATCAAGCAAACACAAGCCTTGGATCAACCTGGTTACGTAACGGCAGTTGATCAAATCCTCACTTTTCGCGATCATCACATAAATTATTAATATAGATAAACAAAAAACCTTGTAGAAGTACCATCCACTCATTGTGTGATGACATCTACAAGGTTTTTATAATATCTAATCTACAATCTTACCATAGTGATTTTAATAGGTTTGTTTGATTACGGTCTGGACCTACTGAGAAGATTGAAATCTTCACGTCACATAATTCAGAAATACGTTCTAAGTATCTACGCGCATTATTAGGTAATTCTTCTAATGAACGACAACCTGTCACATCTTCTGTCCAACCTGGTAATGTTTCAAAAATTGGCTTACAACGTTGTAAGTCTTTCAAGTTAGCTGGGTATTCCGTAATTTCTTTACCGTCTAACTCATAAGCAGTACAGATTTTAACTTCTTTAAGGCCTGTTAATACATCAATTGAGTTAATAGATAAATCTGTAATACCACTTGCACGACGAGAATGACGTAATACAACTGAGTCGAACCAACCTACACGACGTGGACGTCCTGTTGTTGTACCGTATTCACGACCTACTTCACGGATGTGGTGCCCATCTTCGTCAAATAGTTCTGTTGGGAATGGACCATCGCCGACACGTGATGTATAGGCTTTACACACACCGATAACTTTAGAGACGAATGTTGGACCTACACCGCCACCGACAGTCACATTACCTGCAACTGGGTTACTTGATGTAACGAATGGATATGTACCATGGTCGATATCTAACATCACACCTTGTGCGCCTTCGAATAATACTTTTTCGTCAGCTACAAAGGCATCATCTAAAACTTTTGCAGTATCTGTCACGAATGGTGCTAAACGTTGACCAGCTGCATAATATGTTTCAAAGATTTCTTCAAATGTTGGACATGCTTTGCCAAACATCCCTTCGAAGTATGCACCTTTGTATTCAATATTATCTTTTAATAATTTTTCAAATGTTTCTTTATCTAATAAATCTGCGACACGGATACCAATACGTTGTGCTTTATCTACATAAGCTGGACCGATACCTTTTTTCGTTGTACCGATTTTATTATCTCCGCGACGTTCTTCTTCATATTCATCTTGTTTAATATGATAAGGTAAAATAACTTGCGCACGGTTTGAAATGCGTAAATTATCCGTTGAAATACCTCTTTCGTTTAGCGCGTCTAATTCTTTTAATAGTGCTACTGGATCGACAACGACACCATTACCAATAACTGCTAATTTTTCTTTATAGAAAATACCAGATGGTACTAAGTGTAATTTATATGTTTCTCCACCAAATTTAATTGTGTGGCCTGCATTGTTACCGCCTGAAAAACGTGCAATAACATCTGCTTGTTCTGCTAAGAAATCTGTAATTTTACCTTTACCTTCGTCTCCCCATTGTGTCCCAACGACTACTATTGATGACATATGAGCACCTCCAAGTTTTCTCGATTAACCATTACGTATTTTACCAATACACCAACCATATTGCAAACCAAAAATCGAACATTAATTTATTTATATTTTGAAAATTTTGATGGTGTTCAAAGTGGAAAGAGATACAGTTTAAATCCAGTCACACCAAGTATTAAGACCATTTTTTACATTTATAAGGACACATACTTACTGCGAATACACGGCAATAAACACAAACAAAAACCGTACAATGAAATACGTATTTGTATTATTGTACGGAAATTAACAAGAAAATTATTTTTTTACCTTATCCAAAATCAGCATGTGCATAATCTATATCTGTAAATTTATTATATTGTTTCATAAAGTGTAACTTAACGGTGCCTGTAGGACCGTTACGTTGTTTCGCAATAATGATTTCAATTTCACCATTATCGTCATTCGTTTGTGGTTCGTAATTTGAATCATCATCGTCGTCTTCATCTTCGCCACGATTGTAATAATCATCACGATATAAGAAGGCTACGATATCGGCATCTTGCTCGATAGAACCCGACTCACGTATATCACTCATCATCGGACGTTTATCCTGACGTTGTTCTACACCACGAGATAACTGACTCAATGCAATCACAGGACATTCTAATTCTCTGGCAATCGCCTTTAAAGTACGTGATATTTCTGATACTTCTTGTTGTCGATTGTCAGAAAAACGAGAACCACTACCTGAAATTAACTGTAAGTAGTCAATAACAATCATGTCTAAGCCATGTTCTTGTTTCAAGCGACGACACTTTGAACGAATATCTGTGATACGAATCCCAGGTGTATCATCAATAAATATCTTTGTACGTGATAATTTACCTACAGCAATTGTGAAACGATTCCAGTCTTCCTCAGTCATCATACCTGTTCTTAAGCGGTTCGAATCCACATTGCCCGAGCTACAAATCATACGTGTTGCTAACTGATCTGCGCCCATCTCTAAAGAAAAGATCCCTACAGAAAAATGATCTTCATGTGTTGCCACTTTTTGTGCAATATTAAGTGCGAAGGCAGTCTTACCTACCGAAGGACGTGCTGCTAAGATAATTAAATCGTTACGGTTAAAACCCGCTGTCATTTGGTCTAAATCGCGATACCCTGTTGGAATACCTGGCGTTTGACCACTGTTCTGATCTAATAGTTCTGCATTTTCATAAACATCACCTAAGACATCTCGAATGTCTTTAAATCCATCACTTTCACGTGTGGATGATAGTTCTAATATACGACGTTCAGCATCGTTAAGTATCGTATCTAGTTCCAGTTCATCATTATAGCCATCGTTCGCAATACTATCCGCAGTTTGAATTAATTTACGCTTCGTGGCGTGTTTAAACACAATTTCCGTATAATATTGAATATTACGTGTGGTCGGCACATTACTTGATAATTCTGCAAGATATTGAGGACCGCCCGCTTCATTCAATCGTCCTTCTTGGGATAACTGATCCATAATGGTAACGACATCGATATCTTTATTATCTTCATTGAGGTTCATCATTGCTCTGAAAATGTGCTGGTGTGCCCCTCTATAAAAGGACTCAGGAAGTAATACTTCCTGAGTAGTGTTGATTAATTCTGGATCTATGATAATGGCACCTAAGACAGACTGTTCAGCCTCATTACTGTGTGGCATTTGATTTTGTTCGTACATTCCATCCATTCCATCCATTGCGCTTACACCTCATATCTCAATCCGTTATTATTGTTCAACTGTGTGTACACGAATTGTACCTTCAACTTCTTTGTCTAATTTAACTGGTACGTTAGTGTAACCTAATGCATGGATACCATTTGGTAAGTCCATTTTACGTTTATCAATCTTAATGTCATGTTGTTGTTGTAATGCTTGTGTGATTTGTTTGGTACTTACTGAACCAAATAATTTACCGCCTTCACCTGTTTTAGCAGATACTTCGACTTCAATCTCACTTAATTGTTCTTTTAATTTTTTAGCATCTTCAATTTCTTGTTGACGTTCTGCTTCAGCAGCTTTATTTTTTTGTTCTAATTGTTTTAAGTTACCTGGCGTTGCTTCAACTGCCATGTTTTTCTTCAATAAGAAGTTATTTGCGTAACCAACTGGTACGTCTTTAACTTCGCCTTTTTTACCTTTACCTTTAACATCTTGTGTGAATATTACTTTCATGAATTTTCACTCCTACTCATTTGTTCTGTTATAGCTTGTTGTAATTTTTCAATTGCTTCATCAACAGTCACATCTTTTAATTGTGTGGCTGCGTTCGTTAAATGACCTCCACCACCAAGTGCTTCCATTGTTAACTGAACATTGACTGCACCAAGTGAACGCGCAGACATACCTACGACATTGTCTTCTCTTCTTGCAACTACATAAGAAGCTTCTACACCATCTAAACTTAACAGTTCATCGGCAGCTTGTGCAACTGTAACAGGATGGTAGATTTTCTCATCTGAACCATGTGCAATGGCAACACCATTATCTTGTAGTTTCACTGTTTGGATCAATTCAGTACGATTAATATACGTATCAAGGTCATCTTTTAAGAAATGCTGCGTCAAGATTGTATCGGCACCATGTGCACGTAAATAACTTGCCGCATCAAATGTTCTAGAGCCAGTACGCAATGTGAAGTTACGTGTATCTACAATGATGCCGGCAAACATGACCGTTGATTCTAAACGTGTCAGACGTTGTTCTGTTGGTTGATACTCGAGTAATTCTGTAACGAGTTCTGCTGTTGAACTTGCATAAGGTTCCATATATACAAGTAATGGACTCGAAATGAAACTTTCACCACGTCTATGATGGTCAATGACTACTTTACGATTGGCTTTATTCAAAATATTTTCATCGATGACCATTTCTGGTTTGTGCGTATCTACAACGACAAGCGTTGTCTTGGAAGTCATAATGTCCCATGCTTCATCTGAAGTGATGAAACGATCTTTAAGTTCTGGTTTTTCATTTACCGCATCCATAACACGTCGTAACGTCGGATCGATATCAGATTCATTTAAAACAATATAGGCATCTAGATTATTCATCATCGCAAAACGAGATACACCAATTGCTGCACCAATTGCGTCTAAATCAGGACTCTTGTGCCCCATGATAATCACTTTGTCGCCTTCCATTAAGATATCTTTAAGTGCATGTGAGATAACACGCGCTCTTACACGTGTACGTTTTTCCATTGGGTCAGTCTTACCACCATAGAAACGTACATTACCGTTCACGTGTTTAATTGCAACTTGGTCGCCACCACGACCGAGTGCTAAATCTAGTCCAGATTGAGAAAGTTCTCCAAGATCAATTAGATTTTCAGAACCTTCACCCACACCAATACTTAATGTTAATTGCGCGCGATAACCTACGCTCTTTTCACGTAATTGGCTTAAAATACTAAAGTTAGTTGCTTCAATTTCGTTTAAAATATTTTGGTTTAAATATGCCACGAATTGATCCGAACTATAGCGTTTAAAGTAAATATTATGTTCTGTTGCCCATCTACTGATGACGCGCGTAACCATTGAGTTGATTTCTGATTTTTGCGTATCATTCATATTTTGGGTAATTTCATCATAATTATCCAAGAATAATGTCGCTATAATTGGTTTAGATGATTCATATAATTCATTTGTATAGACTTCTTTTGTAATGTCGAAGAAATAAAGCACGTGTTCTTTTTCTGAATAACGCACACGATAGTGGTATTCATTTTCATTAATTTCTATTTCTTGTGTTTTTTCTAATTGTTTTAAGATATTAGGATATACTTCGTTGACTGGGTCGGAAATTACATTACGATTTAAACGTTCCGACATAAATCTATTCATCCACTCTATGTTTTCATTTTCATCTAAGATAATCATTCCGATAGGTAGATTTTTAATTGCGATATTACTACCTTCAGAGATATGACCACTTAAATTGTCCACATAGCTGTCTAATTTTTGTAAAGCTTGTCTTACCATAAATGCTGTCCCTATAATAATAATCACTAATACAATCGTCGCTATACCTGCTACGAGTTGGTTAAAAACAAACCAAACTACAACCAGCGCAATTGCGGTGAGCGTCATAATTACAAATGGTAAAATCAACGCTTTTTTAGTGGATTGACGGTTCATTCTTCCACCTCAAATCATTTTTTAATGATACTTTTTAAGTTAAAACATAAATCGATTACACCCAGGAGACTTACAATATGTGTTAATGGCATTAAAATTGTCCCTATAACCATTAGTAACACAGTAAGTACGAGTGGCATTGATTTTGCTTTGCCGAAAAAGTGAATAACACTTAACCCCTGAATATACATACATAATGATAACACAATTTCAAAGTTTAAAACGATACTTTGGAAAGTACCAGCTTGGCTTGCAAACATAACACAAATCAAGACAATAATATATATCCATAATAATGAACGGCTCATCTGCCAAGCATATAATGGTTTAAATATTGGTGTAGCGATTTTGAATTTACGTAAAATTGGAAAAGTAATAATTAAATTGATTAAAATAAGTAGAAAAACTGCAATGATTACCATACTTGGTAACTGAACTGCCAATTGACGGAATCCCTCTTCGAGCATTTGTTTATACTCGTTACCAACTGAAGCACCTGAAATAACCTGATGCATTTGATCTTTTATTGGGTTCATTAAAACTGTCGCGCTTGGTATCTTATCAAACGTTTGCAGTCCCATAAATGCAATTAATGAAATCATACTAATATATGTAGTCGTTATATATAGTATACGTTCTTTAGATGTTCTTTCTTTTAATAATTGGCCAACAACGAAACTCGTAATGAGCACGAGGACCATGATACTTAATACAAATATATTACCCAGTAAAGTTGTTAATACAACCGTTACGACAGCTGTCAATCCGAATGATTCAATTGATTTATGCCATAAGATAATGCCCGGAATTGTCGCAAACGCGCTCAATACAAGACCAAGCGGTGGTAATATATGCAAAGCCAAAGCGACTACGATTAGCGTTAGAATACTAAGCACAGTTGCTTTAGGATATATTTTAGAAAACAAATTCGCCACTCCCATACTATTTTTGACTATACCCTTTATTTTAACCTCTTTAAAACTTTTATACAATTATTGGCAACCCATTTTATATAGAAGTTCTATTCAGAAAATACACCTTCACTATAATCCTTAGAAATCATTGTTATATATCAATCGCTTCTTCACTAACAACAACTTATTTATATTTCACACAAAAATAGGATGTAACCAACTTGTTTCTCACCTCTATTTAGTAGTAAGAAGACAACCGGCACATCCCAAAAATTAAATCTATTTAGTTAGTTCATTTACGTTTGATGTTATAGACTTTTAAAAAGTGATATAGATTCGGCGCCCAATCATTGAAGTTAAGTAAAAATCCATCATGTCCTACATTGTCAGGAACGAAAAAGTGTTTATGAAATTTAAAGCGCTCGCCGACTGCTCGAACAAGGTCATCAGGATAAAGTAAGTCATCGGTAAAGCCCATTGTCATAACCTTCGTATCTAAATTACGGAATACTTCATCCACATCATCACGTCCTCTATCGACATCATGACTATCCAAGACATCCAGCAGTGTTAAATAACATGCATAATCAAAATGATTCATAAACTTATCACCTTGATGTTTTTGATAGGCGACAACTTGATCTGGTGAAAAGCGTTTATCATAACTTTTAGATGATCGATAAGTTAAGAAACCCAATTGTCTAGCGATACTCATACCATTTTTAGGATCTAAATGAATGGCTTGCCTCGCTATCTCGTTAAACGCTCGACTGTAGGATGATGTTTTATCCGTTGCAGCAAGTATAACGGCTTTATCGACATTAAATTTGCGATTATATAATAATTCAATCGCTTGCATGCCTCCTAAAGAACCACCAATGAGAATATTAATGTGTTCAAATCCTAACGTTTCTATGCCTATTTCAATTGCACGTACAATGTCTCTTAACGTGAGCGTTTGAGGGAAATCTGCATCTGTTAATGCCGAACTTGAACCATACGGACTACCAATTACATTAAAAGTTAAAAACTGATAATCATTGATAGGCATATAGCCCCCATCAATGATACCTCTCCACCATCCTGGTTGATCATTTGTCCCATATGTTAAATGGTTACCTGTCAAAGCGTGACAGACAACAACTAAAGGTTGTCCTTTCAACCCCACATGTTCATAGCGTAGTTTCAAATTAGATATGAGTTCTCCAGATTCTGTTGTAAAAGGCCCTAATTCTAAAGTATCTACCGTATAATTCGTCATGATTTCCCTCCTACTTAATAAAAAACTTCTCACTCATATAAAATAAGTAAGAAGTTATAATTACTTATCATTCGAGTGTATCGTTGGTTTTAGCACCGTACTACACAGCCGGTTGCTGAAGCATCACTGGGCCAAGTCCCTCAGCTTCTCGAAATAAGATTTGATTTTAATTGTATAAAACGAAAGTATGACAGACTAAAAATCGGAAATATCATAATTTTCTAATTATTCTAATTCTAACGGATATCCTGTGTTTCATCAATGATATTCTTTAAAAAACCCATCTCAACAATGCCATAATAATAATCCCACTTAGAATCGTTATCGTTAAACTCCTTGAAACGATGGCAATTACAATCGTAGGTATCATCGTTATCAAAAATGCCATATTGATTGTGTATCCCATTACACCATCTTGTTGGACCAAGACACCATCAATAATCAACGCTGTAAACAATGTAATTGGGATAAAGGAGAGCCATTTGACTACACGTTCAGATAAATGAACTTTAGAAATCATCACAAACGGTATAATTCGAGTCAACCACGTCACAATTCCGCATAAAATAATAATCGTTAACATATGTATCGTTGTCGTCATCGTTCCATCACCACCCCAAGTGCTGCCGTTATTGTAGAAGCTAAAATAATTGCTAAATATGATGGCATAAATAAACTTAATCCCAACATCATCACAATGACACAAATAATCAGAACTAAGTAAATCTTAACTTTTGAGCGCCTGATTGATTCAAATTGGGAGACGGCAAGAAAAATAAACATAGCCGTTATTGCAAAGTCTAAGCCTAATGCGTCTGGGTCATGGATGTACTTACCAAATAAAGCACCAATAATACATGCAATCGTCCAAAAAACATAAGCTGTTATATTCAAACCGTGTAGCCATCGATCATTACTTTTTTCGCCTTTTAGATGTGGTGTCACTGCAACCCCAAATGTTTCATCTGTTACCAGTGTTGCCAACCCAATTCTATTTAGTAAACTATAATCCTTATAGCTTGGCGCGAGTGTCATACTTAATAAGAACATCCTAGAATTGACGATGAACGCAGTTAATACAATTGCGGATATAGGTGTACTTGCAATAACAAGCGCGCAAATTATAAATTGTGCTGCGCCTGCGTATACAAGCAAACACAGTAAAATAATTTCCAACAAGCTAAATTCTGAAGCAACTGCAACAATTCCAAAAGATAAACCCACGCCTGCGTATCCTAACAAGGTAGGAATACACGCTTTGACACCTTGTTTAAATGTTACATGCGCTTCATTTTCCATACACACCCACCCTCTCATGGCACTTCAAAAATAATATATCAATTCTAATACAACTCATTCTAAATGCGCAATATCTTTAGACATCCGTTTGTGTGATGTTAGACTAACGATTGTCTTAAAAAGCTTAAACACACGTCGTTTATATTTATCTGAATTTTTAGAAATAATTAAGACATACCTCTAAAATATATCTGAATTCCGCCTAATCATATTTGCTATTTTATACTTTTTACACCTCCCCTACCCTTTCGATAGTGCACAAAAAACGCATAGGACCTATTGTCGCTACGCGTTTTTAGCATTACTTTCAGTTTTTTATTTAGTCGGACGGATGACTGTTTTACCACCCATAAATGGAACTAACACTTCTGGAATTGTAACTGAGCCATCTTCATTTTGATAGTTCTCAACGATAGCTGCAAAGGTACGACCTACAGCTAACCCGCTACCATTTAAAGTATGCGCTAATTCTGGTTTCGCATTTTTATCGCGTTTGAAGCGAATGTTTGAACGACGTGCTTGGAAATCTGTAATATTTGAACAAGAGCTGATTTCTTTATAATCATTATAGCTTGGTAACCAAACTTCTAAATCATATGTTTTACTTGAACCAAAACCAATATCTCCTGTACACAAGATAACACGGCGATATGGTAAACCAAGTTCTTCTAAAATCGCTTCTGCATGATGAGTCATGTCTTCAAGTGCTTGCCAAGAATCTTCAGGTTTTTCAATACGTACCATTTCAACTTTATCAAATTGGTGTAAGCGAATAAGTCCTCGTGTATCACGACCAGCAGATCCAGCCTCACTACGATAACAAGCTGATTGAGCTGTAAATTTAGCTGGTAATACGTCAGGTGCAATGATTTCATTGCGGTAATAATTCGTTAATGGCACTTCTGCAGTTGGAATGGTATAAAGACCTTCTTTTTCTACTTTAAATAAGTCTTCTTCAAATTTAGGAAGTTGACCTGTACCATACATAGAATCGGCATTAACTAATTGTGGTACCATCATTTCCGTATAGCCATGTTGTGTCGTATGTTTCGTAATCATGTAGTTCATTAACGCTCTCTCTAATTGTGCACCGTCACCTGTCAAGAATACGAATCTCGCACCAGAGACTTTAGCTGCTCTTTCAAAATCAACCATCTCTAACTCTTCTACTAAATCCCAGTGTGCTTTATCTTCAAATTCAAAAGTTCTAGGTGTACCCCAACGTTTAACTTCTATATTATCTTCATCCGTAGCACCTTCTGGTACATCGTCGTGAATGATATTTGGAATACGAGACAATTTATCATTAAGGTCAACATCTACTTGATTTAAAGTATCATCTAGTACTTTAATTTCATCACCTAGGTTACGCATAGCTGCGATTGCATCGTCTGCATCTTCTTTATTACGTTTTTTCTGAGCAATTTCTCCACTTACTTTATTACGCTCTGCCTTCATTTCTTCGGCTTGACTGATAAGTTGACGACGTTGCTCATCTAGTTCTAATACTTCATCTACTACTTTTGAATCCATACCACGTTTTGCAACTTTTTCTTTAAGGAATTCTGGATCATTACGGAATAATTTGATATCTAACATGCTGCTCATCCTTTCAAATTTCAAAATTTATTGGATAATAACACAAAAAGACCACGTCCCTGTACAAGGGACGTGGTCTACGCGTTGCCACCCTATTTAACAGTCCAAAATTAGACTGCACTCTCACTAAATAACGGCTATAACCGATTGTTCTCATATAGTAGGTAGATTCATATTAAATATGATTACTTGTTCACACTAACCACAAGCTCTCTGAAATCAAAATTCAATATTACTTATCCTACGAACAATAGCATAATTAAGTTAATTTAAATATAGCAAATAACATCAGCTATTTCAAGGGTGACAACGTTTATGTCAATTAAAGTCCCTACATATAAGCAAGATCTTGTAAATATTGCGATACCGCTTCAATATCTTTATGGAACTGTCTATCTTCTGTAATTGATGGTACGATGTGACGTAATTCTTGATACTTTTCATATGTTTTCGGTGATAATTTATCAATATCTTTATATTCAACGGCTTGTAATGCAATAATCGTTTCAATTGCTAAGACACTTCTCGCATTTTCAATGATGTGATAGCCATGACGAGAGGCAATTGTTCCCATCGAAACGTGATCCTCTTGATTAGCTGACGATGGTATTGAGTCAACACTTGCTGGATGTGCGAGTGTTTTATTTTCTGATACTAGGCTCGCAGCAGCATACTGCATAATCATCGCACCACTCTGTAATCCTGGTTGTGGGCTTAAAAAGGCAGGCAATCCATTATTTAATTGAGGATTTACGAGTCGTTCTAGACGACGCTCTGAGACATTAGCCAATTCACTTACACCTAACTTTAAGAAATCTAATGCAAAGGCAATCGGTTGCCCATGGAAATTACCTCCAGAAATAACAAGCGTTTCATCGCCTTCATCAAATATTAATGGATTATCATTAGCAGCGTTCATTTCAAATTCTAATTTTTCTTTCACATAATTAAATACTTGAAAACTTGCGCCATGTATTTGTGGAATACAGCGTAATGTGTATGCATCTTGTACACGTATGTCACCTTGTGTAGTGGTTAACTCTGAGCCATCTAACCAATCTAACATTCTAGCTGCAACATCTATTTGTTCTTGAAAATTACGTGCTTTATGCACTTTTTCATTATAAGCATCTGTAATACCATTTAATGCTTGATGTGTTAGAGCTGCAATCCATTCTGCTTGGTAACCTAAGGCTTCCGCTTCAATATAATTAATCACACCTTGCGCAGTCATCGCTTGCGTGCCATTGATGAGTGCAAGCCCTTCTTTAGCTTGTAATTGTAATGGGTTACGATTTAATTGATTTAAGACATACCAGCTGTCAACTTCTTCACCTTTAAAAAATACATTGCCTTCACCAATTAAAGCTAATGCTAAATGAGATAATGGCGCTAAATCCCCTGATGCGCCTAAAGAGCCTTGCTGTGGAATCACTGGTACAATTCTGTGATTGATATAATAAACAAGTTGCTCTAATAACGCGACTGTCGTACCAGAATGACCTTTCAACAGAGTATTTAATCGTAAGACCATCATTACTAAAGCAACTTCTTCTGAAAATGGTTTCCCAACACCACAAGCATGTGATCGAATTAAATTTACTTGTAATTGATTGTATTCACCTTTATCAATTCGCACATCACTAAATAATCCAAATCCAGTTGTAATACCATAGATTGTTTCTTTGTTTTCTATAATGTGTTCCACCGTTTGTCTACTTTTCTTTACGCGTTCCAGTGCTTCTTGTGTTACTTCAACGGTATCTTCCTTATTTAAGAACATTTTAATATCATTGATTGTCAACATTTCACCATTAAGTTGTAATGTCATTTCCCCATCTCCTTGCTTATCTATTTTGTTCAATTAATTCGAGTATACGCTTACATTTTCACACGAACAATAGGATTGACCATATCCGTAATATGGTATTAAATTACTGATTTAATGGGATAAAGTCGTATCAAAATTATGTTTTCTAAAATTAATATTTTCTTTACGACTTTGCCTATTGACTAATCTCGAAACCAGGTATAATATTTCTTATTGTATTTATAAATGAGCACATGAAAATAAGATATAAGTAACTTAAAAGAAAATGGTTTTAAAATTCTATAATATAGAGAATATAAGATAGCCAACTTTAACATTTATCATTTTAAGCAGATGCTTATCTTTTTCAAGTCAACGTATTAAATTAACGCTAAATGTTTAAAAGGAGGTTTCAAAATGGAAACTTTATCACAAGTAAGCATTCCAAAACGTAAAGATGAAACACATAAAGGTGATTATGGGAGAATTCTTTTAATTGGGGGCAATGCGAACTTAGGTGGTGCAATCATGCTTGCAGCTCGAGCGTGTGTTTATAGTGGTAGCGGATTAATCACTGTAGCTACACATCCAACAAATCATGCCGCTTTACATTCACGTTGTCCAGAGGCCATGGTGATTGATATTAACGATACTAAAATGTTAACAAAAATGATTGAGAACACGGATTGTATCTTGATCGGACCGGGACTCGGTTGTGATTTTAAAGGCAATAATGCCATCACTTTCCTATTACAAAATATTCAACCACATCAAAAATTAATTGTAGATGGGGATGCTATAACAATTTTTAGTAAATTGAAACCAGACATTCCTACGTGTAAGGTTATCTTTACGCCTCACCAAAAAGAGTGGGAACGTTTAAGTGGTATTCCTATAGAGGAACAAACGTATGAACGTAATCGTGAAGCCGCAGATCGCATTGGTGCAACCATTGTTTTAAAAAAGCACGGAACTGAAATCTATTTCAGAGGTAAAGACTACAAACTGCCAATAGGGACACCTGCAATGGCTACAGGTGGTATGGGTGATACTTTATCTGGTATGATTACAAGCTTTGTCGGCCAATTCAACGACACAGAAGAAGCCGTTACAAGTGCTACGTATACGCATAGTTATATTGGAGAACAGTTAGCAGAAAAAATGTATGTCGTGCCACCATCCAGACTAATCAGTGAAATACCTCATGCTATGAAAGCTTTAGAAAATTAAGCCAAAAAAGACCTACCTCATTGAGGTAGGTCTTTTTTATAATGACTATTATCGCATAAAATTACTCTTCTTCGTTATCTTCATTGTCCGCATTATCAATATCTTCATTCACACGGTCCATAAAGTCTTGTCGTACTTCTTGACGATCATCATCATCTGATACCTCACTATCTTCAACTTCTGTATGAATAGCGTTGCCTGGTGCATCGTCCTCTATCACAGCTTCACCTTGTTGTGAATCTTGTGCTATTTGTTCAGTTGCATCAGTATTTTCTGAATCGGAGGCAATTGCTTCAGTTTCTGTTTCAGCTTCATCTTCCTCATTTACTTTAGCTACTGTAGATACGAATTGATTTTCACCTAATTTAATCAATCTCACACCTTGTGCTGCACGGCCGTTTTGTGAAATATTCTCTACATCAATACGGATAATCACGCCAGAGTTTGTAACAACCATCAAGTCTTCTTCACCAGTCACTGATGTGATACAAACTACATTACCATTACGTTCTGTGATAGTCGCTGTTTTAATACCTTTACCACCACGGTTTGATAATCTGTAATCTTCAACTGGTGTACGTTTACCGTAACCATTTTCAGTCACGACGAGTATTTCATCATCGCTTTCGACTTTTGTAACATCTAAACCGACTACTTTATCGTCTTCTCTAAGTGTAATACCTTTCACACCGGCTGCGGTACGGCCAAGTGGACGTAAGGCAGTTTCAGGGAAGCGAATTAATGAAGCATGCGATGTACCGATTAGAATATCAGTTTCACCATCAGTTAAACGTACTGCAATCAATTCGTCATCCTGTTTGAAACTAATCGCAATTTTACCGTTTTTATTAATATGTGAGAAGTTACTTAGGGCAGAACGTTTCACTCTACCTTTTTGAGTAGCAAAGACTAAATAATCTTCTTCACTTTCTAAATCTTTAACAGCAATCATCGTACTAATCGATTCGTCATTGTCTAACTCAATTGCGTTAACTACTGGAATACCTTTAGACTGACGAGAAAGCTCTGGCACTTCGTAGCCTTTAAGTTTATAGACACGACCTTTATTCGTAAAGAATAGCACGTTGTCATGTGTACTTAACGTCACAAGTTGACTTACAAAGTCTTCTTCTAGCGTATTCATACCTTGAACACCACGACCACCACGGTGTTGTGCTCTATAAGTTGAAACTGGTAATCGTTTGATGTAGTTATTATGACTTAACGTAATCACAATTTGTTCTTCTGGAATTAGATCCTCATCTTCAATGTCATCTAAACCACCAATTTGGATTTCAGTCTTACGTTCATCACCATAACGCTCACGGACATCAATCAATTCATCACGAACAATTTGTAATAGTTTTTCTTCGTCTGCAAGGATAGATTTCAATTCTTCAATATAAGCAATTAGTTCATTATATTCAGCTTCAATCTTATCTCTTTCTAAACCAGTTAAACGTCTTAAACGCATATCTAAAATCGCTTGTGCTTGACGTTCAGATAATTTAAATTGTTCTTGTAAACTTGCCATGGCAATCTTATCGTTATCTGATTCACGAATAACTCTGATAATTTCATCAATATGATCAAGCGCAATTCTCAAACCTTCTAAGATATGTGCACGATCTAAAGCTTTTTTCAAATTATATTCGGTACGTCTTCTTACAACGACTTTTTGATGTTCTAAGTATTCAACTAAGGCATCTTTAAGTGAAATAAGTTTTGGTCTGCCATTAACTAAGGCAATCATGTTTACACCAAATGATGTTTGTAATGGTGTTTGTTTGTATAAGTTATTTAAGACAACACTCGCGTTGGCATCTTTACGGATATCGATTACTACACGGACACCTGTACGTAAACTTGTTTCATCTCGTAAGTCTGTGATACCGTCTATTTTCTTATCACGCGCTAATTCAGCAATCTTTTCTATCATACGTGCTTTGTTAACTTGGTACGGTACTTCTGTAACAACAATACGTTGACGGCCGCCACCACGTTCTTCTATTTCTGCACGAGAGCGCAATTGTATTGATCCACGACCTGTTTCAAATGCACGACGAATCCCACTCTTTCCAAGGATAATACCTGCAGTCGGGAAGTCTGGCCCTTGTATATCTTCCATCAATTCAGCAATGGTAATATCGGGATTATAACTTAAACTTAAAATACCGTTGATGACCTCTGTTAAATTATGTGGTGGAATATTTGTAGCCATACCAACAGCGATACCTGATGCACCATTAACTAATAAGTTAGGGAATCTAGCAGGTAAGACTGACGGCTCTCTTTCATTACCATCATAGTTATCGATAAAATCAATGGTATCTTTATTTAAATCTCTAAGTAATTCAAGTGTAATCTTAGACATACGTGCTTCTGTATAACGCATCGCAGCCGCACCATCGCCATCCATAGAACCAAAGTTACCTTGTCCATCAACTAAAGGATATCGATAGCTGAAGTCTTGTGCCATTCTAACCATTGCTTCATAAATTGATGAGTCACCATGTGGGTGATATTTACCCATTACGTCCCCAACAATACGCGCAGATTTCTTGTATGACTTGTCTGGTGTCATACCTTGTTCATGTAATCCATACAATATGCGTCGATGTACTGGTTTCAAACCATCTCTAACATCAGGTAAAGCACGTGAGACAATAACACTCATCGCATAGTCTAAGAACGACTCGCGCATCTCACTCGTTATATTTCGTTCATTAATTCTTGATTCAGGTAATTCAGCCATCAAGATATCCTCCTTCAAAAATTCAGTTCATCGTATTAGAAATCTAAGTTGGCATAGACTGCATTATCTTCAATAAACTGTCTACGGTTCTCTACAACGTCGCCCATTAACATTTCGAAGACTTGGTCCGCTTCAATCGCATCATCCAATGATACTTGTAACATGGCTCTATTTTCTGGATTCATGGTAGTTTCCCATAATTGATCCGCATTCATTTCACCAAGACCTTTGTAACGTGAAATCGACCATTTTGGCGTTGGTTCTAACTCAGCTTTAAGTTTTTCTAATTCACGTTCATTAAAGACATAGTATTTTTGTTTACCTTGTGTCAGTTTGAATAAAGGTGGTTGTGCAATATACACATATCCTGCTTCTAACAATGGTCTCATAAAGCGATAGAAGAATGTTAATAACAATGTTCTAATATGTGCACCATCGACATCAGCATCTGTCATAAGGACAATCTTATGATAGCGTGCTTTACTTAAATCAAATTCGCCACCAATACCCGTACCAAATGCCGTAATCATCGAACGAATCTCGTTATTATTTAAAATTCTATCTAAACGTGCTTTTTCAACGTTCAAAATTTTACCACGCAATGGTAATATAGCTTGTGTTTCTGAATCACGACCGGATTTTGTAGACCCACCGGCAGAGTCACCCTCGACGATAAAGATTTCACTACGTGATGGGTCTTTACTAGAGCAATCGGCCAATTTACCAGGTAAGCTTGATATTTCTAATGCTGATTTACGGCGTGTGACTTCACGTGCTTTTTTCGCAGCAAGACGTGCGTGCGAAGCCATGATACCTTTTTCAACTACAATACGGCCTACTTGAGGATGTTCATATAAGAAGCGCTCAAATAACTCGGAGAATAGTTTATCAACGATTTGACGTACTTCAGAGTTACCTAATTTTGTTTTTGTTTGTCCTTCAAATTGTGGATCACCGTGCTTAATTGAAACAATTGCTGTCAAACCTTCACGTGTGTCTTCACCTGAAAGTCTTTCTTTATCTTCTTTGATAATTTTACTATTTAATCCGTAACTATTAAGTACACGAGATAGCGCACGTTTGAAACCTTCCTCGTGTGTACCGCCTTCATATGTGTGAATATTATTCGCATACGTCAACAAGTTTGTTGCAAAACCTTTGTTGTATTGTAAGGCAATTTCAACTTCAATATCATCTTTCGTTTGATGCACGTAAATAGGTTCTTCATGTAAAGGCTCTTTGTTATCATTTAGCATTTCAACATAAGATTTAATACCACCTTCATAGTGATATGTGTCTTCACGAACTTCTTCACCGCGTTCATCTCTTAAAGTAATTGAAATACCTTTATTTAGGAACGCAAGCTCTCTTGTACGTTGTTGTAATGTTTCATAATGATATGTTGTCGTTTCTGTGAAAATTTCAGGATCCGCTTTAAAACGAATGACTGTACCTGTATTATCATCATCTGTTTCTTCAATGACTTTCAAGTCAAATTGAGGTACACCTTTTTTATAACCTTGATGATAAACTTTGCGGTCTTTATACACGTATACTTCAAGATCTTCTGATAACGCGTTGACTACTGATGAACCTACACCATGTAAACCACCAGAAACTTTATAACCGCCGCCACCGAATTTACCACCGGCATGTAATACAGTTAGAATAACCTCAACTGCAGGACGTCCCATTTTTTCTTGAATGCCAACAGGTATACCACGGCCATTATCCGTTACCTTAATCCAATTATCTTTTTCGATCACAACTTCAATTGTGTCGGCATAACCTGCAAGTGCTTCATCGATACTGTTATCGACAATTTCCCATACAAGATGGTGTAAACCTTTTTCTGAAGTTGAACCAATATACATACCTGGTCTTTTACGTACCGCTTCTAGACCTTCCAATACCTGAATCTGTCCAGCACCATAATCTTCCGTGTTGTTCACATCTGACACTGCTTCCACCTTCACTTTCCATTACTTTATAATTTCGCCCTGATTAATGCGATAAAGTTTAGCGTTTTTCATAATTTCATGTTCTATACCGTCTACGGATGTCGTAGTAACAAAAGTCTGCACTTTATGTTGAATAGTGCTCAATAAATGAGATTGACGTGAATCATCTAACTCACTTAATACATCATCTAGCAATAGAATTGGATACTCACCTACTTCAATATTCATTAACTCAATTTCAGCGAGTTTGATTGATAGTGCAGTAGTTCTTTGTTGACCTTGCGAGCCATAAGTCTGAGCGTCCATTCCATTCACATTAAAACCTAAATCATCTCTGTGAGGTCCGTATAAACACACACCTCGGTCTTTTTCTCGTTCCATATTGTCATTAAGTATCGTTAAGACTTCCTCTAAGCGTTCCGTCTCACTTTTATCTTTATTTTCTAGTTTAATACTAGGTAAATAGTTTAAAGACAATGTTTCACGATCATTTGTAATCCCAGAATGGATAGGTTTCGCTAGTGATTCAAGTTCATTAATAAAATGTTCACGTCTTAGCGTAATTTTGAATGCGTATTCTGCAAATTGTTGGTTTAAGACTTCAAGCATCGTGCTGTCTGTCTTTTGTCCATATTGCAGTTGCTTCAAATAATTATTCTTTTGTTTTAAAATACGTTGATACTGTGACAAATCATTTAAATATACTGCTGAGATTTGTCCAAGTTCCATATCTATAAATCTACGTCTAATCTGCGGTGATCCTTTGACAATATTTAAATCCTCAGGCGCAAACAAAACGACGTTCAAGTGCCCAATATACTGAGTCAGTCTACTTTGTTCTAAGTGATTGATTTTGACTTGTTTACCTTTTTTAGTGATGTACATCGTTAAAGGCATCTCACCATATCTATAACTAAGGTCACCCTCTATTTTAGCATAGTCGCTATCGAAACGTATGAGTTCTTTGTCATTAGACGTTCTGTGACTTTTAGCTAGTGCTAACGTATAAATAGATTCTAATAAATTAGTCTTCCCTTGAGCATTTTCACCAATCAATATATTGACATCGGGATGACAATTTAAGGAAATCGACTCATAATTACGATAATTTTGTAACTGGAGTGTCTTTAATTTCATTCTTCACCTTGATGTAATATCAAAAATGAACCGACTTCTGGTATGACAATGCTATCTCGATGATTTAATTTCTTACCGCGACGCGTTTCACGCTCATCATTGATCATGACATCAAAATCTTGTAAGAACCATTTTGCTTGTCCGCCAGATTCGATAATACCTTCTGTCTTTAGAAATTGCCCTAAAGTAATGTCTCCATCAACAATTACCTCTTCAACCAAATCAATCACTCCATTTCTTTTAAGCTCACTTATATATTATACCTTTTTTTGCGGAAAATTTCATGCAAAATACAGTGAGTAAGCGATTTCTTTTAACTTATTTTAACTATTTTTAAATAATTAGTTTCAAAGTTATTTTTAAAGTTGTTTCATATGTCATATTATATCAAAAATAAATACATTATATGGGCATTCTTTACAAATAATATTAATTTTCACTAAATACCTTAATCTGCTTAAAAATTTATGTATGATAAACGGACTATATTTATTTTGCATTTAGAGCTGTTTTAAGACACTTTTATTACTTTTAAGTATTTTCCCCCTAAGAAAATGTTCAAAATGCTTATATTTGCCCTTTAAATGTCTTTAATCATGAAATTAAGTAATAACATTAGCAAATTTCTATTTATCTCTTACTATCTGCTTTTAAACTCAGACTCTTTTTTTCAAATAAAAACAGGAACAAACCAGAAATCACTAAGATTTCAAAGGCTTGTTCCTGTTAAGTTGCACTTTTATGAGAAAAGTAATTGTATTAATCTATTTAACAATACGATTAATACGTTCTAATCGGTAAGATGAGTTGTGTAACTGAATCATCGTCTTTTGGTTTTAAAATAAATGGTTTCATTGTACCGAAAAATTCTACTTCCACTTCATCGTTATCAATGGCTTTTAAAGCATCCATCATATATTTTGAGTTGAATGAGATTTTTAAGTTGCCACCATCTACATTACTTGCTTTAACATCTTCTTTTACCGTACCAATTTCTGGTGATGTTGAAGATAATTCTACAAGTTCATTACCTGTACTTAATTTAATGACATTATTGCCGCCTTCACGTGCTAATAAAGATGCACGATCGATGGCATGATAGAATTCACCATTATCAATTCCTAATTTAATTTCGTAATTCTCTGGGAATAAACGAGATGTATCAGGATAATGACCTTCTAATAAACGTGAAATAAAGTTTACGTTACCCACTTTGAATAACACTTGATTTGAAGCAAAGAAAATATCGATGTCTTCTTCACTGTCTGACATAATCTTATTTAACTCAGATAATGCTTTACCAGGAATGATGACATTTTTATTTTCTGAGTCATCTTCTAATGCTACCTTTCTTACAGCCAAGCGGTGTGAGTCAGTGGCTGTGCATATTAATTCATTTTCTTGTATAAGCCAGTTGACACCAGTAAGCACTGGGCGTGTTTCTGAGGTGGACACTGCGAAATTAGTCTGTGCGATAACGTTTTTAAGCACTTTAACTGATAATTGGATCGCATCATCACGAGAAACTTGTGGCAATAACGGATATTGATCTGGGTCTAAACCACTTAAGTTAAATTCAGAATGTCCAGATGTAATAAGTGTTTGGAACTGTTCATTTGTAGAAAGTTTAACTTCTTTACCTGGTAATTTTTTTATAATGTCTACGAAGAAACGACCAGGAAGCACGACTGATCCAGTTTCAGCAATATCAATAATATCTTCACCATCGACTTGTTTAGGAATAGTGATTTCGATTGAGATTTCTGAATCAGAACCAGTTAGTATAACTTCGTTGTTTTTAACTTCAATTTTGATACCAGTTAAGATAGGTAATGTTGTTCTTGGTGAGATGGCCTTAAGTGTGTCATTTAATTGATTAATAAAATAATCTCTTCTTATTGTGAATTCCATCTTTATTAAACTCCTTCCAGTCGTTTATATATTAAATTATATAGGTTTTAAAACAGTAGTAATAGTAGTAGGGCTTGTGGATTAGGGGATAAGTTAATTTTAGTGAACAGTGACGTCGATTAAAGACTGTGGATAACTTGTGCACTGTGTGTATGACTTTTTAACATTATCCACAATAACGTTTATAATCCCTCTATTAACTATTCCTCAAAATACCTACGATTAATCTGTTATAGTACAGTTTATTTTATTGGTTTCTTATTTCTTTTTCTAAATTTTCAACTTCTTGTTTAAAAGTTGGATCATTTTGTATATCTTTAACTATTTTTTCATGTGCATGAATAACCGTTGTATGATCACGACCGCCAAACTCTTCACCAATTTTTGGTAATGAAAAATCGGTTAACTCACGTGATAAGTACATTGCAATTTGACGCGGATAAGCGATGGATTTTGTTCGTTTTTTAGCGCTAAAATCTTCAATTCTTACACTATAATACTGACCAACAATTTTCTGAATATCTTGTATCGTGATTTTTTTAGATTTAGGTGCTTGAATAATATCTTTAAGTGCTTCAGCTGTTAACTCAGTCGTAATGGGTTGTCCCTGTAATTTTGAAAATGCTAAGACACGTGTTAATGCACCTTCAAGTTCACGAATATTAGACTGAATTTGATTGGCGATGTAAGTAAGCGCCTCAGTTGGAATGTTAAGATTTTCTTCGCCAATTTTCTTCTGTAAAATCGCCATTCTTGTTTCATAATCAGGCGGCGTAATATCTACGATTAATCCCCATTCGAAACGTGAACGTAAACGATCTTCTAGTTTAGCAATTTCTTTTGGAGGTCGATCACTAGAAATTACAATTTGCTTATTTGCTTGATGTAATTCATTAAATGTATGGAAAAATTCTTCTTGAGTCTGTTCTTTATTTTGAATAAATTGAATATCATCAATTAATAAAACGTCGATATTACGGTATTTTTCCCTAAAACGTTCAGTTTTATTATCACGAATAGACTTAATAAATTCATTTGTAAATTTTTCACTAGACGTATAAATAACTTTAGCGTCTGGATTGTTATCCAATACATAATGACCAATCGCATGCATTAGATGGGTCTTACCTAAACCAACACCCCCATAAATAAATAATGGATTATACGCTTTAGCTGGTGCTTCTGCCACTGCAAGACTTGCAGCATGAGGGAATCTATTACCTGGTCCAATGACAAATGTTTCAAACGTATTATGTGTATTGAACTGTTCACCGCCAATGACAGCTTCATTAACGCCTGGCGTATACTTTTTGGCTGGTTGTTCTGGTTGATTTTCTTCTTTTTGCTCACTTGTATGTAAGCTTTTTAGCTCTTCTTCAGTATAAAAGACTGGTGCTATCTCATGACCAATTGCTTCATATAAAGCAGCTTTAATAATTTCTGCGTAATTCATCTTTAACCAATTAGCAACAAAATCGTCATCAGTAACTACAATCGCTTGCTTATTCTGCAGTTTAAACAATTTTGTATCTTTAAGAAATGTTTGGTAGCTTGCACTACTTACTTTTTCTTGAGCCAAGGTTAGAACTTTTTCCCATATTTCTTGTTCTGACATAATAACAAACTCCAACTTTCGTAAATTTTAAAGTTATACACAAAAACAACAGGTACAAATAAAAAGAATCACAGGCTGTTGATAATTATCCACAAGTTACGCACAATCAGTGGATAACTATTACCTAACTTTGATTTATACACAGGCTTTTGTTGTATAATTTATTAATTTAAACCCTGTAGCAATCAATATCTACATAACTTATCCACATAATTATACTTTTTAACAACAACCTCTGTCAAATGGGTGTGAATATGTTCTTAAATGCTGAGGAACTCTGTGAATAACATTATACTTATCCACAAATTTGAGGTATAGCGTTGTGTACAAGTGGATAACTTTGAGCAATAGACAGTATACCAAATTTTAAGGTGTTTGTGGGTTTGGGAAATAATTTATAAAGATTGTATGAAAAATGTATAACACAAAATGGATAAATGCAGGGGTGCTGCAAAAGGGGAGTATTTACATAGACAGAAGCACTTTTGGAGTGAAACATAGTAAATGCTTGATTGTAATATAATAAAGGAAGTGTATGATGTAACTCATATATTTTAAATCAGTCACTTAAATTGAGACTTGCTTTATAAAATAGATTTTGTTATATTGTAGTAGTTGCTTGAATTATGACTAGAAATTAATAACAGTTAAATCAAGACTTGAAGCAGAAGCGTATATTAATTTATCTATTATAATAGTATAGAACCGAATAAAGATGGAGGTGTTTTTGCATGGTAAAACGTACTTATCAACCAAATAAACGTAAACATAGTAAAGTTCATGGTTTCAGAAAACGCATGAGCACAAAAAATGGTCGTAAAGTGTTGGCGCGTCGTCGTCGTAAAGGCCGTAAAGTATTATCAGCATAAGATCACTGACTCATCAGTGGTCTTTTTTTTGGTTTTAGTGAAGTAAAATTGCTAAAAATTACGTAGATTTCTACTATTAATTTATGATAACGAATGAATAGAACGAAACATAAGGTTCGTTGGTATATGTATTGAAAAGATATGATAAGTGAGTGATGCTTGGTGGAGAAAGCTTACCGAATAAAAAAAAATAGTGATTTCCAGTTTATTTATAAGAAAGGGAAATCGGTTGCAAATAGACAATTTGTAATATATACGCAACCTAATAAAGCGTTGAATCATTTTCGCTTAGGTATTAGTGTTTCTAAAAAGTTAGGTAATGCAGTCGTAAGAAATAGAATTAAACGTGCCATTCGCGAAAATTTTAAAATCCATAAAGAAGATATCTTACCAATGGATATTATTGTGATAGCGAGGCAACCAGCAAAAGATATGGACACATTACAAATACAAGCGAGTTTGGAACATGTACTCAAAATAGCAAAGGTATTTAATAAGCGTGTTTAAGTAGGGAAGGGGAAGAAAGATGTTAGACAACCGTAAGTCTTACCTCAGACAAACCGAAGAATAACTTTTACGAAATGGTAAACAAGATACTCGCTTTTTAATAGGAAACTATTTACAATATTATAATGATAAAAATGAAGTCGAAAAGGAGGCGAGATGGATGATGGATTTAGATACGATAACGAGTATATCCACACCAATGGGTGAAGGTGCAATTGGTATTGTACGTTTATCAGGTGTAGATGCTGTAGATATTGCAGATAAACTTTATAAAGGTAAAGAAAGACTTGAAGATGTAACGTCTCACACAATTAACTATGGTCATATTATTGATCCTGAATCGAACGAAGTGGTGGAAGAAGTTATGGTTTCCGTACTACGTGCACCAAAGACGTTCACACGTGAAGATATTGTCGAAATTAACTGTCATGGTGGTATTTTAACAATTAATAGAATACTAGAATTGACGATGACCTATGGGGCCCGTATGGCTGATCCAGGTGAATATACAAAACGTGCTTTCTTAAATGGCAGAATAGATTTATCTCAAGCAGAAGCGGTGATGGATTTTATTCGTTCTAAAACCGATCGTGCGTCTAAAGTTGCAATGAATCAAATAGAAGGTCGTTTAAGTGATATGATAAAACGACAGCGACAATCCATTCTCGAAATCCTTGCTCAAGTCGAAGTGAACATAGATTACCCAGAATATGATGATGTCGAAGATGCGACTACAGAGGTATTATTAGGGAAATCAAATGAAATTAAAACAGAAATTAATAAATTACTCGATACAGGTACACAAGGGAAGATTATGAGAGAAGGGCTTTCTACGGTTATCGTTGGTAAGCCTAATGTCGGTAAATCATCGATGCTCAATAACCTCATTCAAGATAATAAAGCCATTGTGACTGAAGTGCCTGGTACTACAAGAGATACTTTAGAAGAATATGTCAATGTCCGTGGTGTACCATTAAGACTTGTCGATACAGCAGGTATACGTGAAACAGAAGATATCGTCGAACGTATTGGTGTAGAGCGATCAAGAAAAGCGTTAGGCGAAGCGGATTTAATACTATTTGTACTTAATTATAATGAAAGATTAACAGATGAAGATCGTAAGCTGTATGAAGTGATTAAGAATGAAGATGCGATTGTTATTGTTAATAAGATGGATTTAGACAAGCATTTAGATCTTGATGAAGTCAAAGATATGATTGGCGATATGCCATTGATTCAGACATCGATGCTCAAACAAGAAGGCATTGATCAATTAGAAATTCAAATTAGAGATTTATTCTTTGGTGGCGATGTTCAAAACCAAGATATGACTTATGTTTCTAATTCAAGACATATTTCATTATTGAAACAAGCAAGAAATACCATTCAAGATGCAATAGATGCAGCAGAATCAGGTGTACCGATGGATATGGTACAAATCGACTTAACAAGAACATGGGAAATTTTAGGTGAGATTATCGGTGAATCTGCAAGTGATGAATTAATTGACCAGTTATTTAGTCAATTCTGTTTAGGAAAATAATAAGGAGGAAATAATAATGGCTCAAGAATATGATGTGATAGTAATAGGAGCCGGACATGCTGGTATTGAAGCTGGATTAGCTTCAGCACGTCGTGGTGCCAAAACGTTAATGTTGACGATTAACCTAGATAATATTGCTTTTATGCCGTGTAACCCATCAGTGGGTGGTCCAGCAAAAGGTATTGTCGTACGTGAAATCGATGCATTAGGTGGTCAAATGGCGAAAACCATTGATAAAACGCATATTCAAATGCGTATGTTAAATACTGGTAAAGGTCCAGCAGTAAGAGCGTTACGTGCTCAAGCAGATAAAGTCTTGTATCAACAAGAAATGAAAAAAGTAATTGAAGATGAAGAAAACCTTGATATCATGCAAGGTATGGTAGATGACCTCATTATTGAAGATGATGTCATTAAAGGTGTAAGAACAAATATCGGTACAGAATACTGGTCAGAGGCAGTTATTATTACAACAGGTACATTTTTACGTGGTGAAATCATTTTAGGTAACATGAAGTATTCAAGTGGTCCAAACCATCAATTACCTTCAATCTCTCTAGCTGATAACTTAAGAGGATTAGGTTTTGAAGTCGTTAGATTTAAAACAGGTACACCACCACGTGTAAATGCCAAAACGATTGATTATTCTAAAACGGAAATCCAACCTGGTGATGATGTTGGAAGAGCCTTCAGCTTTGAAACAACAGAATATATTTTAGATCAATTGCCATGTTGGTTAACTTATACAAATGGTGATACACACCAAGTGATTGATGATAACTTACATTTATCAGCTATGTATTCAGGTATGATCAAAGGTACTGGTCCAAGATATTGCCCATCCATTGAAGATAAATTTGTAAGATTCAATGACAAACCACGCCATCAACTATTCTTAGAACCAGAAGGTAGAAATACAAACGAAGTTTATGTCCAAGGTCTATCAACAAGTTTACCTGAACATGTGCAACGTCAAATGTTAGAAACGATTCCTGGTTTAGAAAAAGCAGATATGATGCGTGCAGGCTATGCCATCGAGTATGATGCGTTAGTTCCAACACAATTATGGCCAACACTTGAAACTAAAAAAATCAAAAACTTATACACTGCTGGCCAAATTAATGGGACATCAGGTTATGAAGAAGCGGCTGGACAAGGTATCATGGCTGGTATCAATGCAGCAGCACGTGTTCAAGGTAAAGATGAAGTTATCTTAAGTCGTTCAGATGCCTATATTGGTGTATTAATTGATGATTTAATTACCAAAGGTACAAACGAACCTTATCGTTTATTAACTTCTCGTGCTGAATACCGTCTATTATTAAGACATGACAACGCTGATTTACGTCTAACAGACTTAGGTTATGAATTAGGTATGATTTCAGAGGAACGCTATGCACGTTTTAATGAAAAACGCGCTATGATTAAAGCAGAACAAGAACGTCTAAATGGCATTCGCGTCAAACCAAACGACCGTGTGCAAGAGATTATTGAGGCTCAAGGCGGGTCTCGTTTGAAAGACGGTATCCTTGCTTTAGAATTATTACGTCGTCCTGAAATGACATACGATTTAATTCTAGAAATTTTAGATGAATCACATCAATTGCCTTCAGACGTTGAAGAACAAGTTGAAATTCAAACTAAATATGAAGGTTATATCAATAAATCTTTACAACAAGTTGAAAAAGTTAAACGTATGGAAGAGAAGAAAATTCCAGAAGATCTAGATTATAGTAAGGTAGATAGTTTAGCGACTGAAGCACGTGAGAAATTAGCAGAAGTTAAGCCGCTCAATATTGCACAAGCTTCACGTATATCTGGTGTCAATCCAGCCGATATTTCAATTTTACTTGTATATCTTGAACAAGGTAAAATCCAAAGGGTGAATAACTAAGATGAGTGTAGCATGGTTAACACAGCAACTGAGTACACATGGAATAGAACTTTCAGATAAACAACAACAACAGTTTCAAACGTATTATCAAATGCTTGTTGAATGGAATGAAAAAATGAATTTAACAAGTATTACTGAAGAACATGAAGTATATTTGAAGCATTTTTATGATTCAATTGCGACAAGTTTTTATACGAATTTAACTAAAGAATTAACGATATGTGACGTGGGTGCTGGTGCTGGTTTTCCTAGCATTCCTTTGAAAATCATTTTTCCGAATTTGAAAGTTACAATTGTAGATTCACTGAATAAACGCATTCACTTTTTAAATCAATTAGCGGAAGCTTTAGAGTTAGACAATGTGAGTTTTGTACATGATCGTGCCGAAACTTATGGTAAGGGAGACTACAGGGCGTCTTACGATATCGTTACAGCACGTGCAGTTGCTAGACTTTCTGTATTAAGTGAGCTATGCTTACCATTAGTTAAAAAAGGTGGTCACTTCATAGCACTGAAATCGTCTAAAGGTGAAGAAGAATTGGAAGAAGCACGTTTCGGTATTGGCGTATTAGGTGGTAAAGTACTTGATACAATTTCATATGAACTACCTGAAGATGCAGGTGAAAGACAGATGATTATCATAGACAAACGTAGTCAAACACCTAAGAAATATCCTAGAAAACCAGGAACACCAAATAAATCACCGTTACTTGAAAAATAGTAAAATTCAATACAATTAATTTAGAGGGAGCGCATAGTAAATGAAAAAACCTTTTTCTAAATTATTTGGTTTAAAGAACAAAGATGACATCGTTGGTTATATTGAAGAGGATTATAATAATAGCGTTGAATCTATTCATACGGAACGTATTGTGCCAAACCGTTATCAACCAAGACAAGTATTTGAGCCAAATAAGATTAAAGAACTCGCAGAATCTATAGAAGAACATGGTTTGTTACAACCGATTGTCGTACGTCCAATTGAAGAGGATATGTTTGAGATTATAGCAGGTGAACGTAGATTTAGAGCTTTACAGAGCCTAAGTAAAACGCACGCTGATGTAATTATTAGATATTTAGATGATGAGGAAACTGCTGTAGTCGCACTCATTGAAAATATTCAACGTGAAAATTTATCTGTTGTTGAAGAAGCCGAAGCTTATAAAAAGTTACTAGAAATCGGGGATACCACACAGAGCGAATTAGCTAAAAGTGTCGGTAAAAGTCAGAGCTTTATTGCTAATAAACTTCGTTTATTAAAATTGGCGCCTAAAGTATTGGAACGTTTACGTGAAAGTAAAATTACGGAACGCCATGCGCGCGCGATGCTCAGTTTATCAGAAGAAGATCAAGAAATATTAGTTGAAACGGTTATAAGTCAAAAATTAAATGTAAAACAAACAGAAGCACGCGTGAAACAAAAGATAGGCCCTGAAAAAGTAAAAGCACAAAGATTTGAATTTGAAAAAGATTTAACTGATGCGCGTGAAGCGGTTGGTAAAAGTTTAGATTCTATCGAAAAAAGCGGTATTAAATATGAGCATCAAGCCAAAGATTATGATGATTATTATGAAATTAAAATAAAATTATTTAAACATTAATAGTGATAGAGGTTTACCTATGATAAGACGAGGTAAGCCTCTATTTTTTGTACTAAAATATATGATTAGGTATTAATTAAGGTTTAATAAAATCAAAAATACATATTTATAAAATTAGAATAAAAAACAAATGTAATATTGTGAAATTTTACCATTTATGATTAAATTAAGAAAACGCTTTCAAGTTATCTAAGGGGGAATGGTAACATGATTACTTTTATTGTAGCTATTATTTTATTGGTGGTGGGTTATTTCACTTATGGAAAATACATAGACAAAATGTTTGGACCAAATAAAGAGCGACCCACACCAGCGTATGATCAAAGAGATGATGTTGATTATTTACCAATGAAAACGCGATCTAACTCGCTTATACAATTGTTAAATATCGCAGGTGTTGGACCTATATTTGGACCTATTATGGGAGCACTTTATGGACCCATAGCATTTATTTGGATTGTTGTAGGCTGTATCTTTGCAGGGGCAGTACATGATTATCTGACCGGTATGATTTCAATTAGAAATAAAGGGGCGCACTTACCAGAACTTGCAGGGAAATTTTTAGGTCAAGTGATGAAGCACTTTGTTAATATATTTTCTATTTTATTATTACTCTTAACAGGAACTGTATTTGTGACTAGTCCGGCACTTCTATTACATAATTTAATGGATGGACGCATTGCACTGGGTATTATTATTTTTGTTATATTTGTGTATTATATATTATCTACAATTTTACCTATAGATAAGATCATTGGTAGAATTTATCCAGTGTTTGGCGCATTATTATTAGTGAGTGCGGTAGGTATAGGTTTCCGTCTTATTCAAACAGGGGCACCTATTCCAGAACTAAATTTTAGTAATATGCATCCTGATGGGGCGCCAGTATTTCCATTACTATTCTTTACAATAACTTGTGGTGCATTGTCTGGATTTCATGCGACACAGACACCGATTATTTCTAGAACAACAAATAAAGAACAGAATGGTAGATTCATCTTTTACGGTATGATGATTGCGGAAGGTATCATAGCAATGATTTGGGCTGCAGCGGGTATGAGTTTATTTAATGGCTATAATGGTTTGAATGATGTCTTAGCACGTGGTGAAGCTGCATTAGTAGTGAGCCAGGCATCACATCTATTACTGGGCTCTGTATTCGGTACGATCGCCGTGTTAGGTGTTATCATTTTACCAATCACTAGCGGGGATACGTCTTTCAGAAGCGCTAGAATGATTATTGCAGATTATTTAAACTATGGTCAGCGAAATATTGTTAAACGTATTATTGTAGCAGTGCCATTGTTCGTTATTAGCTTTGGTCTTACACAAGTTGATTTCACGATTCTATGGAGATATTTCTCTTGGGCAAATCAAACAACAGCGGTTGTTGCACTATGGGTAGGTGCGATGTATCTATTGATTGCGAAAAAGAATTTCTGGGTGGCAGCAATTCCAGCTGTGCTTATGACATGGAATATTTTTACTTATATTTTAAGTCAGAAAATTGGATTGGGTTTAGACCTCAATTTAAGTTATATCATAGCCTTTGTGCTAACGATTTTATGGGTAGCTTATTTCAGTTATCAATACAAAAAAATCACAGCAGGTGCTAAATTTGAATTGGATTATCAAATACCTTATAAGCAACAACAAACAACATAATATTATATTAAAGGATAGGGGCTTGCTAATATAACAAGTTTCCTATCCTTTGGTATGTCTAAAAGGTAGTATTGATTCCCTGTGACAACAGTATGTAAAAATATTTAAGCATGGCAAAATGATGCAGATGTCAACGAACTTTGATAGTCTTATATTGAAAATCATCATAATCTCTACTTAAAGGAGCAGAACAATGAATTTAGGACATCAAATTAAATATTATCGGCAACGCGATCATTTATCTCAAGAAAGTTTAGCTGAAAAATTATATGTTTCACGACAAACAATTTCTAATTGGGAGAATGATAAAAGCTATCCAGATATTCATAATTTATTGATGCTAAGTTCATTGTTTGATGTTTCTTTAGATGACTTAGTCAAAGGAGACGTGGAGATTATGGAGCGTAAGTTGAAAGAAAGCAGATTTAATCTATCCTCGCATTTAATGATATGGCCGATGTTGATAGCAGGAATATTAATTGGACCTGCGATGTATTACTGGGGAGCATTTGGTTTAATACTAGAAATATTATTATTAGGTACTGGTATTATTGCATCATTTAAGGTAGAGCGTTTTAAGAAATCATATCAAATACAAACCTATGATCGTATCGTAGCTTTTATGAATGGAAAGGAACCAAATGAAGTACATTCATCTAATTTAAGAAATTTAATTACTTCGATATATAGTTTCGTATTAGTCGTGGGTATTTTTATCGCAGTTGTATTAATTAGTATATATCTATTTAAGCCATAAGTATGATATAAAACATGTGGATGATAGTTCGATTTTTAAAAATTAGAAATTTCTCCTTGAGGTTGACGTAACGTAAGGGTGTAACGTGTTATTTGTCAGGAGGTGAATTATGGAATATACCGTAAGTCAATTAGCTAAACTATCAGGTGTAAGTCCTCGCACATTGCGCTATTATGATCAAATTGGATTGCTTAAACCAGATAGAATCAATTCATCAGGATACCGGATATATGGCAAAGAACAAGTAGACATGCTTCAACAAATTATATTCTATCGAGAGTTGGATGTAAGTATTGAAGAAATAAAGAACATCGTTCAACAACCTGGATTTGATCAAGTAACTGCTTTAGAAAATCATTTTCAAAATTTAAAACAAAAGCGTGCACACCTCGACAAAATTATAGAAACCGTTGAAAAAACCATTGCGTATACGAGAGGAGAAATTAATATGCAAGATAAAGAAAAATTTGAAGGATTGAAAGTACAAGCAATTCAAGAAAACGAACGTGAATATGGTACTGAAATCAGAGTAAAATACGGGGATAAGTCTGTAGATGAAAGTAATGCAAAATTTAAAGATATGACTGAAGCGGAATATAATGAATGGCGTAAATTAAAGAATGAAATTATTGAGTTATTACCCAAAGCATATCAAACCGGCGATCCATCATCTGAAGTTGCGCAAATGTTAGCTGCGAAGCATAAAGCATGGTTAATGTATACATGGTCTGATTATACTAAAGAAGCACATTCAGTTTTAGCTGAAATGTACGTGGCTGATGAACGATTTTCTAGATATTATGATAAATATGTAGAAGGTGGTGCTCAATTTTTAAGAGATGCCATAATCGCTTTTGTTAAGAAATAAAGATAGATAAGACGGCGGGGTGTCTTAGATAATATCTTTTGAGCTATAGATTATATATTAATTAAGAAGTTAGACAACACAACGTTGTTTAGCTTCTTTTTATTATTTCGGGATGGTAAAAGTAGGGAGTTAATCAATTTTAAGTTTATAGTTTTTGGTAGTAAAAGTGTTGGAAATGAGGCATTCTTTAATATGCTTCAACGTAGTTTAAGTAGGTACGCTGATACATTAGCAGGTGGTATAATAATAGAGTCGCCTTAACTTCCGGCGGGCGATATTTTCGGCGGGAGGAGGTGTTTAATATGCTTATGATCTTCGTTCACATCATTGCACCAGTCATTAGTGCCTGTGCAGTTGCGTATTTTACTTATTGGCTTAGTAGTAAACGCAATAAATAGAAGGCGACGTTAAGCGGCATCAAAAAATCCCCTCACTACCGCAAATAGTGAGGGAATTGGTGCTTATATGCATATAACCTTCGTTAATTGAATTATAACATCATAGTGCGTAGGAATGCAAAATCGAAATTGTGAAATATAAATATTTAATATAAAGGGAATGGGATAGTAGAAATATATACTTAACTATTTAAGTGAAAGATTTTATATAACCTTTATAAGCGTAATAAAAACACATGCAATATTATGCATGTGTTTTAATTTTTTATTGACTTTATACTTAAAAAAACGAATGTGTATGATATATCACCAATTAATAAGACCTGAATATAATTTATATGATTTAACAGCATTTTTGTTTTGTTTGTCTTCACTATTTGAACATGCTGCAGCTAAGAGGAGTGTAGAAATTAGTATGGCAATAACTTTAATTGCATTTTTCAATTGATTCCCTTCTTTCTAATTGTATAAATATAGTTTACGTTAATTGATAATAGTTATCAATTGAATGTTTTAAATATAAATTAAAAATATTCCGTAAAAAATATAAAACACCAAGTTTAATGGGTATTATTATATTGAAAAGTTGAGTTATTTTAATAATTTATATAAATAAAAAAGGTACGGCAGACATATGGCTATCTGCTGTACCTCTTTTTAAATTTCTATTTAATTGTTATGCCGAAAGTCATTTAAAGTTCACTTTTTCACTGGTGTGACAACCTTCTTTTATACCACAAGACGTACACTTACCGGCTTTTGATTTTTTCAAGAACCTAGTGAGCGCATAAATCGTGTAACTGAAAATAGCCAAAATAATGAAGATGTTGATGATTAATGTCATAAAATCACTTCCTTACATAAATAGATGACCGATTTGATAGAATACCAGTGTCAAAACGTAGGCAGTAATCAGTGGATAGGCGACTGCGAAGACGGTCCATTTTATAGAATAGGTTTCTTTACGAATCGTTGCGACCGTGGATAAGCACGGAATATACAATAGAATGAAAATCATAAATGCATACGCTGATAAAGGCGTAAACTGGTGTTGAATAATATTAACTAATCCGGATTCATCAGATGCATAGATAATGGCCATTGAACTTACGATGACTTCTTTAGCAAGGAAACCAGGTATTAAAGTTGCGCCTGCTTGCCATGTACCGAAGCCTGATGGGGCGACTAAAATGGCAAAGAAGCTACCAATTGAATGTAAAAAGCTATCATCTACATCGACATTGAACCCACCCGGGCCAGTATAATTGAGTAACCAAATGACAACAGAACCAGCGAAGATAAAGGTACCGGCTTTTTTAACGAATCCTTTAGCTTTTTCCCAAGTACTTCTCCAAAGTGTTTTACCTGATGGCATTCGATATGTTGGTAACTCGACAATAAATATCGAATCATCATTTTTCATTACTGTTTTAGTAATCAGTACACTGGTAGCCAAGGCAACCACGATACCTAATACGTATAGGCTAAGGACGATAAGGGCTTGATGTTGTTCGAAGAATACACCAACAAATAATGCATAGACGGGTAAGCGCGCAGAACATGACATGAAAGGTGCGATTAAAATGGTTGTGAGACGTTCTTTTTCACTTTCAATACTACGCGCTGCCATAATGCTCGGCACATTACAACCAAAGCCAATAATCATGGGAATGAAAGATTTACCACTTAAGCCAAAGACTTCCATAATACGATCCATGAGCACAGCGATACGTGCCATATAACCTGAGTCTTCAAGTAAAGAAATAAAGAAGAACAGCACTAAAATTTGTGGTACGAATACAATAACCGCACCTACACCAGCGATAATGCCATCCGTAATTAAATCTTGTAAAAATGGAAATAATCCTATGTTATCCATGACGGATTTAACTGTATCGGTGAGTGTACCACCTATGAATTCGTCGATTTGGTCTGATAGGGGTGTACCAACCCATGTAAATGTAATTTGAAATATCAGCCACATAATGCCTAGAAATATTGGAATACCTAAAATTTTATGAGTTAAAATTTTATCTAAGCGTGAAGAGAAATATTGACGGTCTTCGTCTGGATAAGTGATAGCACCTTCTAATAAATGGTCTATATAAGCGTTACGTTTTTGTTGGATTGTTTCTCTAATAGATAGCGTTAATGGAGCGGCTAATTGTTGACGTATAGGGGCTATGATATCTATTAAATTTGTTTCAAGGAGGTCTAGCACTTTGGGATTGTCTAACAAGAATTGAATGGCGATAAATCGATAAAGGTGTGATTCAAAGGTACAATGTTGTTTTAAATGTTGCATTATTTTAGTGATTGCTGCTTCAATATTAGCACCATAATCAATATGTAAAGGACGATGGTTAGATAGACGATGATCTTTTAAAGCATTTAATAATTGTTGTGTGCCTTTACCATTTCTTGCAATGATAGGCAGCAAAGGTAATTTTAATTTTTTAATCAATGCACTTTGATCAATATGAATGCCTCGTTTTGCAGCGACGTCTACCATATTTAACCCGATAATCATTGGTGCGCCTAATTCCATTAACTGTACCGTAAGTTGCAAGTTACGTTTTAATTGACTGGCATCTACGATATTGATCATGCCAGAAAAAGATTCGTTTAATAAATAGTCAGTCACTACGGTTTCATCTTTGGAAATCGGCGATAATTCATAAATACCAGGTAAGTCTATAAGATTCCCAGCATTTGATTTAAGACGTCCGACCTTCTTCTCTACCGTTACACCGCTCCAGTTACCAACGTATTCGTATGTACCAGTGAGTGCATTAAATAATGATGTTTTTCCTACATTAGGATTTCCAATAATACAGTAATGATTAGCCATGAGATTCCTCTAAGAAAATCTGACATGCGTCACAACCACGAATACTTAAATTTTGACCATTCATTTCTAAAATGTAGGGTCCCTTAAATAAACATTTTTGTTTGATTTTTATCTTGGTTCCATGAGTTAAACCTAATGCATGGAGACGCTGAAGCATGTGCTTGTTTCTAATTTTTAAATCAGTTACTGTGTAATTTTTTTCTAAAACGCCAGTCTTTAAATTCAACATATACATCACTCTTTCACAATAATAATCATTATCAATTATATAATTAGGTTTAGTGCAATAGAAGTGGTATAAATATTAAATTTATGAACATTTTGTTAAACTTTATTGCTGTATGCATACAACTTTAACGTGGATAATGATATTAAAAAAAGGGTATAGAAAAGTGAGCAAAGAGATTGTATTTACTTATATGTAATATTACACTATAGATACTATCGAAATATGAAACAATAATGTTTTACCTTGAATGTGTACATGACTATACATAATGATTAACGGCAACTAGGTGATTTGATCTCAATCCAATAAGTAGCAGATGTGATAAAAATGAAGTTGATGTTTGTCAAATGCACATGAATGTTAGGAGGGATTCAAATGGCTATCCGTGAAAATAAACGTATTAAAGTAAAAAGAGTAAACGAAACACGTTCAAATGGTATTTCTGTCATGATTGAAGAAGGTGGATTGGGAGCCGATCAATACTATCAGATAGAAAAGCAAAATGCGAAGACCTCAGAAGAACATTTGCATCAATTTGAACATGAAGTCAGCGAGAAAAGCGACGTAGAATTGGTTGATTTATTAATTATTAATGCACAAGAAAGTACAAATCGTGAATATAATGAAGCATTAAAAGTGATACAGTTAGAAGTGTTACAACGCATGAAGCATTAATCGTATAGTGTACTGTATGATCTGCTGAAATAGAATACCAATAAACTTTGGAATGAAGTAACGATACGCTAAAGTTTATTGGTATTTTTTTAATGTTAAAATAAACGCGTATGAAGTATAACCTACAAGTCTATTGTAAATTCAAAGAATTAGGGTGAACACATGTATAATCCTCAAATCAAAACATTTATTAAAGTTGCTGATTTAGGAAGTTTTAATTAATTACAGAATGAATAGCATCTTTTTTCAAAGACAACTTAGAATTGAAAATAACGGAGAGGGACAAAAATCCAATTTTCTAATAGAGATTTTGTAGTCCTACCTATGCAATCAAGGCAAGGATGACTAGAATTGAAAAAAGCTTGATACAAAGGTATTTTTAATTCAGTCATCTACTGCTTAATTGAAAAAGAGCCTTAGACATCATTAAATGTCTAAGGCTCTTTTATGAGGAAAAATGAGTATACTATCCGTTGAATTCTAAAGGATTTGGTCCAATTCTATGATCTTGATTTAACGCATCGATGCGTGCGATTTGTGCTTGCGTTAATGAAAAATCAAATATATTTATATTTTCTTCGATTCTATGTGGTGTGACTGATTTAGGTATAGTCACCACACCATGCTCAATATTCCATCTGATAACGACTTGAGCTGGGGATTTTCCAATTTCATCAGCGATTGCGACGATTGTCTCATCTGTAAGAATTTCAGCATTCATTAAAGGAGACCAAGATTCCATTTGAATAGATTCAGAAGCAAGATAATCTCTTAATGATTGTTGTATAAGGTATGGATGGAATTCCACTTGATCGATGACCGGTTTGATAGAAGTATGTGCTTTTAAAGTTTCAAGGTGTTCAATATCAAAGTTACTGACACCAATATTTTTTACTTTTCCATCATTATATAATGCTTCCATGCCTTCCCATGTTTTTATCATTAGCGACTGATCAGTACCTGGCCAATGAATAAGATAAAGGTCTAAGTAATCTAAACCTAAAAGTTTTAATGAAGTTTCATAACCTACTTGAACGTTATCTTTACCGTAGTGGTCTAACCATAATTTTGATGTGATAAACAAATCTTCTCTTTGAATACCAGCTTCAAGGATACCTTCTTGAATGCCCTGACCGACCATTTCTTCATTACCGTATACGAAAGCAGCATCAATACTACGGTAGCCACTAACAATTGCATGTTTAACAGCATCCTTTGCCGTATCATTATTTTCCACTCTAAAAACGCCTAAACCTAGTTGAGGCATCGTATGTCCATTATTAAATGTTGTATATTGCATCAAAAAACTCCTTTTTATCTAAATTCGTAATATGACGATAATTATTATTTTAAAGGGCATACTTTAAAAAAGTAAGTACGCACTTTAAAGTACCCGTGCAATAGATAATGCCAAGAAAATAAGTGATGTAAAAAAGTCCCTGAATATAAGGTGGGTGATTAACGGATAACTTTGTAAAATATATGAAAATACAATAAAAGTTAATTCTTTCTTCAATAGCATATACATCAGATTCAAAAATCATTATACTTAAAAACATGTTTGTTTTAAAAATAGCAAGGAGAAGTAAAAAATGAATCTTATACAAAGCTTATTACGAAAAGAAGATGTATCTCGATATCAAAATAAAGATGCGCATCTAGAACGTACACTCCGTGTAAAAGACTTTTTAGCGCTAGGTGTAGGGACAATTGTTTCTACAGCGATTTTTACACTGCCTGGTGTTGTATCAGCAGATCATACGGGGCCATCTGTCAGCTTATCCTTTTTAGTGGCGGCGATTGTTGCTGCAATGGTCGCATTTGTCTATGCTGAAATGGCAACGGTAATGCCTTTTGCGGGTTCTGCATATACTTGGATTAGTATTTTATTTGGAGAGTTCTTTGGATGGATTGTTGGATGGGCATTAATTGCTGAATATCTGATTGCCGTATCCTTCGTTGCTTCAGGTTTTTCTGCTAATTTAAGAGGGCTGTTAGACCCCTTCCATATTTCATTACCGAATTCACTTTCTAACTCATTGGGTACGGATGGCGGTATCTTAGATTTGATAGCAGCAGTCGTCATTGTTATTACTGCCTTGTTATTATCTCGTGGAACTTCTGAAACAGCACGTGTTCAAAATATATTAGTAGTACTTAAAGTACTCGCGATTTTTTTATTTATTATTGTAGGGGTATCAGTGATAGATCTTGGAAATTATGTTCCGTTTATACCTGAATATAAAGAAACTGCAGCAGGTGCATTTGGAGGATGGCAAGGTATTTATGCTGGAAGTTCAGTCATCTTCGTAGCATATATCGGTTTTGATTCAATAGCAGCTAATTCTGGTGAAGCGATTAATCCACAGAAAACAATGCCAAGAGGTATACTAGGTTCGCTACTGATTGCCGTAACGCTCTTTATTGTTGTAGCTCTTGTGCTAGTCGGTATGTTTGACTATAGTTCATATAAAAATAATGCAGAGCCAGTTGGTTGGGCATTACGTACAAGTGGTTATGGTACGATTGCTGTCACTGTTCAAGCCATTTCAGTTATTGGTATGTTTACTGCCTTAATCGGTATGATGTTGGCTGGTTCCCGTTTATTATATTCATTTGGTCGGGATGGTATCCTTCCGTCTTGGCTTGGAAAATTAAACAATAAAAATCTACCGAACCGTGCATTGATTGTACTTTCTATTGTTGCTGTAGTTATTGGTGCAGTCTTTCCGTTTGGTTTCCTTGCACAATTAATTTCTGCAGGTGCTTTGGTAGCATTTATGTTCGTTACGGTTGGTATCTATGCCTTACGTAAGAGAGAAGGAAAAGATTTGCCAATGCCAGCATTTAAACTACCATTTTATCCAATCATGCCAATCATTATCTTTGTGTGTGTATTCGCTGTATTTTGGGGCTTAAGTGGACAAGCTAAGCTCTATACATTGATTTGGTTTATCATTGGTATTGTGTATTATCTATTTTATCTAGTGAAAACGAATCGACAGCAAAAATAAGTAGTTCAAATAAAAATAAAATGATTCAATTGAGCAATAGCATTCACAGTAATTAACATTGAAGTTGCTATTGGTAGTGTAAGTTGAGTGATATTATAACCTTTATCTATAAGGCCCCTCGTTAATTTAGTTTAGTAGTATTTATTAAATTATACGAAAGGGCCTTATTTTTTTAAAAGCATTGTGATATAAAAGGATAATAAACTTATGCGAATGCTACAACTATATAAAATGTTTATAAAAGCAACGATGTATAAAAATAATTAATATTTTTGTAACGAAAATATTAAATAATATAATGTCGAAATCTAAGTTTTAAAAAAATAGAAATGCTGTAAATAATCACCATTAATATAGTAAATATGATGAGTCAAATAGACGAGATGTGTTAAAACATTGATTTGAATTTATTTATGCTCAAACCGCGTTATAAAGACATAAAATAGTTAATCTTGATTTGTAAAATTTAAAATTTTTGCATAATTTTCAAAAATAATGGTATATTACATGTAAGGGTTTACATTTACATAAAAAGGAGCGCTTTTTAAAGGGGAAAGCTTATAACAGATTGGATTAAATAAAGATAGGAGACACCTATATGAAAATTATTCCATTTTCAAAATTGACAAGCATCATTAATAAAGGTGATGTTATAGCTCTGGCAGCCTTATCAACGGCTAATTTACCAGCTGAGATACTCAAAACGTTAGTCGAATATAATGATGAAGATCAATCGTTAACAGATTTTACATTTATGTTAGCAAATGATATTAGTGATTATCGTGGCGATAGCTATGACTTAGATGCATTTACAACAAGGGGTATGATTAAGCGATTAATCACAAGTATCATCACAGCGTCACCGGCAACAATCAATGCAATGCGCAATAACGAGATCGAAGCGTATTACTTACCTCAAGGCGTGATTACCACGCATTACAGAAGTAAGACGCAAGCCTCACCAGGTACCATATCTAAAATTGGCCTGAACACCAATGTAGATCCTAGGTATACAGGTGGTAAAGTCAATGAGCGCACGACCGAAGATTTAGTCTCGTTGATTGAAATTAATCAACAGACATATTTACAGTATGACTTTCCAGACATAGATATTGCGCTATTAAGAGGTACATATGCGGACATGGATGGCAACATATACATGACACATGAAGCACATCTTGGTGAAGGATATAGCTTAGCATTAGCAACACATAATAATCGCGGAAAAGTGATTGTTCAAGTTAAAGCAGTTGTTCAAAATGGTAACTTTAATCCCAATGATGTATTTATTCCAGGAAAACTGGTCGATTATGTTGTTGTAAACACGAATCCTAAACTGCATAGGCAAGTGATGCAAACGCAATATGATCCAGCACTATCAGGACATTATCAAATTACAGAAATGCGAGAACCATATATAGCATTAGGTACCCGTAAAGTGATTTTGAGACGTGCGGCTCAATTTTTATTAGAGGGTGACGTAATCAGTATTGGTTTTGGCATAAATAATGAATTATCTAATGTCTTATCGGAAGAACAAGTCAATCATTTAGTTCAGCCTAATATTGATACGGGCGTATTTGGTGGATTAATCAGTAGTCGAGAACACTTTGGTATGAATTACAACTTGAGTGCACGAATGAGACATGATATGACTTGGGATTTTATCTATAACAATGGCTTGGATGTTGCCTATTTAAGCTTTGCTGAAGTTGATCAGATGGGTAATGTCAATGTGTCTAAGTTTGGTGAAAAAATGAACGGCTGCGGTGGTTTTATAGATATTAGTCAGACAGTAAAGACAATTGTATTTTCAGGAGCGATGGTTGTTGGGGGTCAACTATCATACGAGAATAATAAAGTAACTGTAGAAGCGCAAGGACGCGCTACAAAATTTGTGGATAAAGTGGGTAGTATGGACTTCAATGCTGAAAATGCAATTAAATTTAATCAAGAGGTCTACTTCGTAACGGAACGTGCAGTATTTGAATTAACGCACAAGGGTTTAAAACTTATTGAGATTGCACCAGGTTTAGATTTAGAACAAGATATTTTAGCCAACATGGCTTTTAGACCGATTCTTTCTGATGATATCAAGCTAACACAGAGTGATATCTATCAAGCGCACTGGGGAGGATTGGCTCAAGCAATTAAGTCGGATTATCGTATTTAAATAAGGGGGAGAAAAATATGAACTACGACTGGATTAAAACAAGAGCAACGTTTGACGAACCAAAAGCAGCGGTCATTGATCCATTCAAAGGTACAGAATGGACATATCAAGATTTAAATATTAGAGCAGAGAACTTGGCGAATTATCTACAAGAACAAGGGGTTCAACGTGGTGATGTTGTTGGTATTTTTTCACCAAATGATGTTGCGCTATTAGACCTATTGTTTGCTTCATTCAAACTAGGCGCTGTGTATTTGCCCATTAATTGGCGATTAAAGACACAGGAAATTGAAAGCGTGATTGCTGATTCTGATGTGAAATTAATATTTTATTCAGCAAAGCATTTATCAAGTTTAGAAGGCATCGCAGATGAACTGATTCATATGGATATTGATTCTAAGACATATGATGATATCGTTGATCCAACCCATCATCGTCCTTTTACAACGGTTAGTGTTGAAGGTGATGATTTAGCATCTTTAATGTACACGAGTGGTACGACAGGATTACCAAAAGGCGTAATGTTCTCTTATGATTCATTTGTAAATAATCCAATTACCATAGCATTGACATACAAAGTATACGCATCCTATACAACCATTATTTCAACACCGATGTTTCATGTACTAGGATTTAATGACTTAACGATTCCATTATTAATGGCAGGTGGAACATTGGTATTACAACGGTACTTTAACGGTGAATCATTAAATGATTTAATGGCTCAATATCAACCGAATTTCTTAATTCAAATCCCAACGATGTACTACGCCATGTTGGTTGCTGACAACTTTGATTTAAAGAACTTTGCCAATATTGAATTCCTCATACAAGGGGGGGCAGCGCCTTTACCAACTGTACAGAAAAAATTTGTGAGCTTGGGAATTCCTATTATTACAGGTTATGGTTTAACAGAGGCACCACTTGTCAGCGTCAATACAGCAGCGAATAACGAACGTAAACCAGCGAGTATTGGGCAACCCGTGATGTTCACAGATATCCGTATCTTCGATGATCATTTTGAAGAAGCACAAGTTGGAGAAATTGGAGAACTGGGCGTTAGAGGTAATAATGTGACACCAGGTTATTGGAATAAACCAGAAGAAACAGTCAAAGCATTTAGTGGTGAATTTTTCTTAACAGGAGATTTAGCCAAGATAGATGAAGATGGAGATGTTTATATAGTGGATCGCCGCAAAGAGATGATTATTACTGGCGGTGAAAATGTTCTCCCTTCCGAAGTTGAAAGGGTACTATCAGAACATCCACTTGTCGCTCAAGGTGTTGTGGTCGGTTATGATAGTCCGAAATACGGGGAGTCAGTTTCAGCAGCAGTTGTTTTAATAGAAGATGATCCAGATTTTGAACAGAAATTAGATGCACATATGCGAGAACATATTGCGGGTTATAAAATACCGAGATTGTATCTCAAATTAACACATATTCCATTAAACTCAACATCGAAACCAGATAAATTAGAAATTCAAAAATATATGAATGACAAAGCGCAAAAGCAAGACCAAAGTAAAGACGAATTAACATAACCCGTCGATTTGAAGCAGGATGTATTTAAAAGTTGGAAAAATTTTTAACTGTAAATGTAAGCGCAATCATAATAAATGGAGGTTTGTATTATGCCAACAAAAGAAGAAGTAATCAAAGCATTATACCCAGAAGATATTTTAAGTATCGCAAAAGATTTAACGGAAGGAGAAGTGAAATTATTAAAACAACTTAACGATATGTTAGAAGAAAAATATCGTGATTCTGTTAATGAACATTGGTTAAATGCAACTGAGCCTGAAGACTATTTTGAGGAATTAGGAAAATTAAATTACTTCCAAAATCCATTGCTTTTTGAGGGACGTGAAGGCGAAAAAACGCCTAGCCAATTATTCCAATTCTTTATGTCGTATACAATAGCGAAATTTGATGTATCTCTAGCAACATTACTCGGTGTACACCAAGGACTCGGTCATAATTCATTTTGGTTTGGAGGCAGTAAAGAACAACAAGCTTACTATTTACCGAAATTACAATCACATGAATTACGTACCTGTTTCGCATTAACAGAACCCGAACATGGCTCTGATGTTGCTGGCGGTCTTGAAACCACTGCCAAACGAGATGGTGATAAATGGATTATCAATGGACAGAAGAAATGGATTGGCGGTGCCAATGTAGCAGATGTGATTCCAGTCTATGCAGTTGATGTAGAAACTGGCAAACCTAAAGGCTTTATTATCGAACCCAGTCAAGAAGGTGTCGAAATCGATGTGATTGAAAATAAAATCGCCTTACGTATCGTACCGAATACAAATATTCATTTGAACAACGTAGTCGTCAAAGAAGAACAACGTCTACAAAATATTAATAGCTTTAAAGATATTGCACGAGTACTTTACTCAACACGTGCAGGTGTTGCATACATGGCGACAGGCGCTATGGCAGGTGCGTTAAAAGCCACAACAGATTATGTAACGAAGCGTAAACAATTTGGTAAAGAAATTAGTAAATTCCAGTTAATTCAAGAGAAATTAGCCATGATGCAAGGAAATCTTGCACAAGCCATGGCAACATGTGCACAATTGGCGCGCATGCAGGCAAATGGAGAATATGATGAAGTGGCTACTTCTACAGCTAAGATGATGAATGCCTTACGTCTAAGAGAGTCTGTTGCGATGGGCAGAGGGGTTCATGGCGGAAATGGTATTCTAGCTGGTGAGTATGATATTGCCCGATTCTTTGCAGATGCAGAAGCTATCTACACATATGAAGGTACACATGAAATTAACGCACTTGTCATAGGCCGTGCATTGACAGGTGATTCCGCGTTTATCTAATAGATGAACGCATTGATATAACGCATTAATTCAGAACATTAAATTTGGAGGGTTTAGTATGACAATAAGAAAAGCAACGGTGTTAGGTGCAGGAACAATGGGGAGTCAAATTGCTGCGCTACTAGTCAACGCAGGATTAAAAGTAAAATTACTAGATATTGTGATTGACGAGAACGAACCAAATAAAATTTCAAAAAAAGCATATGAAATTATCACAAATCCTAAACGTCCACAATTATTCGATTTATCATTTGCCTCTAACCTGACGTACGGTAATTTTAATGAGGATTTAGCAGGGGAAGACGATGCAGATATCTATATTGAAGCAGTAAAAGAAGAAGTTGATATCAAACATCAAATTTGGAAAAAAGTGAAAGACGTGGCTAAAGACGAAGCAATATTTGCCACGAATACGTCAGGTATTCCAATCGAATCAATTGCAGATGTCTTTGAAGATAGTGACAAAGAAAGATTTTTCGGAATGCATTTCTTTAATCCACCACGCATCATGAAATTAGTTGAAGTGATTCCTAATAGCAAGACTTCGAAATCGGTTGTGGATCGCGTGCAACGTTTTGCGGAAGATGTGTTAGGTAAAGGTGTCATCGTTGCTAACGATGTACCTGGATTTGTAGCGAACCGTGTAGGTACACAAACAATGAACGACATTATGTATCGCGCAGAAGTACAAGGATTTTCAATCACAGAAGTAGATGCACTGACAGGTCGCAGTATCGGTCGTCCAAAAATGGGAACTTATGGTTTATCAGATTTGGTAGGTCTTGATATCGCGATTGCAGTTATTAAAGGACTACAACAAATACCTGAAGAACAACCATTCTTCCATGATGTGAAACTATCCGAAAAACTTGCAGAAAAAGGTGCACTCGGCAATAAAACAAAACAAGGATTCTATAAAAAGGTAAACAAAAAGCGTTACGTCTTTGATCCTAAACAAAATGATTATGTTGAGCCACAGAAACCACAATTAGAAATATTAGGTCAATTCGGCAAAGATTTAGCTAAAAATTTAGATGTCATTTTTAATGCACAAGATGATGCTGGTGTGTTTTTATGGGAGACGCTAAGAAATAACTTCTATTATTCAGCAATTAATGTACCTAAAGCGGCAGAATCTTTCAAAGACATTGATAGAGCGCTTGTATGGGGCTTTAACTGGAAACAAGGTCCATTCCAATTATGGGATTTAATGGGCTTCGAACGTGTGAAAGCACGTATGAAAGAAGAGATAGGACAGTTACCTGATTGGATAGAGCAACGCAATGAATCATTTTATGCGCAAGGTGAGTCTATAGAGCGCATTACGCCCGTAGCGGAATATGTTGATCAAGAACTATGGGATAGATCAGATTCTAATCTGTCTGTAGCAAATAAAGATCAATTATTATTAAAACTACAAAGTAAGAATAATGTTATTTCAAATAGCTTCCTGGATGACTTACTTGAAGCTATCGATACATTAGAGCGTGAAGACTATAGTAGCATGGTGATTTACGCAGGTGGATTTAATTTCAGTGTCGGTGCAAACTTATTCCAAATGAAACAAGCACATGAAGAAGGACGCGTTGTAGAAGAAGTCGGTGCAGCCGTTGAGCAACTGCATCATGTCTTTGCAAGATTAAAATATGCGCTTAAACCGATTGTTACAGCTGTACAAGGTAAAGCGCTTGGTGGTGGCTGTGAACTTGTACTACATTCACCAATTGTTGTTGCTGCCAGTGAATCATATATTGGTCTAGTTGAGACAGGTGTCGGATTATTACCTGCAGGTGGCGGTCTTGCAGAGTTAACAGATAGAGTCTTGCGCACAAATCATAAAAATGATGACAAACAAAAATCAATTACCGATATACTCATGCAAATCGGTTTTGCCAAAGTATCAACTAACGCATATGAAGCGGTTAGATATGGTTATTTAAGAAATACAGATACAATTATTTTAAATACAGAAAAACGTGTCGAAGTTGCTTTAAACCGAGCGCGTTACGAATCGCAAACAAATTATATTCCAACACCAAAAGCACAATATATTGCTTTAGGTAAAGACTTTAAAGCGCTGGCAGAAGGACAATTGGATGCGCAGCGTATAGGTCATTTCATTAGTGACTATGATTATGAGATTACGTTGAAAGTGGCTGAAGTATTAGGCGGTGGGGATATTCCTCGTAACACATATATCAATCAAAGATATTTGCAAAAGCTTGAAAAAGAGAGATTTTTAGAATTGTTACAAAACAAAAAAACATATGACAGAATTTCTCATATCTTAGAAACTGGTAAACCACTACGCAACTAATTATGAATCAGTACAGGAAGGGTGAATTTAAATGCGAGACGCATATATAGTAGCTTACGGACGTTCAGCAGCTGGCAAAGCCAAAAACGGTGCTATGGCACATGAAAGACCAGATGAGGTTGCTGCAAAAGTATTAAAAGGTGTATTAGAAAGAGTCGGTGGTTCGTTTGAACCGAGTATGGTTGAAGATGTCATTGTAGGGAATTCATTCCCAGAAGGTTTACAAGGGCAAAATATCGCTAGAACCATTGCTTTGCTAGCAGGTCTACCGAATGAAGTGCCAGGTCAAACGGTCAATCGTTATTGCTCATCAGGACTTCAAACTATTGCACATGCAGCAAATCAAATTATTGCCGATCAGGCAGATGTGATTGTCGCAGGTGGTATTGAATTGATGAGCGCTGTGCCAATGGGTGGTAATGAACCAACGAATAATCCGATTCTTCAAGATGAAGATTCAGGCGTTTCATACCCGATGGGACTTACAGCGGAAATGGTAGCAGAAACATATCATGTTTCTAGAGAAGATCAAGACGCATATGCAGTTCAGAGTCATCAACGCGCAGCAGAAGCGCAACAATCTGGTAAATTTGATGATGAAATTATACCTATTGAAGTCAATCAAGTAACATATGACGACAATGGACCTGTTGTTAGTAAAGCAGTATTTAAAGAAGATGAACTCATTAGACCAGATACAAATAAAGAAACTTTAGCTAAATTACCAACTGTATTTAAGGCTGACGGTACAGTGACGGCAGGCTCCTCGGCCCCATTAACAGATGGCTCAGGTTTTGTCGTTGTGATGTCTGGTGAAAAAGTGAAGGAGCTAGGCGTAGAACCTATTGCACGCTTTGTTGGATTTAAAGCAGTAGGGGTAAACCCTAAATTAATGGGTATCGGTCCAGCATATGCGATTCCAGAAGTATTGGAACAAGCTAACTTAGACGTTAATGATATTGATTTAGTAGAATTAAATGAAGCATTTGCTTCTCAAACATTGGCTTCTATGAGAGAAGTGGGATTAGATGCTGAGAAGACGAATGTGAATGGCGGTGCCATTGCACTTGGACATCCACTTGGTGCTACAGGTGCGATGTTAGTAGGACGCTTATTGTCTGAAATGAAGAAACGCCCAGAAACACGTTACGGTATGGTTACCATGTGTATCGGTGTAGGTATGGGCGCAGCTGGAATTTTTGAATATGTGAGATAGCACATGGATTAGTAAATGAAGTTATAACAATAAATAAAATATTTGGGATATAAACATTTCAAAATAAAAACGACAATTTCTGCAGTAATGGAAATTGTCGTTTTCTTTTTATGCGAATGACATTTATGAATTTCAGTAAAAGATGCTATCGCTATCTCGTAATAAATGATGGTTATTGTGACAGTACGTATGCCTTTGACATTTCAACTTCAACTCTATGATTATGATATCGTTTGATTTAAAATACGCGTTAAGTATGTTTTTTTAGTCGTTGTTTTGCAGTATGTGTGGCTTTGCTTACAGGTTCATTACCGAGTGCTTTGCCGAGACCGAAATCAGGCATATTGATATAAATATTTTCATATTGATGGGAATCTACATTATATGTTTCATGGTAAAAACCAACGGCTTCATTATGCTTTAATTTTTTCGAGAATTTGCGCCAAGCTTTTAAATGTACAGGCATTTTTGCATAACTAAGCAATTTTTCGTTTGTTTCCCAATATTGAACGATCATAACACCACGATATTTAAACAACATTTCATAAGATAAACAACCGAGTGATTTATCCTTTGATAATTCGGAGAGCATTGGTGGCATAGCTAAAAGTACAGGCAACCAGTGATGAACTTTATACCACTTGTTGATGTGAAGACCAATCAAAAATACAGTGACCGATTCATTAGGTAGTACAGTATAACGACCTTGATTCATATCAAATCATCCCTTCCGTTTTGAGAGCATGGCATTAATTTCGTCTATATCTTGTTGATTACGTCTTGTTTCAATACCCCAAATGATAAAATAAACAATTGTATAAATGACCACAAATAGTATGATTGCTGAAAGTTTAAGAGGAAACCATCCAGCTAATATAGCCAGTGGGAACATGATGATGAGCATTAAACTAAAGTGAGTTAATGTTTTAAACCATAATGTCTTTCGTGAATTCGAAAAGATAAGCGCGCCATAACTGAATGTGATACCGATTAATGCCCATATCACAACAGCAATAAACATAATTTGTAATTCAGTTAAATGTGCAAAGTAAATGCTACCCATCGTTGATTCTGGAGAAACTGGATGAAATTGGTGGTGCGCAAATAGTGTTGAAAATATTAAAGAGACAAAGACGCCAATCGTAATACCAATGGTTACACCGTGAAAGAATCGTTTCATAGCTTTAAAGCCTCCTTAATTAATGGTAAGTATCTTCTAGAAGAGTACGTAAATGATTGATCAGTAAAACGAATTTCAATCGTGCCATTTTTATTTAATGTTAGATAATCAATGAAGTTCACATTGATGATTTCAGATTTTGAAATTTGTAGAAAGCTATGATTAAGCTGTGCTTTTATTTCGTATAAACGTTGATTCATCGTATATTGACGTTGAGCGGTGATAACATTTAATATCTTATTTTCTATCCGAAAACAAATGATATCTTGTGGTTTAAGATAATAGATGGTTTCGTTGTATTTTCCGGGAAATAATATATTTTGAGATAATTGTTGAATTGAGTTGATAATATCTGATAAATTGTTGGCATCTTTATGCGCGTATAGCATGATTTCATCTTCGTCTAATGTTTGATCATAAACAACCTTTACTTTCATGTTCAGTCCCTCCCCTTACATTAAGTAAAACAAATTTTTGATTGTAATACTATATAGAACAGCCAAGTGGCTTCTATATGAAGCTAAGTGGCGCGATTAAGGGTGAAAACGTGTGAATAAAAACACCCAAAAGATTGAATTTATCATACAATCTTTTGGGTGTTTACTTATATCATCTATACTAACATTACTTAGTCTAAAGTGATCAATTGATAAACATGTTGCTCTGTTAATTCATTTGGCCATGTTATGTTCAAAGGATGCCAACTTTTACCACCATTGTCGGAAGAGAAGATACCTTTATTATTCGCAATATAAAAGATACCATCTCTTTCAGTGACAGCGGAGATAAGCGTGCCATTTGTGGAAGGTAAGCCTTCAGTTGCTTCAATCCAGGCATTATCTTGTGATTTATCAATGGCATAAATGGTTGAAAATGTATGACTTCCATAACTATGGGCATTCATTGGCGAATTTGATGTTGAGATGACGATATTCTCAGCATTATTTGAATTGATTGCCAAGCCATAACCATATCTATGCTCAATGCCATCTATAAATGTTGTCCATGTTTTACCGTAGTCATCACTTTCAATAAAGGTATCTCTACCACCATTTAAAAAGGCATCTCCGAGAACGCCATATAATTTGTTGGGATGTTCGTCATGACTTTTGAGTACGTGAATATCGATAGGCGCATGATCCGTTTGCGGTACTTCCCAATGTTGTCCAGAATCTGTAGATTGAATCAAACCACCAGCCTCAATTGTAAGAGAAATGATATTGGGCGAGCGATGATTGTTATCTAACCATTTAACGTGATGTGTGTGCGGTCTTGGAGGGAAAAACCATTGTTCTTTTCCAGGAATATGTGCGAAATCTGTCAGTAATTCAAATGAGTCACCTTGATCATAGGAAATAAAGAGTGCACTTGGTTCTGTACCTACTAATACCGCACCAGTATTGTTACCTGTATCTATGACTGAGACTGCAGTAATGGATGTCATAGGAATGTCTTGCTTTTTAAAAGGACTATTATACGTAAAGCGTGTGCCAATAGGTAACCATGAATCGCCTTTGTCCACGCTTTTCCACAAACCGCGATCAAACGTGCCACAATATAATATGTCAGGATTGAATGGATCCTGAGCGATGGCGATGGGGTTCATTCCTTCTAGTTTCTTTTCTATATGAAAACGACCATTAACTTGTTTAACTAATAATAGTGTATTTGCATATGTTGCTATGAATTGACTCATCAGATTAGCCCCTTTTTTATCATTTTTTGAAGTCTATTTGTGACGTACTTAATATACATCACGTTGGTAACGTTGATTTTTAATCATTTCTGTCAAATAGGCTTCGGCTTCAGTTTCATCCATGTTACCTTCTTTGATGAGTACTTTAATTAATGATTCGTGTACACCGCTTGCCATCTCATCTTTATTACCGCACAGGTAAATTGTGGCACCTGCCTGAATCCATTTATAGAATTCAGCACTATTTTCTTCGATGCGGTGTTGGACGTAAATTTTATTTTCAGTTTCTCTTGAGAAGGCTAAGTCTAATTTGCTTAATACACCTTCTTCGAGCCATTGTTCCAAATCATCTTTATAAAGGAAATCATGATGATAATTTTGATTGCCAAAAATCAACCATTGCTCACCTTTAAGATTGAGATAGGCTCTTTCTTGAAGATAAGCACGATAAGGCGCAATGCCTGTACCTGCACCAATCATGATGACAGGTGTTTCTGTGTCATATGGAAATTTGAAATTTGGATTCTTTTTCAAGTATACAGGTAGCTTATCCCCAACAGACGTACGATCTGCTAATTGGACAGAACAAACACCAAAGCGTTCACGACGATGTGCTTCGTATTTCACAACACGTACAGTAATGTGTACACTATTAGGATTTACCTTGTTACTACTTGCAATTGAATATTCTCGTGGCGGTAATTTTCTTAACAGTTGTGGTAGCATGTTGGGTTCAAGCGCAACAGGCGTAAAATCTCTAATTAAATCAATGACATCTTTACCGTAAATATAGTTTTGGACCCATTCCGATTTTTGAATATTAGCATTTAACATGGGATTACCTAATAATTCTGCAGCATTTTTCATCAGCACAGGCGTTAATTTTGCAATTTCAAAATCATGTGTTAAAGCCTCTTTAAGCGAACGCATTGAATCACTGTCGTTCATTTGAATAGGTGTTTCAGCATCCCAATTAAGTGCATCGATGAGTTGGTTCACGAGTACAGGATCGTTTTGTGGGATAACGACTAAGCTATCACCGGGTTCATAGGCCTCACGATAACCTTCAAGTGATATTTCAAGGTGTCTTACTTCTCGAGAAGCTTCTGGTTGTGTAAGAATGGTATTTTTCAGTACTTCTGCTTGAAAAGGATTAGATTTTGAATAAGGTGCTTGAGGTTCTTCTATTGTGACGTCCTCATTTTCAACGCTAGGCGTCTCTTCATTTGTATTGGATGAGGCTTGTGTTAATAGCTCAAGCATATTGGTAATCCATTGTTCAGCTGTCTCTTCATAATCAAAGTCGCAATCCACTCTATCTGCCACTCTATTCGCACCGAGTTGACCTAAGATATGATCAAAGTCTTTACCAGCTTGGCAAAAATCAGGAAAATCTTGGTCACCAAGTGCTAGTACCGCAAAGTTGACTTGATCTAATTGTGGCGCATCATCACCGTGAAGGTAATCATATAAATCTAACGCATTGATAGGTGGTTCGCCAACGCCTTGTGTTGAACAAATAATAAAAAGGTGTTCAACCTCAGGTAATGAATCTCTCGGAAAATCATCCATATCCCAGAGATGGACATTTAAGTTCTGGGATTTGAGTTTTGTTTCAAATGTTTCAGCAATTTCTTCAGCATTACCAGTTTCAGTACCATATAGTACATGCACGTCTAGTGGTTCTGTTGAAGCTGATACAGGTTCTGACACGGACTGGTCAGTAGAAGTGCTAGTTTCAGTTTCGGTAATACCAGCCTCATTTTCTTGTATGTCCGTTTTGTTATCTGACACTGAAGTTGTTGCTGGATTGAGTAGATAACCACTTAACCAATGTTGTTGTTCAGGTGTTAACATAGGTAGTAGTTGATTGATAAGTGCCAATTGTTCCTCATTAAAAGGGGTGTTGGTTTGGTTCAGTTGCACGGATGTCACCTCTATTGATTATATTTATATAGAAAATAGGTGCATTTGCCCTATGATAAACTATATTGAATTTTATTGAATTATAACATTGATTGAATCATTTTAAATGATAGGAATTATCATTTATTTGAAAATCAAACTAATGACCTATACAGCTCATATATCCAGTAAACTTAAATATGCCCACATCATATCGATAATGATGCGGGCATGTTATATATTTTAAAGGAGAATCGTAAATTAAGAAGTGCTCAAGTTCTTAATTTTTAATATAATGGCTAGGTTTTAATAGTAATAAACGAAATACGATGTTGTCATATGCGAATATTTGTTTAAGGTTTTATAGCAAATGCGCGTACAGGGAAACCTGGCGCATCTTTAGGCTTAGGACTGATTGTGTAAATAATTGCCCCTCGACTTGGGAGTTGATCAAGATTTGTCAGTAGTTCTACTTGGAAAGTATCTTGACCTAATACATAACGCTCACCAATAATGTCACCGTTTTTTGCGACATCGATAGAGGCATCGGTATCAAAAGTTTCATGACCGATGGCTTTCACATGGCGCTCTTCAAATAAATACTTTAATGCGTCTAGTCCCCATCCAGGTAAATGGAGCGCACCAGCATCATCTTTATTCTCGAAAGCTTCAATGTTGGGCCAACGTTTAGACCAATCACTTCTAAATGCAACAAAGGTGCCTTGCTCAATAGGGCCGTTATCAGCTTCCCATTGTTCAATGTGTCGACGCGTTAAGATGAAATCCGAATTTGCTTTAACGCTTTGTGAAAAATCTAAAACAACGAGTGGTAGGGCAAGTTCTTTTAAATTTAATTCATGTAAATAGCGCGTATGTTCCACAAAATGAATCGGTGCATCAATATGGGTACCATACTGACTCACAACATTCCAATTTTGAACATAGAATCCGTCGTCTGCGACATTGAATAGTGTCGACACTTGTGCCCGTTCAAATTCGCTAAAACACGGTATGGTTTCATCAAAAGTGTGGGTCAAATCGACCCACGTTGCTGATTTTAATTCTTCTAATTGCTTCCATAAAGGATAACTCATACGCATCACCTATTTAAGTTAATTTTAAACAGTTGCTGGATTTGTTGATTTACGTAATTTATCGACAGAATTAACTAACACACTTAAGGCTTCTTTAACTTCATCTTCTTTACGCGTCTTCAAACCGCAATCTGGATTTACCCAGAATAATGAACGATCTATTTCTTGTAATGCTCTGTTAATTGCAGCTGTAATTTCTGATTCAGTTGGAATTCTTGGACTGTGAATATCGTATACACCTAAACCAATACCTAAATCATAAGTAATATCTTCAAAATCTTGAATCAAATCACCATGGCTACGAGAAGTTTCAATAGAAATAACATCCGCATCTAAATCATAGATTGCATGAATAATTTGACCGAATTGAGAATAGCACATATGCGTGTGAATTTGTGTTTCATCAGCGACTGAAGATGTTGAGAGTTTGAATGAACGAACGGCTTTATCTAGATAGTCTGCATGGTATTCTGAACGAAGTGGTAAGCCTTCTCTTAATGCTGGCTCATCAACTTGTATGATCTGAATACCTTCACTTTCAAGCGCTAATACTTCTTCATTAATTGCTAATGCAATTTGGTCTTGAACCTCTTCACGTGGTAAGTCAACACGTTCAAATGACCAGTTTAAAATAGTGACAGGACCAGTAAGCATACCTTTAACTGGTTTATCAGTTAAACTTTGTGCGTATAATGTTTCTTTGACAGTAAGTGGCTCTGTCCATTTAACATCACCATAAATAACAGGTGGTTTAACCGCACGTGAACCGTATGATTGTACCCAGCCATATTTTGTAACTAGGAAACCTTGAAGTTTTTCACCAAAGAACTCTACCATGTCGTTACGTTCAAATTCACCATGTACCAGAACATCTAAACCGATATCTTCTTGAATTTTTATCCAACGTGCAATTTCATTTTTTAGAAATGTTTTATATGCTTCATCAGTGATACGGTTATTTTTCCAATCAGCACGGTATTTACGTACTTCTTGAGATTGTGGGAATGAACCGATCGTAGTTGTTGGTAAATCAGGTAAATTTAGGCGTGCGTCTTGTGCTTTTTTACGTTCTTTAAATGCTGATTGTCTAGAAGTTCTGACGCTATCAAAGTCGTATTCAAGATTTTTAAATGATTGGTTTTGAAAGCGTTCATAGCGGGCTTTCAATTCATTGTATTTTTGATCATCGTCGTTGTTGAATAAACGTTTTAACGCATCGAGTTCATCTAGTTTTTCAGTAGCAAAACTTAATCCTTCTGCAATAGAAGTATCAAGTGTTTCATCATCAAGTGATACTGGAACGTGTAATAATGAAGATGAAGGTTGAATGACAAGGTCATCTGTATAATTTTGTAATGTTTCGATAAGCTCTTTTTTAGCTTCTATATCAGCAGCCCATACATTACGACCATCAATAATACCTGCATAGAGTGTCTTCGTACGATCAAATTGGCCGTCTTCAATTTGTTTAAGATTAAAGCCGTGGTCGTGTACGAAATCTAGACCGATACCTCTGATTGGTAGGCTGTTTAAGAATGATAAGTTTACGCGTTCAAAGTAAGTTTGAACGACTAGGTAATCACCTAAGTTTGCTTCAGAAAAATAATTATATGCCGTTTTTGTGATGTCTTCGTAATCTGCGCTATCGTCCGTAACAAGTGCAGGTTCATCAATTTGAATATACTCTGCGCCTGCATCAACGAGTGATTGTAAGACTTCTTTATATAATGGAAATAATGTTTGTACTTTTTCTTCAAATGATTGGTCGCCACCTTTAGATAACTTAACAAACGTAATTGGACCAACGATCACAGGGTGTGCGTTGACGTTTAATGATTTTGCATAGTTAAAGCGTTCTAATAATACATTTTTATTTAATTTTGGTTCAGCATTGTCCCATTCAGGTACAATATAATGATAATTTGTGTTGAACCATTTAATTAAGGCACTTGCAACATGTTCTTTGTTACCTCTGGCAATATCAAATAGTAAGTCATCATCGATATCTCTACCTTGGAAACGTTCAGGAATGATATTGAAAAGTAATGATGTATCAAGAATATGGTCATATAAAGAAAAATCGCCAACCGGAATACTAGATAAATTATAATTTTTTTGTAGTAATAAATTCTCTTTGTGCAAATCTGTTAATTGTTGATGTAATGTTTCTAAATCATATTTATTTGCCCAGTAGCCCTCGATGGCTTTTTTCCATTCTCTCTTTCTACCTAATCTCGGAAAACCTAAGTTTGATGTTTGAATTGTCATAATATTGCCTCCTGTTTAGTTGAAGTAATTGATTTTGAATAATTTGCAAGTTCCAGTGTATAATCGACCTTTTGGAATGGTGTAATTAAATACAAGCCATTAAAATATTCATGCACTGTGTCGATCAATGCTTTTGATAATTCAATGCTCAATGATTTTGTTTTTGCTCTATCATCTTTAACAGCTTCAAATTGTTCGAGAATGGCTTCTGACAATTTAATGCCTGGTACTTCATTGTGTAAAAATAATGCGTCGTTATAACTAGTGACAGGCATAATGCCAATAAACAATGGCACATCTAAATGTTTGGTTGCTTCATAGACTTCTTTAATTTTCTCTTTGCTATAGACCGGTTGGGTTATAAAGTAGTGGGTACCACTTTCTAATTTTTTCTCTAACCGTCGTACAGCCCCGTCTAATTTTCTTACATTTGGATCAAATGCCCCTGCGATGTTGAAGTTCGTCTGCGTCTTCAGCGCATCACCGTCTGTGTTAATACCTTGGTTGAAGCGTAAAGCAATTTCAGTTAACCCTTTAGAATTCACATCGTATACATTGGTTGCGCCTGGAAGGTGCCCAATCTTTGAAGGGTCACCTGTAATGGTCAAAATTTCATTAATACCTAAGAGTGATAGGCCAAGTAAATGTGATTGTAAGCCAATCAAATTGCGATCACGACAAGTGATATGGACTAAAGGTTCGATGTCATATTGTTGTTTAATGATACTCGCTGCGGCAACATTACTGATTCTTACTGTGGCTAACGAATTATCAGCTAAGGTTACGGCATCAATCTTGGCATCGTCGAGTTTTTTGATATTTCTGAAAAATAAGTCTGTGTCAAGATGTTTCGGTGTATCTAGTTCAACGATAATTGTAGGTCTGTGTTTAACCTTTGATGTTAGATTTTGTTTTTGTGTTGGTTTCTCCGAATGACCCGTATATTTAGCGATAGGAATGACATTTTTTTGGTTTACCGGTTTTAAATCTGAGACCGATGATTTGATGTATTGAATATGCTCAGGTGTCGTGCCACAACAGCCGCCAATTAAACGAACGCCTTCATTGATGAGTTGCTCAGCTACTTTTCCAAAATAAGCTGCATTATCACTATATTTAAATTGACTATTTTCAATATCTAATAAGCTTGCGTTTGGATAACATGATAGATAAGCACCATCGGGCAGTTCAATATGTGAAAACGATTGTTGCATATGGTGGGGACCGTGATGACAATTCAGTCCAACAATATCAGCACCGCTCTTAACAACTTGTTGCAAGGCTGTATTGATTTCAGTACCATTTCTTAAATAGTTTGTATTTAAAGCCGTGAGTTGAGCAATAATCGGAATATCATATTTACGTTTAGTAGCTTTGATAATGGTTGTAAGCTCTTCTAAATCGTAATATGTTTCAAATAGAATGCCATCAACACCTGCATCGATTAATGTCTCAATTTGTATTTCTGTATGATATTGAATCGATGATAATTCTAAATCTTCTTGTTTGATACCCCTGAATCCACCTACTGTGCCTAAAATAAAGGTGTCGTCGTTTGCAGCTTGTTTAGCAATTTCTACTGCTGCGTAGTGAATGTCTTTAACTTTATGCTCAAGACCAAAAGGTTTTAACTTTTCAAAATTAGCACCATACGTATTGGTTTGAATAATATCGGCACCAGCGTCTATATAAGAACGATGAATGCGCGCCACTTTATCTGGATGTGTAATATTATAGGCTTCTGGGCATGTATCTAGACCTTCTGAATATAGAATGGTTCCAATCGCACCATCAGCTACTAATATGTTGTGCTTTAGTTTGTCGAGTAGTTGACTCATTGAAGGCCTCCTTAAATGCATAATTTAGATCAGAGATTAATTCATCTGCAGTTTCTAATCCAACGCTTAATCTAAATAATCCAAAAGTGATATTTCTGGCTTCTCTTACTTCTTTAGGTACAGCTGCATGTGACATCGTAGCAGGGTGTGAAAGTATTGTTTCAACACCACCTAGGCTGACGGAAACTAAAGGTAAGGAAAGGGCATCTACAAAATCTTGCGCCTTTGTCTCATCTTTTAAGCGGAAACCTAATACAGCACCGCCATGACTTGCTTGAGATAAATGTAAATCGCTATTTCCTGGGTAATAGACTTCTGCAATTTCATCACGTTGTGCTAGATACTCATAAAGTTTTTTAGTGTTTTCAACTGATTGATTAAAACGTACAGGTAATGTTTTTAAGTGTTTAGCCAGTGTCCAACTATCTTGAGCAGATAGGGCAGTACCTGTACCGTTTTGTAATAAATATAATTCATCGGCAATCGTTTGATCGTTTGTTATTGCTACGCCTGCAATAATATCAGTATGTCCACTTAAGAATTTGGTAGCACTATGCACGACAATATCAGCGCCGAGAGCTAAGGGTGATTGTCCTAGTGGTGTCATAAACGTATTGTCTACGGCGAGTTTGAGATGATGTTTTTTAGCAATATCGGCTGCGCCTCTAATGTCTGTAATTTTAAACAATGGATTAGAAGGTGTTTCAATATATATCAGTTTAGTATTATCTTGAATAGCCTCTTCAATTTCATTTAAATGCGTCGTATCAATAGTTGAAAATTGTATATTAAAACGAGTTAGAATTTGTTCTGTTAATCTAAACGTACCTCCATAAACATCATCAGGTAAGATGACATGATCACCTGCATTTAAAGTTAATAACACAGCTGAAATGGCTGCGATACCTGATGCGTATGCAAAGGCATGACTTCCGCCTTCCAATTTAGCTAATTTTTCTTCTAATAAGGCACGGTTTGGATTACCACTTCTGGCATAATCATATTGTGCACCGCCGCCAAGCGTTTTTTGATGGAAAGTTGAAGAATCATATAAAGGAGGATTTGCAGAATCGTAATCTACACCTCTATGTGAATCGAATATTACTTCAGTTTCTTTTGATAAACTCATGAAATCACTCCTTGTTTAGATTTTTCTAATGCTTGAATAATGTCTTGTTCGATATCTTCATAGTCTTCGATACCGATGGATAACCTAATCAAATATTCATCGATGCCCCGTTTGTCTTTCTCTGCGTCTGGCATATCTACATGTGTTTGTGTATATGGAAATGTGATAAATGTTTCTGTACCGCCAAGACTTTCTGCAAAAATACAGACGTTTAAATGTTCTAAGAATTTATCCACTTTATAATCTTTATTTAAACGTAAACTCAACATACCTGTACGTCCGCTATAAAGCACTTTGTCGATGGCCTCTAAGTCACTACATCGTTCTGAGAGTAATTTCGCATTATATTCTGAACGATCCATTCTCAAATGGAGTGTCTTTAAACCACGTTGGAGTAGGTAGCTATCGAATGGTGACAAAGTAGCACCAATCATGTTGTGTAACTGTCCTAATTGTTCTGCAAGTAGATTATCTTTAACGGTTACCACACCAGCAAGTACGTCGTTATGTCCGCCAATATATTTTGTAGCTGAATGTAAGACGATATCTGCACCATCTTCTAATGGCGTAGAAAGGTATGGTGTTAAAAATGTATTATCTATAATAGTCAATAAATTAAATTTTTTGCTTAAGATATAGAACGGGTCTACATCTACTTCAATCATTTGTGGGTTTGAGATTGGTTCAATGAACAATGCTTTAGTATGTTCTGTAATACTTTGTTCCACTTCTTCATAATTGAGGAAGTCAACATATTTGAAATGGATACCATACTGTTGTTCATAAAAATCGAAAAGTCTAAAGGTACCACCATATAAATCGAAAGATACCAATATTTCGTCACCAGATTTGAACAGATTACATATTAATTGAATAGCAGACATGCCACTTGATGTTGCAAATGAAGCTGTGCCGTGTTCCAATTTGGCAAATGCCTCCTCAAATGCTGAGCGTGTTGGGTTCTTAGTTCGTGTGTAATCATATCCTGTTGACTCACCGAGATGTGGGTGTTGATATGCTGTTGATAAGTAAATTGGATTGGCTATGGCCCCTGTATGATCATGTGACAATGCGATTTGTGCTAGTTCAGTATTTTTCATAATTGTTAACCTCCTTGTAAAAATAAAAAAAGCTCCCGTCCTTTAAACCCGAAAATTCGGATGTAAAGGACGAAAGCTTAGCTCGCGGTACCACCTTTGTTTGTTACATTATCACTAAAGTAACCTTATCCAGTACGCTAAATTGTTGTATATGTAACGTTGACTGAATCGTGCTATCATTTTTCGTAAATAAAAAACCCATTCTATAAATAAAATGAGTATTAACGAGAAGATAACGTGTGGAATAATCCAGTACGCCATTTAACAAAATGTTAATACTGTAGCGCTATAACGGGCGCGCCCGTTGATACCTCATATTGGCATCAACACTCAAAGGCCATTTTCAAACTTTCTTTCTGTATCTTCTTTCAGCGTTACGAAGACTCTCTGTGTCAGCAGTGTAAGTTCTACTTTCCTTGTTACTGTGTTTCTGTTATTTCGAATTTGATATACCCAAGATTACACATTAAAATTACTTTTGTCAACAACTTATCTGAAAATTTCGATTAAACTAATTATTTGTCCTATATTCTTTGGTAGATGAGTGATGATATAATAGGCACATCTAATAATAAATCAAATTAAACGAGCTAGAGAAAATAGAAAGTAGGTGTTTGACAATCGAAAATCATCAAGATGAGCGATTAACCATAGAAGATAACGAAAATATTCAAAAAATATCTATGACTACCGTGAAGGCAAATCCATATCAACCACGTAAAACATTTGATGAGGAACGATTAAATGATCTTGCCAAATCAATTAAACTTCACGGCATATTACAACCCATCGTTTTGAGAAAAACGATTTCTGGCTATCATATCGTTGTCGGCGAAAGGCGATTTCGTGCTGCAACAATTGCGGGATTGACTGAAATACCTGCGATTGTTAAATCACTTACGGATGAAGATATGATGGAACTTGCAATCATTGAAAATTTACAGCGTGAGGATTTAAATGCAATTGAAGAAGCGGAAAGTTATCGTAAATTGATGGATGACTTAAATTTAACGCAGCAAGATGTTGCGCAACGTCTAAGTAAATCTAGACCTTACATTGCGAATATGTTGCGTTTATTAAACTTGCCACAGACTGTTTCAAATATGGTGAGAGATGGTGCGTTATCAAGCGCTCATGGCCGCACATTACTAAGTGTTAAGGACAAACAAAAAATGCAACAAATTGCCAAACAAGCTTCCCGTGAGGCATGGAGTGTAAGAGAATTAGAACATTATGTCACTACACATTATAGTGATAATAAAGATAAAGTAGAGGCTACACAAAAGGCAACAAAACCAAAGTTTATTAGACAACAAGAACGTCAACTTAAAGCGCAATATGGTGCAAATGTAGCTATTTCCACTAAAAATAAAAAAGGCCAAATTACGTTTGAATTTAAATCAGAGGATGAATTTAAACGATTAATTCATCAGTTAAATGCTAAATATCAGCATGACGAATAAAAATTTAAAAGAGGTATGACTATGATATTTGTTTTTGATATAGATGGCACAATTTGTTTTAATGGCAAATTTATAGAATCACGGTTAAATCAAGTGATACAGCAATTGAATCGGCAACACGATATCATATTTGCGTCAGCACGACCTATACGTGATTTGTTACCAGTTGTTAGAGATTACAGTAATCATTGGCTCATTGGTGGAAATGGCTCTATAATTTCAAAAGATGGAGAAATTCAAACCATGGCTTATATCCCGAATGATTTATTTGAAAAGATTGTGAAGTTAATCAGCGATTATGATTTAAAATATATTATCGATGGAGATTTTGACTATGCTGCTAACGTAAGTGAAAGCCATCCAATTTATAGACAATTAAATCCAGATGGTTTAGCAAAGAATGTGAAGGTTGCTCATATTCAACATCCAATTAAGGTGATTCTATTCGCGACTGAAGAAAAAACATTTAAAGCACTTAAACAATGGTTTCAAAGTTACGAGAATGTGTTATCAATCCATATACACGAAGTGGATCATAGCATAGATATTACAGCCAAAAACATTAATAAGTACTCGACCTTAAAGCACATGATTGGTGCACAAAACTATATTGCCTTTGGAAATGATGTGAACGATACGCAATTATTAAACCATGCCCAACAATCTTTTTATGAGACTAGTACATCAGGCTACTCTGAGGCTTATGATGTGTATATTCAAAATAATGCTGAATCCGTAGCAACAGTCATAGAAGATTTATACTTAAGTGAAAAATAAGAATAAAAACACGCTAAAAAGTAGTGAAGCACAGACTTTTTAGCGTGTTTTTAGTTGACTAATCATAGTGGATTAAAGTTTTAGATCATACAATATACGATTTCAATTTATAAAATGTGAGCAAATCAATACATACCAAAGAATTTGAATTTATATTTTTTTAATTAGTTAACATTTTGTGAACTATGCATTTAGAAAATGTTTGGATTAATTGTTAATGATTGTAAGTTATATTATTTCGTACAATAATAGTGGTGAGAAGTAATTAGGAGGTATAATATGTTAACAGAAAGAGAAATTCAAACAATTAGAGATACAGTGCCATTACTTAAAGAAAAAGGACAAACTATTACGGAAATTTTCTATAAAAGGTTATTTGAAGTGCATCCAGAATTAAAAAATGTATTTAACCAAACAAATCAAAAAAAGGGACTGCAATCATCAGCACTTGCTATGGCAGTACTGGCAGCAGCGGAAAACATTGAAGATTTAACACCTATCGTACCAGCAATAATGCCTGTAGTTTATAAACATTGTGCTTTACAAGTGCAACCGGAACATTATGATATTGTTGGAGAAAATTTAATTTGGGCAATCCAAGAAGTGACAGGTTTAGAAAATAATGATCCTATTATTCAAACATGGATAAAAGCTTATGGAGCTATCGCTGATGCCTTTATTGGCTTAGAAAAAGATATTTATAAACAAATGGCATGGGAAGGTTTTAAACCATTTGAAGTTACAAATATCACTGAGGAGACAGAACTTATTAAATCATTTACTGTCACATCAAATCGCATTGATTTAAGTCAATTTATACCAGGACAATATATAACTGTAGATATTTCTAGTGAAAAATTACCTTATCGTGCAAAAAGACACTATTCCATTGTTGATGGAGATGAAAGTTACTTAACATTTGGTGTAAGAAGAGATGTTACTGAAGCGCACGAAGGTGAAGTTTCTACTGTGTTACACGATGAAGTAACTGAAGGTGACATTTTAAATATATCTGCACCAGTAGGTGGATTTAAATTAGAAAATACAGAAAACAAACAATTATTTTTGGGTTCAGGTGTAGGGGTTACACCGCTTGTCTCAATGTTTAATGAAGCCGTTAACATAGGTACACCAGCTATTTTCTTACAATCAACATCTAACGCACAAAATGTTGCTTTTGAAGAAAAATTAACTACAATTGCAAATCAATCAGACCATGCCCAGTTTGATATTCATTTTCGTGATGAAGATGGTTTTATCGAATCAGAACAACTGCGTCAATATGTGGACAATGAGACGGAGATCTATGTGTGTGGCGGTAACTCATTCTTAAAAGCAATGATTGCTGAATTACAAACATTAGGTATTTCTATGAATCATGTTCATTTTGAAACATTTATACCAAGACTCAGTTTTTCAGTATAATATAAAAGGATTAAAGATTTAAGGTATTAGAGATTTAATCATTTTTGCAACGCAGGTATATAACATCAAATATTTAATTTGATGTTATATACCTGCGCTTTTTGTTTCTAGATTAGAATTATTATTAAAATTTAAAAAATTTTTAAAAAAAATTTAAAACATGATAACCATAGGCTTTAGGGCGATTTGAAAGTAACTAGATTATTATGACTATTTTGTGAAAATAATTATTATAAAACGTTTTAACTTCGCTTTTTAAAGCGGTTTCAAAGGTGTATTTTGTCAAAAAATTAATATATTTATTTTAATAAACACAAACTTGACATAAAAAATTTCAATGAGTAAAGTGTGTAGCATAATTATTTTCAAATAATTCAAAAAACGAAGTATAACTTGAATTTAAGTAAGCGTACATTAGAAGAAAAGGGGTGACCCGTTAATGTCAGAAACAAAAATTACGTATGATGATTTCAATCCACACGCTTTTGAAACACTGGATATCACTGATGAAACTAAAGGTGCACGTGAAGTGATTAGATGGGCTTACGATGTATATGGTGATTCTATTATTTATTCATGTAGTTTCGGTGCAGAAGGCATGATTTTAATTGATTTAATTTCTAGTGTGAAGAAAGATGCGGAAATTGTATTTTTAGATACGAACCTCCACTTTCAAGAGACATACGATTTGATAGACCGTGTTAAAGCACGTTATCCGGAATTAAACATTAAGCTTAAACAACCGAGTCTTACTTTAGAAGAACAAGCGGATCAAGTTGCGCCAGCTTTATGGAAACAAGATCCAAATCAATGTTGTTATATTCGTAAAATTAAACCGCTTGAAGAAGTATTATCTGGGGCGACAGCTTGGGTTTCAGGTTTAAGAAGAGAACAATCACCGAGTCGACAGGCAACTAATTTTATTAATAAAGATGAACGATTCAAATCAGTAAAAGTGTGTCCTCTGATTCATTGGACTTGGGATGATGTGTGGGATTATATTAAAACGCATGATTTACATTATAACGAACTACATGATTTCAATTTTCCAAGTATTGGTTGTATTCCATGTACTGAGGCCGTTTCTGGTAATGGTGATTCAAGAGCAGGTAGATGGACGAATTCTACTAAGACGGAATGTGGTCTACATACGACGAATAAACCATAAATTAAGTAGATTCTTTTTTTTACACTAATAACCTAGTATTCGTATCGGAAATGTAATGAATGTTGTGGAAGATATAAAATTCGATTGCTATATCGTTGATATGGCAAGAAATAAAATTGATTAAACCTACTTAGACAATAATTATAATTTATCAAATAAATATCGGGGTGAACGCATTGTGAATTTATCAGTATCAAATAGTCCTTTTGACCAAGAACAAGCAGCACAGTTAAATCAAATTTTTCAGACGTTAACTGCTGAACAGCAAATATGGTTAACCGGTTACCTTACAGCGCAACAAGGGTCTGTAGCACAAACAACTGAGGCGCCACAACAGGTGGCAGAATATGTTTTAAATAATGAATCCGAAAGCCAAAATAACAACGATCGTCACATTACCGTGGTTTATGGTTCAGAAACAGGTAATGCACAAAGTTTAGCTGAAATATTTGCAGATCGACTGGTCGAACATAATTACACTGTAAAGTTAACGGCGATGGACGAAATTAAACAAAAGGAATTTAAAAAAGTAGAGGATTTATTTGTCATTACTGCCACGCATGGTGAAGGTGATCCGCCAGACAACGCACTTACATTTCATGAATTTATACATAGTCGTAAGGCACCAAAATTAGAAAATGTAAGGTTCTCCGTGCTTGCATTAGGAGACGAGTCATACGAGTATTTCTGCCAAACAGGTAAAGACTTCGATGCAAAATTATTAGAATTAGGTGCTGAACGCCTTGCGGATAGACAAGATTGTGATTTAGATTTTGATGATTTAGCTGAAAAGTGGATGAATAAGAATATTGAAATTCTAAATCAATCTACAGGTCATGGTTCAACGCCGACTTCTACCGAAACAGTACAATCTGCCAAAGAAAAACGTTACTCAAAATCGAATCCCTACCAAGCCGAAGTATTAGAGAATATCAATTTGAATGGTCGAGGTTCTAACAAAGAAGTTAGACATGTTGAATTGCTATTAGATAATTACGGTGAATCATTTGAACCTGGAGACTGCGTGGTAGTCTTACCTCAAAATGAACCAGAAATTGTGACACTACTGATTGAGACACTGGGTTGGGATAAAGATATTGAAATTCCAATCAATGATGATGGCGATACATTGCCATTGGAAAAAGCGTTAACTGAACACTTTGAGATTACTAAGCTGACAAAACCATTACTTCAAAAAGCAGCGGAGTTATTTGGCAATACGGAGTTACTTAGTCAAATAGACAATGCAGAATGGATACAACAATATGTTGATGGTCGCGATGTCATAGATTTATTAACAGAATTTCCAACTTCAGAACTGAAGCCAGAAACATTTTATAAATTACTAAGGAAATTGCCAGCAAGAGAATATTCTATCGCTAGTAGTTATGAGGCCACACCAGATGAAGTGCATATAACCGTTGGCGCCGTTAGATATGAAGCGCACGAACGCACGCGTAAAGGTGTGTGCTCTGTCCAACTAGCAGAACGGATTCAACCTGGAGACACATTACCGATTTACCTTAAAAAAAATCCAAACTTTAAGTTTCCATTTGATGAAGAAACGCCAGTCATTATGATAGGGCCAGGCACAGGCGTAGCACCATTTAGATCTTATATGCAAGAACGTGAAGAGCTTGGGTTATCTGGCAATACGTGGTTGTTTTTCGGAGAACAACATTTTACTACAGACTTTTTATATCAAACAGAATGGCAGGCATGGCTGAAAGATGAAACATTAGCTAAACTGGATCTCGCTTTTTCACGAGATACAGAAGAAAAAATTTATGTTCAGCATCGTATTGCCCAACAAAGTGAGCTATTTTATGAATGGCTACAAGATGGTGCAGCAATATATGTTTGTGGTGATGAAAAACACATGGCAAAAGATGTGCATGACACCATTCGTAGTGTTATAGAGCAAGAAGGTGACATGTCAGAAGCAGATGCAGAAGCTTATCTTACTCAAATGAAACAAGAAAAACGTTACCAAAGAGATGTTTACTAAGAAAGGAATGATTACATGGCTGAAACAAAAGTCAATTTTTCAGACAAACTGGATGAAATGGAACGTATCAAAGCACATAGTGATTATCTTCGAGGATCGATTGTTCAAGGTTTGGCAGATAGAGTAACAGGCGCTATCGCAGAAGAAGATACAAAACTTTTAAAATTCCATGGTAGTTACATGCAAGATGATAGAGATATACGTGATGAACGTAGAAGACAAAAGCTAGAACCTGCGTATAGCTTCATGATTAGAGTGCGTGCGCCAGGAGGTGCATCAACAGCAGAGCAATGGATAGCAATGGATGATATTGCTAATACATATGCGAACGGCACAATCAAACTAACTACAAGACAGGCATTTCAATTTCACGGTATTTTAAAACGCAATTTAAAACAAACGATGAAAGATATTAACCAGTCCTTATTAGATACACTTGCGGCTTGTGGTGATGTGAATCGTAACGTTATGTGTAACCCTAATCCATATCAATCCGATGTGCACAGTGAAATCAATCAAATTGCTAGTGATATTAGTAGACATTTATCACCGAAAACGCAAGCCTATCATGAGATTTGGTTAGACGGAGAAAAAGTCTTAGATACCAGCGATGAAGAACCAGAGCCAATTTATGGCAAAACATATCTTCCGCGTAAATTTAAGATTGGTATCGCAGTACCCCCGTCCAATGATATAGATGTTTATTCTCAAGATATTGGATTAATCGCTATTTTAGAAAATGAACAACTTGTTGGCTTTAATGTCGCTGTAGGTGGCGGTATGGGTATGAAACATGGTAATACAGCAACCTATCCACAAGTTGGCAGATTGATTGGTTACATTCCTAAGGAAGAAGTCGTCGATGTATGTGAAAAGATTTTAACGGTTCAAAGAGATTATGGTAATCGTGAAGACCGTACGAATGCACGCTTTAAATATACAGTAGATAGACTTGGCGTTGATTGGATTAGAAATGAAATCAACAATCGCTTAGGTTGGCAATTAGAAAACAAGCGTCCTTATCATTTTGAACATAATGGTGATCGCTATGGGTGGACTGAAGGTAGTGGTAAATGGCACTATACACTCTTTGTTCAAAACGGACGTGTAAAAGATACGGAAGATTATAAATTAAAAACAGCATTAAGAACGATTGCAGAAGTTCACACAGGTGATTTTAGGTTAACACCGAATCAAAACCTTGTGATTGCGAATGTAGCTGCACATAAAAAGAATGAAATTGAAAAAATTATCACAGATTTTGGTATTACAGATGGTCAATATTATACAGGTTTAAGACGTAATTCTATGGCTTGTGTTGCTTTCCCAACATGCGGACTGGCGATGGCAGAGTCAGAGAGATATTTACCATCGTTGATTACGAAGATTGAAGATTTACTTGATGAAGCAGGTCTAAAAGAAGAAGAAATTACGATCAGAATGACAGGTTGTCCAAATGGCTGTGCAAGACCAGCGTTAGCAGAAGTTGCATTTATTGGAAAAGGCCCAGGTAAATACAATATGTATTTAGGCGGTGGCTTTATAGGTGATAGATTAAACAAAATCTACAAAGAAAATATCGGTGAAGCAGAAATTTTAGAAAGTTTAAGACCTATTTTATTACAGTATGCAAAAGAAAGAACAGAAGGCGAACATTTTGGTGATTTCGTTGTACGTGCTGGCATCGTTGAAGAAGTCAGAGATGGGCAAACATTCCATAGTTAAAAATTGAGAAAGTGGTGACAGGATGGGGAAAGTATTTTTAGTAGGCGCAGGGCCTGGAGACCCTGATCTAATTACAGTTAAAGGGTTAAAAGCAATTGAACAAGCAGATGTCATCTTATATGACCGATTGGTGAACAAGGCGTTGTTAAATCATGCATCGCCTTCAGCGAAATTTATGTATTGTGGGAAAGATCCGAATCGTCATTCATTACCACAAGAAGATACGAATAAATTACTCGTCAATCTAGCAAAGAAAGGACAAACCATCACAAGATTAAAGGGTGGAGATCCATTTATCTTTGGTAGAGGTGGAGAAGAAGCAGAAATATTAGCCGAACATCATATACCATTCGAAATCGTTCCTGGCATCACTTCAGGTGTTGCAGCACCAGCATATGCAGGTATTCCAGTGACACATCGTGACTATAGTTCATCTGTTGCGTTTGTAACAGGTGTGATTAATAAAAACATAGATAAAGAAAGTTACTGGAAACATCTTGCACTTGGACCGGAAACGTTATGTATTTATATGGGTGTTAAAAAATTACCTGAAATTAGTGAATTATTGATGAAACATGGTCGTTCATCTGAGACACCTGTCGCTTTAATTCATCTGGGAACATCTGAATTTCAAAAAACTGTGGTAGGCACATTGTCAAACATCGTCGAAGTAGCAAAGGATATTGAAAATCCAGCGATGATTGTTGTCGGAGAAGTAGTCAAACTAAGAGAACGTATTAGTTGGTTTGAAGAAATGCCTGTTGAATCAGCAGTAGCGAAATTAACATATCAATAGAAAGTAAAACAGGTGAGTTTATCGCTATAAATAAGGAGGGGTAACTATGCGAGGTGTCTTATATGTGAGTCATGGTAGTAGGGTTCCAGATGCAGTGAACGAAGCGACAGACTTTATTGATTTAGTCAAAGCGCAGGTCAATGTGCCATTACAGGAAACATGTTTTTTAGAATTAACCAGCCCGAATTTGGCACAAGGATTTCAGCGTCTAGTAGATAAAGGTGCGACAGAGATTTCAGTCGTGCCAGTGTTGTTATTAAGTGCAGGGCATTACTACAAAGATATTCCAGCAGAAATTGAACATAGTCAGCAAAGATACCCTAATGTACATGTGTCCTATGGCAGACCGTTAGGCGTACAACCGAGACTGACTGAGATATTAAAGCAGAGAATTGAAGAATCTGGCGTGACGCCTAATTCGGATGCAAAAGTGCTCATTATCGGTAGAGGCAGCTATAATCCCCAAACACAAAAAGATATTTCTACAATCAAGACACAGTTGTATGAACAAACTGAAATTGAAGATATCGAGACTTGCTACTTAGCAGCTTGTAAGCCTGCATTCAAAGATGCACTACACAGCGCAGTACAAACGGAATGTTCCCAAATATATATTGTGCCTTATTTATGGTTTACAGGTATTTTAGATCAACAAATCATTGATACGGTTACAGAATATCAAAATGATAAAGAGATTATATTGTGTAAACGATTGGGTAAACATCAACATTTACAAGATGCATTGAAAGCACGTGTTGAAGAGACTTTTGAATATGTGACACAGTAATTCATTTTAACAAGGAAGTGATGGTATGCCATTCATACCACTTATGATAGATATTTCTAATAAACGCGTCGTGATTGTGGGCGGTGGACAGGTTGCTGAACGTCGTATTGGCACATTAGTTAACTATACAACCCATATTAAAGTCATTAGTCCTTCGCTTACGGTTGCACTATATCATCGCTACGAACAGGGTGAGATGAGTTGGTGTGCTAAATCATTTGAAGTAACTGATATCGCGGAAGCAGATTTAATCATTGCTGCCACGAATGATAATCGCGTAAATCAACAAATCGCTGCTTCTAAACCGCAACACGCATTACTAAACATGACGACTAAAGCACATGCTGGTGATGTTGTATTTCCAAGCATATTAAGAAGAGGCCGATTAACGCTGAGTATTTCTACAAATGGTGCAAGTCCAACGCTCACTGCACAAATTTTAGAAGAGTTTAAAGCGCGCTTCGATCTCAGTTATGAAGCGTATGTGGATTTTTTATATGAATGCAGACAGCGTATCAAACGAAGTAATTTAACGACACAAGAAAAACAAGATTTTTTGAAACATGTGTTAGATCCATCCTATAGAGATAAAAATAAACAAATCAAAATGATAAAGAAACTTGAATCACTAAACTAAAGTCGGAAGGGGCACGACAAATGCATAAATTATTTATCTTTGCACTTGCAGGATTCCTTGCTCAGCTCATTGATGGATCACTAGGTATGGGTTTTGGTGCTTCATCATCATCAATATTACTCACATTTGGTATCGCACCAGCAATTGCATCCGCGACAATACATTTTTCAGAAATTGCAACAACGGCTGCTTCTGGTACCTCACATCTGAAATTTGAAAATGTACATAAACCTACCATGATTAAGTTAGCAATACCAGGTGCGATTACATCATTTATTGGCGCAGCGTTTTTAAGTCATATACATAGTGACTTGATTAAACCTTTTATAGCAATATTTCTATTAACAATGGGCATTTATATTTTATATCAATTTTTATATAAACGTAATCAAACAGTTGTTAAAGATCCTTCGACGATCGGGCGTTACGCCATGATTCCCCAAGGTGCAGTTGCAGGATTTTTAGATGCCATTGGTGGTGGCGGCTGGGGTCCAGTCAACACACCTTTATTATTAGCACAGAAAAAGCTAGAACCGAGATATGCCATAGGTACAGTATCTGCAAGTGAATTTTTTGTCACTATTTCAGCATCCATCAGTTTCATTATCTTCTTGGGATGGAGCCAGATTAACTGGGGGTTAGTGATTGCGCTAAGTATTGGTGGTTTGATTGCTGCACCTTTTGCAGCATGGTTAGTTAAAATTTTGCCGATGAATATATTAGCAGTCTGTGTTGGTGGGCTGATTATTTTTACAAATAGCAGTTCACTAATTAGTGTTTTTCAATTAAATGCAACAACTTCCATAGTGATAAAAATTGCAGTCATACTGCTTTGGATAGGCTTAATTATTTTCGCTTTATATCAAAATAAAAAGCTACCCATAGATTTTTCTAAAAAGAAAGTGAATGTTAACGCAAATGAGATAGATTAAAAGGAGTGAATCAATATGGCATTAACAAAAGAGATTATTGAAAATACGATTCAACCACATGGTGGTACATTAATTAATAGAGAAGTTAACGCTGAGCTTAAGGAAACAATGTTGGAAGTATCGCATTCCATGCCAGCCATTACACTGAACCCTTGGAGTTTATCAGATTTAGAACTGATTGGCATTGGTGGTTTTAGTCCACTTACAGGTTTTATGAATGAAGCGGATTATAATGAAGTCGTCGAAAATCTCCATTTGAAAAACGGTCTAGTGTGGAGTATACCGATTACGTTGCCGGTTACGGAAGATAAAGCAAATGAGCTTGAAATTGGTGAAAGCATTGCGTTATATGGTGAAGATAATCATTTATATGGTGTGCTTGAACTTGAGGAAAAATATACCTATGACAAGGAGAAAGAAGCAGCATTCGTTTATGGTACTACGGATATTGAACATCCAGGTGTATTGAAGGTATATGAAAAAGGCAGTGTCTATCTTGCTGGACCCATTCACCTAGTAGATCGACCGAAACATGATGAATTTGTCGATTATCATTTGGACCCATCTGAGACGAGACAATTGTTTTATGACTTAAATTGGAAAACGGTTGTTGGGTTTCAAACGCGTAATCCTGTACACCGTGCACATGAATATATTCAAAAAGCAGCTTTAGAATCTGTAGATGGTTTATTACTGAATCCTTTAGTAGGTGAAACAAAATCAGATGATATTCCTGCAGCCGTTCGCATGGAAAGTTATGAAGTGATATTAAAAAATTATTACCCGGAAAATAGAACGAGATTAGTTATTTATCCAGCTGCGATGCGTTATGCAGGTCCACGTGAAGCGATATTACATGCCACAGTACGAAAAAATTATGGTTGCACGCATTTTATTGTAGGACGTGATCACGCGGGTGTCGGTGATTATTATGGAACTTACGATGCGCAAACACTCATCGCACAATATGAAGATGAATTGGGCATACAAATTTTGAAATTTGAACATGCTTTTTACTGCAATGTTTGTGAAAATATGGCAACAGCCAAAACATGTCCACACGATGCTTCAGAACATTTACATTTGAGTGGCACGAAAGTTCGTGAAAAATTAAAAAACGGAGAGTCCTTGCCGAAAGCTTTTTCAAGACCAGAGGTAGCGGATGTACTTATCAAAGGATTACAAGAAAAATAAGATCAAAGGAGTTTGAACATGGCCACTTCAAATCATATTACATGGCATGAATCAGCAGTTACGAAAGTAGAAAGACAACAACGTAATCAACATCGCAGTGTTGTCATCTGGTTTACGGGTTTATCAGGTTCTGGTAAATCTACGATATCAGTAGCATTAGAAAAAGCATTATATCAACAACAAGTACATACGTACCGACTAGATGGAGATAATGTCAGACATGGCTTAAATAACAATCTTGGCTTTAGTCCGGAAGATCGAAAAGAGAATATACGTCGTATTGGCGAAGTAAGTAAACTCATGGTCGATGCAGGATTAATTACGATTACAGCGTTTATATCGCCCTATCAAGCTGACCGAGATGAAGTACGAAACTTATTAGACGACAAAGAATTTATCGAAATATACACGTCTTGTAGTATAGAAACGTGTGAATCTAGAGATCCTAAAGGATTGTATCAAAAAGCAAGAAACGGAGAAATTAAAGGATTTACTGGAATCAATGCGCCTTATGAAGAGCCTAATAATCCAGAAATTATTATAGATACAGAGCAAGACAGTATTGAAACAGTTGTTAATCAAATTATTGACTATTTAAAAGTACATGACTATCTTGATGTGAAACCAGTATAGGTTAAGCATTGATGTTTGGGAGAATGTGATAGAGATGTGCGAAATAACTGATGCATACAGAAGGTCAACATGTGAATCGTACGCAAAGGGGCATTGATATGGGCATTTTAAATATAATTGCATATTGTTTGATTATAATTTTTGTACTCGTCGTGGTTTTAGGTGTTTGGCATGTAAATAAAGGACAAGATAGAAAATATTTTTTGACTGAATTGAAAATTATTGTCACGCTACTCATTATGAGTTATGTTGGTTTAGGTATTTCCCTAGTCATATTAGGTTACTTAGGTGAAATATGATGTCTATTTTTAATCAATGTTATCAAGCTATGTAGATAATGTTTATTGTATAATAATGGGGAGTGATACATCAACCCCAGAAAAAGAAGCGCTCAGGTGATTTAATTCAATGGATCTGAGCGCTTCTTCTTTATTTAATTTTTCGTATGGTTGGCTCACTTTCTAAGGATCCAGCTTCAGTCTGAGGTCTTTAGCTTGTCCTGTTCCTTCAAGCGTCTCGCCCAAAATACATTGTATTTATATGACTATACATCATCAGACACTGCTTTTTGGTTATACTTAACTTAAAATGAGTTGATTAAAAATGATGGCTCAACGTTATGTCGACATGTAATTTGAGTCGTAGCAAAGTTAAATGCATCATGATATAGTAAATAGATAAATTTTAAACATAATCAAATGTAGGTAGAGGTAGGTTCTAAGCATGAATAAGTCCATAGAAGAAATTGCCAAGGTTGAATTACATTGTCACCTAGACGGTTCAACAAGTGTTGAATTGATTAGACAACTTGCAGATGAACAAGGCGTTAACTTAGATGAATCAAAATTATTTGTCAATAGTCAGTGTGATAGTTTAGATGACTATTTACAGTGTTTCGATGAAATATTAAAAGTACTTCAGACAAAAGATAGTTTGAAACGTGCGGTTGTAGATGTTGCCAAGCAAGCATATAACGATAATGTGAAATATATTGAAATTCGTTTCGCACCATTATTTCATATGGATCAAGGGTTAACGATGACAGAGGTGTTGGAAGCAGTAGAGTTAGGTGTTAATGAAGCGGTTAATACATTAGGGATAGGCGTTAATTTGTTAATATGTGCGATGCGCCAACATCATACTGAACAAAACCAAGCACTTTTTGATTTTATTCATCAACATCATCATGAAGCAATTTGCGGCATTGACTTTGCAGGTCCTGAAGTAGGATTTCCTACTGTAGCGATTGAAGATACAATAAAATATGGCTTAGATAAAGGTTTCAATCTTACGCTACACGCTGGAGAGTGCGGTTGTATGCATAATGTGATAGAAGGTATTAAATTAGGCTCGAAACGTATTGGACATGGTGTTGCTATAAATCAAGATAAACAATCATTGCAGTTTGTTAAAGAAAATGACGTACTCTTAGAGATGTGTCCAAAAAGTAATATTCAAACCAAAGCCATTACAGGGTTAGAAGCATTAAATTTACCTTATTTGCTAGAACAAGATATACCTTTTTTAATTAATACAGATAATAGAACCGTTACACAGACATCATTAAATGAAGAATATACTTTACTTATAGAAAATAAAATGATGACATTAGAACAAGTTCAATATATTAATGAAAGAGCAGTAGACTATGCATTTTTAAGTGACGAAGAGAGAAAGCAGTTACACTTAAAAATGTAAAAATTATTTAAAACCCGAAGCAATAAATACACTAGCATGTTGATTCATAAAAAGATGATCACCAGCATAAAATGTATAAGCCTGTGTTTGTGATAAACCTATTTGAGCAAAGGTTTCTAGAATATCAGATTGCTTAAAGCCATTGTAAACTTTTGGATGCTGAACATTTTCATTTTTATCAAAATCAACTAAAATCAGCATGCCTCCTGGATTGAGGTGCGTGTAAAGTTTATGCAATAAAGCTTTATAGTCACCACTATGAAGTAAGACTAAAGATAAGAAAATGGCATCATAGGTTGATTGGTTTAATGGATGATCATCAGCCAAAATATCGCCGACAAGTGTTTGAATAGAAGTCTTTTCTAATGCTGATATTTTTTCATCAAAAATATTTACCATTTGAGTTGAGGCATCCATAAGTGTGACTTGTTCAAAGTGATGATCTATATTTAATGTTACGAGTCCAGTGCCACCACCGTAATCTAATAACGAATGGTAAGTTGTATGATTGAGCAATTGATTTGTTGCTTGGGCAATGATTTGTGCTAGGTAAATTCTGTCAGGGTGGTCATACTTGTGAGCCATTTGTTCAAACTGGTCTTTATTCAAGGTAAAACTCCTTTAGTATTTAATGGTTATTATAGATACATTAAGTCTTTAATTGATTTTAGCATAAGACCATGCAAGGATACAAATCGTTTTATTCAAAATCATATACATTATAAATCTTATGATTTTATCATATTAACATTTATAAGCCTAAAGTAGGATTGAGTAAATTTAAAATACTTGGTTTACTATTATATATAGAAGAATGTGTAATGGAAGGAACAGTCAACGTGAATAATTATTTAAAAATGACGGTAGGCAGTCTGTGTCTCATCATGCTAATTATATGCATTGCGTTTAATTTAACGGAAAATATGGATGCCAGCATATATCAATTACTACATCGTACGATGTCTTCAGAGATAATCGTTCAATATTTAACAATGATTTCAACAGTATTTTCACCTATATCTTGTTTATGTATGGTGTTAATCATATTACTAGGTTTACTGATTTATGATAGATTTAAATGTGTTTGGTATGGATTTTGGTGTTTTAGTGTCTTTGCTATTGGAACTTTTTTAAAATATGCTATCCAACGTCCAAGACCGAGTGCGGCCATCGATGGTTATAGTTTTCCTAGTATGCATGTGTTAAGTGTATGTATCTTAGTTAGTTTGATTGTATTATTAGTGAAACATAAGTCTGTCATCTTTATAGGCGCGATATTAATCTTATCAATTATGATATCTAGAATTTATTTACAAGCACATTATTTCACAGATACGATAGCTAGTTTATGTGTATTGTATATATTAATACAAACACTATATATTGAATTTGAAACTAAAGGTATTTTTAGTGTGATTTTTAAAAAAAGTAATAACACTTGAATTTTAAATTGCTTGATATATAATAGAATTATAAGTAAATGAAAGCTATAACTCATTACTTTGTGAAGAAGGTGAGTCAAATAGAATCACATAAAAAAGAACAACAATTTTCAAATTTGATTCGTTCTTATCGTAAACAACATGTAGGTAAAGGGCCTGAGAAAGTACAAGTTTCGTTTAAAGGAAACTGGGCTATTGCCTATATGACGGGCGCGTTAAGTAAAGTTGAACAGTTTTATTTAGGCGATAAACAAAATGAAGTCATGCTTCACTATAACCGCACTGAAAAGATAAAACAGTTATACAGCGATATTAAATTAGATGAAATGGAAACGCTCGTTGGAGCTAAATTTGTTAAATTATTTACAGATATTGATTTAGCCGATGATGAGGTTGTATCAATATTTGTATTCGATAAATCAATTGAATAAATACGGAATGGTGTAAGGTACTCGGTGCTGTTTGCTAACTACGTTTTGAATGATTCATTCAAGGAGGTGGTATGTGCAAATCGTATCGAGTATTTTTTTGCTTCGAAGATGCACATAAGTTCAGTAACATTGCACAGTTTTAAAAATAAATTATTAGGAGAGATAAGCATGAAAATCGTAGCATTATTCCCAGAATCCGTAGCAGGCGAAGATAATCAATTATTAAATACTGAAAGAGCAATTGGTTTGAAACCATTTTTAGAAGAAAAAGGACACGAATTCGTTATATTAACAGATAATGAAGCTGATTTAGATAAACATTTAGCAGATATGGATATCGTTATTAGTGCGCCATTTTATCCAGCATATATGACGAAAGAACGTATTGAAAAAGCACCTAATTTAAAATTAGCAATCACTGCAGGAGTAGGTTCAGACCACGTCGATTTACAAGCGGCAAGTGAACACAATATTGGTGTAGTAGAAGTCACTGGTAGTAATACAATCAGTGTTGCAGAACATGCAGTTATGGATTTACTCATCTTATTGAGAAATTACGAAGAAGGTCATAGACAAGCTAAAGATGGCGAATGGAACTTATCAAAAGTTGGTAACCATGCGCATGAATTACAAAATAAAACAATTGGTATCTTTGGCTTCGGTAGAATTGGCCAACTTGTAGCCGAAAGATTGGCGCCATTTAATGTAACAATCCAACACTATGACCCAATCAATCAAAAAGATAATGAGCATTCTACTTTTGTTAATTTTGATGAATTAGTATCAACAAGTGATGCGGTTACAATCCATACGCCTTTAACACCTGAAACAGATAACTTATTTGATTATGATGTGTTAAGCCGTATGAAAGTTGGCAGCTATTTAGTAAATACTGCACGTGGTAAAATTGTAAACACAAACGATTTAGTGGAACTCTTAAATGCGAAACATATTCAAGGTTACGCAGGTGATGTTTGGTATCCACAACCAGCACCAGCAGATCACCCATGGAGAACGATGCCTAGAAATGGTATGACAGTGCATTATTCAGGTATGACTTTAGAAGCACAAGCGCGTATTGAAGAAGGCGTCAAAGATATCTTAACGCGTTTTTTCAATAACGAAGGTTATTTATGATTTTTCTAATCTTTTCTTTGTATGAATTATTTTCGCTTATCTTTAAACAACCTTGAATTGTCAATTTACTTGCTATATGAGAATTTTTTAACTTTATAAATAAGAAAGAGAAGTACTACTATTTCTTATTTATAAAACAATTTGAATAATCGCAATAATAATTAAAATACTGATGATCCACTTTTGTACAAAACTAGGGACTTTTTTACCTAATTTTAAACCTAACGGAGCGAAAATAATACTCCCTATTATTAAAAATAACGCATCTTCTAAAGGAATGTAACCTTGTATAAGTTTAATGATAAAGGCGCCAATTGAAGATATAAAAGCAATTACTATACTATTAGCAACTACCGTATTCATTGGTAATTTGAATAAAACTAGCAATATAGGAATAATAATAAAGGCGCCGCCTGCGCCTACTATACCCGAAATAATACCAACGAAAAGACCAACCATAACTAATAATGGTTTGTTAAAGGAAGACTGATTTAAATTCGGTTTTACGTTAATAAACATTAAAATTAATGCGATTAAAGCAATGATAATATATATTGCATTTACAAATTCAGCATTAAATAAATTTGCTAGGAGTGCGCCTAACATGCTCCCTGTAATCATACCTCCACTCATATAAATAACTAATGGTGGGGAGAATTCGGTTTTTTTTCGCGCTTTTAATGACCCACTTAAAGTACTGAAAAAGACTTGACTGGAAGTAAGTCCTGAAGCGATGTATGCACTGTATGCAGGAACACCAAATAGTGGCGGTAATAATAAAATAGCTGGATAAATAATGATAGCACCACCGATACCTACTAGACCCGAAATAAAGCCTCCGAATACCCCAATAAGTAACATCATAATAACATTTGAAATATCCATTATTTACTTTTTACCAATAAGTTAACGGCTTCATTAATCAATTCTTCAGAATTTTCACCATTATCCTCTGCTGTCTTTACACATTCTATTAAATTTTCACTAATGATAATCCCCATCAAACGTTGGATTGAACTTTTTGATGCACTGATTTGAGTAATGACATCTTTACAATCTTTTTCTTCTTCCATCATTTTAATAACGCCATTGAGTTGACCTTGTATTCTATTAATACGATTAATCATTTTTTTATCATAATGCATAGTTATTTCCTCCACTTTTAATTGAATAAAGTCATAATAATAGATAGAGCCAAAAATGTCAAATACCCCATTGGGTATTTGACATGCTATAAACAATCAGTTAACATACCCCTATAGGTATTTATAAGGAGGGTATTATGAAACAATATAACGAAAAGCATATCAACAAATTTAGTAAACAAGAATTAGAGAAATTAGGTGCACAAGGTCAACTGATTGACGTAAGAACAGAAGAAGAATATGAGCTAGCACACATAAATGGTGCGACATTACATCCTGTAGATAAGATTGAATCGTTCAATAAAGATAAAAACACAACCTATTTTGTACACTGTAAAAGTGGTACCAGAAGTGCTAAAGCGAGCGAATATTTAGCTAAACAAGGCTACGACATTGTTAATTTAGACGGTGGCTATAAAGCATATGAAGAAAAAAACGAAGATAATAATACATTAGAAGAAAATACAAATGTAGAAATTAAAGCAGAGCGTAAACAACTTAACTATAGTGGTCTTCAATGTCCAGGGCCAATTGTAAATATCAGTAAAGAAATGAAAAATATTGAAGTAGGCGAGCAAATTGAAGTTACAGTGACTGACCCTGGTTTCCTTAGCGACATTAAAAGCTGGGTGAAACAAACAGGACATACGTTAGTTGAATTGGATGAAAGTAATAATGGAATTAATGCTATCATTCAAAAAGAAAAACCAAAAGACTTACAAGTGAATCATACTGCTAAAGGTACGACAATTGTACTATTTAGTGGAGAGTTAGATAAAGCAGTGGCAGCAATGATTATTGCAAATGGCGCTAGAGCTGCAGGAAGAGATGTAACTATCTTCTTTACTTTTTGGGGACTTAACGCGTTAAAAAAAGAGCAAACAGTTAACGTTAAAAAGAAAGGCATTGCAAAAATGTTTGATTGGATGTTGCCGAAAACACCTTTACGCATGCCGCTTTCTAAAATGAATATGTTTGGTTTAGGTAATATCATGATGCGCTATGTAATGAAGAAGAAAAATGTTGATTCATTACCATCGCTTATCAATCAAGCTATCGAACAAGATATCAAATTAATCGCTTGCACGATGAGCATGGATGTTATGGGAATTCAGAAAGAAGAGCTCAGAGACGAAGTTGAGTACGGTGGAGTAGGTACTTATATTGGTGATACAGAAAATGCGAATCATAATTTATTCATCTAATTAAATCTATTAAAAAAGGAGTTTTATCATGTTTTTCAAACAATTTTACGATAATCATTTATCTCAAGCATCTTATTTAGTTGGCTGTCAACGTACAGGAGAGGCAATAGTAATTGATCCTGTTCGTGATTTAACAAAATATATGGAAGTTGCAGATAGCGAAGGTTTTAAAATTACACAAGCTGCAGAAACACATATTCACGCTGATTTTGCTTCTGGAATTCGGGACGTGGCAGAACGTTTAAACGCCAATATATATGTATCTGGCGAAGGTGATGAACAGTTAAGTTATAAAAATATGCCGGAACATACAAATTTTGTTAAAAATCAAGATATTATTCAAGTAGGTAATATTAAATTAGAAGTCTTGCATACACCTGGTCATACCCCAGAGAGTATTAGTTTCTTACTCACAGATGAAGGTGGCGGCTCAAGTGTTCCAATGGGTTTATTTAGTGGTGACTTTATTTTTGTTGGTGATATCGGTAGACCTGATTTACTAGAAAAATCAGTACAAATGGAAGGTACTACAGAGATTGGTGCAAAACAGATGTATCATTCTATAGAAGGTGTTAAAGATTTACCAGATTATATTCAAATATGGCCTGGACACGGTGCTGGCAGCCCATGTGGTAAAGCATTAGGTGCTATACCAATGTCTACGCTAGGTTACGAAAAAATAAATAACTGGGCATTTAATGTGACAGATGAATCTAAATTTGTTGAAACGTTAACATCAAATCAACCAGCGCCACCCCATCACTTTGCACAGATGAAAAAAATTAATCAGTTTGGTATGAACATGTATCAACCATACAATGTTTTTCCTAGTTTAGATAATGTAAGAATAGCCTTTGATCTTCGTAGTAAAGAAGACTTTCATGGCGGTCATACTGAAGGTACAATCAATATTCCTTACAACAAAAACTTCATTAACCAAATCGGTTGGTATTTAGACTATGAAAACAGTATAGATTTAATTGGTGATAAATCTACCGTTGAGCAAGCAACACATACTTTACAATTAATTGGCTTTGATAATGTAGCAGGTTATCGTTTACCAAAATCAGAAATTGTAACCCAATCCATCCATAGCATTGATATGACTGGTAAAGAAGAATATATACTTGACGTACGTAATGAAGAAGAGTGGAATAATGGGCACTTAGATCAAGCAGTCAATATTCCGCATGGTAAATTATTAAATGAAAATATTCCATTTAATAAAAAGGATAAAATATACGTACATTGTCAGTCAGGTGTTAGAAGTTCAATAGCAGTGGGTATATTAGAAAATAAAGGCTTTGAAAATGTTGTAAATATTAGAGAAGGCTATCAAGATTTCCTAGAATCATTAAAATAATTTAAAGATGTGGAAATGTAGTGAGCCCAAAAAGTTTTACTTTTTGGGCTCACTACATAATTAATGGTTTTTTACTATCTTTTACATTGAGATAAAGTACTATAATTATACGAAATCAATTATTTTAATTTATAATGGTTACTTTAATAACTATACTTATAAAATTTATTCTTTGATTATGAATGAGAAAGATTAGTAAAACATTATACCTATTATAATGCCTATTAGTACAATAGACCAGGAAGGTAATTTATAATACACCAGGAATACGAATAATGAGCTAGCTAAAGCAAAATCTAATTCTGATTTAATCGTTGAAGTCCAAATCGGGTTATAAAAAGCAGCAATAAGAATACCGACTACACCTGCACTTATTCCTTTTAAAAATCCTTCAGCATAAATATTAGATTTAATATTATCCCAGAATGGCAAAATTCCAAATAACAAAAGAAACGCTGGTAGGAAAATAGCAATAGTAGCCAGTATTGCTCCTCCAACACCTTCTATAGACATCCCAATATATGAAGCAAACGTAAATAACGGTCCGGGTACAGCTTGAGCAGCAGCATAACCTGTTATGAAGTTATCGGGTGATATTAATCCTGATGGTACAAACTCATTTTTCAATAAAGGCAAAACAACATGTCCTCCCCCAAAAACTAAAGAACCTGACCTATAAAAACTATCAAACATTTTTAACCATAGATTATTTGTCATAGAACTAGCTATAGGTAAAACAGTTAATAGTAAAAAGAATAATGATAAAGAAATAAAACCTAACTTTTTAGGTAACTTAAATGATTTGTTTTTTGTTTTAGTTCTATCTGTTGAAGTTTGTTTTAGAAAGATGAGACCATATATACCAGTTATTGATAGTGCAATGACTTGTATATAAAGATTATTTATTACTAATGATAATATAAGAACAAATAATGCCAATGCAATAGTGGTTTTAGTATTTGTTAATTTTTTTCCCATTCCTATAATTGCTTGGGCAACAATAGCAACAGCTACTAGTTTTAAACCTTGCATCCAAGTGAAATTCGCATCACTATTTGTAAATAACGTTGAAAAAATCATCAGTATAATTACAGAAGGGATTGTAAATCCGATAAATGAGATAATACCTCCGCCGATGCCTCCTCTTATAGTTCCTATACCAATACCAACTTGGCTACTAGCTGGCCCAGGTAAAAACTGACACAGTGCTACCAAATCAGAGTACTCTTTTTCATCAAGCCATTTTCTTTTTTTTACGTATTCATCATAAAAATAGCCTAAATGGGCTGTAGGTCCACCAAATGATAATAAACCAAGTTTTAATGCAACAAAAAAAATATTTATATATTTATACATAAAGATCTCCTTATATTTCGTTAGTTAACTCTTTTAATTTTTCTCTAGATTCTTCTAAAAACTTTTCACCTTCTGGAGTTATTGAATAGTATTTTCTACTTTTTCCATTTACAGTTTTCGTTGTACTTTTTAAAAAGTTCTCGTTTTCTAGTGTATGGAATATTGGATAAAGGGTACCAGGACTCATATCATATCCATGGTCTTCTAATTCTTTAATCATCCAAGCCCCATATATTTTATCTTCACTTGCATGATGTAATATATGGATATAGATAAATCCTAAAAATATTTTTCGTTGTATTTTACTTTTCAATATATCTCTCCTTAGTTAAAATCGAATTACGATATCGTAATTCGATTTTAATGTGTGTAAATATTCTTGTCAATTAATTTATTAAGTTTAAAAACAGTGAACTAGTAGTAAAAAACATCAAGTATCTACTTGATGTTTTTACTAAAATCTTTAATTGTATTACCTATTTCATTTCTAACACGTTGGAATTCTGACCATTCTTTACCTGCTGGATCATCAAAACCCCAATGCTCTTTTTTAACGTTTGGTGGTAAAATAGGACAATTATTGTCTGCATCGCTACATAACGTTACGACCAAATCTGATTGTTTTAAAATGTCATTATCAATTAAGTCTGACGTATGGTTTGATATATCAATATCTACTTCTTTCATAGCTTCTATTGCTTTAGGATTAACACCATGCGTTTCAATACCAGCAGAATAGACATTCCAATCTTCACCCAATATTTCCTTTCCCCAACCTTCAGCCATTTGGCTACGACAAGAGTTACCAGTACATATAAAATAAATTGTTTTCTTATCCATAATTAAAGCCTCTTTTCTTAAAATATGATTAGTGTAAGGTATAAACCTAAGAGTGTTACAAATAGGACTGGAATAGTAATGATAATTCCAGTTTTAAAGTATGTTCCCCACGAAATCTTCACACCTTTTTGTGTTAAGACATGTAGCCACAATAATGTTGCTAAAGAACCAATCGGTGTTATTTTAGGTCCTAAATCAGAACCTATGACATTCGCATAAACCATACCTTCTTTAATTGTTCCAACTACATTCGATTGTCCGATAGCAATTGCATCTATTAAAACTGTAGGCATATTATTCATAATTGATGATAACAAAGCAGATATAAAGCCCATGCCCATAACACTACTGAATAGTCCATAACTTGAAATATTGGATAATGCATCAGCTAAAATTGTGGTGATGCCTACGTTTTTCAAGCCGAATACGACTAAATACATACCAATTGAAAATAGGACAATATTCCATGGTGCACCTTTAATTACTTGTTTCGTATGCACAGCTTCGGAATTGCGAGCTAACAGTACAAAGATAATAGCAATAATACCAGCAATGATTGATACAGGTATTTGTATAAACTCACTAACAAGATAACCCACAAGTAGTATTGCTAATACAATCCATGAAATCTTAAATAATTTAGAATCTTTAATTGCATTTTTAGGATGTGAAAGATTTTCTGTATAGAACGTTTTAGGTATAGATTTTCTGAAATATAACCATAAAACGAGAATACTAGCAATCAGAGAGAATATATTAGGAATAATCATTCGACTAAAATATTCAATAAATCCAATATCGAAGTAATCTGCAGAAACGATATTAACTAAGTTACTTACAATTAAGGGTAGTGATGTAGTATCAGCGATAAAGCCACTGGCAATGATGAATGGGAAAATAACTTTTTTATTAAACCCTAGATTTCTTACCATCGCTAATACAATAGGAGTTAAGATTAAAGCTGCACCATCATTTGCGAAAAATGCTGCTACAATAGCGCCTAACAACATAATGTAGACAAACATTTTAAACCCATGACCATTTGAAGCTCTGACCATATGTATAGCTGCCCATTCGAAAAATCCAATTTCATCTAAAATTAATGAAATGAGTATAACAGCGACAAAGGTTAACGTCGCATTCCAAACAATCCCTGTAACTTCAATAACATCCGAGAGACTGACAACGCCTGTAATAATAGCGATGATAGCACCAAACAATGCTGTAATACCAATATCTAACCCCTTAGGTTGCCAAATAACAAACATGAGAGTTAAAAGAAAAATAATAATCGCTAGAATAGTCATTATGTACATTCACCTGTCTTTATCTTTTTACACATACATTGTTGAGTAGGAGAGCTAATATAAGTTAATTCATTGTTGATTGAATCTAAGGACTTATGATTAAGTCGGTACATGCGCTTAGTACCGTCTTTTCGTGTAGATACTAATTCATTATCTACTAGAATTTTCATATGATGACTTAATGTAGGTTGTGAAAATTGAAAATACGCTAATAAATCACAAGCACATAATTCACCGCAAGATAATAAGTCTAATATTTCTAATCGACTTGGATCCGATAAAATTTTTAATTGTAATGATAGTTCCTTATAAGACATATGGATGTCATCCCTCCTTTATTATAGATTATCATCTATATAGACAATTATCTATATAGATAATGCTTTTTGCAATAATACATTTAATTAAAACCTTGTTTTAAACATCGATGACAAGGTCTAATGTAGGACGTGGAGACATCATTTTCGGAATGATATAAATAAATCCATAAATGGAGATAAATCGAAAACATTTATACCCCTAGGAGGTATGTGTTATAGTATAAGTATAGCTAATATAATATTTTCATAAATAGGAGGGGTTAATTTGAATAATAATGGTGAAGAGCATAATCATCAAAATCACATGAATCATTCCAATCACATGCATCATGATAACCATGCCTCACATCATCATAGTGGCCATGCACATCATCATGGAAATTTTAAAGTTAAGTTTTTTGTTTCATTAATTTTTGCAATACCTATCATTCTTTTATCGCCAATGATGGGTGTTAACTTACCTTTTCAATTCACATTTCCAGGTTCTGAATGGGTAGTGTTAATATTAAGTACAATTTTATTCTTTTATGGTGGTAAACCGTTCTTGTCTGGTGGTAAAGATGAAATTGCTACAAAAAAACCAGGCATGATGACCTTAGTTGCCCTAGGTATTTCAGTAGCTTATATTTATAGCTTGTATGCTTTTTATATGAATAACTTTAGTAGTGCAACTGGTCATACAATGGACTTTTTTTGGGAATTAGCAACCTTAATTTTAATTATGCTATTAGGATATTGGATAGAAATGAATGCTGTCGGAAATGCTGGAGATGCTTTAAAGAAAATGGCAGAACTGTTACCTAATAGTGCTATTAAAGTTATGGATAATGGCCAACGCGAAGAAGTTAAAATATCAGACATCATGACTGATGATATCGTCGAAGTAAAAGCCGGAGAAAGCATTCCAACAGATGGTATTATCGTTCAAGGACAAACATCTATAGATGAATCCCTAGTCACTGGAGAATCTAAAAAAGTACAAAAAAATCAAAATGACAACGTCATCGGGGGTTCTATTAATGGGTCTGGAACAATACAAGTCAAGGTTACAGCTGTGGGAGAAGATGGATATCTTTCTCAAGTTATGGGACTTGTTAATCAAGCACAAAATGATAAATCTAGTGCTGAATTGTTATCTGATAAAGTGGCGGGTTATTTATTCTACTTTGCTGTAAGTGTTGGCGTGATTTCTTTTATTGTCTGGATGCTCATTCAAAATGATGTTGATTTTGCACTCGAACGTCTTGTAACTGTGTTAGTCATTGCTTGTCCACATGCTTTAGGCTTGGCAATACCTTTAGTCACTGCACGTTCTACTTCAATTGGTGCACATAATGGTTTAATTATTAAAAATAGAGAGTCTGTAGAAATAGCTCAACATATCGATTATGTAATGATGGACAAAACTGGTACTTTAACTGAGGGTAACTTTTCTGTGAATCATTATGAGAGCTTTAAAAATGATTTGAGTAATGATACAATATTAAGCCTTTTCGCCTCATTAGAAAGTCAATCTAATCACCCATTAGCTATAAGTATTGTTGATTTTGCGAAAAGTAAAAATGTTTCATTTACTAACCCACAAGACGTTAATAATATTCCAGGTGTCGGATTAGAAGGTCTAATTGATAATAAAACATATAAAATAACAAATGTCTCTTATCTTGATAAACATAAACTTAATTATGACGATGACTTGTTTACTAAATTAGCTCAACAAGGTAATTCAATCAGTTATTTAATTGAGGATCAACAAGTCATTGGCATGATTGCTCAAGGAGATCAAATTAAAGAAAGCTCAAAACAAATGGTAGCTGATTTACTATCAAGAAATATTACACCAGTCATGCTTACAGGTGACAATAATGAAGTGGCACACGCTGTCGCAAAAGAATTAGGTATTAGTGATGTCCACGCACAACTCATGCCAGAAGATAAGGAAAGCATTATAAAAGATTATCAAAGTGGCGGTAATAAAGTCATGATGGTCGGAGACGGTATCAACGATGCGCCGAGTCTTATAAGAGCGGATATTGGTATAGCAATTGGTGCAGGTACAGATGTAGCAGTTGAGTCAGCTGATATTATACTCGTTAAAAGTAATCCATCAGATATTATCCATTTCTTGACCCTCTCAAATAATACTATGAGAAAAATGGTGCAAAACTTATGGTGGGGTGCAGGTTATAATATTGTTGCTGTACCTTTAGCAGCTGGTATTTTAGCATTTATCGGCTTGATTTTATCACCTGCAATAGGTGCTATTTTAATGTCGCTAAGTACGGTTATTGTTGCAATTAATGCCTTTACATTAAAATTAAAATAAAAGATAGGAGTTTTATTATGATTAAAAAATTATTTTTTATGATATTAGGATCATTACTAATATTATCAGCTTGCTCCAATAATGATGAAAAAGATAAAGACACTAATGACCAAAAAAGTGAGAGCCATATGAAGCATAATGATGAAAGTAAAGTTCCTGAAGGTATGAAATCGACTAATGAGGGTGAATTTAAAGTAGGAGATAAAGTAACGATTACAGCAGGGCATATGCCAGGTATGAAAGGTGCAGAAGCTACTGTAAAAGGTGCGTATAAAACATATGCTTATGTTGTAAGTTATAAACCCACAAATGGAAATGAAAAAGTAAACAATCATAAATGGGTCGTAAACGAAGAGATCAAAGATGCACCTAAAGATGGATTTAGTAAGGGCGATACTGTTAAATTAGAAGCAAGTCATATGTCTGGTATGAAAGGTGCTACAGCCAATATAGATAACGTGAAAAAGACTACTGTTTACGTAGTTGATTACAAATCCAAAGATAATGGTAAAATCATTAAAAATCATAAATGGATGACAGGAAATGAACTGAAAGCACGATAAAAATCTAGTTCTAGATTGAGAAATAAATAGATATAAAGTTATCCTCCTTAATCAATAATTTAAATAACTTATTATTGTTAAGGAGGATATTTTTTAGTGTGTAAATTAAAAAGAATTTTAGAAGAATAACATTTATCAAAAAACTGTTCATTACCTTATTAAATGAAATTATATAATTAAAAACCGCATCATTAACCGATACGCAGAAGCATATCACAAGTGATGCGGTTTTTTCAGTGCCTCTGCTAATGGATTTTGAACGCATCATATAGTCTGCGGTTTTAATAAGAGTATTTATGTTTGCTTGAGAGTTATAATAAATAAAACTAAAATGATTTGTAAAGACCATGATAAAACTATTGAGGTTAAAATGAAATTTAAAGATATGAAAACCATAGACATTAAATCGATTCATGTTCTAATTTATTTTTGAATATAAAATTAAATCAATTGTTAGAAACTTAGCATATCATAATAATAGTATAACTTTATTATTTGTATCTTAAGAAATTTCTCTTGAGAATATAGAACAAAAACAAAGTATTGTGGCTTTGAGCATACTTTTACTTATGATAGAAACTAAAGAATTTCAATACCAATCATATGTTATGTTTGATTTAATAAAAGAAAATTTAAATTAGAAAACTAGCGTAATGATATTTATAGGGGGATAATTTAATGAAAAGTGCAATAGATATAACGTGGGTTGATTTTTATAAAGAATTGGCTGTAAAACTATTAGATTATCATGAAAATCGTAAGGAATTAATTGAAAAAGTTAAAAAAATATATAAAATGACTGAAATTAAACTACCCACTTTAGAGAGAAATAATGATTTAACAGATATAGACCCATTTACAGTGTTTGCTTTATTTAATAAAAGCAGTTTCAATTTATCAAATAAGATAAAAGTGTTGGAAGCAATAGCAGAACTTTTCGAAATTAAGGCAGATTTACCAAATAGTTTTGATAGTGTTCCAACTATTAATAATATGGGAGCTACATTTTATTATTTTAAAGGTGATCGCAATAAAAATGATATTGATGAACTATGGATGCTATTTAAGGCAGCATTAGAATTTGCTAAGGATCCTACATCTACTTCTCAAGAAAAATTCATAGAATATTTTGATAAAGTTATGTCCAAAAAAGGAATTCATAATAGTAAATTGACAAGTGGTTTATACTGGATTGCTCCAGAGAAATTTATCAATCTCGATTCTCGTTCTAGATGGTATATATATGAATCTGGTAAAATTACTGGTGAAACAATAAATAAGTTACCCAGAATAAATGGCAAATTATCAGGTGAAGAGTACATAGAAATAATTGATAACATACAAGATTATCTTTCAAATGAAGAAATTTTAATTGATAACTTTATTGAATTGAGTTACGATGCTTGGCTTTATTCTGAAAAAATTAATTTACAAAAAAAGAATAAAATTGAAACAACAGATGCAGATAAAGATGTTGAATCAATGAATTATTGGATATTTTCACCAGGGTCGCAAGCAATTAATTGGGATGCGTTTTATAAAAAAGGACTTATGGCGATAGGTTGGGAAGAATTAGAAGATTTTTCAAAGTATACAAGTAGAGGAGACATGAAAGAAAAATTACAAGAAATTAATGGAAATACAAACAACTATATTAATATTACGAATGCTATTTGGCAATTTACTAATGAAATGAAAATTGGAGATATTGTTTATGTTAAAAAAGGCCAAAAACAAATAATTGGCTGGGGAATAGTTACTTCTGAACATGAGTATCATCCAAATCAAGAATTTAAAAATATACGTACAGTCGATTGGAAAGATAAAGGAGAATGGATCACTTCTATAAAACCAGCCCCTAAAACTTTAACCAATATTACACCATATAATGATTTTGTTGAAAATCTTAAAAAATTATTTGAAGAAGATAAAATTGATATAGAAGATGAAACAGAAATAGTCTTACCAAATTATGATAGAAATCATTTTTTAAATGATGTATTTATGGAAGAAGAGGATTATCTTAAGTTAGTAAATTTAGTTAGAAGAAAGAAAAATGTTATTTTACAAGGCGCTCCAGGTGTTGGTAAGACTTTTGTAGCTAAACGACTAGCTTATTCAATGATGGGAGTAAAGGATAAAAAACGTGTTCAAATGGTTCAATTTCATCAAAATTATTCTTATGAAGATTTTGTTATGGGGTTTAGACCAACAGAATCAGGATTCGAACTCCGTAAAGGTACATTCTACAATTTTTGTAAACGAGCAGAAAATGATATAGAAAATGATTATTTCTTTATTATTGATGAAATTAACCGTGGAAATCTAAGTAAGATTTTAGGAGAACTATTCATGTTAATAGAGAATGATAAACGCGGAACAGAACTTCAGTTATTATACGCAGACGAAAAGTTTTCTGTCCCTCCAAATATTTATATTCTTGGAATGATGAATACAGCTGATCGCAGTTTAGCAATGTTAGATTATGCATTGCGTAGACGATTTGCCTTTTATAATATGACAACAGGATTTATGACAACAGGATTTAGGTTATATCAAGAAAAGCTAGCTAGTGCTAAATTTGATTCTCTTATTCAATGTATTTTAAATTTGAACTCTGAAATTAAAAGAGATGAGTCACTTGGTGAAGGATTTATTATTGGCCATAGTTATTTCTGCAACTTATCAAATGTTACTGACTATGAATTAGAGAATATAGTAGAATATGAAATTATTCCGTTAATAAATGAATATTGGTTTGATGAACCAGATAAGGTAGATTCATGGTCTGAAAAATTAAGAGGAGCTATTCAATGATAGCTATTAAGAATGTATATTATATGTTGTCATATGCATATAAAGTACTAAATGAAAAAGGTTACCGTAAAGTCGCGACGGAAGATTTTGAGAATGCAATTGATTTGTATGCAGCTATTTTAATTAAGGGTGTATCTATTCAACTAAAACGTGGCTTACATCATGAATACGTAGAAGAAAAAGAATCTTTGAAAATGGTTCGAGGCAAAATTAATATCACTGAATCTATTAAAAATCTAGATATCATGAATCAGAAGCTCAATTGTTCATATGATGAGTTTTCGATTAATATGTATATGAATAAGATAATAAAAACAACTATGATTTTGTTACTTAAAACTGAAATTTCAAATGAGAGAAAGAAAAAAATTAAAAAGTTATTATTATTTTTTGACAAAGTAGATACATTAGAAAAACATAATATCAATTGGAATTTACAATTTACTCGTAATAATCAAACATATAAAATGTTAACGTCTATATGTTATCTAATTATTAAAGGATTACTACAGTCAAAAAAAGATGGAAGTAATCAACTAATGGATTACTCAGATGAGCAACAACTTTCACGTTTATTTGAAAAATTCATCTTTGAGTATTACAAAAAAGAATTTCCACAATTAACAGTCACAGCGTCCTATATTCCTTGGATGGTGGATGATGGAATTAGGGATATGTTACCTGTGATGAAGACCGATATTATCCTATCATGTAATAATAAATATTTAATTATTGATACGAAGTATTATACTAAAACATTACAAAGTAACTATGGTGTTAATAAAATTCATTCAGGAAATCTATATCAAATTTTCACCTATGTTAAAAACCTAGATATTGGTTTAAAAGAAAAGTCAGCCAAAGTTTCAGGAATGTTACTTTATGCTAAAACTGATGAAAAAGTAGTTCCCGACAATAATTATCAAATGAGCGGAAATCATATTAGTGTGAAAACATTAGATCTAAATTGCGACTTTGTTCAAGTTTCAGAACAATTGAACCAAATAGTACTTGAATATTTTAAAATTTGATATACTGTTAGGCTAATTATGTTTTATAACTAGTACTATATTTATAGACTTCTACTTTTTAACAGTTTTGTGCTCACTTTTCCACGACTAATTTCTTAGTCTATAGTCTTCGTCTAGTGGATTTCTCGCAAGAGTTGACCAAATTTACTGCTAAGATTATATACCAACAGGACATAAGTAAAATTAGACAACCCCTACTCATTAAGTTGTGTAGGGGTTGTCTACGTGTTGATATAATATTAATGGATTCCATCTATTTCTTGTATAGTACCACCATTTTAGTTATATTTAATCAAAATACGAACATGAATTAGTATGTGTGTCATACTCTGAAATTCCATCGTTCATGCTGAAGCCAAAATATAGTGTGTAATTTCTAATTAAATCTTTCTCTATGCATTTTATCACTACATTAATACATTATATTTTCTTTTTGTATTTGATAACTTTAATTTTTATTATATAAAAGTTAAGTATTGTATCTATCTAATATATGAAAACTGAATTTAATGTCTTATAATTGTATTTACACGCTAAAGAATACAGTTATGTATTTTAATATAGAAAAGAAATAAGTGAGATATATTGATATGAGTGCCTATTAGAGAGGGGATTTATATATGGCTATTTTTTATGTTTTCCAAGGTGTAACATATGAATTAGAAAAAGAAGGTGGTTATGTATGGTCACCTCAGTTAACTAAAAATGGAAAAAAGAATTCTGGATATAGTAACATGAAGAAAATTAAAAAAGGTGATTTTATTCTAAATAATAAAAATGGCAAAGTAGTTGCCATAAGTGTTGCTAGGGATAATTATGAAATAGCTGATCGCCCAAGAGAGTTTGATCAAAGTGAAACAGGTGATTTATGGAATAAAGAAGGGTACATGGTCAAATTAGAGTATTATCCGTTTGACGAAGATTTAAATACAGCAGATTTTAGGCAATGGCTAATTGATAATTATAAAGATGACAGTGCATTTACTGTGAATGGTAGAGGTAAACAACAATACATGTGTAATTTAGCTGAAGAACATGCTGTATTTTTACTTGAAAAAGCAATCGAGATACAAAAGAATCCGGAAGTGTTGATGCATCTAAAAGGGGCATTGAGTGAAATCTTAGATGAAAAAAATTCAGAATATAATCAAGTGGAAAAAGATTTAATCAACAATGATTTAGAGACTAACATAGATGAGACTCAAGTTGATAGAAAAACGTCCAGCTTTGAATCGCAAATGACGATAGTATCTAAATCTACAGGAAGAACCATACCTAAAAGAAATCCTAAACGGGCAGTTGAAGCTTTGATATTAGCAGATTATAAGTGTGAATATAATACAAATGATAGAACGTTTACTAGAAAAAATGGCAATCAGTATACAGAACCTCATCACCTGATCCCAATCAGTAAATATCGAGATTTCGACAGAAGTCTTGACGTTAAAGAAAATATTGTGTCTTTATGTAGTCATTGCCATAACCTGCTTCATTATGGAAGAGATGATGAAAAAAAAGAAGTATTAGAAAAAATCTTACTTGATAGACAGGAACAGCTACAAGAATATGGTATTTCTATTAATTTAGAACAGCTATCAGAATATTATAAATAATTCTAATGTTTATTTAGAAATTCAAAAGATTATGTTACGAAAGCTTGAAATGTTTTGTATGCATGTAATTTATATGAATTTAGAGTATGATAATGAAAATTATTCAAGGGGGAATACGAGGGATGTATTTATTATCACAGAATAATCTGGAGGAAATCGAACCAGTTACCTTTGGAGAAATGAATATACAAGAAAAAGATATAGAAGAGATGTTACGACAAAACATCGAGATAATTACAGATGAAGAAGAATCTTTGTTAATTATTGGAGACCAAATAAAAAATAAAGAAAATGCCAGAAGTGATTTAACTGCTTTAGATCAAAATGGAAATATAGTTCTTATTGAAATTAAAAGGGATTTAAAAGATATTAAACAAAGAGTAGAAGCCTTTGAAATTCAAGCTATTAGATATGCAGCTAGTTAGGCAACAATTGAAACTATCTCTGATGCAGTGAACAAAATTTATGCCCAATATATAAATAAACATGAAGAAGAATTTTCAAAAGATTTAACTTATCTTAATAGCGATGAATTAGCCAAACGTAAAATAGTTCAATTTTTAGAAGTTAATAAAAGTTTAGGTAATTTTAATAAATCTCAAAGGATTATATTGGTAGCTTCTGATTTTGATGTTCAAACTTTATCGGCAGTAGCTTGGCTAAGTGAGAACGGTGTTCAAATAGAATGTTACAAACTAATACCTTATGTATTCAATGGGTCTTTTATAATTAATGCTGAAAAAATATTACCGGTAACTAAAAATCAAGCACATTTTATAGACATAGAGGATAAACAAACTTTAAATAGCAGAAAACAAGCAAAAAATAGAAGTCTCCCAAGACTTAAAGAAATGATTATTTGGGGAGTAGTTCAACCTGGAGATATAATAACACCTAAAAATACAGATATAAAAGGTACAGTATTAGAAAATGGGCTAATTAAATATGGTCAAGAGGAAAAATCACTTAGCTTATTTGTAAAAGAAGCATTGGGATGGTCGAGTGTTAAACCCTATATTTTAGCCATACATGAACAAACTAATAAATCATTGTCACAATTAAGGATTGAATATATGGAAAAAAATAATATGATTTAACTCAAAATTAAGCACTTAACAATATTATGTTGAGTGCTTTTTATCAATATCACTAAAAAGGGGAACCCTATAATAAATAAAGCTAAAAGTTGAGTTGTACAATATTTATTACTTTAAATGAGATAGTATTTCAATATTACTATTTGAATAAATTTATATAACCTATATAATGAGGATGAATAATTAGAAGAAAGGTGAATTTAATGAAAAAGTTAAGGTATAATAATTTAAATAATAAAACTAGATTAAATCATCAATTTAAATTTTCTAGTGTGGCCCTCATTATTAGCACTTCTTTAATGGGATATAGTGTGACTTCAACACCATCAGTAGAAGCAAAAGATAAGGCTGATTTAAATATTGAGACACATTCTAATAGTGAAAATACGCTAGAAAAACGCATTCAAGAAGGTAAAGAGAAAATTGATAAACTAAAAAACATTAAAGATAGTCAGAAAGATGCTTCTATTAATGAAATTATAAAAGCTAAAAGTACAGAAGAAGTTGAAGCAATATTGAAGAAAGCAAAAAAGGTTGATAATAAAATCATTGAACAGAATAAAGTGCAGAGTCATTTAATTGAAAATGACAAAAAGGAAGTATCTGAAGATAAGGAAAGTGTAAAAAGTGAGTTAGATGGTCAAAAAAATATAGCCTCTTCTGTCAAAGAAAAGTCTAACCATATTGAAGAACAAGATAGTAATGAATTGTTCGATCAAGAAGGTCTGCAAGATAATACGTTTGATGCTAATTTAAATCAAAGAGATACAAAGCAAGAAATATCTCATTTAGTTGATATGGGTAAACTAAATGAAGAAAGTAAAGATATAGCAGATATGAATGATAGTGAAGAAAATAAAAATACGGCTTCAGAAAAAGACGAAGGCGCTGTTAAAGAAAACAACCAAGACGGTTTAGCATTTAAAGATACATCTAATACTAAGAGTAATCAAATGCAACAATCAGACGAAATTAAAAAAGACATCGATAAAGTTACGACAAACCATTCAAAAGTAAAAGATAATTTAGATTATTATGTCGAAAATAAAGAAAATAATTTAAAGATATTGGATTCAAAGCTTTCTGAACGAGACTCAATATCTGCTAAAAACAAAGAAAAATTGAAAAAGGAAATAGAAAAAACGCAACAAAGTCTAAAAAAACAAAATGACGTTGTAGTAAATCATTTACAATCTGTAAATAATAAAGAACAAGCTGTAAAAGATATTGTTAGTGGTACTTTTGATGAAAAGAGTGCACAATCTATTTTAGAACGTATAGATACAAAAGGTAAAACAGATCAACAAATCGCGAGTCAAGTTGTTAGTGAGTTAGATAACTTATCTACTACTACGAGTGATGATATTTTAAAATCTATGTTTGATAAAACATCTGATAAGCAAGAACTTATTAAAACAATTCTATTAACTAAATTTGATCATATAGATACATCAAAAATCGTTGGTGAAATAATGCGTAAAAATCCGAGTAACGAACAAATTGTAGCTTTAATCAAACATCATTTTGGGGACAATGTTACAAGTGATGATATTTTAGAAAATATATTGGACCAATCTCATGATAAACGTAAAGCTTTAGAAACAATGCTAGCTACGAAATTAAATGATGCTAAAGCTAAAGCGCTTGCTGACGTTATTGCCAAAAAAGAAGATTCTAAGCATAACTTATTAAATCTAATGAAATCGGGAATTAATAATGAGTTGAATGATTTATTAAAGGCTGATAAAGACATAAGTAAATTTAAAGATGATATGCATGGTTTGTTTGAACCATTAAAATATACGCCAAGTTTATCTAATAAATTTGATGGGAGTTTGTTAGAGAGAGCTGAACAGATGCGAAAATTAAGTGGAAATTCAAAATTACTTGGTACACCAAGTCTATTTGACGATTTATTCAATAGAAACAGTATATTAGATGGAATTAAGGATATATCTAATCCTTCGCCTGGTCGTGCTTTATCTCTAGGTGATTCCTCGGGTAGCTTTTTAAGTGGTTTATTTGACAATAATGGTGATTTTTCTTTACCTGATACAGGAACAGTAGTAAAAAAATCAACGATTCCATTAGGGATTCTACTTTTCATTATAGGTGGTGGATTAATATGGTTCACCAAACGAAATAAATAGAAAAATTGTAAATATTAACTCATACTGTATTTTAGTATGAGTTAATTCATATAGTATATTTAAAATGCTCCATTCATAGTGAACACTAGTAAGTGGGACTTTGAATGGAGCATTTGTATTTTGAATGAATAAAAGCTAAATTAAACACTTTAATAAATAAAATAAAGGGAATATTTAAACATACTAGTTATTACCTGTAATGTAACTCAATTCAGTTGCAGCATCTGCATCAATTGTTCTGTAAGAAACGATACCAAGTCCTTTAATGTTTGATTCTGATATAACGATAGAACCATCATCGTTAACTTTTTCTACAAAAGCTACATGACCGTAAATCTGGTCTGCCCCTTGTTGACCTGCCTCAAATACAACGGCAGTGTGTGCTTTTGGTGTTGAAGAAACAGCATAATCTTTTCTTTCTGCTCGATTATTCCAGTTTCGTGCGTCGCCTAAATCACCACTCACATATTTGTCGAACTGTGCCATGCGATTATAAACATACCATGTACATTGCCCATGAGGATAAGGAGAGTCATTTGTTGTTTCTGAAAATGGTTTGAAAGCTGAATCATAATCATCGTTGTTCGCTTTGTAGTTATCTAAATCAGGCATTTTTTTATTATCAAACTGTGTTAAGTCATAGTGGTTGATAATACTATTTAATTTGTCCGCGTATTGTGAATCAGTCGCGTATGTGGTAGCCAAATGCATTGTTGCTGAACGGTAACTATAAGCTTCACTTTTCCATGTTGGTTTATAAATGTCCTGATTACCATCGATGCCCTGTTTGATTAAATTGGCATAATCTTCCAATGATTCTTTTTTGCTTGGATAGCTACGGAAGTTTGCTGAAATTTGGAACGTATGGTTGCCATTATCTTCGAGTGTATTAAATGTAGCCGACTGACCTTCATAAGCTCCTTTTATTCCAAATAAATTGAAATGTGGTGAACTAGCAAGATCGCTAGTGCCTGAGTCAGATTCTAATATGGCTTGGGCAATCATAACAGATGCATAAATATCTTCATCTTGACCTATGTCGTGAGCGTCTTGTGCAACTGTTTTAATAAAATCTCGTGTATTTTTACTTTCAGTAATTGTTATATCGTTAGAATTGTTATTATCATCCGATAAATTTGGCAATTGTTGGAAAATTGCAGTAGATCTGATGTTTGATTGGTTTATGTCGTTTTCAAATGATTGAGCTGGCTTTTCTTTTTTAGCTAATTGTGATTCAGAAGGTAATTGAGGGTTAGCATTTGTATTAGATGCCTGTTTCTCAGAATTATTTTCCTTACTTTTACTATTTCCATTTGATAAATCATCTTTTTTAGCATCATATTGTTTTTTATTATTTTTAGCATTTTCACTATACTCGTCTAAAATTGCATCTAATACTTTATCGTCAGATTTTGTATCTGATTTATCAGCATTTTCGTTATCACTGTTGGCATTATCGTTTTCAGTAGCAGGTGTGTCATTATCTTTGTTGTCTAGATCATCAGCATCATTATTTGCTTCTTCATAAGATTGATCTTGTTGGGAGGATTGTTTTGACTCACCATCATCTTTTTTTTGATTTTTATCAACTGGAAGTTTGTTTGATTCAGACTTATTATCTATATCATCGTTCTCTGACTTCTCAGATGACTGTACATCATCAATGTCATCTTGTAGTGAACCCTTATCACTATTTTTTTCTAAATTGTTAGTATTTGATTCGTCACTATCATCCGAATTTGTCGTATTTGGATTTATTTGATCTCTAGATGTATCATCATTTTTACTCTCATTCTTCTCGTTTTGTACATCGTTATTCTCTATAGTAGAAGTTTGTTTCATTTTATTATTAGAGAACAGTTGATTTAATAATTCAGATAGCCCATCATTGTCACTCTTAAAAGGTTCTGGCTTGAAAACATTCAAACTATCATAAGACGATGAATCATTAAATGAATTTTCAAATGAACTCGGTATTTTTTCGTTGGATGATTCATTATCAGAAGTTTTATGTCTTTTATTATTAATATCTTCTGTAGTCCTTTCATCTTTTGTACTATTTAACTTACTCTTGCGTTCACTATTTTCCTTTTCATCACTAGCTTTATTCTTTTCATCATTTCCATTTTTTGATGAATGTGATTGCTTAGCTTGCTCCTCATCTTTTTCCTTATACACGTCATTTGATTCAGAAGTTGTGGCACTTTTTTCTAAAGATTCGGCACTAACATCGTTGATAGAAAATGATGGAATAAGTAAAGAAGTTGAAAGCAAACAGACTAATAATTTTTGTTGCTTCATGAAAATACCTCTTTTCTAAAATATATTATTTTGCTATGTACAAACTATGGTTTGTCTTGGTACACTGTAAACAGACTTAGATTTAGTTGATTCGTATCAACTATAAAATGGATAGACTTTGTTAATGCATTCAGTATATCAACTTATATGAAATTAACAAATAGTAATTTTAAATTTATGTAAGAAAAATCAATAGATACAGTTTTAGAGGTGTATAAATGAAGAACGCAATAAAATTATTTGTAATGGATTTGAAAAAGATTGCTAAGACGCCTGCTGTTTTAGTGATTTTAGGAGGTTTAGCACTTCTTCCTTCTTTTTATGCTTGGTTTAACTTAGAAGCGACATGGGATCCATACGGTAATACTAAAAATATTAAAGTGGCTGTTGTAAATGAGGATAAGGGAGATACAGTTAAAGATAAAAATGTGAACGTGGGCAATAAAATTACCAATAAACTAAAGAAAGATGATAACTTTGATTGGCAATTTGTAAGTCGAAAAAAAGCCGATCATGATTTGAAGATGGGCGATTATTACGCGGCCATTTACATACCAGAGAAGTTTACACACCAAATTACCGGCACACTTCGAAAAAACCCACAGCAAGCAGATGTAGAATACAAAGTGAATCAAAAACTTAATGCGATTGCGCCTAAAATGACAAATGCAGGGACGAGTGCCATTGTTCAAAAAGCAAATGAACAATTTAATGAGACAGTAACAAAAGCATTATTAGATGAAGCAAATCGACTTGGCGTGAAACTTGAGGAAGAAATTCCAACCATAAATAAAATTGAAGATGCAGTATCTAAAGCTAATGATTCTATACCTAAAATTAATGATTTTGCTGATAAAATAATATATTTAGATGAAAATCAGGATGAGATTGACAATTATGCTGATGAATTTAGAGCGTTAGGAAATCATAAAGGTGAAGTTATAGATGCTGCAGATAAATTAAACCAAGTTAATGCGGCCATTCCGACATTAAATGAGCGAGCTAAATTGATATTGGCATTAAATGACTACATGCCAAATATTGAAAATGCCTTGAATGTTGCATCTAATGATGTACCAGAAGCTTTTCCAAAAATTAATCGTGGTGTAGACCTTGCAAGCGCAGGGGTTGACGCAGGGTTACAAGGCCTGAATGAAGCGCAAGGATATTTACCTGCAGTGCAACAGCGTGTCGAAGGCTATCAAGAAGTCGTTGATAATGCACAAGAAGCAAATCAAAATGCTAATAATCGATTACAAGAAAATGTTGAAACTGAGCAGCAAAGTTCTAAAGGGTCAGATAGTTATTCAAATATTAAAACTTCGCAAATAAGTAATAGTAATAGTAATAGCGACAATGCTGGAAATAATCAAAATGGAACAGCAATAAGTAGTGAAGATGTAAGCGCAATGGAAGCTTCACTATCAAAATCATTATTATCTTTATCCAATTATACCGACAAACAAGCGGAAAGTAGTCAAGAAGATATTAATGCGCTAAAAAATGTCACTTACGGTATTATATCTACAGATAAGCCAAAAGATTTCAAAGAAACTTTAGATAATATTAAATCTAGGCTTGAAGTAACAAGTAAGTCCAATCAAAAGTTTATAGATATATTATCAGAGCTTGAAGATAGAGAAAAGGTAGATCTTTCTGATGAGATTAAGGAATTAGAATCAGCAAATAATAGAATTAATAATTTAATTAAGACACAAAATCAACTTAGTGAAGCACTTTCGAATGGAAGTTCTGGTAAAGAAGAAGCAGTAGAATTACTTAAAGAAATTCCACGCGTGAATAGTAGCTTAGATGATTTAAGAAACTATATTAAGTCAGAACTAAACCAAAAATTATTAGATGTATCTAATGATGTGATGTCATTATTAGATGACGGCGATATAAAACTATCAACTGTTCAATCGAAATTAAACACAATTGATCAAGTTATAAATTCAGGAGAAAGTATTTTAACTACTGGTAAGGATAGAATTGAGACGATTCAAAGTGCACTACCAGTCATTGAGCAAAGATATATGGATGCAATGTCTATTGCTCAAAATTATTATCCACAATTTAAACAAAGTGTTTCTAACGCAGCATCATTTATTGAAAATGACTTGCCAGGTTTAGAACAACAGTTATCTGATACAACAGCAACTGTGAACAATACAATACCTACACTGTTTAATCGCTATGATAATTTGGTAGATATTTTAGATACAAATCAACCACGTGCAAAAGAAAGATTGCACAATTTGGCAGATTTTGCACGTAATCAATTACCAGATGTTGAAAAAGATCTGGCTAAAGCGAACAAACTATTTGATGAGATTGAAGACGACGATGCAGTGGATAAAATGGTAGACCTATTGAAAAATGATTTGAAAAAACAAGCTAATGTAATCGCAAATCCAATTAATATAGATCAAAAAGATATATTTCCTGTGAAAGACTACGGTTCAGCAAGCACACCATTTTACACAGCATTAGCAATATGGGTAGGAGCTTTATTACTAGTAAGTTTATTAACGACAGATAATAAACATAAATCATTAGAGCCACATCTAACGACAAGAGAAATTTATCTAGGAAAGAGTGGGTTGTTCTACACGTTGGGTATTATCCAAGCACTCATCGTATCAATTGGAGATATAATGATACTGAAAGCGCAAGTTGAATCTGTTGTATGGTTTATTGCTATATCAGTATTCTCATCACTTGTATTTATTTCAATTGTATATACTTTAGTGTCATTGTTAGGAAATCCAGGGAAAGCAATTGCAATCATCTTCCTTGTACTACAAATAGCAGGTGGTGGAGGAACCTTCCCTATCCAAGTTACACCAGAGTTCTTCCAAGTCATTCACCCTTATTTACCTTTCTCTTATTCAATAGATGCTTTAAGAGAAGCGGTTGGAGGACCTGTACCTGAAATTTTAACTAAAAAATTAGTAATACTTTCATTATTTGGTATAGGATTTTTATTAATTGGTGTTATCTTTAAACCAATTACTGATCCACTGATGAGAAAAGCAACTGAAAAAGCTGAAGAAAGTGATGTAATGGAATAAAGTTATTATGCTTATAATAAGTAATATTTAATTTTTAAAAAATCAATGATGGTTGAAAAACGATAGTTTAGTAAGGAAGGTTAATATGGAGCATAAAGAGGGAAACTTAGAAATAATAATTAACCAATTCTATGATGCTACAGCGAATATTAATAAAGCAATTACTAACATGGTTAAAGAATTGGAACCAGGTCGTTACTTATCTTATGAACAAATAGAAACAATGTATTTTATTCAGCATAATGAAAAAGTATCGATTAACGACTTAGCAAATAAGCAACGTACTTATAAGACAGCTGCATCAAAACGTGTTAAGAAGTTAGAATACAAAGGTTATGTGCAACGAGTTTATTCTAATGATAAACGTACTAAATTAGTGAGTTTGACGCATAATGGAGAACGCTTATTAAAAGAAATAAAAAACAACTTAACAAAAGAAATAAAATTACTTTTATTAAGCTGTTTTGTTAGAGAAGATTTTGAAAAATTTATGTATCAGCTCATGAATTTTGAAAAGACATTTTTAAAAAAGTACTACTAGAGTAAGTTAATTTCACTAAATTAAAGTATCCGCTGTAACTTAGATATTTAAAAAAATAAAAATTTAACGTTTATTAATCGTAATTATATTAGTAAGAACATTGAGTCATTTATTATAAGAAACCAACCGCTACATATTTGTATTATACATGTAGATTGCTATCAGTTAATTCATTCATCCTAAAATTACTGTTCATATTGCTAAAAGATTATTGTAGTTACTATCCCAATATATAAAAATCATAAAATTTGTTTAGCCGGTTTCATATTGAAACCGGCTATTTATTAACCAAAAACCGCATCATAAATCGATAAGCAGAAGCCTATCACAAATAAAACTAAAAAATAATTTGTTCATAACAAAAAGAAAAGAAGTATAATTTTGAAAATAGAAGAGTTCATTAAAGGGTATTTAAATCATCGGGTATTATTTATAGGTACTGGATTAAGCTTAAGGTACTTAAATAATAGCTATAGTTGGGAAAATCTACTGCAACATATCTGTTATCAGTTAACTGGAAATAAAGAAATATTTTATGATTATAAAGATGAATGTCAAAAAGAAGACGCTTCTTATGATTTTCCAGCATTAGGAGAAAAGATAGAAAATTTATTCAATGAAACTTTAAAAAATGAAAGGGAAGGTGACTTCAAAGAAATCAATGATGAGTATTATAATTTAATGGAAAAAGGAATAAATATTAGTAGGTTTAAAATTTATATATCAAAATTATTTAAGAAACTAGATTTTAAAATCAATTTTGAAGATGAATTTATTCATATGAAAAAGGCTAGAAAGAATATTGGATCAATTGTTACTACTAACTATGATAAATTGATAGAAAACTTATTCGAATTTAATCCTTTAATTGGTAATCAAATATTATTAAGTAATCCTTATGGATCAGTTTATAAAATACATGGCTGCATAAGTCAACCAAATAAAATTGTATTAACTAGTGAAGATTACAATAAATTCAATACTAGTTATGAACTAATTAGAGCACAGTTATTATCTTTATTTATTCATAATCCAATTATTTTTCTGGGTTATAGCATAAACGATGAAAACATAAGAGATATTTAAGAAACTATTTATAAATATGTATATATAAATAGTGATTTGTCTGAAAGAATTAGAAGTAACTTTTTACTGGTAGAGTTTGACGAAGGTTCTAAAAATAAAGAGGTTGTGGAACACGATATTCAACTAGAAAATAACAAAGTTATTAGAATTAATAAAATTAAAACTGAAGATTATAGTAGTATATATAAAGCATTAGGCAATTTAGAACTATCAGTTTCTGCCTTGGATATACGTAAGGTTCAGAATGTTGTTAAAGATATTTATAAAGGTGGTAAAACTAGAGTTGAAATAACAGAAGATATAGATGATTTAAATAATAGTGAAAAAATACTAGCTATTGGAACTTCAAAAACGATTAAATATGAGTTTCAAATTGTACCAGAACTTATGCAAAAATATTTTCAGATAGAAGAAGAAGAGAACAAACAAATTCTTGATGTAATTAATAAGCAAATAATTCAAAAAATCAATTTTTCCCAATTTATTGTTTTACAAAATTAATCCTAAAATTAATAATATAGAAAAATTTAAAAAACAACAAAACGAAAAAATTAAAAACATATTAGAAAATTTAGAAGATTGCTTTAAAATAGCTTGTTTTACAATAGAAGAAATAAGCGACAGTGAATACATAACACCAAGTAAAGAAGAAAATGTTCTTGTGTATAATGTAATAAAAGGTAATATTGTTTTAGAAGATTAAAAAAACATCTACTTGAATTCGAAAATAAAAATAATACATCATACAAAAAATTATTGTGTGCATATGATTTGAAAAAATATAGTTCAAATGGAGTAATGGATAATGTGTAATAGTAGCGACTTTAGAGAAAGCATTCAAAAAATGTATACAAAAAAAGATCTGAGAAAGCCTTAGGTCTTAAAAATAAGGCGCAGTTACAGAAAAGAATTGATAAACTAGTCGATATTTATAAGATTGATATGAAAAAATTTCAAAAAAACCCTGGAGAAAGTGAAAGAGCTGCATATAATTTTAATGGTATAGCTTTTGATATATTATGCGTCTTATTGAATAATATGTCAGACGATAAGTTACCTAATGCAATAATGGATGAAGATGTTAGGTTAAGAAAAGGGGCGATAGAGAACATAGATATTACCCAATATGCAAATTTTATTAAAAGTATTAAGAATGATATAGATAAAATTGAATTTAAACCATTAAGGTTACATATACATGCACAAAAAGCGTTCAAAATTATCGTACCCATACACGATGCGATTATGATTGAATGTGATGATAAAGAGACTGCACAGGATGTTGCCCAACTAATGAAAGATACAGCTAACCAATTGTTCAATGGTGAATTTGCGCATGTGACATTGGAAGAAATAGGAGGTGTTGACCATGAATAATGATAGAGGACAAAGCCTACACATTCCAAGTATTACACCACTTAAAGAAAATAATATATATGTAGCTACGTTACATTCTGTGATCCAAACAGATTTTTCAAATGAAGTAAAACACCAATTCACATATAAAATTAAAGTGAACAATCAAATTGTATATACGAATCATAATATTTCAACACAAGCGAGCACAAATCAGGTGTCATTCAATGATTGGCTTAAACGTTATAGTAACTATAGCGTGGGTTACAAAACGTATGAATCTTACATTGACGGAAAGCATTTAATCCATATTGATCAATATAATGGTAATTATTATGTACACGATGTAGCACTATTAAATGAAACTCGACGAATATTATAATGAACAGTATATTCGAAATGTTAACTAAAATAATAAGTGTGGCTAAGGAGGCAATTGACCGTCAAGGTCTGATTGCTATCCTAACTATTTCTGTTAATAATGACAATGAAATAGAAGAAACGGCTCAAGGTGAAATTGTGTATAACGAACTTATCGATCAGTTACGACTTAATATCCCAAAAGATACGGATTATCGACCTAACATCTATAGCTATTTTTGATATTAAGAAGAAACCCAATGACACCGTACTCATAGAAATGATGATAAAGGTTTTTCATATCAAACGCTTTAATTCAGAACGGTTTGTTTTCAAAGCTAACGGGTGGCAAAAGATAAATGGAGATGAATTACAAGGCATGATATCTAAAATGATATAAGTATTGCTTGTAGATTATAAGCCTTCATTAAGCATTCTAAGAAATGTCGTAGATGGATTGCAAAAACCCTCAGATACAGAAGAACTCAATGGGGATAAAGATTATATTGACTGTGGGAGAAACATGTTTAATCTAAAGACATTTAAAGTGGTTGAAAATGATACAAAAATATTCCCTAAGACACGATTAAATTTGAATCCAATATTACTTAACCATAGACAATGTAATACATACTTTTTCACAATGAAAAACCCCTCCAAAGGAAATGATTTTTCTCTCATTTGAAGGGGGTTTTGCTTATATTAAATTAGAAAAATAATGCTTTAACTACTCTGAAAAGAGAACTAAATAATTGAAAGATATCACCAGACATTAGATTAACCACCTTTCTCTAAATACCTATTAAAGACTAAGCTTTTTGAGTTTGAGTGAGCGTTTCACTTTGAACTAAATCATCGGCTAAATCGTACCAAAATTGTTGTAATTCTTCACGTGTACGTTTTGTATCTTTACTATCTTGTCCTACAAAATCGACATGATCCCAGTTATGTTTTGTAGATGTTACTTGCCAAATACCTTTTTGATTTGTATCTGTTGCTTCTGTGTAAGCTTGATTGAAAGGATGCTGGGATGAAATAACAGAAACTAAGCCATCATTTTCTCTCCATTCTTTTTCAGTAGCTTTACCAATGACATTTGCAGTAGCTGTGAATGGTAAGAAAAGATTATAGTCCGCTTTATATTTACCCGATAATGTAGAGTGTGTTGCTTCACCTGTATACGTTTTGTAAACGATATTAGGATTGAGTGATGTTTTACGGTTAAGATCTGTGGCACCATCGCGTGTTAAATCGTAAAAAGCATTATCTTTTGTTTGCCATAGTTTAGAAGTTTTAGCTCGTGAAAGGTATGATAAATAAGATTCTCCAGGTTGTTGTTTTAAACCCCATTGAGATAGACCGAAGTCTACACGAGAGTATTTATTACCAAGTTTTTTACCTAGATCAAACGCAATTTGACGAACAATGGCCTCATTACCCAATTTATCAGAGGCGTGTGTACCGTTGTGTGGTGTACCTAATGTGGTAATTGAAGAAACCATATTATCTTGACCACCTTGTAGTAAAGGAGAAATATCACCACCATGTGCTTTTTGATATTCAATTTCTTCTTGACTACCATTTCTTAATAATTCTTCTAATTGACGGACAGTTTGTCCTCCCATACTATGACCGACTAGATGTACTTTTTGGCCAGGTTGCCAATCTTTATAAACACCTTCGTATGTTTTACCGTAGCGTTCATGTCCATATCTTTCTGCATGTGCAGCACCATAATCTACAGTACCACCTTTAATATAGGAATAAAGTTCAACTGCACGGTCATAGTTACTACCAAACGCACTAATGCTTGCTTCATAAGCATTATAACCATTTTGTTCCAAGTCTTGACGAATGTTTAATTTATCTCCACCCCAATAATGTGATAAAATGCTAGGATTAATATCGTCAGTAAATCCATTAAAACCATGAACAAGAATAATTGGATCTTGATTTTTGTATTGACCTTGCTTAGCAGGTTTGTTTGTTTGGTCTTTTGTTTCCGTCGTACCTTGTTGTTGAGACGTATTATTTGTCGTGGCTACTGTATTGTTAGCTAACATCTCTAATTCTGCTGGTGAGTCTTTTTGATCTTTAGCACCTTTATTTCCAACAGTTTCATTTGCTGCATCATTGATTGAGATAGTTCCCTTTTTAATATTTAAAGTATTCTCTTTAGATGTAGTGGAATCTATTGATTGTTTAGTTGGTATTGTTTGTTTTGCTGCATTTGTATTTATGATACCATTGTTTTTTTCAGTAGACAGTGTTTCTACATCATTATTATCATTTTTTGTTGAATCGTGATTTACATTTGAATTATCTTCAGCTTTTGATGACGTGGATTGTAAAGTTTCTTCGGTTGGCTCTGATTGAATCTTTTCTGATGAATGATTGTCAGTTATTTTTGATGTATTATCTTTTGTAGATAGTGTTTTTGATTCATCAGTAGTAGTTGGTGTTATTGAAAGTTCTTGATTAGTCGCTTTCTCTGCTGTGGGATTTACATTTGTAGTTGTTTCTGTTGTGTTATCTTTTTTATCTGAAGTTTCTGTGTCTTTTTGAAGTGTGCTTTTAGTCGTTTCTTGTTTTTCAAGAGAAGGTGAATCCTCTCTAGTTAAGGCTGATTGAGAGTTATCGGAATGTGTTTCTGTAGTTGATGCTTCTGTAGCTTCAGTTGATTAATTTTTTGTAGTTTGATCAGTTAGGCGGTTTGTTGTTTCTTCATTAGTGTATGATTTATTCGTGTCATCATTAACTGAAGTTGAAGGTGTATTTTCATTATGTAAATTTTGTTGTTTTTCATTTTCATTAGTTACTGACTGCGATGTAGAGGCTGTTTGTTCGTTAGATTGAACTTTGTTTTGTTGTGTTTCCTGTTCATCAGCTTGTTTTTGATTATCACCAGTAGATTGCGCTAAAGTTGATTCAGAAGTACCCACTTTCTGATGTGTTTCTGTTGCCTGTGCAGCACCGCCGCCACCTCCCATAAATAGCAATGTCGCTACTAAAATGGATGATGCACCTACACTGAATTTACGAATACTGTATCTGTTTTCTCTATTTTTCATGAATAGCACCTCTATTAATTAGTTATTTAAATATATAAATTAGATAAAAATGTTGATAATTGCACGGGGTATAAATCCAAAGAACTTACTAAATACTGCTTTAACATTTTCCAAAACAATCACCCTTTCTTAAATCGATATTTTTAGGAAGCGCTTACAATTATAAAAAATTTCTATGTAAAAAGAAGTTACATACGAGACTTATAAATTACCGTTGGTGAGGGAATTTAAATATAGAGTAGCTCTAAATGAAAGCGCTGTCAATATTTTGTCACAATTTTATAAGTAAATATACGCTTTAAAAGCATATAGAGTTAAAATTTGTAAATAAATGATAAAACAAAAAGAACGGAAAACTAATGAAATAGTCTGCTTTTTGAAAATCGTTATTTTTATGTTTTCAAATGTAAATCCAAATTTTAAGCGAACGAGGTAGCGTAATACGTCTCCCTTTCCCAAGTAACATTTGAATAATCAAAACATTAACATCATCGAATTAAAAATAATCATAAGTAAAAAGACGGTATGATTAGCCTTAATCGAAATGTCTTTTGTACGCTTTATATAAACTAAAGATTTGTAATATTTTCTGTATAAACGGATGGCGGTGAATCCTAAGAATGGGAATTTAATAAAAATACAATGGTTCTAGGCTACTAATTCTCTGAATTTATAGAGGCTAAATCGCCTAGTTTTTGTTGAATTCGATTATTATTGCAATTTTTGCATGTGTTGCAGCTATTATAACTGCCATATATACAAGAAAAGCATATTTCACGCTTAACGCAGATAGTTTAAATGACCATTTGCATGAAATGTTCAATGGATTTCTTAAATATAAAGAAGAAATAGAAAAAGTAATGTTGATGTTTGAATATTAAATTAGTACGCTTTATCAAGATATTAATAAATTTTTTAGATTTGTTACCAATTAATATGAAAACAAACAGAACATTGAATTCACATATAGACAATACTTAAAAAGAATACAAGAAAATTATAATAATTCGTTGAGAAAAAAGGTGGTTTTTTACTAATATAGGTAATGATGAATAAAAAAATATAATGATAACAAAATGAATTAGCTATATTTAATTAGAAGTACAGTGATTTTATCTATTATACAATTTTAATAATATAAATTCATTTACTTAATGAGATTTTTTAGCTAAACCACTAACAAGGGGAACGCGTCAAGAGATGGCAGATAAGATAGTTTTAGTACTCTGTAATTTTAGGTATAAGGTATATTATAACCGTTTTAGTCTATCCATCCATCGCCCACTCATTCTATTCTAGCTTATCCACCCGACGCAATTTTCTGACTCATTCCAGCTTTGCCTATCCACCTATCGCCCTTTTCCTTCGTCACTCGGTCATGGCAGTTTGTATTTCTTGTTCAATTAAGTCGATATGTTTACTGATCAAATTCCGTTGTTCATTCAAGAATTCTAGGTGTGCGCGTAACACGCTTGGGACATCTGTTTGGTTTTGATAAAGCATGTCTGTGTTTTTTCGGATTTCTTTTAATGGCATATTCAAATTGCTTAGGCACTGGATAAATTTAATCATTTCGATATCGTCGTCTGTGTATAAACGCTTGTTATTGCTATCTCTGTCGATGTGTTTCAAGATATTCTTTTTCTCGTAATAACGCAGTTTGCTTTTAGGTATATTGCAATAATCTGAGACATATTCAATGTAATATTGTTTCATGTAAGCATATCCTTTCTCTTAAACCAAGGTTTAACTGATATTGTACTCTATATAAACATGAATGAGGAGGAAATACAATGAAAAAAGCTTTAATTGTTGTAACAAACATTGCGAAATACGATAATTTAGACAGACCTACGGGTGCGTGGTTCTCAGAGGTTACGCACTTTGCGAAAGATTTCTATGACGCAGGTTATGATGTTGATTTCGTAAGTCCGAATGGTGGATATGTGCCTCTTGATCCTGTCAGTCTTAGCCCTGAAATGATGCGAGCTGAGGACTGGGAATACTATACGGATCATGATTATATGAACAAATTTGGACAAACTTTATCTCCAAAAGAGGTTAATTCTAGCGACTATCAAGCCATTTACTTTGCAGGTGGACATGGTGCGATTTGGGATTTTAGAAATAACAAAGAACTTAACGACATTGCGTTAAGTATTTACAATAACCAAGGCGTTCTCTCTTCTGTATGTCATGGTGCGGCTGGTCTACTCGACATTAAAGAAAATGGCGATTACCTCGTTCGTCATAAAGACGTGACTGGTTTTACAAATAGTGAAGAACAAGCAAATGGTACAACTGAATACATGCCATATTTATTAGAAGACGAATTTATTAGTAACGGTGCACATTTTAAAAAAGAGGATGACTGGAGCAATTTCGCAGTCGTAGATGGTCGCATTGTGACTGGTCAAAATCCTCAATCAGGACATGCTGTTGCTGAACGTGCTTTAAAAATCTTAGCTAATCAATAATTTCATAAAGGAGCGATACACATGAAATCATTAATTATTGGCGCTAATGGTGGCGTCGGTCAACATCTCGTACGCAAACTCAAAGCACGAAACGTTGACTTTACTGCCGGTGTTAGAAAAGAAGAACAAGTTGAAGTTTTAAAAGCAGATGGTATTGATGCAACTTACATTGATGTTGCAAAACAATCTATTGATGAATTAATAGAATTATTTAAACCGTATGATCAAATCCTTTTTTCCGTCGGTTCTGGTGGAAGCACAGGTGACGATCAAACAATCATAGTAGATTTAGACGGTGCAGTGAAAGCAATTAAAGCAAGTGAACACGTCGGTCGTCAACACTTTGTTATGGTATCAACGTACGACTCACGTCGAGAAGCGTTTGATGCGTCAGGCGACTTGAAACCATATACCATTGCAAAACATTATGCGGATGACTACTTAAGACATTCAAATTTAAAATATACCATCGTGCATCCAGGCGCATTAACTAACGATCATGAAACGCAACAATTCAATATGAGTGCGCAATTTGAAAATGTACAAAATCCGTCTATTACAAGAGAAGATGTAGCAGAAGTGCTTGTTTCTGTGTTAACTGATGAAGCATTAAAAGGTCACGAATTCCAAATCATCAATGGTGATTTGTCATTATCAGACGCTACGACTAAATATCTGGAGGAATAATAAATGAATAATCAACAAGTTGTACTTGCAAAACGACCACAAAGTATCCCTCAAGACGATGTATTTGGATTTGAAACAATAGAAACTCGAGAACCACATGCAGGTGAGGTTCAAGTAGAATCCATTTATGTATCTGTAGATCCTTACATGAGAGGCAGAATGAATGATACAAAAAGTTATGTTCAACCTTTCCAAGTGAATGAGCCATTACAAGGTCATATTGTTGGAAAAGTCACACAATCGAACGATGAACGTCTATCTGTCGGCGATTATGTCACAGGCATATTACCATGGAAAAAGATAAATACAGTGAATGGAGACGATGTGACCCCTGTGCCATCAAAAGATGTACCATTACATTTATATTTGAGTGTTTTAGGCATGCCGGGAATGACGGCCTATACAGGATTGCTTCAAATTGGTCAACCACAATCTGGCGAGACGGTTGTCGTGTCAGCTGCATCAGGTGCAGTAGGCTCTGTCGTAGGACAAATTGCTAAGATTAAAGGCGCAAAAGTTGTCGGTATTGCTGGTGGTAAGCAGAAAACAACATATTTAACAGATGAATTAGGATTTGATGCGGCCATTGACTATAAACAAGATGATTTCGCACAGCAACTCGAAGCGGCTGTACCAGATGGTATTGATGTGTATTTTGAAAATGTAGGCGGCGCAATTTCTGATGAAGTGTTTAAACACTTAAATCGATTTGCACGCGTTCCGGTATGTGGTGCAATTTCAGCATATAATAATGAAAAAGACGATATTGGACCACGTATCCAAGGAACGTTGATTAAAAATCAAGCATTGATGCAAGGTTTTGTAGTAGCACAATTCGCTGATCATTTTAAAGAAGCAAGCGAACAACTCGCACAATGGGTGTCTGAAGGTAAAATTAAATTTGAAGTGACGATAGATGAAGGTTTTGACAATTTACCTTCTGCATTTAGAAAGTTATTCACAGGAGAGAATTTTGGTAAACAAGTTGTCAAAGTCGCTGAAGAATAGGGGAAGACTATGAAAAATATCATAGTAAGATTCATATTTAGTTTACTGTTTTATAAAAGTGGTGTTGCACACTTTAAAAATAAAGATATGTTTTTAAAAATCGTGCCGTCCTATTTACCTTTCAAACACGCAATAGTTAAGTATTCGGGCATATTAGAATTTATAATTGCTTTTTATGTACTCGGTGCTAAAAATAGATCACGCGTAAGAAAAGTAGTACAAGGATTCCTTTGGCTCGTATTTCCTGCAAATATTTACGCTGCACGTAAGAACATCTCTTACAAAGATGAAAGAGATGAAACGGATAGTGTTAAGCAGCATGTCCTTCGTTTACCATTACAATTTGTCATGGTCGCACTTGCGAAACTATTATAAGACTTATCATAGCCACGCCTGGAACATTACTTTTTGTTCCAGGCGATTTTTTAATATTTACACTTAAAATCGACGTATATCAAATGATTCTCTTGACAACGCTTATGTGCTCTTTGTTTAAATAAGCTCATATCAGACATTTACTTTTCAATTTTTCTATAGTGATAAGCTTCTAAATTAAGAAAAGCATAAGTTAATTTGCGTGTATGAGTGTAAGAAGAAATAAAAAATGTATTTTATCATGTGATACTATCGCAACATTGTAACATTAATATAATAACGTGACCTGTAAGACAAATATGAGGAGGGTTTTTATGAAAAAAGTTTCTAACTTTATTTTAGCTAGTAGTTTAGTTTTGGGATTTTTCGTAACGCCCGAATTATTTAATATCACTCAAGCACATGCGCAAGAATCTGTGAAACCTTATTATAGTTACAGTGGTTATACAGCAAATCAAAGTAATTTTATTCTAGATAAGAATTTTAAAACATCTCAAAAAGCTGATAACTTCAAGATTAATAATCACAAGATTACTAAAAATGCATTAGCTAAAAATAATAAAGATTTACACGATCCAACATATTACGGGGTTTCTAATCATAAAACGAATGGTGTTTTCTTCTTATTAGACGGTAAGTCAGTGAGCAAAAATAATTATTGAATCATTACGGTGAAGCAAAGTATACATCTACATCAGCCTGAGCCAAAGAATATATGTATAAAATTGGAAATGATGACTTTTAAAATATAAAGTTGTAGTAGATACATTGTAAAAATAAACTTAAATTGCTCAAATACTTTTCAATAATATCAAGATATATATTAAATCGAAAGTGATTATATAGTACCAAAGCAAATATGGTACGAATTCCAGATTATACAGGAAAAGATAAAGAATTTTTTATACTAGTGACATCATTAAAGCAAGTAAGATTATTCCTTTTTTAGTCAAATTCTTGTGGTTTGATAAATTTATTGATTAATTATTATAAATAAAGATTGAAAAGCTTTAAGAAGGGTATAATTTTAAATAAGAGACTTGGAGCTCTTGTCAATTAAGATAATGAGCAAGTGAGCTCGTTAAGTTAAAGATGAGCTGAGGTAAAGTTTACCTGCTCATCTTTTTCTATTTGGAGGCTAAATATATGAAAAAAATATTATTAACAGGCGCTTCGGGATATATCGGTAGTCACTTAATGAATAAATTAAAAGATAACTATGAAATTATAGCTATTTCTAGAAATATAGAAAATAAATCAAATGAACACAATGTTACTTGGAAGGCAGCTGACTTGTTTGATTTAAATGAAATCACTGAGGTAATGGAGGATATTGATATCGCTATATATCTTGTCCATTCTATGATGCCTTCAGCTAAGTTGACGCAGGCGAGCTTTGAAGATATGGATGCATTATTAGCTGATAATTTTGCTAAAGCCGCAAGTTATAACAAAGTTCAGCATATTGTATTTATGAGTGGTTTGATACCTAATACAAGTGAATTATCACCACATTTAAGAAGCCGTTTAGAGTGCGAACAGATTTTAGGATCATATGGTGTACCAGTAAGTACTTTAAGAGCGGGTTTGATTATAGGCTCTAAAGGAAGTTCTTACCCTATATTAAAAAAATTAGTGGATAGATTACCTGGCCTGTTACTGCCAAAATGGGCTTATAATACAACATTGCCAGTTGCAATAGACGACGTGATTGACGGTTTATATAAAATTGTAGAGCGTAATCCAAATGAGAACGAATCGATAGATATTGGTGGACCTAGTCATATGACTTATAAAGATCTATTCAAGCAAACTGCAGAGGTACTAGATAAACGATTACCTACGATAGATTTGCCTATTATTCCCATTTGGCTAAGTAAATATTGGGTGAAACTTATTTCAGGGGTTCCAAAAGAAATGGTCTATCCGTTAATGGATAGCTTAATTCATGATATGATTAGAAATGATGAAAATATTGTGAAGGACATTTCTATAGGCAAGATTGATTATAAGGAAAGTGTGCGTAATGCCTTGGAAGAAGAAACTAAGACACAAAAGAAAGGGAAGTCATCACGTAAGGGCGATATTAAAGATGTTAGAGCAATATCAAGGGTAGTCTTACCTAAAGATGTAAATATGATTCAATTGGCAGAATCATATGCAAATTTTTTAAATAGAATTACATTAAATGTCGTTAATAGTGATTTTAACGAAGATAACTTTACGATTAGTGTGCCGTGTTTAAATAAGGACTTATTATTATTAAGTAAAGATTTTAAAGCTTCTAATAACGAGAGAATTTTATATCGAATTGTTGGTGGAGATTTCGCTTTAGATTCAGATGGTGGTAATGCGAGATTAGAGTTTAGAAGATTACCTAATAGTGACGCATGTATCATAGCGTTACAAGAATATGAACCGACGTTACCTTGGTGGGTATATAAGTATACCCAAGCAAAAGTTCATAAAAGTGTAATGAATCTTTTTAAATTCAAGATTAATAGCCAAAAAACTAATAAAGGAGAATACTTTAATATGAAGAAGTTTATTTTGCCAATTGTTATTACAGGTGCAATTGTTTTGAAAGTATATGGATTGAAAAAGTATTTAGCTAGAAAAAATAACATGTCCAATGCCGAATTGTAACGGCTAAAATAAAGGCTAGTTACTTTTACAAAAAAAGAGGGGATCAACTATGAAAGCAAACGAGATAATTAAAACAATTATAAAAGTTATAACACCAATTACAGGTGGTAAATTTATAGGGAAATTTGCAGTGAAAAACGCGAGAAAAGATTATAAAAATAATGTTAAACCACCTTTTTCACCACCCGGCTATGTCTTTCCAATTGTGTGGCCAATACTTTATACAACGATGGGCGCAGCTTATGCATTAGTGACTAATAAATCTACTAGTAAGGCTTTGAAAGGTGCTTATTACTCACAATTAAGCCTGAATTATCTATGGTCGATATTATACTTCAAATATAAATTACGCTTTAGTGCGTTGATAGAGAGTGTTGTATTACTGGGCGCAGTAGTTACAACAACTGTAAAATTTTTCAATGTAAAAAAAGTTGCTGGCATTTTACTAGTTCCATATATGCTCTGGAGCGCTTTTGCTACTTATTTAACAGCTGGTAATTGGTATTTAAATAAAGATAACCCAAGCTATACAGCGAAATCTGAGCATTAAATTGATGAAAAAGATTATATATATTGCGCTATATTGGTTTATAGTTCAAATGATTATTGCTCAACTTGGTACTCGTATTAGTTATAAGTTCTTAGAAAAAGATAATAAGTATTTTCGAAGTTGGAATATTGAACAAGAGGGTCAATTATGGCAACAATTAGTTAAAGTGCAATATTGGAAAGATTATTTGCCAGACGGTCAAAATCTTAACCCTAATATCAGTAGTAAAGCGACTTTCGATTTATCTAAAAATATGAATGATATACAGCGATTTATATTAGAAACTAGACGTGCAGAGGTGGTTCATCTGCTATCCATATTTCCTGTTATTGCGTTTTTTAAAGCGTCAAAAAGCGTTAAAATAATTAATTTTATATATGTCATTATAGCTAATGTGCCTTGTATGATTGTTCAGCGCTATAATCGCCCTAAGTTAATACGTATTTATAATAAATTACAAAAAAGAAAAGGTGATTAAATGGGAAATAAGAAAGTGGTTGTCATAGGAGGTGGCTTGGGAGGGATTGCTAGCGCAATTTGTATGGCTCAAGCAGGCTATCAAGTGGATTTATATGAACAAAATAAGCATATCGGTGGAAAGGTAAATAGGTTAGACATAGATGACTATGGATTTGATCTCGGTCCATCAATTTTAACCATGCCTAAAGTATTTCAACGCTTATTTCAACGATGTGATGAAAGGCTAGAAGATTATGTTAGCATTCGTAAGTTAAGTTTACAGATTAGAAACGTTTATCCAGATGGCCAAATTTTAGATTTATATGAATCCATGGAAGATATGTTAACAAATAATGAATCGTTAACAGATAAAGATATAGAGCAACTTTCTTCGTTTTTTAGTTACGCACAAAAGATACATCAAGTTGCTGAAAAAAGCTACTTTGATAAGGGATTAGATACGATGTTTGCAATTATTCGTTATCATGGTCCATTTTCAGCTTTAAAGCAATTCGATTATTTTCATACAATGCAACAAGCCATTAATAAAAGGGTAGATAACCCATATTTAAGAGAAATGCTAGGTTATTTCATAAAATATGTCGGCTCCTCATCTTATGATGCTCCGGCTGTATTGAGTTTATTACCTCAAATGCAACATGAGGAAGGTTTGTGGTACGTAGATGGTGGCATTCATAAGTTAACTGAAGCGATGGAACAATTAGCGAGAAAATTAGGTGTGGGCATACATTTTAACACCCCTGTAAAACGTATCAATTATAATAGTCAAAATAAGGTGACAGGGATAACAATAGAAAGTAATAAGGAAATATATGCAGATTACGTTATATCTAATATGGAAGTAATCCCTGTTTATAAGTATTTATTGAATTTTGATGCAAACCAAATAAACAAATTGGAACGTAAATTTGAGCCAGCTAGTTCAGGTTATGTCATGCATCTTGGTGTGGACAAAAGTTATCCAGAGCTTCAACATCATAACTTTTTCTTTTCAAGTAATTCTAAAGTTAATTATGATCAAGTTTTTCACCAGTATGTTTTGCCTGAAGATCCGACTATTTATGTAGTGAATACAAATAAAACAGATAAGACACAGGCGCCAGAGGGACACGAGAATATAAAAATATTGCCACACATACCGTACATTCAGAGTAAGTCATTTAGTGAAGCAGAATATCTGCAATTCCAAGAACGTATATTGGATAAATTAGAGTCCATGGGCTTGAAAGATTTGAGAAAGCACATTGTATATGAAGACGTATGGACACCGCATGATATAGAAAATACATACAATTCTAATAAAGGAGCTATATATGGTGTAGTATCCAATAAGAAGAAAAATAAAGGTTTTAAATTTCCTAAAAAAAGTCAGTACTTCAAAAATTTGTACTTTGTAGGTGGTTCTGTAAATCCTGGCGCTGGTATGCCTATGGTTACTTTGAGTGGTATGCAAGTAGCAGAAGCTATTATTAATGGAGAAAGTAGTTGAGGCTGAATGATACTTTATATAATAGCAATAGTATTGACGATACTATCACTAATAAGTGGAATGTGTATGTATGCGTGTCGAGCGATTATAAATAACTCCGGAAAAGGAAGAGGTCAGACAGCCGTCAGTGTTATTGTACCTGCTAGAAATGAAGCGGAGAACTTACCTAAATTACTTAACAGTATAAGTAAAGAACAAGAAATAGAAGTAATTGTTATGGATGATGGTTCAACTGATGAGACACAAGTTGTCGCTAGATATTATGGTGCGAGCGTATATACTGTTGAAAATGATACTACATGGCAAGGTAAGTCACATGCTTGTTGGCAAGGTAGCAAATATGCAACGCATGATTTATTAATGTTTGTTGATGCTGATGTTCAGTTTGCTTGTGATGATAGTATTCAAAATATAGCCAATCAATATGATTTACAAGGAGGTAAAGGTTTGTTGTCAATACAACCTTATCACAAGATAAAAAAGCTATATGAAAATATATCGGCGATTTTTAATTTAATGACAATTGTAGGTATGAATCAATTTTCAATCACGAAATCAGCAAATAATGAGCAAGGCGCGTTTGGACCAGTCCTTGTGACAAATAAGCAAGATTATAAATTGACACAAGGACATTTGAAAGCTAAAAATCAAATCATTGAAGGCTTTGCAATAAGTAAAGCATATAATCAGCAAGGTTTGCCAGTTAGTTTGCATGAAGGCCAAGGCGTAGTGAATTTTAGAATGTATTCTCAAGGATATAAAGCGCTATTAGAGGGTTGGAGTAAACACTTTGCACTTGGCTCTCAAGTAACTAAAAAGTCTACGCTTACGTTTGTATTTTTATGGCTATTTGGTTCACTTACAACAGTTTTAGCGATAATTTTTTCAATTAATTTAGGCTCGTTATATATATTATTAGCTATTACTCTATATTTTATATATGCGATACAATTTCATATATTTATTCGAAGAACAGGAAATTTTAATATCGTTGCGAGTTTATGTCATCCACTGCTCTTCATATGCTTTGTCGTGATATTTTTTAAATCATGGTTAGATATCAATGTATTCAAACGTATATATTGGAAAGGTCGTAGAATAGATTTATAGCTTATTTTTTTATACAAATGTCAAGAAGTTCTAGGCTTACTGAGGAGGCCAATAAATGAATCAATTAGAGAGAGATTATAACCATTGTCACAATATAATGAAAGAACATTCAAAAACGTTCTCATATGCCTTTGATTTTTTGGATTTAAAAAGGAAAAAAGCAATTTGGTCTATTTATGCAGTTTGCAGAATTATAGATGACAGTATTGATAAATACAAAGACCTTGAGCAATTAAACGGCATAGCTAGAGATTTAGATGTGATTTATAGCGATTGTGATTATATTCAAGCGTATCAAAGTGATGCAGCTATTATGAATGCTTTAAGTAATACATTGAATACATATTCAATACCTAAAAAACCTTTTGAATCTTTAATTCAATATGTGAAGGAAGATTTAGTTTTAAAAGAAATGAAAACTGATTCAGATTTATATGAGTATTGCTATGGTGTGGCAGGTACTGTCGGTGAATTGTTAACTCCTATATTAACTTCATCAAATGAAAATAATTGCGAGCAAGCTGAAGAAGCTGCGATTGCTTTAGGCAAGGCAATGCAAATAACTAATATTTTAAGAGATGTCGGCGAAGATTTTCAAAATGGAAGAATTTATCTAAGTGTAGAAAAATTAGCTCAATATCGAGTTAATCTACATTCTATATATTATGAAGGAGTTACGCCAAATTATATAGAACTGTGGGAAAGTTACGCTACAGAGTCAGTTAGGTTATATGATATTGCATTAAACGGTATTAATTATTTTGACGAAGAGGTACGTTACATTATCGAATTAGCTGCGATAGCTTATCATGAAATACTTGTGGAAGTAAGGAAGGCAAACTATACGTTGCATAAGAAAGTATATGTAAGCAAATTGAAAAAAATGAAAATTTATCGTGAACTTAGTGCGAAATATAATAGGAGTGAAACATTATGAAGATTGCAGTTATAGGCGGCGGTGTTTCAGGTTTAGCTGCAGCTTCAAGATTAGCAGCAAACGGTCACCAAGTAGATTTATATGAAAAGAACCAACAAATAGGTGGCAGAATGAATCAGATCAAGCAAGATGGCTTTACATTTGATATGGGACCAACCATCGTAATGATGCCTGAGATTTATCGAGACGTTTTTAATTACGCTCAAAAAAATATGAATGATTACTTGGAAATTAAACAATTATCACATATATATGATGTTTATTTTAGTGAAACAGATCAAATTCGCGTTCCTACAGATCTTGCTCAATTAAGAAATATGCTTGAAGGTATTGAACCTAACTCTACATATGGTTTTATGTCCTTTTTAACAGATATATACGAAAGATACGAAATAGCACGAAAATATTTTCTAGAACGTACGTTTAGGAAACCTACGGATTTTTATAATCCTTTTACTATATATCAGGGTATGAAACTCAAAACATTTGATAAAGCAGATAATTTAATTGAAAAATATGTTGATAATGAAAAAATCCAAAAGATTTTAGCGTTTCAAACATTATATATAGGTATCGACCCTAAACGAAGCCCGTCATTGTATTCAATTATACCCATGATAGAGTTAATGTTTGGCGTTCACTTTATAAAAGGTGGTATGTATAGCTTTGTCAGAGCGCTTCAAACGCTAAATGAAGAATTAGGTACTCAAATTTATACCAACGCAAACGTTGAAGAAATTATCATTGATAGTAGGTATAAGCGTGCGGAGGGACTAAAAGTAAACGGACATATAGAAAAGTATGACAAAATAATTTGTACTGCTGATTTTCCATATGCTACTTCATCTTTAATTAAAAATGAACATCATCCTAAGAAGTATACGACACAGAAAATTGATAATATGGACTATTCTTGCTCAGCCTTTTTAATGTACATAGGGGTTGATAAAGATTTATCTGAAGATATCTTGTTACATAATGTTATATTTTCAAAGGATTTTGATAATAATATCAATGAAATATTTTCCGGGGAAATATCCCAAGATCCATCAATATATGTATACGCTCCTAGTGTGGAAGATCAGTCGTTAGCGCCAGAAGGTCAAACAGGTATTTATGTGCTGATGCCCGTTTCAGAATTGAAAACAGGTGATACGGATTGGTCTGATGAGTCAACAATCATACAAGTGAAAGATATTATTTACAATAAGCTTTCTACGATTAAAGCGTTAAAAGATTTGAAAAAGCAAGTTGTGACAGAAATTATTTATACGCCTAAGGATTTTGAAGGAGATTATAATGCTAAATTTGGAGCAGCCTTTGGTTTAATGCCTACTTTAGCGCAAAGTAACTATTACAGACCGCCTAATGTGAGCAGAGATTACAAAAATTTGTATTTTGCTGGAGCTAGTGTTCATCCAGGGGCAGGAGTGCCAATTGTACTGACGAGTGCTAAAATTACAGTTGATGCTATGTTAGAAGATATTAATAATGGTATATAAAAAACGGAAGTGGGACAGAAATCAAATTTTCTAATATAGATTTCGTAGTCCCACCCCGGCAAGGGTGACTAGGATTGAAAAAAGCTTGATATAATCGCATTTTCAATTCAGTCACCTACTGCCAAATTGAAAACGAGCCTGAGACATCTATTTATGTCCCAGGCTCGCCTTTTTAACTAATCGAACGTAATGGTTTGTGGTGCGTCTAATTTTTTATCGTTCATAATTTTTATGGATTTTGGTATTACTTTAATTACACACAAGTTTGGATCATCCTTAGAGTCAAAAAAGGACTTATCTTGTTTGTTCCAAATCCAATCAATAGTCTCTTGATCTTTCAGTATTTCAACATTAGCATCAATTTCTAGAAAACTACGATTATTCGTTTCATCGTAACCTATAAGTACGTGAGCTTTGGGATTATCTTTAAATTCAGCAATTTTTTTAGACTCAATGCTTGTCTTAGTATAAAGTGTGTGTCCATCATTATAAAATACCATGTATCTACTATTAGGTATATTGTTATGGGCAGTAGATAGGACACCTATTTTTGATGTATTTAATATATTTTCAATTTCATTTTGTAATTGTTTGTTATTCATAATTTAATCACCTCTGATAATAATATACCCTGAAGTTGCCTATAATATGTAAGGTATTAAAATTTATTTTATTTTTTAGTGAATTATACAAAAGTTAAAACGGGTATATGATTGAAAACACAATCTTAAGTTAAAGGACAATTATAAAGTGAATTTGTATGAAACAAGCTGGGAGGCAATAAAATGCATTTAGGAGTCATACTTAACAGAGTTTTTAGAACGAAAGATAATCCACTTTTTCAATATATAGTGAAGCATCAAAATGAGATAAATAAATTGTATTTTATCTTACCTTTAGAAGATTTAACTGACGCATCAGAAGTAAAACGTGACTATTACTATAAAGTTGTAAAAGGATTTGTAAATGCTTTAGATAAGCATGATATACAACCTTATATTGTCACATACGAAAAGCTAGGTGAATTAGCAGAAACATTGGCGTTATCTCACGTATTAGTAGCAAAAGATATTATGAGTTATCACAAAGAAATATATGACTATCCTCATGTAAAAAAGGCTTTTGAAAATCACCAAGTTACAGTAATTGGACAGCGCGTGAATCATTATTTTGAGCCAACAAAGACTTTTAATAAACAGCAACAGCCTTATAAAGTATTTACTAGTTTTTATAAAGCAAATCGTCAGGACTTAGTACACACCCCTAAAAAAAGTTATCAATTTAAGCAGTTGTCTCAAATTGCGGAAAAGGGTTCAAATCAAAGTGACTTAAAATTTGAAAATAATAAAGATATAGAAAAGTTAGCGCGTAAAGCTTGGGATGATTTTTTAAATGGTGACATAGCTCATTATGATAAATTGACTGACGATGTGTCGCAGGATTTTGTAAGTGGATTAGGTAAATATTTAGCATATGGACTACTCGATATTCGTGAAATTATAAATGATTTACTTGAAGATTATGAGAGCGATGAAAAAAATTTTGAAGCTTTTATAAGAGAGGTTCTATTCCGTGAATTTTATTATGTGTTAATGACACAGTATTCAGAAACGGCAACTAAATCTTTTTCTGAAAAATATCGAAACATGCAATGGTCGTATAATAAAACACATTTTGAAGTATGGAAAAAAGGTCAAACTGGTTACCCAATCGTTGATGCTGCAATGAAGAAGCTGAATCGTACAGGATATATGCATAATCGCTTACGAATGGTCGTATCACAATTTTTAACGAAAAATTTATTTATTGATTGGACTTGGGGGGAGGAGTACTTTAGACAGTATTTGATAGATTATGATAATGCATCTAATGTACATGGATGGCAGTGGTCAGCATCAACTGGAACAGATGCAGTGCCTTATTTCAGAATGTTTAATCCTATACGTCAAAGTGAGCGTTTTGATGCGCAAGGGTATTTTATTAAAACACAGCTAGAAATATTTAATGATGTGAGCAGTAAATACATTCATGATCCAACTAAATATAAAGACAAGTTACAAGAAATTTATCATATTGAAATTGGAAAAGATTATCCACAGACTATCGTGAATCATAAAAATAGTAGAGATTATGTTATGGATAAATTTAAGCAATTTTGACATATCATCCAATAAAAAGGAGTGATTCATTTGTTGAAAAATGAAATACATCGTATTTATTTAGACAAAAATAATAATGAGGTAACTATTAATAGATTTAATGTGACATATCACTATACTATATTAGAACAAATTAATGATTTGCCACAATATGGTTATGCAGTTTTAAACCATTTATATGCTAATCCTGGTTTAGAGGCAGACTTCGAGCGTGTGTTCTTAAATAGGGATAAACATCTAGAGAATACTGAAGGGTTTGAAAATCTATTATTTCTAAAGCCACATAGTACACATGAACATCATGTTATCATTACGTTTTGGCAAGACGAAGCAGCTTACAAACATTGGCAAGAGTCTCAGGAATATAAAGCATCCCATAAAAATAGAGGAACCAAGCAAGGTGCTGATAAATCTATTGTAAACAGAAACCTATCATTTAATATTAGTTTAGAATTTAAATAACATAATTTTTGAATTAAATGATATTTCTGCAAACATATAGGCGAGTTATTTAAATACTAACTTGCCTATTTTTTAAGCGATATAAAAATTTTAGCAAAATCACTGATAAGGGGAAGCATATCACAAATAATTTAGCTGAAGTTTTTACCATGTTTAAAAAGATATAGTAGTAGATTTATCAGTTCAAAAAACATGACTTAGTTGCTATTCAAGCGAATTTTTATAATGATAAAATTGTTGAATCAGAGATAAAAATTGTACTTTATTTATCTTAAAACTAAAGTTTTGAATGGAAATAACTATTGATTTTAGTTATTTCCATTTTTTTATATGAAAAAGGAAACTAATAATAATCTGACAATATGGTAATGTTACAGTAATAGATATAGATAAAGGTGGAAAATATTATGAGCGAATTATTAAAGAGAAAAGATTTAATGCAATTGCTTGAAAATAACGGGTATGTCTATCAATGATTTAAGAAAAATTATTACAATGACCGTGAATGGAGAAAAAGATTTTGACTCTAGGCGTAAAATTTTATTAGATCATAAGAAAGTTTTAGAACAGCAACAAGAAGCGTTAGACAAAGCATTTAATAAAGTAGACGTAAAACTTCAATATTTCAATGATTTAGAAAAGGAATATGAAAAGAACAGTCAAAACTAATTATTTGCTATAAAGTGCACTTTAACCTTTAGAATAAAAATATAAATATTAAATTAAAGGGAGCGTTTCAAATGGTTGAAAATAAAAAACTCGTATTGATAACAGGATCAAGTTCAGGATTAGGTTTTGAATTGGCAAAATTATTTGCAAAAGATGGTTATGATGTTGCAATGTCAGGCTCAAGTGATAGAATTTACGATTCTGCAAAAGAAATTGAAAAATTAGGTGTTGAAACGTATCCATTTCAAGCCGATGCGTCAACTTATGATGGGGTAGAAGATTTTTGGCGTTTTGTTGAAAATAAAAATCGTACTGTTGATGCGGCAGTTTTAAATGTTGGTATTAGTATTGGCGGAGCATTTTTAGAAAATGATTTAGATGAAGAGTTAAAACTGATTGATATTAATATTTCAGGTATGGTTCATATGGCTAAAAGGGTTTCACAGCATATGGCCAAAAATAAATCTGGTGATATTCTAATCGTTTCATCATTATCAGCTACGTTACCTACACCATATGAGACTGTTTATGGACCGTCCAAAGCATTTGGATTTATGTTTGCTGAAGCGTTAAGAGAAGAATTGAAAGAAAAAAATATTAATGTAACGGCTATGTTACCTGGGGCAACAAATACGGATTTTCATCATAATGCAGGTATGGATGCAACATATTTTGGAGATGAAAATCATAAAAATGATAAAGTGCTTGTTGCTGAACAAGGCTATGAAGCATTAAAAAATAAAATCGACCACGTGGTGTGTGGTGATGAAGCTACAAAAAAAGAGGCTGAAGAAAATAGAAAAACAGCTGAAGATGTTAAAGCAGCTAGACATGCAGCAAAAGCGAAACCACAATAACATTAATATACTTTTGGCATCTATTTGAAACAAATAGAGTAGGGCGTATCTTTAATAATAAAGCGATACGCCCTATTTTTATCATAAATTAGTTCATCCACCATGCCTATCTAGAAATGCGACTTATCCCATCACGCGCTCTAAACGACATGCCGCACAAATCATCATTCCCCAGTGCTTCACAGGCAATATAAATCAAACAAGTAAAATCGTGGCGCTATTTTATAGCTTTCAAGAGTTGGTTATAAACTGTTTTGGCTTGTGTCTGATTTTTAATACCGTATACGTGTGTACGTCCATCTTTAAAAATGGTCATCGTATAATCTCCGTAATGAGCTAATTTCACAAAATGATTACTTTTCGTTACGTTGAGTGGTAGATAGTCTACGTGTTCAAAGATTTGAGTGCCAAACCGAAACAAGAATGCATCTCCGCAAAGTGCTTCGATAGATTGTTTTTGCTGTGTATGGAGTAGCTCATAGTTATGACGTATACATGTAGGACATTGGGGATCCTTCAAATTTTCTGCGTTAAATGTGTTAAATTTTAAATTAAAGCAATCGAAGGTCATTATTTTTTGAGAAAAGCCTTCACCAGCGACCCATCGAATGAGTTCTGAGACTTGCATGCTTGTTACTTGAGATACGACGGGAGGTAAGACGCCATTAATAGCGCAACTTTCACCGGTCGTTGGTATGGTTTGGAGCATGCATTTTAAGCAAGGACCTGTATAATCTATGCCAAAGACTGTACCTTTACTCCCAACGGCGGCGCCATAAATCCACGGGATATGCAGTTTATGGCAAGCTTCATTAATGAGGTATCTGATTTCAAAATGATCCATACCATCTATAACGATATCGGGTTGTGCCTCTGTTAAAACGGCTTCAATATTGGAAGGTGTTAGTTCTTGATTTACATCGGTAATGGTTACCTCGCTATTGATAAGACTGAGGTGGGTCTTCAATGCTTCTACTTTAGGCAACCATACGGGCTGCGTCGGACTCATCGTAGGTTGCTTGTCTGTGCAAGTTGGATTCATCAACGATATCCATATCAATGATTGTTAACTGACCCACACCCATGCGCGCTAGCATTTCTGCGCTATGACTGCCTAATGCACCGGCACCCATAATCATCACATGAAGCTTTTGTAGTCGCTCCTGTCCTTCTTCGCCAAAATCGTGATAGCGTATTTGTCGACTATAGCGTTCATTCATAGAAATCCGATGCCTTCTTGTGGGCTAGATGCTTGAGCAGTGTATTTAACTGGAATGCGACCAGCTTCATAACTTAGTCTGCCTGCATGAATGCCTAATTTCATAGCTTGGGCCATTTTTACAGGGTCTTTGGCACTAGAGATGGCTGTATTTAGCAACACTGCATCTGCACCTAACTCCATTGCATGACAGGCGTCTTTAGGTGACCCGATGCCTGCGTCAACAATGATTGGTACGTTTGCACGTTCAATAATATAACGTAGATTCAATGGATTATTGATTCCGCGCCCCGTTCCAATTGGAGATGCTAAAGGCATAATCGCGTGTACGCCTAAATCCTCTAAACGTTTGGCTAATACCACGTCATTAGATACATATGGACAAACGGTATAGCCTTCGTTTAATAATATTTCACAAGCTTTATAGGTTTCTAATGGATCTGGCAACAATGTTTCGTCATCACCGATCACTTCAACTTTAATCATGTCACAGACACCGGCGTGATTGGCAATTTTGGCAATATGCACTGCTTCATCTGCTGTTTTTGCGCCTGCCGTATTTGGAAAAGTGATGAATTTTGATAAATCAACTTTTGCTAATGGATTAGGCAATGCTTTGTCGTATAAGTTCATACGTCTGACTGCAAAGGTTAATACTTCAGTTTCAGACGTCTCAATTGCTTTTGTTTGTATCGCTTCGTTGTCAAACTTACCTGTACCTAATAATAATCTCTCGTTTAATTCAAAGTCACCAATTTTAAACATTTTATCCGCCTCCTACAAATTCTAATAGTTCAAGACAATCTTGATCATTAATCTTTACTGCTTGAAAATCTGCTTGTTTTACTAAATTTTCATTATGCTGAACAATGACTCTGTCGGCATCCAACTCTAATTCTTGTAAAATAGCTTGGATACTGACTGCTTGATTAAAAGTAAAATAATCACCGTTTATAACGCATTTCATGTTTTACAGCTCCTTTCAATTGAAAAGTCTTCAAATTCAGTGGGTCTGCGTCCACTTTCAATCCATTCGCTCATTTTTAAACCGATCAGTGGTGATAACAGAATGCCGTTGCGATGATGACCGGTAACAACGAATAAATGATGGTCTACTTCATCCATAATGGGTTGACCGTTTGTTGAAGTCGGTCTGATACCAGACCATTGATGAATCAGTTTACTGTTTGCTAAGTTTGGTACGTAGTGTTGCGCTTGTTTGCACAGCCAATGTTTTCCGGGTTTCGTCACGCCGATAGAATAATCATCAACATAGCTCGTAGCACCGATTAAATAACGGTGATTCTTTTTTGGAACGATATAGCAACCATTTGTCATAAATAGGGTGGTCTGCAGGTTTAACGTGGGGTGTTCGACTAAGAGTACTTCACCTTTGACACCCGTGACAGGATTTTGGGAAAAATATTGATTTAATAATTGACCGCTCCAAGCACCAGCTGCAACGACAACCTTTTCGGCGCGGTACGTGTCTTTTTGCGTCATGACTGTATAGCCGTTATTTTGCTTTGTAATTGCTTGAACTTCACTATGATCAATCAATTGGATATGGCGTTTGGCTAAGGAAAGTAATAGGGCTTTGGTATATTGATTCGCGTTGACTTGATGATCTTTAGGTATCAGCATCGCGGTTAAAGTTTGAGATTGAACGTTATTGTCTGTAATGGCTTCAAGGGACTTGGAAGATAATAATTGTGTGTTCGAATCGTGCTGGTGTAGAAATTGGAATTGCTGTTCCACAATGGGATTATCTGTCTCATTTTTTGCCATTTTAACTAGGCCGCTTTTCAAATATTCAATATCTAGACCGACCTCAGACAGCAAACGATCTTTAAGGGAATGAAACATGGCTTGAGATTGTCTTGCTAAATGAAATAAACTACAAGATTCCGTAAATTCATTATGTGCACCTAACATACCTCCAGCTGCGTAAGAGGCATACATACCGCGAACATTGCGATCTATAATGGCTATCCGCAGGCCTTTTTGACTTAATTCTCTTGCAATCGACATACCTATTACACCGGATCCAATAATAATGACATCAAATTTCGTATTCATTCCATCGCTCCCTTAATAATTCCATCGTTTCTCTGTTTTTTCGTCTGAATAGCGTTATACCTGCAATCCCATCAAATCCTTTCGGCAAATCATTCAAGGTTTGTTCATTCACACCCCCAAGTGCTACGGTTGGTATAGAGTACTGTAATGCTTTATCAATTTCTGACTTTGTTCGTGGTGGTTGATTAGGCTTAGAATTTGTTCTGAAAATATGACTAAACAATATAAAATCTAAATTGAGTGCTTGTGCTTGTTTGACACTTTCCTCGTGGTGTGTCGACATACTGATTTGAATATGAGGGTGTGACTTTTTAAAATCCTTTATTCGTGTGTCAGCTTCTCTAAAATGGATTGCTGATAAATGGCATTGTTCTAAAACTGTAATAAGACTATGAATAATGATTTTATTTTTCGGAAACCCTGCCTGTATTAAGCGATTTATCCAATTTATCAGTTGCTGTTGTGACATAGGGGTACGTATCATTAAATAATCAATAACCGATGCTATGGTTGTGTAATGTTGAATATCGTCTGAATCTAAATTTTCAAATTCAGTAATGGCTATAAACATATAATTCACCTCATTAAAAAAACGTCACTTCTCCGGCTGGAAAAATGACGTTGAAATAACGAGTAATATACCTAAACGCCACTTTCCTACGCCAGTACAAACTGGATCAGGTTCAGGGAATTCCTAAGTTACTACTTCGGTCTCAGCCTTTTACAAGGCACTTCCAGTGGTTTCTCAAACTATTTAATTTTTTAATGATACGTTTCACTAATTTTCTGAATAATTATCTACAATCTAACGTATTCTATTCTTTTTTGCAAGTTTTACTTAAAAACAAATGTGTATATTACGATATTGAATTAACTGGTTGAACACTCTATGGCGCTCACTCCAGAAAAATATTTTTAGCGTTAATCAACGTCAGATATTTCGAGTAATTTACTTGTAATGGCTTGTGTTTGCTGATAAACGGCTTGATACAATTCAAAATAAGCCATATATTGTTCGTGTCTTTGGGCATCAGGTTCAAAGCTATGTTCATATTTTATAAAATGTTTTGTCATATGCGCTACATCCGGATACCATCCTAAACCTAAGACAGCGAGCATGGCTGCGCCCATACAAGGTCCTTCTTCATATTTCAATTTTTTAATTTTAGCATTAAAGATATCGGCTTGGAGTTGTAACCAAAAGTCACTTTTTGCGCCACCACCAATGGATATCACATGTTCAATATTGTTACCCATGTGACGTAGATAGTTAATGGATTCATATAAAGAAAACGTAATGCCTTCTATCACGGCACGCGCGATATCACTGCTATGATGCGACGTTTTTAGTCCTATGAAACTCCCTCGAATACTTGCGTCACCATGCGGGGTACGTTCCCCGGATAAGTAAGGTGTAAATAATAGACCATGACTGCCTAATGTGGATGATTCAGCTTGTGCAACAATTTGTTCATAGCTTAAATGCGGGAGCATATGATTTTTTAACCATGTCAAACTATCGCCAGCTGCAAGTGTGACGCCCATGACGTACGACATATCGTTTACGACGTGATTAAAATAATGCATATTGTGTTTATAGTCGTATTGCTTGTCAGATTCACTCGTTAAGATAACGCCAGAAGTACCAATGCTACACAGCGTTTGGTTTTCATAGACAACTCCTGAACCGAGCGCACCGCATGCATTATCTCCGCCACCTGCAAATACTGCAACATCATGATTTAGGCCTAATTGTCTAGCTATGTCTTTAGTGACGTAGCCTACAAAGGCATCAGAAGTCACGAGCTCAGGATAAATATGGTCAACACCAAATTGTCGGCCAATCTCTTTAGCCCAACATTTTTGTTGATTATCTAATAACAATGTACTAGATGCATCGGAATACTCCATATTTAATTTGCTTGTTAATTTAAAACGCACGTAGTCTTTAGGCAATAAAAACACGTTGGTTTTGAGCCAGTGCTCAGGTTCATTGTCCTTTATCCATAGTAATTTTGTGAGTGTAAAGCCTTCTAGGACGGGATTGTCTAATACATATTCGCCAAGTTGTGCTTTAATTAAATTACATTGTGACGTTGATCTTGTATCATTCCACAAAATCGCATCACGGATGGGTTGGTTTTCATCATCCAGAATAACCAAACTATGCATTTGTCCTGACAAAGATAAGCCCTTCACTTGATAATGTTTGAGTGCCTCACTGTGTACTAACTGTTGGATGCAATGGCATGTAGCCTCAAACCAGTCATCTGGATTTTGCTCACTATAACCGTTGGCCACATGCTTTGTTTGTAGTGGTGCATGAACACTTTGTAATACGTTGCCATACCTGGTTACAGCAATGACTTTAACAGCACTCGTGCCAATATCTATACCTAATACGATATCTTGCATATAACGACTCCTTTGTTTAGATATTTAGGGAGTGGGGACTGAAATCAAATTGTTTAATAGAGATTCCGTAGTGCTTCCCTAGTACTTCCCTGGCGAGGATGACTGGTATAAGAGTTTACCTGAGCTAACCCTCATGTATCAGTCTCACTAGAATTTTCATGTAAAATGCATAAGTGCATAAGAATGACTCATTTTCATGACATGAAAAAGGAGTGCTTTAAAGAAGTGAGATTTTAGATTTTCAGTCCAGCCCTCTACTGCCTAATTGAAAAAAGATTCTGAAACCATCGATGGATGTCCCAGACTCCCTATTTATAACACGATTTAATTTAAATTAAAAATTTGGGGGAATTTTATTATAGAAAAATGTTAAATATATGGGGGGTGATATAGATTGATATTTACTAAGGTGAATTAACCGTATGACCTGTTATAACAAACAAAGAAAAGGTGTGAGATAGTAAAAACATGGCTTAAATCATAATTAAGACACAAGTTAGTCGTCGACATAAAAAAAGTGTTAAGTTATTCAATGCTGAGTAACTTAACGCTTTTTATTTATACACAAATTTAGTTCGCTATTTCTTTTTTAATTTGTTTGGTTGCTTGAACTTGTTGTTGATGATTTAAATAGTCGTTTATTTCTTGTTGTGACGCTTCTGGATGTTGTTTTTTATAGTTACTTGCTAACTGTTGCATTGCTTTTTTCTGTTGTTGCTGCTTCGCTTAATTTCCTTCGCTGCTCTGTTTTTGCTGTGATTGTTGTAATTGTTTTGCTTGCTGAGCATCTAAAACGACCCACGTATCTTTAGGTACTGTCACAACGGTGGTTTTTTTGATTAATTCTTGATTGTCATGTCCAAAGCTAAATAATGATTTATAAACATCTGATTTCCAAACCCAAACTGTTTTTTTAGTTTGTGTTGTTGCTTTATCAGTATCTTTTACTTCATATGTCGCTTGGTGTTTAACCGATTCTGATAAATGATCTTTATCCATATTTGGTTTAAAATGTGTCTCGGCTTTTTGATCGTCTGAATGATTTTTATAAACCATAATATAATTATTACTATTCTTGCCCATCTCGTTAGCGATTAACATATTGACTGGACTGTCTTTAGAACCAGCGCTATAGATTTCTTTTTTATCAGAAGTGACTACTTTTTTCTCCATTCCCCAATGGTGTGTCATGTTAGCTGTGATACCAATGATCATAAGTAATAAGGCTACTGTGGAAATATAACCTAAAATATAGCGTGTAACCTTATGAGGAATTAATAACCAACTAACAAATACACATAGCGTTAAAATAATTGTTATGATCATATTATTTCTCCTCACTTTCAGATGAATTCATTTTCAAGAATGGTACGATGAGCACACCGACTAGCGCAAAGAAGATACCTATGATAAATGCTGTAATAAAGCCGTCAATTGACGCTTGTTGCGCCTGTTCAGCATATTTTAAAGGATCGATATCTTTAAGACTAGAAGCGGGCATATTGTTATTAATAATATTTTGTGTAACGGACGTTAATAGTGCTACAGCTATGGATGAAGCAACTTGTCTAGCTGTATTATTGACCGCTGTCCCGTGTGTGCCTTTTTCAACCGTTAATGCATCCATAGCGTTTGTAGTTAAAGGCATCATCAAAATGGCAATACCAAACATACGAATCGCGTAGAGTACAAGGATTAATGTAGGTGAAGTATGATCACTTAAAAATCCAAATGGTATGGATGATAAAGTTAAAATTGAAAATCCGACAAAGGCTAAACGCTTAATGTCCACTTTGTTATATAGCGTACCTGATATGGGTGAAATAAAGCCGAGCATTAAAGCACCAGCGAGCAAGGTCAAACCAGATTCAAAAGGTGAGAAACCATGAATATTTTGTAAATAAGTTGGTAACATCATTTCAACACCGTACATGGCCATAGTAACCACAATCAAACCAATCGTTGCGATAGTGAATCCTTTAGATTTGAATACGCGTAAATCTAGGAAAGGATCTTTGGATGTGAGCTGTCTGATTACGAATAGTGTTAAGACAATAACACTGATGATAATCGGTAAGATAACGTAGTTCACACTGTCCCAACCTTCACTTGAAACATTGGAGAATCCCCATAAAAAGAGACCGAAGCCAATACATGACAGAATCAGTGAATATACATCTAATTTCAATTTACGGTTCGGTATAACGTCTTTCATAAAAAAGAAACTCAATACAAATGCGATGGCTACAATAATAATTGGTAATACAAAAATATTTCTCCATGAATCAGAAATCGTAATACCTAATAAGACGTGGTCTTTATCTAAGATCCAGCCTGCAAATGTAGGACCCATAGCAGGTGCTAAACCTACAGCTAAGCCACTTAAGCCCATAGCAGTACCTCGTTTATTGATAGGGAACATATTGATAATAATAATTTGCATTAATGGCATCATCAGCCCTACTGCAATGGCTGTGACAATGCGTCCTGATAAGAAAATAATCCATGCATCGTGATGTGATGGTGCAATAGCCGTTAGTGTTAAGCCGATTAATAATAAACCGTATGCACAGACATGTAACCACTTAGTAGAAATTCTGGTTGCTAGAAAAGCAGATAAAGGCACCATAATACCGTTAGCCAGTAAAAACCAAGTCGTTGCTTGTTGCGCAGTACTAAAATCTATATCAAAGTCATTCATTAAAGTAGGTAAAGCTGTACCTAATGACGTTTGCATGAGTGCACCAGCAAATGTGGCTAGAAGAATAATACTCATAATGATTTTTGGTTTATATTGTTGTCCATGAATGTCTAAGTTCATATTTTTACTTGTTTGGGTAGACATAAACAAGCCTCCTAAAGTTCTTGATAATTAATACTTTGGAAATATAGCATCCTGTATGAATTTGTAAAAGAACAAAATATGATACAATGTATGAAATCGAACAACTTGTATGATTTTGTATTATATTTGAAAAATAGGAGTGATGATGTGGGATATCAAAGGAAGACTACTTTAACTCATAAGCGTATAACAAACAGTTTAGTAACTTTGTTAGAAACACATAAATTTGATTTAATTACCGTTAATCAAATTGTTGAAGAAGCGGAGATCACAAGAAGTACATTTTATAGATATTATGATGATAAATATAATTTGCTATCAGAGATAGAAGAAGAGATTTTGACGCATTTATACGAAGAACGTCAAAAGATAGATCAACAATTTGCGAAAGAAGATATGTTGAATGTTGAAGTATTTCAACAATTGTTTGAAGCATTAGAGCCATATTCAGAAACAATACGACTTTTATTAGGGCATAATGGAGACTCAAGTTTTGAAATGAAAATAAAGAATGAAATAGGTAAAAGGTTTATCAATTTAGGTGAGCTTCATCATGTATCCAAAGTACGTGAAGATTTAGTGAAAGAATATTTGTATGTTATTTTAATTAAAACATTTCAGTATTGGTCCGCTAATAAAGATAGCATTGACGTGAGAGAAGTGGCATCGACGATGAGAGATATTCAATTAAAAGGTATCAGAAAGACAATTGGGTTGTAAATTCAAGGAAAAGTAAATAGTAGAAAAGAGGGAAATAATATGAAAATTCAAATCTTGTTATTTGATCATATTATAAATAAAGGCGAATCCTAGTGGGTTCGCCTTTTTGCATCTATAAGTATTTTATTTATTACTGGCTATGTGTTATGACATCGCTTCAACTACAGGTTATAACTGTCGTTTTTAAATTTTACTGATTGATTTATTTTGATAGTTAGGACGTATCATTAAATCTATAATAAGGAGGATAAAAGTATCATTTCTTAATATAACCGAGATTTCCGTTAACAGTCTCATAAAAATCGAATTGCATACCTGATTTAATAGCAGCTCCATTTAAATCTTTATCAAGTACTGTCAGTGCTAATTTACCTTTTGAAAGTTCATTTGCTTTGAATTGAACTGTGTATTCTCCAGTTTTGAAAAGATGTTTTTTAATCTCTAGAACTGTATAGTTGGTTGGATCTTTTCTATTTTTTATTTCAAGATATTTTAATTCTGAGTTTTTAGAGTAGAGTTTTAAAAATATGTTTTCATCTTTTTTGATTATTTTTTGCAATATGATATGCATTCTTTTTTTATATTTATTTTCTTTATAGACGTAATAGTATTTATCGTTTGAAAGGTAAAGTGGCTTCTCGTCTTTCTTTAAATAAAAGTTAACAAAGTCTATAATCTCTTCTTTGTCACCATTTTTAATGAGCGTTAAGGCATGTTGATTCAATGTGTCATCTGCATAGTCCAAAGAATTAAAATCATTATCTATCGTATTTAAAATATCTTGAAAGACAGGAAGTAATGTATCAATATTTTTAATGAATCCTTTTTTATAAAATTTACCTTCTAAAATATCTTTGTTTATAATTCGGTATAATAAGTTAGCAAAAATTTTATTGTTTTTGTATTTTTTTGTTAAGTAACGGTAGGCTTCATTTTGCCATTTTATACGATTAAGCACGGTAGATGCTTCAGATTTTACTAAAGAAATATTTTCATCATAACGATTAGCACAATAGACAACGTCTTGTGTGGTACTGATATTTTTAGTGTTAAAAAATACTTCAGCGAAAAATTGTAAATCTTCTCCAAATATCATTTCTGGGAAACGAATATTATTTTTTTTGATAACACTAGATTTCATCATCCTACCAGCAGGCGCTAAATGATAAAATGATTTTCTAAAATTTTTCAAACCAACTTTATTATATGCAATTTTAGATAAGGCAACACCACTACGTGCAATACGATCACTATATACATATTTTGTAAGACCTGTAGCATAGTCAGTTTTATTTGATTTTAAAAGCGTATATAAATTTTCCAAGGCATCTGAAGGTAACCAATCATCTCCATCTACAAACATAATGTATTTACCTTTGCTTAAATCGATTGATAGATTACGAGGTTTGGCAGGTGTTCCTGAATTTTCATCTAATTGAACAAATTGATAATTAGAAAAACTTTCAATCTTTTTAGATATAATATCAAGCGTATTATCTGTGGAACAATCATCTACAATGATTAATTCAAAATCATTTTTATTCATTGTCTGTGCCAATATACTATTTAACGTATTTTCAATAAACTTCTCCTTATTGTATGTACTTATAAGTATACTTACTTTAAATTTATTTGTTACTTTATTACTTTTTATAACTTTCATTTCATATCCCTTTCTATGTTCATAAGATTTATAATTTGATGAAATTTTGTAATTAGCCTCTAGTTGTGTAAATATAAATAGTGATTTTTTTTTTTGTGATAACAATTAACTTTTGTTATTTATTATACTATTAAAACCAGTAATTATGGAATAGTTTTTAAAAGTTGTATAAATTGTGCAATTCTTTTTGGGGTGATTTTAAAAAAGCAGCTTGTGAATAGTAACTATTTTTATAGTAGTGGGGGCATAGCGCAACTTAATGTATTTTTCAGTAAATACGTCTTTTATGCGGTTTTCGTTCTCCTACAAAGTAAAAAAATAGCTTCCTTTACGTGTGGTGTCAAGGAAGCTATATTGCTTTTCGCTATATTAATAGTGAAATGAATTTGATTAGATGGAAAACAGTAAATTTATGATGATGGTTTACTTCTGAAATATTGAGTGGGATTACTTTTAAGTTTTGGTTTTCTAGGGACAGGTACGATATAGTTTCCATTTGGAATTTTAATAAGTAAATGAATAACTAGTACAGATAAACCGACGATAATGATATATGAAAGACCATATAACAGTATGCTATCTCTATTATCAAAAATTGAAATTTTTAATACAAGCCATTTTACTAAAGGATGTACTAAATATATTCCCATAGAGTAATTACCAATTAAAGTTAATGTTTTCATAAGTAATTTATTTTTTCTAATTAAAAAATAAAAATAAATCAAAAATATTAAGAAAAACGGTGTATATAATAAAAATGCTGGATGCGATGAGGTTACAAAATGATCTAAATCAATAAACAATAAAAAAGATATAAAGACGACAACAATGGCAGGTAAAAATAACTTGATATACTTTTTGATCAATGAATTGATTTCTTCATAATACTTAGCAAAAATAATACCCAATATAAAATAAGAAATCCAATTGAGTAAGAATGCCCTACTTGTTATAAAAGTACCGATAACTGGTATATCAATTGAAATGTGTTCATAGTTTAATTGCCATAAAATAGTGATGAATGTAAATAATAAGTAAGTTAGTAATAAGGGAATCCCTTTTTTAATTTTTTGTAAGAATGGAAATAATATGTAAAACTGCAACACGGTTAATATAAAATATAAATGGTAATTTCCAGTTCCAAATAAATAATAGCTAATAAAGTTTTTATTACTATCTAAATTCACTTCAACAACACCTAAATAATATAAATAAACGGTAGTCCAAATGATATAAGGCACAAATATTTTGGTGAATCGTGATTTAGCGAAATAGTTTAAATCAAAACCTCGTTTTAATACAGAATGGGTTAATAAAAAAGCGCTAATCACTGCAAAAACAGGCGTGTCAAGCCGACCAATTTGACTCAAATATCCTGCGAGAATGGTCATATTATGGTTGTTTTCGCTATTCGTATATGAAACTGATAGATGAACACATACGATAAATAGTGTAGCAATAGATCTAATAATAGGTATTTCTTCAAAATACTTCAACATGCTCCCCCTTAATGAAAATAACACACATCAGCTAATTATAACTGATAGGCGCAGTTTAAACTAGAGTTGAAATTATTTTGGATTTAAATCGATTTTATGTATAAACTCTATAACTTTTAATTTTTGTTGAGTGACATAGGGATAGACATTGAAAAATGACTAGTTAATGATTTAGATATTCTTTTTTATTATACATAAAGAGACTGAGACATTTATTTATGTCCCAGACTCCCAATTTATAACACGATTTAATATAAACTTTATGCTCCAATCAATTTTAGCATTATAAGTGCTTTGAATGGGGTTCCAATAAAACGGACAGCTCTGTTGTTAAAGTATCAATATCACATGGTTTTGATGCTTCAATCCACCATACAATAACGCCTACTACAGCTGATGATAAAAATTGAATTGTAATTCCATTATTTTCTTGATTCATGTTGTCGCGCATTTTCTTTGATAATGTTTGTTTAACTATATTAAGATCCGACCTTTTAAACAAAGTCTTTAAAATAGTGTACTGATCGTCAATGACATATAATATTTCACGTAATGCCTTTTCATTATCCTCTGATTTTGCCATGTAAAGATTGTATTGATTTACTGTTGCACTCAAAATAAAATCAATAGCATGGTCTAAAATGTCGTATTTATCTATGAAATTCAAATAAATGGTACCTCTATTTATATTGGCATGCTGAGTAATATCATTCATAGATATTTTATTAAAGTCTTTTTCTCTGATTAGTTCCACAAAACTACTAATAATCAGTTGTTGAGATTTTTCTTTTCGTTTAACCATTTTAACTCCTTTTAACATCAACATTTTCAAGTATTTGTTCATTAAGCGTCAATAAAGTTGTATTGTTCATTGAGTTTAAAGTTTAGTGATGATAATTTAAAGTTATTGAACAATTGTTCAATAACTAAACTAGAGTGATAAGAATATGAAAATTTTAATATATGGTGCTGGTGTACAGGGTCAATTTTTGTCTCACGCACTAAATACTAAAGAAAATACTGTTACAATGTTGGCACGAGGGAAAACTTTAGAACAATTGAATCAAAAAGGACTAAAACTTAAACATTTATTACAAAGAAAGACGACAATTGAATATATACCAACGATGAACACACTTTCAGAACAGGATATATATGACGTGATTTTTGTAACGATGAAGTATTCAGATTTTTATAATGTGGTTCCAACATTAGCTGAAAATAAAAGTCAAAATATTATCTTTGTTGGAAATAACATGAACCCTAAGTTACTTCAAAAAACATTAATGCAACAGAGTCATCATACTAAACATATCACATTCGGCTTTTTGATGACTGGTGGTTCAAGAGAAGATAACGATACTAAGATTTTAAGATTTAATGCTGGTGAACTCAAAGTGGGCAATATGTATGGAGATATTGCATTCGCACATGAACTAAACTCAATATTTAAAAATACGAAAATTAAATTAACATATGAGGCAAAATTTGAAGATTGGTTGATGTCACATGCTGCTTCAATTTTACCAATCAATATGCTTTTTATTCTAAAACAAAGTAAAAGACATCACACGAATGATTTAATAAAGGAAACAATAGCTGCTTTTAATGAAATGTATCAATTGTTGGAACATCAAGGTCATCGTATTAGACCGAAAGCACAGACTATTATTTTTAAAAATTTTAAAGGTTTATCCTATATATTATTGAAAGTAGTTATGAACATTGGACTTATTGATCAAACACAAGGTTCATTTAAAGAGCTTGAAGCAATTTATAACGATATTAAAGTGCTAAATCAAGATACTGCCTTGACTACACGTCATCTAGATAATCTATTTGAGAAAAGTAAATCTGTCAGTGAAAACAACTAAAATCACCGAAGCTAAAATGAAATGTATCCTAAGGTAACGTATGCTACTTCACTATTCTAAAACACACTCTTAGTAGTATTCGAAAATATAGCAAGTAAAAAAGGTAGTATAGAAAAATAAAGTCTAACCCTGCCAATCTATTTCAGATATTGCAGGGTTAGACTTTATTTTATATTTTTGATTACTTCTTGACGAAGTTTGCCTCTTAATTCTGCCATGGTATTAAGGTGATATTTTTTATAATCTCCTGAATCAATTCTGAAAGCATGTACTCCTAAAATTTCATTTTTGCTATTTAAAATTGATCCACCAGAAGACCCTGGTTCAGCCATCATTTGATAATAACCCATTGGATTTACATTTCGAGCCATGAGTGAATATTTACCTTTTGAATGATACATAGTACCCATTGGATCTTTTTTATATTTTCCAGTTGGTAAACCGTAATGATATAAGTGAATAGGTGTATTGGATTTGATATTTGTAATCGATTTTTCAGGAGCAATTTTACGTATCTTCATATATTTTGAAATATCTTCATTTGTATACACTAAAGCAACATCGCCATATTGTAACATTTTGACACCAGTTACTTGGAGAGAGCGCGCCACTTTTGAACCTTCTTGTAATAAGTTTATTCTTAAATTTTGTGTTGATGAAGGTGTCATCGGTTTATGTGCTTGTTGATTATTGATGACATGGTTCGCTGTTATTATTGTATGTTTGCCAATTGCAGTTCCAGTGCCATAAGTTAACGCTTTTGCTGTAGGATTCCAATTGAATACAGTTGCAATATTAGCTGCTTTTGCATTTGTATGTTCTAAAGTAACGCCTTTATTACCTGAAGCTTTCATAATTTTTAATGCATCATTGATACCAGAAGCACTGGTTGTTTGACCGAAGTCTCGAACATTATCACTACCAGGTATCTTGGATGACCATCGTTTTGGCGCTTGATTATAGTAGTTAAGGTTTGTCTGTTTTTTTTTGCTTGATTTTGGCGTAACTTTTACACTTTTAGATGCCTTTGCTTTTTTTATTTGTGTGTTTGATGGTTTGTTTTTTACAGTTGCTGATAATATTTGTGGTTTTTGAATTTTAGTTTGATTGTGTTTTGGTGATGGTTCCACTGGACTTTTCTTAAACTTCGTTACTTTACTAGAAGTTGATGGTACCTGCGGCTTCTTCGCTGTTACTTTGCTAGATTTTTGCCCGGTTTTATTAAGTTTAGTTGATTGAACTTGCGTTTTTACCTGCTTAAATTGTCTTGGTAAAGTATATTTTTTTTTCTTTTCACTTTTGATTGCTTTCACATTAGTATTTGTATTATTTTTGGTTATTGTATTCGATTGTACGAGTGTTTTGTGGTTTTGTATGGGTTGTGTTATTGTTTGTAGTTTTTTAGACTTTAGTATCTGTGATGCAGGTTGTGCTTTTTGATTTACAGTTTTTTTAGAAGATGAATAAATACTATTGTTTTTAACGATATTTTTGGCAACTTGTTTCTTATTGTTATGGTCCAATAAGTTATTTTGATTAAATTTGGTATCCTTTGTTTGAATTGAATTGTTTTTAGTTAATTTATAGTTGGCTGCATGGTACTCATTAGTAGTCGTTTCAGCTGCTTGTAATTTAGTCATATGAAATGTCATTATGAATACAATTGCCATTAATAATGATATAAAGTGGTAAACATATTTATATAAACTTTTGTTCACTTAACCTGTCCCCTTACTGTTATTTGTGTAAAAAGTTAACGCTAACGTATTTATTCAATATTATATACATGTGCTATTTAGTATAGCAATATATTTTTCAAGTAAAAACAAAGAAAATTTTTAAAGTTTTAGATTCACGGTATTTTTTAATAATAAAAATAATGATATATCAGAGATTAGGAGGATGAAATATGCAAAAGAGAAATGATTTTATAGTTAAATTATTAGAAAAAGCATCGATCCAAAACGGAATGCGCGTACTGGACGTAGGTTGCGCTACGGGCGAGGTTACTCAAATTGTTGCCAATAAAGTTGGTGACCAAGGTGAAGTGATTGGTGTGGATATGAACCAAGATATGCTTCATATGGCTGAGGAAAATAAACAATTTGAGAATGTAAAATATATTAAAGGTGATATTTATAATTTGCCTAAAGACATTGGCAAGTTTGATGCAATTGTGGGTAGAAGCGTTTTGATGTATTTACCAGGTGCATATGAAGCTTTAAATGTATTGAAAGGTCATTTGAAACCTAATGGTATATTCTGTTTTCAAGAAAGTGATGCTATTAATAGCGGTGTAGGCGCAGATAATTTACCAATGCATCAAAAAGCGATTCAACTAGTATGGAAAACTGTAGAAAGTGAAGGTGGCGATATTCATATTGGTCAAAAACTTTATACATTATTTCAAAAAGTAGGCGTAGTGCCTGTAGAATTTATCGCAGAAGCAGTGATTCAAACCTCAGACGATAATGATTTGAAGTGGCTTATAGATATCATGGCTACCAGAATGAAAGAACGTCAGGTAGTTAAATCATCTTTTTCTATTGAACAATTTTTAAATGATCTAACAAATGAATCTGAAAAGCATCACAGTGCTTTTATAAGAGATATGGCATTTGGTATTTGCGGTAGAATTTAATAAATCAGCACCTTAAATGATAAATGACAGGGAAAGTTTCTAAGAAAAATTAATAGCAACAGTAAGTATATTTGAAAAGTCTTTACAATAGATGAATGATAATAAGGAGCGGATCATTCACTGTAACTATAGACTTATACAAGCGTTAGGTAAGTATGCGGTTTGTCTGAAGTTAGACTGAACGTAGGATAATGTACAATAAAAAAAGCTAATTTCATACAAGGTGAAATTAGCATGTAAGTTATCATTCCATAAAGTTGATCAAACAATTTTTCGACATTAATTTCTTGTTGCGAGTAATATACAATGTTATAAATATCTTTCTTTTTAATTAGGTGATTTTTCATGCGATGAAATCCTTTCATGATGTCCAATTTTAAGCAAAAACAGTAATACAATTAATAAAATAAATGATGGTAACCAAACAAAATTTAAATTCAATATGCTTAAATAAATACATAGCGCAAGAATAGGGAGACCTAAAGCATTTCCCAGGGAATAAATGTGTTTTACGGTATGGCTCGCATAGGTTGTAACAATCATTTTTCTGAAAATAATTCTAGCACCACCAAAGGTTAAACCGAATAGTAACATTAAAACTAATTTAAATAAGAGTATATCTTCTAATACATACCATGAGATAGTGATTACAATACTGAGGATGAATAATAAATGCATCCACTTATTTGAAATAAATTTACTAAATAGTACACCAATGACAGCCATGCCTATACCTAAAACACTGTCTAATAGCGCGACTTCATGAACTTCACCGCCTTTATAAGTTGTAAGCGTAGGTAGCATAAAGTTAATTGTTCCCAATATTGGCCACATCAGCATGCTCATAAAATAATGTATTAATTTTACAGATGACTTGGGTGGAGATGATTCGTTTATAGAGGTAAGATGCATCATCTTATTTCTACTTCTAATTGCTAAGCAAAGAATTAGGTAGGCTAACAGATAAAACGGTATAATGCAGTAATTATTAAATAATTAGTCATGATGCGCATCATTACAATCAAAAATTTTAGATGCGAGTTCATTGGCTTTATGAATATGTTTGAAAGTTTTTGTAGTCGATAATTCAGGCCAGCTAAACTGCACAAGTCCTTCACGACTGCTCCAATTTTCAGGATCGGTTACATTGTCTCCAATCCCCTTTAATAAATTTACTTTTTTTATTTCAGAATCATTGGCTATATCAGGATAGTTAATATTTTGTATCTTACCTTTTTTAGCTTTCATAAAAGCGATAGCAGACGTACGTTTTGGTGTGAATATATCTGCTGATTTAACTTTATTATTAATGTACATAGAAATATGGAGTTGATAAGGATTCATATCATAAGCATTTTCAACTAAGTCCATTATAGCGTCACCACCAGGTCTAGCAGCAGCTTCTATGACATAGAGTTGGTCGCCTTTGATTTTTATTTCCACATGAGCAACGCCTCGCGTAATACCTAAAGTCTGACACGTGCGGATTGCAAGGTTTTTAATATCTTCATTTTTATATCTGTGACTTGGGACTAAATGACCCATTTCAGTAAACCATGGTCTGGGAGATAAATATTTTTCAGTAACTGTAATGACCTCATAGAAATGATGACCACACAACACTTCAACTGAAACTTCGTCATCACTATCAATAAATGTTTCAATCAGAAATTTATTTTTAAACACATGAAAGGTATCAGCATAAGTCTCCATAATTTGTTTCGATTTTCTATAGGCATCCATGCATTCTTTTTCGTTATTTGCTAAGTAAACCCCACCACTGCCTCCAAAATCCATTGGTTTTATAATTACTGGGAAAGTAAATTCTTTGATACATTCTTTCAATTCTGTTGCATCATTAAATTGTATCGACTTTGCTGTAGGAATGTCTGCTTTTTCAAATAAGGATTTCATGATGTGCTTGTTTCTGCAAGCTTTAATAACCTTTGGTTCAAGGTAAGGCAAACCGTAGTCTCGATTTAATTGATTAGCTACTTCTAATGTCCAATCATTTAAAGGGACGATGCTTTTTGGTTCGTACCCCTGAATTTGATAATATGCTATCTCTTTCTTTATCTCTTCATAGCTTAAAGGATTGGCATCAATGCAAAAATCAAAATACGCATTGTACTTATATTTTGCATTTTGAATTGTTGTCCATATTTGAGAATCACCGATTGCTTTGCCACCAGCGTAAGCACGTTCTCTTAAAAACTGATCTGCACCTAATAACAATAGGTATTCTGTCATATGAGCCTCCTAATTTTTATGTAATGATTAATATATATAAATAATACTATATAAAATTATATTTGGAATATAGTTGGAATGAATTTTGGGAAATATGAATTTTATTAATTTGAGTATTTTGAATTGGTTTGAGAGAAGTGTAATGAAATTCGAAGCATGATTAAGAAGATTGGAAATATAAAAAAAGACTAATTCGCTCAAGCGAATTAGTCTTTTTACAATTAAGAGTGGGGGTCGTTCTAAACTCTCAATTGAAGCCCTACAATTGTTAGTTGTTTTTAATATTCGATATTCGGTGCTTTATTCACGTGTTTTTGATAACGTTTTAAAGCGTAAAAACCGATAGCGCCGATTACTGAAACTACTAATAGTTTTTTCATTTTTTCACAATCCTTTAAAATTATTATGCATTAAACTACTATTTACTATAATAGTTTAGGTTTAAGCTTTTAGAAGTTTGTTGACGTGTACGTCTCATTAAATCAGGATCTTCAATTAATGATTGACCATAAGATGGAATCATTTTTTTGATTTTTGGTGTCCATTCTGATTTATATTCAGGGAAGTTTTTCTCTAATACTTCTAATGCAACTGATACTGAAGTAGAAGCCCCTGGAGATTCACCTAATAATGCAATTACAGTATGATCTTCAGAATTAACCACTTCTGTACCGAATTGGATAAAGCCTTTACCGTTTTCAGGTGTATCTTTGATTACTTGAACACGTTTACCAGCATTGTATAATTGCCAGTCTTCGTCACGTGCTTCTGGGTAGAATGTACGAAGATGGTTCATAGTACCTTCTTTAGTCATCAAGATTTGATCAATTGAATATTTAATTAATGGTAAGTTTTTAACTGCTGATGCTAATAAAGTTGTGATGTTATATGGTTTAACAGATTTAAATAAATCTAAATTAGAACCTTGTTTAAGGAATTTAGGTCCAATACTAGCGAATGGTCCAAATAGTAATGTACGTTCACCATCAATATAACGTGTATCTAAGTGAGGTACAGTCATTGGTGGTGTACCTTGAGGTTCTTTACCGTATACTTTAGCATCGTGTGCTTGTATAACATCTGGATTTGTACAGATTAAGAATTGACCAGTGATTGGGAATCCACCTAAGTGTTTACTTTCAGGAATTCCTGTTTTTTGTAATAGTGGAATTGCGCCACCACCTGCACCAATAAATACATAATCAGCTAGTTGTGTTTTTACACTACCACTGTTACGTTGACGTACTTTAACTTCCCATTTACCGTCTTTACGTTGGTTAAAGTCCATTACTTCGTGGTTGTATTGAACATCTACATTAGGTTCTTTTTCTAAGTTTTTGGCCATTTTACGAGTAAGTTCACCAAAGTTTACGTCAGAACCTTCATCAATTTTACTAGCTGCCATAATGTCACCTGCACTATGACCTTGCATCATTAATGGAATCCATTTTCTCATTTCTTCAATATCTTCTGTGTATTCAATATTGTCGAACATTGGGAATTCTTTCATAGCTTCATAACGATCTTTTAAAAATTGAACGTTATTTTTACCTCTTACAAAGCTAATGTGTGGTAGCGGACGAATAAATTCTTCAGGGTTACTGATTGTTTTGTTTTGAACTAAATGACTCCAAAATTGTTTTGATAATTCAAATTGTTCATTGATCTCTTTCGCTTGCTCAATGTTAATTGAACCATCTGGTTGTCTAACTGTATAATTCAATTCACATAAAGCAGCGTGTCCTGTACCAGCGTTATGACGCTCGTGAGAACTTTCATCACCTGGACGATCTAAACGCTCGTATAATTTAATATCCCATTCTGGTGCTAATTCATTAATCATTGTACCGAATGTAGTACTTAATACCCCAGCGCCGATTATTACAACGCTTTTTGACTCTTTGTTAGTAGCCATTATCTAATCACCTTTCCTTATCTCAACTTGCAACTATAGTATAATACTAAATCACCTATCATTAAAATACATATTTTTTATAGGTGCCATTCTAATATGGAATCTTTTTTATTTCTACTATTAAAACATAGAGAGAAATAAATTTTTTAAATATCTTTTTTGTTATTCGATTGATGTATAACTTCATTTAAACAAAAAATTTACAAACATTCCATAATATAGCATTGCTAATTAAATATAGAAAAATTATAGTTCTATGTAATTTTACCCCGATCAATCTTCAACAAACACGACTATCAAAATATTTGTACATTTATTTATTCACGCACGTGCGTATGTACACGTGTGTACATATTAAATAGGAAAGTTTAATTTTCTAATATCAACATTGAGCAACTGGAAAGATAACAGCTATTTTAAAAACTTCCTATATGATAGTTATCCATATACACACAAATTATCCAACTTTCACATGTTCTAACCATTACTTTTTTCTATGGGGTGGATAGATAATATGTATTTTATTTATATGTCGCAGCGTTTTATAATAAGTATGTAATCAATTTACAGCGCAAATCATTCGTTATGACATGCCATGGTATAGGACTAAATGTGAACGGCGCTAATTTAGAGTATTAAATATGAATTTTTCATAATAATATAATGAGATTAAATTTTTAATACATTGTTGAGTGAATAATTTAAATTGTTTGCAATGATTAATGATTTTTTGCATTAAATGTTGAAAGGAAATGAATGTAAAATGGCTGACAAAAATTATACAGCAGCAAATATGGTAATAAATACTTTGAAAAATAATGGTGTGGAATATGTATTCGGTATCCCAGGTGCTAAAATCGACTATTTATTCAATGCACTTGAAGATGATGGCCCAGAACTTATTGTAACGCGTCATGAGCAAAACGCGGCAATGATGGCACAAGGTATTGGACGCTTAACAGGTAAACCAGGTGTTGCCTTAGTAACAAGTGGCCCAGGGGTAAGTAATTTAACGACTGGACTTTTAACAGCGACATCAGAAGGAGACCCTGTATTAGCATTAGGTGGCCAAGTTAAACGTAACGATTTATTACGTCTAACACACCAAAGTATTGATAATGCAGCATTATTAAAATCTTCAACAAAATATAGTGAAGAAGTTCAAGATCCAGAGTCATTATCAGAAGTTATGACAAATGCGATGAGAACTGCAACTTCAGGTAAAAATGGCGCAAGTTTCATAAGCATACCGCAAGATGTTATTTCTGCACCGGTTGAATCACAAGCGATTGCACTTTGCCAAAAACCTAGCTTAGGTGTGCCAAGTGAACAAAATGTTAATGAAGTAATTGAAGCGATTAAAAACGCGAAATTCCCTGTATTATTAGCAGGTATGAGAAGTTCAAGTTCAGACGAAACGAATGCAATCCGTAAATTAGTTGAAAAAACAAATTTACCAGTTGTAGAAACATTCCAAGGTGCGGGTGTGATTAGTCGTGAACTAGAATCCCATTTCTTTGGTCGTGTTGGTTTATTCCGTAACCAAGTCGGTGACGAATTATTAAGAAAAAGTGACCTCGTTGTTACGATTGGTTATGATCCAATTGAATATGAAGCGAGCAATTGGAATAAAGAATTAGATACTAAAATTATTAATATAGATGAAATTCAAGCGGAAATTACAAATCATATGCAACCAGCAAAAGAATTGGTTGGTAATATTGCTGGCACAATCGAACTTATTTCTGACAAAGTCGATGAACCTTTTATCAGTCAAAAACATTTAGACGAATTAGAAACTTTAAGAGCGCATATACTTGAATCAACTGGTATCAAACCAACACATGAAGATGGCGTGTTACACCCAGTTGAAGTCATTGAGTCAATGCAAAAAGTATTATCAGATGATACAACAGTAACTGTAGACGTAGGTAGTCACTATATTTGGATGGCACGTAAATTTAGAAGTTACAATCCAAGACACTTGCTATTCAGTAATGGTATGCAAACGCTAGGTGTTGCGTTACCATGGGCTATTTCAGCTGCTTTAGTACGTCCTAATACACAAGTTGTATCCGTTGCTGGTGATGGTGGTTTCTTATTCTCAGCACAAGACTTAGAAACAGCTGTACGTAAAAATCTTAATATCATTCAATTAATTTGGAATGACGGTAAATATAACATGGTTGAATTCCAAGAAGAAATGAAATATGAACGTAGTTCAGGCGTAGACTTTGGTTCAGTAGACTTCGTTAAATATGCTGAATCATTTGGTGCTAAAGGCTTACGTGTAACAAATCAAGAAGAATTAGAAGCGGCAATTAAAGAGGGATACGAAACTGAAGGACCAGTATTAATTGATATCCCAGTGAATTACAAAGATAATGTCAAACTTTCAACAAATATGTTACCTGACACTTTTAACTAATATCGAATCAAACGGCGAAAATGATTAATTATTTATCAAAATAGGAGTGAATAAAGTTATGACTAACGTACTATATCAACACGGCACACTAGGTACATTGATGGCAGGCCTTTTACAAGGTACTGCTTCAATCAATAATTTATTAGAACATGGAGACATTGGTATTGCGACTTTAACAGGTTCAGATGGTGAAGTGATTATCGTTGATGGTAAAGCTTATCATGCCAATGAACATAAAGAATTTGTAGAATTGAAAGGTGACGAATTATCACCATATGCAACCGTATCAAGATTTACACCTGATAAAACGTATAGCACGAGCAATAAATCTTCAACAGAAGTTTATGATGAAGTTAAAGAAAAAATGTTAAGTGAAAATTTATTCTCTGCTGTTAAAATTTCAGGAACATTTAAAAAAATGCATGTACGTATGATGCCAGGACAAGAGCCACCATATACAAGATTGATTAACTCAGCGAATAGACAACCTGAACAAATTGAAGAAAATATCAAAGGTTCTATTGTAGGCTTCTTTACACCAGAATTATTCCATGGCATTGGTTCAGCAGGTTTCCATGTTCATTTCGCTAATGATGACCGTAATTTTGGCGGACACGTATTGGATTTTGAAGTTTCAGATGTTACGGTAGAAATTCAAAACTTTGAAACATTTGAACAACATTTTGCAGTCGATGATGAAGCATTTACAAATACAGATATTGACTACAAAGATATTGCAAAAGAAATAAGACAAGCAGAATAAAGGAGTAGCGAGCAAATATGTTAGTTGAAAGTTTTAACCCTTTTAATAATTTGCTACTTTCAAGTATTGTAGCCGCAATACCAATTATATTATTTTTATTATGTTTGACTGTATTTAAAATGAAAGGTGTTTATGCAGCAATTACAACGTTAATCGTTACAATTATTGTTGCTATGGCTTTCTTTAAATTACCAGGAAGTATTGCAGGCGGCGCTACTTTAGAGGGCTTTTATCAAGGGATTATCCCAATAGGCTTTATTGTAATCATGGCAGTTTGGTTATATAAAATTGCTACAAAAAGCGGCCAATTTGCTATTGTGCAAGATAGTATCGCGAGTGTCTCACGGGACCAACGTGTTCAATTATTATTGATTGGCTTTGTATTTAATGGATTTTTAGAAGGTGCTGCAGGCTTTGGCGTACCTATTGCCATTTGTGCGGTACTATTAACACAATTAGGTTTTAAACCGTTGCAAGCTGCGATGTATTGTTTAGTAGGTAATGCAGCAGCAGGTGCTTATGGTGCGGTAGGTATACCGATTGCTATCGTGGATACTTTGAATTTGCCAGGTGGTGTAACAACATCTCAAGTAGCGTTAATTGGTAATTTAACGTTAGGCTTTATTAGTTTCGTTGTGCCATTTTTATTAATGTATATTATGGATGGCTTTAAAGGTGTGAAAGAAACTTTCCCAGCTACTTTAGTTGTGGCAGTTACTTTCACAGTTTTACAAGTGCTTATTGCAGCTTTTGCTGGACCAGAGTTGGCTGATATTATCCCTGGCCTTGTAGCAATGATTGCATTAGCATTGTTCTCAAGAAAATGGCAACCTAAAAATATTTTCAGAATTAATAAAGATGAAAAAGCAGATGCCGTGCCTAAACATTCTATTGGACACATCACTTATGCATGGAGCCCGTTTATCATTTTAACGATTGTTGTGATGATCTGGAGCTTACCAGCATTTAAAGGTTTATTTGAAAAAGGTGGTGCCCTAAGCGCACTTGTTGTGAACTTTAATGTGCCGGGTACGATGAATGCTGTGACTAATAAACCGAATGAACTGACATTCAATTTCTTTGCTCAAACAGGTACAGCGATTTTAATTACAGCAATCATTACAATTATTATTGCGAAAAATATGAGCTTTAAAACGGCTGGTCATTTACTGGGTCTCACAGTTAAAGAATTATGGATTTCAGTGTTAACCATTTGTTTCATTTTAGCAGTATCTAAAATTACAACATATGGTGGATTAAGTAATGCTATGGGACAAGGCATATCTAAAACAGGCGCTGCCTTCCCATTATTGTCACCACTACTTGGTTGGATTGGTGTATTTATGACGGGATCCGTCGTAAACAATAATTCATTGTTTGCGCCAATTCAAGCCTCTGTTGCTGAACAAATTGGTACAAAAGGTTCATTACTTGTTGCAGCTAACGTAGCTGGTGGTGTAACTGCTAAGATTGTATCACCACAATCTATTGCTATCGCTACAGCAGCAGTTAATAAAGTAGGTAAGGAATCAGAACTGATGAAAATGGCAATGCGTTTCAGTATCGGATTGTTAATTCTCGTTTGTATTTGGACATTTATTTGTAGTTTATTTATTTCATAAAATGAATTTAAAAAGACCGAAATTAAAGCATATCATGCTCGCTACTTAGCTATATGAGCATGTATGATAAGTTAAAAAGTTAGTGGAAATACCGCATAGATTATTTCCTGGAAAATATTTATTATAAAACCAATTAAAAAACACTAAAGTCGATGGCGTTTTGTCATACGACTTTAGTGTTTTTTGTGTTCCTCAAAGTTTTGCTGTATATAAAGTTTTATTTATGCTAAAGATTCCCCCAATCAATTCTATACACATTTTCAATTTTATTTGGACAAAAATGCTAACTGCGATACACCAACTCTAACTATAAAAATTGTGTTAGTTATCGCTTTTTAAAATTAAATATAGGTGTGGCTAGCAGTGGTTTAGTTAAATTGTTTAAGTGTTAAGTCAATGAATTGATCACTTGCTTTTGTTAAATTTTCTAATTTGTTATAACCAATCACTACTGTGTTTGTAAATGATTGATTTAATTCAACGTAAATGGCGTCACTATTATGTTCAGTAGAACTACTTGGTATAAATGTGAGGACGCCTGTAGAAATTGCAAGGCGATCGGCATTGTCTACGTTTGAAGTTTCTAAAATAATATTAGGGTAAATGTTGTATGTTTCTAGAACTTTATTGATGATCTGTTTAAGTCCGTATCTATCTTTTAGAATGATAAAGTGATCGTGAGATATGAGTGACATGATTTCATTGGAATTTAATTCATTTTGTTGGATTCTTTTATATAAATGGTGCTGAGGTGGCACAACTAAATATATCGGTTCCGTATAGATTTGAGTGTATTGAATATTTTTATTCCATAATGGTAGTGTATTTAGACATAAATCGACTTTACCCTCTAGTACTTGTTTTTCAATGTCTTGGGAATTACCTTCGATTAAGTTAATTTTAATATTAGGAAAAAGATTCATAAATTTAGGCAGAATTTTATGTAGTATATGGAACGCTAATGTAGGTGTAACACCTATATTTAAAAAACCGGAATTCAAGTTTGAAATATTAGTGATTTTTCGCGTTACATCATGATAAAGTCGCTCTTGTTCTTGTAGATATTTATAATAAAGTTGGCCTTGGGGCGTAAAGGTAATGGGATGTTTTTTACGATTAAAAATAATGATGTTCCACTCAGCTTCAATATTTTTGATAAAACTACTGAGATAGGGCTGGGAAACATAGAGTTTATTGGCTGCCTTGGTTATTGTTCCTTCATTGATGATCGTTTCAATATATTTATAGTTACGGTTAATAAGGCTCCCTCCTTAATGACATAAGTAATTACTTATATGTTATATATACTAAAAACTATTTTACATTTAGTCAATATGAGCAGACAATATATATGTTGCGTTTAATTTTTAAGGGGAAGGCACTGTAACTAGAAAAGAAGTCAATTTTTTATGGAAAATAGTACAATAGATATGGAACGAATTTGGACAAAAAATTTCACGATGAATTTTGTAGTTAACTTTTTGGTTAATTTGAATATGTATTTACTGATTGTTTTAATTGCAGGCTATGCGCAGTCTCAATTTAATACCTCAGATAGTTCGGCTGGACTGGTAGCAGGTTTATTTATAGTCGGGTCACTGATGGGTAGATTTTTTATGGGGAAATATATCAATAGTTTAGGACCTAGAAAGGTACTCTTAATTGGAACTGTATTATTTACAATTACCAGTGTTTTTTATTTTGTAGAATCTTCATTATTATTTTTAATTATTGTTAGAATCATTAATGGATTTTCATTTGGGATTTGTACAACTTCAACTGGATCAATAGCAGGGTATATAACACCGGAAACTAAAAAAGGTGAAGGTATCAGCTTTTTAGTTTGAGTATGGTGCTTGGTGCAGCCATTGGCCCATTTTTAGGTTTATTGTTAATGCAACAATATTCAATAGAAGTCATCTTTGGACTTAATCTTGTATTGAGTTTTATTTCATTGATTTTGGCAATATTTATGAAAGTACCTTTTGAAACAATTGCTAGAACAGCAGAGGATAAAGGGTTTAAGGTTTCAGATTTTATCGCGAAAGAAGCCATTCCAATTGCCATTATCGTGTTTATAGCTGGTCTTTCTTATTCTTCTATTCTTAATTATATTAAAGTTTTTGCGCAAGAGAGAGACTTAATTACAGCTTCAAGTTACTTTTTCGTTGTCTATGCAATCGTCTCAATTTTTTCAAGACCAGTTTGTGGTAGATTAATGGATGCAAAAATGAAAATATAGTTATATACACTAGTATTATATTTCAGGCTATCTATTTCTTAGTTATTGCATTTTCACATTCAGCAAGGATGTTATTAATTGGTGGTGCTTTATTAGGATTAGGTTATGGTAATATCACGTCTACGTCTCAATCGGTATCTGTCAAAGTCGTACCAAAAGAAAAAATTGCGCGAGCAACCTCAACATTCTTTATCGGTTTAGATTTAGGCTTAGGATTTGGGCCCTATATACTAGGTTTGTTTACTAATCAGATCGGGTTAGGCAATAGGTATATAGTAATGGCTGTATTATTAATTGTCACTTTCTTTATCTATCACTTCATACATGGTAGAAAAGTGAGTGTGTCAAAAGCATAATCATGCCCCTCGTGAAATATTGAATCCATTTTCAAGAATTTGAATTATTTAATTAACATATGCCCCTTTCAATGATGGCACATATAAGTGCAAACTTGAGAGGGGATTTTTATATATTTTAAATGGTTACACATAATACAGCTGCTAACAAATTGATTAAAGCCTGAGCATCTATTTATGTTATACAAGCGCAATCAGTTTACGATATGTACAAAGCTGTAATTTTAGTTGTTTAGTTGGTACACTGAATATACCGTAGTTGTTAATACAAATACATAAAAATTATAAGATAAATGAAAGGAGGTTGTTTATGTTTTTAGCATGGAATGAAATAAAGCGTAACAAATTGAAATTTAGTCTGATTATCGGTGTCTTAATTATGATTAGTTATTTGCTGTTCCTATTATCAGGTTTGGCAAGTGGTTTAATGAATATGAATAGAGAAGGTATTGATAAATGGCAAGCAGACGCCATCATTTTAAACAAAGATGCGAATCAAACGGTTGAACAATCAATGTTTGATAAAAAGGATGTTGCAGATACATATAAAAAACAAACAACGCTAAAGCAATCCGGTGTCATTGTATCTAATGGAGATAATGAAGAAAATGCATTAATGTTCGGTGTTACAGATGATTCTTTTCTCGTACCGAATATGATTGATGGAAAGAAATTTAATGCAGATAATGAAGTCGTTGCTGATGAAACGTTAAAAGAAAAAGGATTTAAACTAGGTGATACATTATCGCTATCACAATCCAACGAAAAGTTAAAAATAGTTGGGTTTAGTGAAAGTGCTAAATATAATGCTTCTCCGGTACTTTTTTCAAATAACAAAACCATTCAAAATATTAATCCGTCATTAACTGAAGATAAGACGAATGCGGTTGTTGTAAAAGATAAAGATTGGCAGTCTAAAGATTTAAATCATAATTTAGAAGCGATTGGTATCGAAAGTTTCGTTAAAAACTTACCAGGTTATACAGCGCAAAACTTAACGTTAAACTTTATGATTTCATTTTTATTTATCATCTCTGCTACAGTTATTGGCATCTTTTTATATGTTATTACATTACAAAAAACGAATTTATTTGGTGTATTAAAAGCACAAGGCTTTTCAAATGGTTATTTAGCCAAAGTAGTGTTGTCGCAAACGTTTATCATTGCCTTGATTGGTACGGTCATTGGACTGGTATTGACCTTAATTACAGGAGCGTTCTTGCCGAGTGCGGTACCGATTAAATTTAGCGCCACAACATTATTAATTTATGGGGTTGTCCTTATCGCTGTTTCATTAATAGGTAGTCTATTCTCCATATTAACGATAAGAAAAGTTGATCCACTGAAAGCGATAGGGTAAATGAGGAGTGTATAACAAATGCTAGAATTTAAAAATGTCACGAAATATTTCCAAGATGGAAACCAAAAAATAGAAGCTGTGAAGCCTACCTCACTAAAATTTAATCAAACTGAACTCATTGCAATTATAGGACCTTCAGGATCTGGGAAAAGTACTTTCCTAACTATGGCGGGCGCACTTCAAACACCGACGTCTGGAGAGATTCTCATTAATGGTAAGGAAGTCTCCCAGATGTCTCAGAAAGCATTAGCAAACACACGGATGCAGGAGATTGGCTTTATACTTCAAGCAACTAACTTGGTGCCTTTTTTAACGGTGAAACAGCAGTTTAAATTATTGGTTAAACAAAAGAAAGATGTATTAAGTCAAACTGAATACAAGCAGTTGATGTCACAACTCAATCTCGAAGCAATTGAAAATAAACTGCCGAGTGAAATTTCTGGTGGGCAAAAGCAGCGTGTAGCCATTGCTAAAGCGCTATATACACAACCTTCGATTATTTTAGCGGATGAACCAACGGCTTCGCTTGATACACAAAATGCGATGGAAGTCATGGAAATTTTAAAAGCACAAACATCAGAAAAAAATAAAACGTGTATTGTGGTTACACATGATGAACGACTTACATCCTATTGTGACAAGGTTTATCATATGGAAGATGGCGTGTTAACACATACTTAAATAACGGTTTAATATGGGTACGGTGATATTAAATTATTGTGAAAGTTAAAGTTATAATCTCTAAATAAGGGGATGAGCATAATCAAACATAGGCATGAAATGGAATTGTTATGGAAAGCATATAAATATGAGGTCATGTGGCATAGTCAACAAAGCTATAATGAGATTAGAGAAATGCTTAAAGGGCAATGTGAATATAGAGATGTTGAAGAAGCAATTGATCATGCACTGTCCATACAGCCTAGCAAAGGTTCGGTAATCAATACATTTAGCCATATATGGGGTTATTTTAAAAAGTTTTGTAGCGCCTCAGAGAAAGCATTATTTAAAAAGCTGAAGGCACAATACTTACTAGATCGAATCGATACACATACGCTCATTTTCTTTATCTATTGTATGACAAGATATTATGATGTTACGTATCTCAAGGAATCCACATTAATCAAAAATTTTTCAATCGCAAATAGATCATTTAAATAGGATGATTTGCTAACGCGATGGTTGATTCAAGTTTATGATATACGCTGTGTGATTTAGTCGATGGTATGGGCGATAATTTTAATGTCATTACAATATAAAGTTTCTTAATCATAACGGTTGATGCATATGAAGCATCAATCGTTATTTTTGTTTTAAATTTAAAAAAAGTTGTTTCATATGCGGTTTATATAACTAATTGACTCTATAATAATGGAATGGTAATATTATCCCTATTAATCAAATCGGAATAATAAGTGTGTGGAGGGATAAAGATGAAAAGAATGAAATTAGGATATTTTTTAACTGGTTTTGGTCACCATGTTGCGAGTAGTAGACACCCAGATGCATTAGAACGTGGGGGTATGAATTTAACGAAAACCATTGAACAAGCAAAAACGTTAGAGCAAGCTAAATTTGATTTTCTATTTGTGTCTGATAGTTTATATCTTGATAACAAGACGCATCCAGATATGTTTACGATGTTTGAGCCAATTTCTTTAATGTCTATTGTAGCTAGAGAAACTCAAAATCTTGGATTGATTGTGACAGGATCTACTTCATTTTCAGAACCATTTAGCCTTGCGAGAATCTTTTCGTCTTTAGATCATTACAGCAATGGCAGAGCGGGTTGGAATATTGTTACATCAGGTATTAATCATACAGCGAAGAATTTTAATGGCACTACGAATGCAAATCATGATTTACGCTATGATCAAGCCGAAGAATTTGTGAATATTTCTAAGCAATTATGGGATTCTTGGCGTGGCGTTAATACGGAACATCTTCATGCTGCAGGAGGCTTTTTTAGCGAAAAAGAGCCAGAACCAATTAATTATCAGGGGGAATTTTACAGTGTAAAAGGCCCATTAAATATTGAAGCATCACCTCAAGGTTATCCATTACTTGTACAAGCAGGTTCTTCAGAAAAAGGTACAGAATTTGCGTCGAAACATGCAGAAGTTGTATTTACAGCGCAAAATGATATCAACGATGCAATCACGTTTGCACATAATTTGAAAAATAAAGTTGAACAAAAGCACGGAAATGCACATGAAATTGTTATTATGCCAGGTATTTTTCCATTTATTGGAGAAACACGCGAGGCAGCGGAAGCGCAATTCCAAGAATTACAAGATCTCATTGTGCCAGAGATGGGAATAGAGTTATTATCTTCTTATTTAGGTGATACAGATTTAAGTCATTACGATTTAAATACACCGTTTGAAAATATTGAAGTAGAAAAAGGAAACAATATACAAAGTCGTGTAGACTTAATCAAAGATACAGCGAAGAAGAATGAATATACTTTAGAAGATGTAATGAAGCACGTTGCTGGTGCAAGAGGGCATCATATCGTCGTTGGTACTGCTGAAGATGTAGCGGATAGAATGGAAGCATGGTTTACAAGTGGTGCAGCAGATGGATTCAATATTATGCCACCGCTCAATCCGACGCAGTTTGATTTATTTGTCGATAAAGTGATTCCGATTTTAAAAGAAAGAGGTTTGATTCAAGCGGCTTATAGTGAAGGGACTTTACGTGAAAAGTTGGGATTAAATCAAAAAATACATAGTTAATATGGATAGATAAAAAGCTAGAAAAAGTGACGACATCGCATCCATTTCGATATTAATTAGAAGGTATTTGCATATAAAAAATAAACAAAAAGAGAACGCACCGTTTAAAAGCGCGTTCTCTTTTTTATATGTGCAAACGCAACATATAGCCTTTAGTCAACTTCATTACTCACGAATCGCGTTAACTACATCAACCATGTCATCGTGAATAACAACATCTGCATCTCGATCATAGGGCGTTGCATCCTTATTAATGATAATAAGGTGTTGACCTTCAAAATAAGAAATGAGACCTGCTGCAGGTTGAACTACAAGAGAGGAACCTAAGACGACTAAGGTGTCAGCTTCTTGAATTTTTTGAATCGCATTAGAAATAGTCTGTTGATCTAACATTTCACCGTAAAGTACAATATCGGGTCTGATTGGACTACCACATGTTTCGCAATGGCGTAAATGCTTTGCCATCACTGTGGCTTTATCATATTTATGTTCGCATTGGATACAATAGAAGCGGTTTAAGGTTCCATGAAGTTCGTCAACATTCGCGCTTCCAGCATCTGTATGCAGTCCATCGATATTTTGAGTAATAACACCTAATGAACGTTGATGGTGTTCAAGTTGAGCAATCCATTCGTGTACGACATTAGGTTGCTTGTCTGCCAATAGTAGGCGCTTATGATAAAAATCAACAAATCCTTCTGGATCATTTTGTAAGTATTCAGCGCTTAGTAAATATTCTGGAGCGTAGCCTTCCTTTGAAATCTCATCAAACAAGCCGCCCATAGATCGAAAATCAGGCACGCCACTTGCGACAGAGACGCCAGCACCTGTGAAAAATGTAATCTGATTCGCATCTTTAATAATCTTTTTTAAGTGTTCAATATTTTGATTCATTTATCTCACTCCATTGGAAATTTTAAATAATATGATGCAAATACGAGTAATATGCGTTGCGCTTTTAATATAATTTTAAATTTTAGAAAGTATTTTAGCAAATATAAGAGAATTTAAATGATGTTCAAAAGAGGTTCGTCAGATACAAGACAATTTTATGAAGCATGCTTTATAATGGGTTTAAAACGAGAACCGAGGTTATTTTAGTGAAGAAATTGTGGATTTGGGGAGCAAGTATCATAGCGATAGTTATTGTAGTAGGGATTGTGATGGCAGTCTTTGTAAGTCAAAAGCCATCAAAACAGGTAACACACTCAAAATTCGTGAATCATCCGATACCTACATTATTTTTACATGGGTATGGTGGCAGTGCCAATTCAGAGAAGTTCCTGGTGCAACAAGCTGAAAACAAAGGCGTCACTCACGATGTCATCACCGCAGTGGTATCTGAAAATGGTAACGTCACGTTTAAAGGTCAGTTAAACAAAAATGCCATCAATCCTATAGTGAAAGTTGAATTGGAAAATAATAAAGACGGTGACTACGATAAAAATGCAAAATGGTTTAAAAATGTTCTGGTAGCCCTACAAAAGGAATATCAATTCAAACAATTCAATTTTGTAGGTCACTCTATGGGAAATTTATCATTTGCGACGTATATGCTGAATTATGGTAACGATGCCTCTCTACCACGTTTGAATAAACAAGTAAATATTGCGGGGACATTTAATGGTGTCTTAAATATGAATGAACAAGTTAACGAAATCAGTGTGGATAAAGAAGGGAAACCAAGTCGCATGAATCCACCGTATCAGCAATTGCGTGAATTGAAAGCAATTTATCAAGGCAAACAGATTAAAGTGTTGAATATTTATGGTGATCTTGAAGACGGCACGCACTCTGACGGTCGTGTATCGAACAGTTCTTCAAAGTCATTGAAAGATTTATTGAGCAGTAGTCCGGAAAGTTATCAAGAATCAAAATATCATGGTAAGCAGGCACAACATAGCCAATTACACGAGAATAGAGATGTCGCTAATGAAATTATTAAGTATTTATGGGGAACGTCATAAAATTAAACATTTAAGGGTTAGAATTGAAAATTTATAAAGCGTGAATTGGTTTATTGTTATGGATAAATTATACAGTATAAAAGACCTGGAAATGCATGGAAAGTGCGTTGCCTAGGTCTTTTATATTTTGTCGTATTATCATTGTTAAGCTTCAAAGTAGAGATAGCGAGGTCGAAGTGTTTAACTTTTCATTATGTCGTTAAAGGTGTTCACGTAATGTATTTTTATGTTTAGGCTGTGTAATGAGTTGGTTGCTATTAGCTTAGCAACATATTTAATATAAGTTGTTAAGGATCAGACAATTTTATTGTTCTGAGCCTATGTTCGGGTCAGTAATGATTTGCATTAACTTAGAAACTTCGGAAATTAATGTTTCTTGGTATGGTGAGTCTGCACTGAGGTATAAATCGATAAGGCGCACCATGCCGTTACTAATAAATGTAAGGTATACATAGTCATCTATTTTTGATTTAAGCCTTCTTCATAAGGAATTTTTTTCTCGAATTCTTTTTCCATAAAAGTACGCAAATTTTTCTTATATTTATCAGAATATTGGATACTGAAAAGTTTTGTGAAAAACGCTTTGTTTTCTTCAAAAAACGCAAACCAAATTTTAACTCCCTGTTGCATACCGAGTTCTTTTTTGGCTTCACAAATTTCTTCGAGCGCTTCGAATTTTTTATCGACAATACGGTCTAATAAGTCATATTTATCAATATAATGTAGATAAAATGTTTTTCTCCCGATTTGCGCGTGTTCTGTAATATCCTTTACTGTAATTTTATCAAAATCTTTCTGTTCAAAAAGCTCATAAAAACTATCATTAATGGTCTTTCTTGTTTTTACAATACGTCAATCCATCGTGATTACACCTTTCTTATAACCCACTTTCAATAAAATAAGTATTATTTCTCATATTGTACTACTTATGAATTGTATAATTGATTCTATTTGTTATGATTCAATTATACACACATGATACATAATTAGTTGTCAAAAATCTTTTTATTGTGATAATTTATGCATAATACATTTATTATTAAACAAATTTCTTGAACAATAATTACTCTAGCTAATAAATTAAATATTAGTAAAGAATAATTTGATTTAAAAAGGCGTCATAGGGATGTCTGATCACAAGGAGAAGAAAGTGCTTCAAGAATTAAACGATTTTATAAAACATTATATCAGTCGCTAGGAGATGCTCACTTCAATGTTATCATTATAGTGTTTTACACAAAATCATATTTTAAATAATTGCTTTTAATATATAAAGGGCAAACAAGCTTATATACAAATGACGCACCTCAATTTAAAAGTGGTTAGTCTTTTTTATTGGATATATCTTTCGTAAAACACCAATTTAAGGTAGAAAACAACTAAAAAATAATTTAATATTAATCTAAGGAATAATATGACCTGGCTTATATATTATAGAGATGCATACGGACACATATACCTTAAGTAATGAATCATTGTGGAGGTTTGTAATGTCAACAGAGATTAAGGGAATTACATTTTTTACAGATAATTTAGTGGATACATCATCGCATGCTTGTAATACATTCAACGTCAATCCAACATACAAGGAACTCTTTTTTGATAATAATGTTTATACCATGTCGAGTGCGCAAGGAAAATTCAGGTTGTCAAATAACCACCCATTAAAAGTAGCAAATTATGCACAAATTGAACAATATGCAATATTTTTTGTAGGAAATGTGTTTCATACTATGGGTGCTTTTAGTTCAACGAATAGTCAATTACCAGCTAATACAATCGTTGGTCGCTATAGCTCAATCGCTGCTCAAGTTAGAAGAATGGCTGGCAATCACCCGATGGAACGTTTTACAACGTCAATGTTAACTTACAGTAAAAATACTTGTGCATTTAATGACTATCTTGATGCGGCAGGCGTTGAATTCGATCATCGCCCCTCAACAGTCGGTGGCATGGAACCGATAGTTATTGGGAATGATGTATGGATTGGACAAGATGTATTGTTTTCTTCAAAAGGTATCGCTGTCGGTGATGGTGCGATAGTAGCAGCTGGTTCAGTGGTTACCAAAAATGTGCCACCTTATGCAATTGTGGGTGGTAATCCCGCTAAAGTAATAAGATATCGATTTGAAGCACATATTATTGAAAGATTACTTAAATTAAAATGGTGGCAATATGGATTTGCAGATTTCAAAGGCGTGACTGCAGACGATTCGATTGAGGTATTTTTAGAAAAAGTAGAAAAACTTGTGTCTACAAATCAAATTCAGCCATTTCGTCCTACAACCATATCAGTAAAAGACTTTTTAGATATTGAAAAAAGTTCAGAGGAATAATTTCAAATATGGATGTATGAATTGTATAAAAGTGAAGTTGGTACACGGAGTCCTATTAATTGGTTTCGTGTACCATTTTTATTTGTTAATATGCGAGTTAACAAAGGGGAATCAAGGTCAATTATGAATGTTATAATTAGTTGCTAATTTTATACATATAATACTTTACTTAATAAAAAACGGGACAGCAGCTGAATTAAATCAGGTTTGCTGTCCCGTTTCGGGCTGGAAAGGATTAAGTTTAGAATGGATTGGTTATAGTGTGTGTATTGAAGTTTTAGCTAAATTTTAATTATAATTCTATTAGTTTTGTTCGTTACTACCTTCAAACAATGCAATCAGTACATAGGGTGCATCTTGACCTAAGCACAAGTCTAATAATTCATGAGATTCTTCGGCCTCTGCGGCACTACGTTTAAATAGGGCTTGTTCATAGTTTTCAAGTGCAAGTTCAATATCATTTGGATATTCAACAATTAACTTGCCAAGCTCTGCTGCATCATAAATTGCTAGGTTTGCGCCTTCTCCAGATGGTGCCATTAAATGCGCAGCATCACCGAGTAGCGTAACACCAGGTGTACGTTGCCAACGATGTTCATCAGGTAAGGCATAAATTTTACGTGGAATTAAATTCGATGATCCTTCTGTAATTAAAGCAGTAAGTTCAGGTGCCCAACCTTCAAATTGTTCAGCAATTACCTGCGTAGATGCGCTCAAATTAGTAAAATCGATATTAGAAATCCAATCTAAATCACATTTAAGTTGAATATATGTGTGTAGGACATCTCCTGCTTCACGATGTGCGACAATACCTTTATCTGGTGTGAGGGCGTACATTGCACAATATCTTCTGGTAAGGAGTCCAATAACATCTGGCGTAAATCGCCACGTAATACTTCGGGACGTGCATTTGATGCGTCACTAGGTATATCTAATAAAGTGCTAGCATTTGAGTCGACAATTTTTGTTGCGTCTGCGCCTTCATGAATAATGTCATGTAATTGTTCGGTTAGGCTAATTGCTTCAAGCGCAATTTGTCCATTGTGTTCGTGAATGTCCAATTGACCACCTTGAGTTCGTGTATGACGATCATGTTCAGCTTAATAAACAGTGACAGGTATATCATGAATATATAACATACGTGCAAGCGTTAATCCGCCAATACCGCCACCAATTATTGTGACGGGAGTGTTTAAATTATGATGTTGTGTTTCTGTTGCGTTATCGATTGGCATAAATTGTCGCATCCTTATCAGAGTGATTATCGTTTAAGTAATGTTGCTGCATTGCTAAATAGAAATTTCTCTTTTTGTGATTCTGATAAAATGTCGGAAGTCTCGATTTCATCCGAAAGTAATTTGACTACTTGGTCTGTAGTATAGGGCGCATCCGCACCGTAGACAATTTTATTTTCATCAACCATGGCTAGTAATGTGGGTAATTGATAAGGCAATCCTTTACCAGCTAAATCAAAATAGAGTTGCTGCATCACTGTAGCAATGTCATTCGGTTTATCGCCCACATTAAACATTTGATTCCCCATGCTAACACGTTGCGCAATAACTGGTAACAGTGCGCCACTGTGAGGGACAATCTATTGAATGTTTGGATATTTACTAAATACATTATTTTGACTCATAAAGACAATTGCACGGGTTGTATCAAAGTAGAATTCCATTAGTGGTGCAAGTACTTTTTCTTTAATCGCATCATTGACGGGCTTTGGCTCATTTGGGTGTATGCCAACTGTAGCGTGACGTTCATCAAGCTTTGCCAATACAGCATCTAAACGAGCGTCTCCTAAATAGATGCCACGTGCATTCGTTGGTAGGGTGAACCCTAATGCGCCTTGTTTATCTAGAGATTGGTCGATGGTTGCAATACTTTCATCTACAAGTGGTAATGGTAACGATGCAAAATAACCCAGTTTCGTTGGATGTTGTTGCACCATAGTTGATGCGTAATCATTCACTTCTTCTGTAAGACGCAGCATTGCTTCATCTGGTGCGGCGCTAAGGTGAGGACTAGAAATAGAGAGTACACCATAGTCTATTTCGAGATCAGCCATTAACTGAAGGTAACCTTCAATAGAGAATTCAGGTGTTGGGACGCCATCACCTTTACCATCAAAATAATCATCTAAAAATTTAGCAAACCCTGGTGAGATATAGTGTGAATGTAAATCAATCTTTTTCAAAAGAGCCATCTTCTTTCTGTAAGGAATTCGTTTGATAGGTTAACCATGCATCTAGTTGAACATAGTAATGATTGAGTGCTTCAGGACGATCAATACCTTGTAATTCATGATTTACCTCGTAGCCTAGAAAGTTTAAACAATAGGATAGACAGGCATAACTAGTACGATAAGATGCTATATCAGATGATGGAATCGTCACTGTACTAGGCACAACTGGGATTAAGGTATCCTTTTCATAAACGCATTCTAGATTTTTAATGTACCAAACTCCGTTTAATTGTTCGACACAGTATATGATTTTAGCGTCTGAATTCAGTTGCATTTCGAGGTTATCTATATTAATCCGTGTTTGAATCGTAGCTTGCATGATTGCTACGGATCGATGTTGATTCATCCAAATTTGGGTGTTGTAAATTTGATGTGGTGCATAACGATTCATTGCTTTTGAAGATTCAACAAATTCTTCACCAGTACCATCAAACCATGAAATGTTGACACGTGAATCTTTGGAAAAGCATTGAAGCATGCCTTCCCATAAATAATTATCACGACAAAAACGTTCGAATTGAATCAATTCTTGAATGTCTGCTTTGTTGCGCAAGGCTTCGTCATTATAAGGTGCATTACGTTCGAATAAAATCATGTTAGCTCCTTAGTTACCAATGTTAAGTCCATAAATTTAATAAGACTTCAGCAAAGCCTTCAGGTTTTTGTACGTAACCTAAATGACCACCAGGAATATCAACGATGTTAATACCAGTCTGTTCTGAAATATAAAAGTTAACATCTTGAGGGAATGAGCCTTTAGAATCTGTGCCATTTAATAAAGTCACTTTATCTTTATATTGCGCTAAGTCAGCCAATGTAATATCAGAATGTGTATATTGTCTGATTTCATAAGCTGCCCAGAACATCATACGTTCATATTGTTCTTTTTGTGCTGTATCATCTTCAGAAACGGGTTGCGACATACTTTTTGCATCAATTGGTGCAATATGAAGTGTTTGTGCAAAAGTTTTCATTCCTGCTTGTAGTCCTTCAGTTAATACTTGATTAACGATCGCATCATTTTTTTCTTTCCAATACGTACTGTCCGGTAAAAACGTATTAATTGGAGGTTCGTGGAAAGCAATCTCTTTTATAATTTCTGGATAATCTTTTAAGACATGCATTGTTACAATTGCACCAGAACTAGAACCTAATAAATAAATCGGTTCATCGCTTAAGTGTTTTGCTAATTCAGCAACGTCTTGTGCATCGCGTTTAATACGATAGTCATCATCTGGTTGTTTTGCACGTTCAGGAAGCGGTTCAGTCAACTTGCTATGACCATAATCACGACGATCAATTGCTACAACTGTAAAATGATTTTTTAATTGCTCTATCAAGGGTAAGAAAATATCGCCTGTACCGTTTGCGCCTGGAACTAAAATTAATACCGGGCCTTGTCCTTCTTTATAATAATTTATTGTTGCGCCATCTAATGCTAATGTATGTGTCATAAATGCCTCCGTTATTTTGGAATTTTAATATTTAATAATTGTTCAGCGTTACTATAATTAATTTTACTTTTTTCTTCATTTGTTAAACCAAGCTCATCTAAGAAGCTACCTAAATTATCTGGTTGTACATAAGGGTAATCCGCTGAGTATAGTATGTGCTCAATACCTACAGCATTTTTGACCATTTCAAATTGTGGTTTGGTTAACATGCCACTTGGTGTGATGTAGAAATTATTTTTGAAATAGTCACTGGGTTTGTGGTTAAGATGAGGCGCATAAATCATGTCATCCATACGTTCATAGAAGAAGGGGGTGAATTCTCCCCAGTGTCCAATAATCATTTTTAAATTTGGATAACGATCAAATACACCACTGAGTACCAAACGCATCGTATGAATCCCGACATCTATGTGCCAACCGTAACCATAGCACGCAAAAGAGCCAGCCGTTGAATCTGGATAGTTATCACTTTGATAGTAAGTTTGATAGGCCTCATCACTAATTGGTGCAGGATGTAAGTAGATAGGCACATCTAGCGCTTCAGCTGTTTGAAAGATGACATCATAGTCTGGATGGTCTAAAAATTGTCCTTTAGGATGGCCAAAAATAAGTGCCCCTTTAAATCCAAGTTCATTGACACAGCGTTTGAATCCTTCCACGGCCGCTTGAGGTTCGTTCATAGGTAAAGTCGCAAACCCTAAGAAACGGTCTGGATAATGATCGATATAAGCTTTAAGTCTATCATTGGTATAACGACAGAGCTCAATCACTTTTTCGCCGGAAATTAGGGAAGGTGAACCATTACCATAAGATAACACTTGCATCTGTTCATCCTATTGATTCATGAATTGAATACGTGCATCATGTTCACTAATTTCATCTTGGTTTGTAAATCCAGTTTGTTGTTCAAGTGCTTCTAACATTGCTTTAAGTGGCACGCCATTTGGAGAAGGTGAAGTTAAATGCGTCATTTGATCTTGAACTTCTTTTAAGACGAAGTGTTCTTCGAAATTAATGCTTTTCATTGTATAAAAACCTCCATTTTGGATTTTCAGTCTTATGAACTTATTGGCATAGAGTAGTAACAGCAACGTGCAAAATATTTTATAAACTCCGCCGCTACAATACATGTAAATATCATCAAATTGACCTCACAATAGAAGTTTGATTGATCAATCGAATATCTTAAAAATAACTTCACATATATCATATTGACCATCTACCACGGCATAGGGCCATCGCCATCAATAAAAGTACCGGTTGGACCATCTTTGTCAATCGTAGCAAGTGTAACGATAGGTTTAATGCCTTCAGTTGCTGGTTTAGAATTATTGCTTGCATCACCTACCAAATCTGTATTCGTTGAGCCAGGGTCTGCAGCATTGACTTGCATATTAGGTAATGCTTTTGCATATTGAACGGTAGCCATCGTGACGGCAGATTTTGAAGAACAGTAAGCGAGGGAGTTGACTTTAGACTCCATTGTTTCAGGATTGGTCACCATACCAAATGAACCTAAGCCACTGCTGACATTCACGATAACAGGCTGTGTTGATTGTTCTAATAATGGAATGCATTGATTCGTTACGCGCACAAGACCAAAGACATTCGTTTGATAGACCTTCTCCATATCTTCTGGTGTAAGTGCTTGTGGTTGTGTGAAACCACCTGAAATACCTGCATTATTGACAAGGACGTCTAAGTGGCCCTCTTGTTCTTTAATAAACTGCACAGCTTGAGACACGGAGTCATCGTCTGTTACATCGAGTTGCACGAAATTAACGCCGAGTGATTCAGCTGCTTGTTGTCCACGTGATACATTTCTTGAACCGATATAGACGTTGTGGCCTTCCGCTTTTAGGCTTCGTGCCGTTTCAAATCCTAGACCTTTATTACCACCAGTAATTAATGTAACTTTCATAATCATTTGCCTCCTAATTGTCATTGAAAAATAATGATACAAGTTGTTCGCGTATTTGTAGATTTGATAAAGCTCTTTGTTCAGTTAGAAATTGATAATGTTGCGTTGTTAATGTGTTCATTAAGACATCTACTTTAAAAGTAAGATCTGTTTGGCTATTCCCGTTGTTCATATTAAGTATGTGACAATAATAACCATGTAATCTTTCAAAGAAGGATGTTTGTCTAAAGTCACGTTTACTTTTCCCCATTTCTACACAATGTAATAAATCTTTATGTTTCATTTTGAATTGTAGAAATTGATCAATGGATTGGATAAACATTTCTTTTGCATCAGTGGGTTGTTGTGCAATTGTTTCAATTTCTGTCATAAAAGACTCAAAGTCATTGTTAATGAGTTGATAACAGAGTGCACTTTTATCTTCAAAGTGACGATAAAGTGTGCCCATACCGATATTAAGTTCTTCAGAAATACGTTTCATACTAACTTGTTCGACGCCCTCGGTCTTAAAAAGCTTGGCTGCGTGAGATTCAATGCGCTGTCTATTTTCCAAAGCATCTTTTCTCATAAATTTCACCTTCAATCATCTTTAAAATTGACATACGGATACCTGTCCGTTTACTATAAGTAGTATAATTTATATGTAAAACAAATGCAAAAATTTAATGAGAGAAGGCATATGATGTCACTGAATCAAGCGCAGAGACGTATTACGAGTGAAGAATTAAAAGCACATTTTCATAAATCTACATTAACGGAAGATGATATCGCTCAGGCAACGCATATGACTGTTTCGGAAGTAAGACAAGTACTAGCAATGAATGCGCCTAAAAGTGTATTCAGTCACCATCTACAAACATTTATTTTGCAAGTATGGGATGTACGTGATGTAATCAATGCCAATATCAAATCAAATGGAATGCAACCAACAGCATATTCGTTTTTAAAAGGTGAAAAGGAAGATTATTGGTTTTTAAGATAGGAGATTATAATATGAGTAAAAGTATTTTAGTGATTGGTGCTACGGGTAAACAAGGAAATGCAGTTGTGAATACATTACTTGAAGACGGTTGGCAAGTGCGTGCATTTACACGTAATAAGAACAATGAAAAACTATTGGCGCTTAATCATAAGCACCTTACTATTTTTGAAGGTGATTTAAGTAATCAAGCCGATTTAACTGAAGCGATGAAAGGGCAGTACGGCGTTTATAGTGTTCAACCTATCATCCCAAATGACACTCAAGAAGAATTGCGACAAGGTCAGATGATCATTGAAACCGCAGAGCGAGAAGGTGTCGACTACGTTGTATATAGTACAGCAGGTGGCGTGAATCGAGATCGTACAGGACCACATTTTGAGGCATTGGCAAAAATTGAGCACACATTGATGGATAGTTCGCTCAACTACACAATCATCAAGCCGTCCTTTTTTATGGATAATTTTCTACGCATTACCACAGTGGAAGCAGACCGTATTTATATACCAGAATTTATTGCACCAGAAGTTAAATTTGCGATGATATCTTCTGTTGATATCGCCCGAATTGCTGCTAACATTTTCAAGGATACTCAACGTTATAACCATCAAGCAATTGAAATTGCATCAGATAGACTAACGTTAAATGAAGTCGTAGATATATTTTCCGAAACAACGCTGAAAAAGACTGAAATTAAAGGCACATTTACGAGTCAAACAGCTGAAAAAGATTGGCTTGAACAAAAGGGCTATCAAATAGATTTTGATCAAATGGATCAAATTAATCCAGAACGCTTGAAATTAAGTGATTGGATTCAAATATATTTCAATAAATAAGCAAATGACAGGAGAACTGCATTGATGAAAAATAAAGTGTTGGTCACAGGTGGAACAGGCTTTTTAGGTATGCGATTTATATCTGAATTATTAAAAGAAGGCTATGCGGTACGTACAACATTGCGGTCATTAAATAACAAACATAAAGTGCTTGAAACAATGCAACAGCATGAACTACCTATTGAAAAACTAAGTTTTATAGAAGCAGATTTGTCTAAAGACGAGAATTGGGAACAAGCTATGGATGAATGTTTATATGTCTTCAGTGTCGCGTCGCCAGTGTTTTTTGACATACCAAAAGATGAACAAGCTGTTATTAAACCAGCCATAGATGGTAGAGATTGTTGTAAATCTATGTCCGCTTTATCTTTTAACTGATTTAAGGCATAACCATTATTCCACATTTCAGGTAGCACAATGATATCAGCATTTGTGTAATGCGTTTCTATTAATGAAGAGATCTTTGCTTTGTTTTGTTTGAAATTCGCTTCTGCAACTTCAAATTGATAAATTTGTAATTTCATATTGCTTACTCCTCGTACTTAAATTTATAAATTGAATAAATGTCATCTGAATAATATAGATCATCGCCATGTGAAGTTGTAATTAATTTGGGACAAAGATTATCGATGATTTGACCGCTTTTGATATTTTTAAGTCATGTTATAAGTGAATTTTTTGATAGGAATATGCAGATGTTGCGCATCTGAAATAAATAAATCTCCGCATATTAAAATTTTATCTTGATTATGAAAATAGATGACATGACCTGGTGCATGACCAGGAGTTAAGTAATAATTGAAGGGCAGATTTGTATTAGTTTCTAGAGGTTTAACAATGTATTGAACACCTGTATTTTCGGTATGCGTTTTATTTGGATAAGGCAGCTCACCATTGATATAAGGGAGTTCATTTTTATGTGTAAAGATAGGTATTTTCAAAGCTTCAGAAATACGTTTTGCGCCATTGATATAATCTAGATGTCCATGCGTTAAAAAAATGCCTTTAGGATTACCGAGCGATTTAGCAATCGTGATTTGTAGCTCAGCATAATCATCCATACCTGTGTCTATGATATAAACGTCGTTATCATTCACAATAAACCAAGTGTTGATTTGTATCGGAATACCAACTGTTGTCTGCATATTTAATTTATAAATATGGTCTGACATTTGAATGAGTTTCATTATTATCGCTGCTTTCTATTATTTGTTATAACTAAAGGGTAGAGGATAAGCGACAATGTCACAAGAAGGCACAAATAAGTAACTCACGTTAATGAGGAGGTTCATATGTTAAAAAATAGCATGGACTATGGTAGCTGTAATCTTGTAATTGAACGAGGATGTCCGATAGAAGAAACATTGATGTCATTAGGTGGAAAATGGAAAGGTATTATTATCAATACGCTTTATGATGAAGCTTACTTTTATAATGCATTACATCGTGAAGTTTCAGGTATAAGTAGAAAGATTTTGACAGAACAATTAAATGATTTGATTGCTTTGCAAATTGTAAAAAGAGAAGAAACGAATGATTATCCTAAAAAAGTTCGCTATTCCTTAACTCAACGAGGAAAATCCGTCTACCCATTGATAAATGAATTGGCGCAAGTGCTTAAAATGAATTAACTATGTCGTGTTATTGTGGAAGTTTAATAAAAAGGCAAGCTATCTGAATTAAAAATGCTCCTCTCAAAGTTTTCATTTTTTAATGTCTATTTTGAGAGGAGTATTTTTTTATGTGTTAGTCTGTATTTGTTTGGTGTACTGAAAAACATGTACGATATTCAGAAGCACTTATTTCAAAATGTTTTGTGAAATTTTTAGAGAATAGCAGTGGGTCTTTATAACCGATTTTGCTAGATATTTCATTTATCAATAAATTGGTATTAATTAAAAGTTGAGAAGCATGATACATCCTAATATAAGTTAAGTATTCCTTAGGCGAACAGTTTAAATTTCTTTTAAATAATTTGAATAAATGACTTCTTGAGATATTGACTGATTTTGCAACATCAACAATTGTAATATCTTTTTGATAATTAGAATTTATATATTCGACAGCATATTGAATGTCTTCATTTACAATATCAACTTGAACAGAAAAGTGTTTTGGAAACTTGTCTTGCAAGGCATAAACCAGTTGATATATATGTTGCATAATCAGTATGTCATGAGAATTATTAGATTGAATCGTTTGAGATAGGTTACAAATTTTTTTAATAATAGATTGAATATCTTTAGTGTTTTTATTAATAAGAACGTGCGTATCGACGATACTAGAGCGAGATAAATATGTAAGAATTTGTTTGCCATTAATTCCCACCCAATAATAAGTCCAAGGGTTTGAGAAAGAAGGTTTATATTCAACTTCCATACCTCGTTCTAGTAAAAACATATCTCCCGCTTTCAGATGATGAGTTTCATTATTATATGTAAAAATACCTTCACCTTGTGTGACGATATGTAATACGGCTTGTTGAAAAACGTTATAGCTATAGCCAACATTCGGCACACCAACTTCAATACCGCATTCTGCCAAGTTGGCATCTATCAATTTCTTTTGAAACTTTTTCCATAGTACTTGCATAATATCCCTCTTAATTAAAAAATGATTTTAATTTGTATTTATATAAATACATAGTAATATGAAATGAAACATTTTGCCATATATCATCACCATTATGCTATTCATCCCTCTATATCTGTATTGATAAAATAAAAACAACAAACGTGAAAGCGCTTTACTAAAAGAGGGTTTAGAGGTGGAAAAATGGACAGACATTTAACAGGAAAGCAGAAGTTTGCATTTGGATTTGGAGCAATTGGTAAAGATGCCATATTTAATATCGTCGGTGTCTTTTTAATGTTTTATATAACAGATATTGTAGGTTTATCACCCGCATTTGTTGGTGTTATGCTATTTGTTGCTCGTATATGGGATGCCATAAATGATCCAATTATGGGGATGATAGTTGATAACACTAGAAATAATTTCGGGAAATTCAAAACCTGGTTGTCTATAGGAACGTTAGCGAATGCAATTGTCACCATATTACTATTTACTAACTTTGATTTACCACAGACAGCAATGTATGTTTACATATCAATTTTATATATTTCCTGGGGAATGACTTACACAATGATGGATATTCCTTATTGGTCTTGGTTGCCGAATTTAACACATAATCCTAGAGAACGTGAAGAAGTGTCAGTAATTCCAAGATTTTTTGCGAGTTTAGCAGCATTCACAGTAGGTACATTTGGACTGTATTTTATTCATCAATTAGGAGACGTTTTTGGTAATGGCAGTGATTCAGTAGGGATTTTCATATTTGCAATCATTTGTAGTGCAGTATTTATAATTACAATTGGTGTTACTGTTTTTAAAGTGCCTGAAGATAAGGAATTAGAACAACAAATTGGTATTAAAGTTAATTTTAAAGATATTGGACGTATTTTATTTAAAAATAAAGAGTTATTGGCAATTATGGGGGTATTACTAACTTTTAATTTATGTTTACAAACTTTAAATGGTTCTATTATTTACTATTTTAAATATGTGGTAAATGCAGAACATTTATTTTCAATTTTTAATTCGATGATTTTATGTGAAATGGTTGGTTTATTATTACTTCCTAGATTTATCAAATGGGTAGGTAGAACAAAAGCGTTTAATACGGCTATTTCATTTATTATTTTAGGATTATTGATTATTTTAATAGCTGGATTTATCGCTCCGAAAAGTACACTTTTAATTATTTTAGGTGCGGGCATTTTGAGAATTGGTTCTGGCTTCATGATAGGTATTACAACGGTTTCATTAGCTGATGTTATTGATTATGGTGAAGTTAAATTTGGACAACGCAACGAGAGTATCATCACGTCAACGAACACTTTCTTAACTAAGGCTTCACAAGCTGTTGCAGCATTAATAGTTGGTGTCGGGTTATCAATTCTGGGATACACGCCAAATGAGTCACAATCACTCGTTACAATTAATGGCTTAAGAATCATGATTATCATAGCACCACTGTTATTCGTTTGTTTAACTGCATTTTTATATCACAAAGCCTTTAATTTGAAAGGAGATTTTTTAACGGATATTGAAAAGACTTTGCAATTTAAACGTCAACGAGAACATAGAGAAAGAATTAAATAGGGGGATGTCATATGTTTAAAGAAAAATTTCATGAAGATTTAGAAAAACAAAATGTGAATTTGTTGGCTAGAAGAGCTTTTTATATACCATATCAGCTTGGAGAAAAAGATTATGATTTCAAAACGAGATATGAAACTCAAAATATCACATTACTTAATGGTAAATGGCAATTTGAATTTTTTAATTCATTGGAAGACTATACAAATGAAGATATTAATAGCAAAGAGCAATATTTAACAGTACCATCTGTATGGAATTTGTATGGGTTTGATCAGATTCAGTATTTAAATACACAATACCCTATACCGTTTAATCCACCATACGTGCCTAGAGAAAATCCATGTGGTCGATATAAACGTTCATTTGAAATAAATGACTATAATGAACAAAGCGATTATCATTTGAACTTTGAAGGTGTCGATAGTGCATTCTATATCTGGATCAATGAACAGTTTGTAGGATATAGTCAAATTGCACATTCAATTTCAGAGTTTGATATTACACCATATGTTCAAAAAGGAATAAATTCAATTGAAGTCATTGTACTTAAGTACTCTGATGGAACATATTTTGAAAATCAAGACATGTTTCGTCATTCAGGTATTTTTAGAGATGTATATATATTAAAAAGATCTAAATCGCGCGTGGACGACTTTAAAATTGAGACAACAATAAACCATGAATCTAATAATGGAAAAATAAATTTCACTTTACAAGGAAAGCATCATTTAGGGAATATTAACTTGGTTTTATATAATCCTAAAGGGCTAGAAATAGATCGCGCAATTGTTTCAAAGCATCATCAATTTGTAATAGATAATCCACAATTATGGTCATCTGAGAATCCAGTACTTTATAAGATAATTATTGAAACAGAAAACGAAGTAATCACTCAGAAAATTGGAATAAGAGAAGTTAAAATACAAGATAATCAATTCTATATTAATGGAAAATCAATTAAAATACGGGGAGTAAATTACCATGATAGCCATCCTCAAAATGGTTTTGTCATGTATGAAAAAGATTTTGAAAAAGATTTAAAATTAATGAAACAAGGCAATTTTAATGCGATTCGTACTGCGCATTATCCGAAGGCACCATTATTTTATGAAATGACTGACCAATATGGTTTCTATGTAATGAGTGAGGCAGATTTAGAAACTCATGGTGTAGTAAGGTTATATGGAGAAGAAAATACAGAACACTTTAATATTATTGCTGATAATCCAAAATTTGAAACATCTATTATTGAAAGAATAGAAGCCTCTATCAAGCCATTAAAAAACTATAGTTCTATTGTTTCTTGGTCAATAGGTAATGAATCTGGATTTGGCATCAATATGGTTAAAGGATTGGAACGGGCAAAGCAATTAGACACGACAAGACCATTACATTATGAAGGTGCATTGTATCGAGATAAAGAAAAAAATTATGATATGTCCAATGTTGATATGATAAGTAGAATGTATGCTTCTCCAGAAGAAATTTTAGAAACATATCTAGAAAATCCTAAATTAGATAAACCGTTTATATTATGTGAATACGCACATGCAATGGGAAATTCACCAGGAGATCTTAATGCATATCAAACATTAATTGAAAAATATGATAGTTTTATTGGCGGTTTTGTTTGGGAATGGTGTGATCATAGCATTCAGGTTGGGATAAAGGAAGGTAAACCAATTTTTAGATATGGTGGAGATTTTGGTGAGGCCTTACATGACGGTAATTTTTGTGTTGATGGTATTGTTTCGCCAGATCGAATTCCACATGAAGGTTATTATGAGTTTAAACATGAACATAGACCTTTGAGATTGGTTAACGAAGAGGATTATCGGTTTACATTGAAGAATCAATTTGATTTTACAAATGCGGAGGATAGTTTGATTGTTGAGGGAGAAGCTATTTATTTAGATGGTGAGAGAAAGGTGTTTAATATTCCATTAACTGCTTTCGCGCCTCATATAAGCCAAACTTTTGATTTAAGAGATTATGTAACGCTTGATAATATAAGTAGTTTGATGCTTCGTTATAAATTAAAAGAAGAAGAAAGCTATAGAGATAAGTATTTTGAGGTTGGACATGATCAAATTATTTATCAACGTCGAGCATTACCATATCTCAATGAAGAAAAAATGGAGTTTCAATGCAAAGATATGGAACATTCGATTAATATTTCGGTAGGCAACAAATATGCATATACTTTTGACAAGAAACAAGGATGCTTAAAATCAGTGCTTCACAATAATGAAATCATTTTCAATAACAATACCGAAACTAAAATTTGGCGTGCCCCGATAGATAATGATGCATATATTAAAAAAGAGTGGTTATATTCTGGTTATAATAACATTCAAACACTTGTGACAAATTATAAAATAATTGAAGATGAGTCTAATATCAGTCTCGTTTTTGAAATTAATATAGAGTCAGAAGCCGTGCCGCCAGTTTTGAAAGGATCACTTACTTGGACGGTTTATCAAGATGGAAAAGTAAATGTAGATTATAACTTAGAAAAAGATAACAACGCACCATTTTTACCAAGATTTGGTTTACTAATAACTTTACCTTCAACATATGAACAAATAAATTACTATGGAAATGGTCCAATGAGTAGCTATCAAGATAAAGGGATAGCAACATACTTAGACATGTTTGAAACAACGGTGACAAATAATGGTGATGTGCATATTAAACCTCAAGAAGCTGGTAGTCATAATCAAACAACAATTATGAATATTACCAACAATGAGCATACGCTTACCATCACTAGTGAAGATACATTCAGCTTTAACGCATCACATTATTCTTTAAATCAATTAACAGAGGCAAAACATGTGGATGAATTGGAAATAGAAAATAACACATATTTATATGTCGATTATGCACAAAGCGGTATAGGTTCAAATAGTTGTGGTCCTGAATTAAATGAGGAATATCGATTAAACAATAAAAAGATAACGTTCAATTTTGATTTGAATATTTATTAGAATAAAAATTCAAATTTATAAAAAGTTCTAATCCTGATAGATTAGAACTAATTATTTATGGATTTTAACTAGGCCGAGACATGATTAAATGCCTCGGCTTAGTTAATGATATGGATAGTATATGAATAAACTGAAAGGACAAGTACAACTTTTATAAATTATTACGTTATTGAAGCGGATACAAGATATTTAAATTATTTAAAATAACTTATTGCTATATGATTATTTTGATTTTTGTTTTCTACCAATTAGTAGTAAAGCAACACCTAAAATTAAAGATGACCAAAGTGGAGCATGGTTTTGACTTTGACCTGTGTTAGGGACTTGTTGTTTATTAATTGAATGGTTGCCTTCATTTTTAGCTTCGGGGTGTTCTATTTCAGTATTTGTTGCGATAGGACTATTCATATTTATAATCTTTTGATGATTTATTTGGTTAGTTGTTTTTGTAGCTAGCTGATATTGATTATGGTTTAGTCGTGTATTCGCATCACTCATTTTCAATGTATGATTAGATGCTTCGTTTACAAATAATCTAGAAATTTTAGAAATGTTTAATGTCGCATTATTATTTAAATGCGTTGGTCCATGATGGACTGCTACTATATTTTCTGAATTTAGATTATCCGAATTATCAATGTCTGTAGTTTGATTGATAGCAGGACTTTTGCCAATGTTTTCAATCACATTATCTTCTATATTTGTTACTGAAGTTACACTATCATTATCTTGTGTCGCTACAGTATCCTCCTCATCATCTTGTGTTTCAACATCGGTATTATATTCACCTTTCGTTTCATCTGTATCATCATGTTCATCACTGTTATTAGATTGTTGTGCATTATCAGTATCATTTTGTCCGTCCGGGTGTGTTTGGTCAAAAGTTTCATCAATTTCATTTAATTCAAATGTAGATGTTGTTCCTGATAACTCGAATGACACCATTAACATGGGTTTACCAGTAGGGCCGTCTTCTGATGATACAAATGTAATGCCCTCAGGAGAGATATCTTTATTTTCTTCATCGTATAAGTATTGTGTAAATTGAGGTGTAGTTGGGTTTGTAATGTTATAAATCATCACACCGCCTACGCGTTCTAAGCCAACAAAGGCGTACGTTTGATTGCCGATGGTTCCAACTTCGATGGATTCAACCTCAGGACCTTTGTCATCACTTCTTCCGTCTACTTCTATATCATTAAAGTCTTCGTAATTAGCATTAAAGCGCCCTGGTAAAATATCTTTTATGCGTTGTTCGATGTCGCTACCGCTATCGTAAACCATAGATAAATCAGAGCCTTTTAATATAGAAAATGAGCGACCGCTAAACGATACGAGTGCATTATATTTTCCATTTTTATCTCTAAATTTATGAGAAGTTGTCACTTTTAATCTACCTAATTGATCATCATCAAATAATCCATTGGCTACAAGTTTATCTAGTTCTGCTTGTGTATAGCCTTCATAGTATTTAGCATCTAGTTTGATATCGTCTTTAATATCTTTGACACGGACTTCTTCACTATAGCCATCATAGTCTTGTGCATCACCTTCATTAGCAATTAATAAGTATGTTTCGCCATTATATTCATATGCGGTAATACCATCTGGTTGTAACATGCCGAGCACAGGGACAGGGCGTAATGCTTTTTTACCATCTTTGTCTGAAGGGTCCATAGCATTTTCTGGTAAAGAATGATCTTTATAAGGCAAACCTTGTACTTTTACGAATTCACCTTTTTCAATATCTAGTTTCGCTATAGCACTAGATTCTTGAATTGTGACATAAGCGTATTTCCGATGTTCATCAGGAACGATGTACTCAGGTTCTAAATTTAGGTAAGCTGTTGATTTATCAGGACCTAATTCGCGAATAGAGTCGTTCATATGTGCCTGTGTGAGGGGAACGGTGTTTACATTTGTTTGATTTAATTTAGATGGTGAACCGGACGTATCAATAATTGACACAGAACCTTCTGGATTCTTTTTGTAATCATCAGATGGTTCGCCTTCGTTAGCTACAAGTAAGCGTGTCCCGTCTTTAGTGAAAGTTACCATATCGGGTAGACTGCCTACTGTCAAAGCGTTTAGATACTTTCCAGTATCACTATAAAAAACTACGTGACCAGGTTCTGTTTTGTCTTTGGCAGGTGCTGAAAGGGCGATATAATCACCGTTAGGATGAACAGCGACACTCGTTAAATCTCCGGATTTAATACCTGCATCTTCTAAATAAACTCTTTTTACAAGTGAAATATCTTTGTTGTTCGTGTTTTTAATATCTAAAATGTCTAAAGCTTCTTTATCACCATTTATTGAATAAGCATAACCATTTTTGGGGTTATACTTTACAATTTCAGTGCCACCTTTATCAAATCCTGAGCTACTGTCATAACGACCTGTATGCTCGATGTTGAGTTGTGTTGACTCTTTAGTTGCATTACGTGTTTGTCTTGTTGTTTTAATTTGAGTAGATAAATTTTGTAATGCTGCCTTAGGTTGTTTGTCTTGTTCTTGCGTATCATGTTGAATGGTTTTGAGCAGTGATGTACGTTCATTGTTAGATAAGTTTTCTAAATTCTTGGATGATTGTTTGTTATTTGAAACGGTGTCTTGGTGAATATGTTTGTCGTTGGTTATTTTTGAAATGGGTTGGGTTTTTGTTGATGTCACTTCCATTTCATGTGCTGGGTGCGTATGCTGAACAGTATTATTTTGTGATTTTTGCGTTGATTGTTGTTTATGAGTTGGTATGATGGTCTCTTCTGTTGACTGATGTACGTTATCTTTTTCAGTAAATGTCGCTGGTTGAGATTTTGTTTTTGATGTTGTTGATTCATTAGGTGAGTCTAGAGTTTGTTTGGATTCATTATTGTATTGAACCTGATTTGGATTAATTGTTTTTTGTGTATGTGTGGATGTTGTTTTTTCCACTTTTGAAATCGTTTGTTTATCTTCTTGTTGAGTACGTTCTTGCTGTTGCTGTTTTTGAATTTTAGTGTCTTTAACGCCTTTTTGTTTTGCATTGTTTTCTAATAATGGTTCTTTTTGATATTTAGTATTGCTTGTGCCAGCTTGTTGTTTAGTAATATTGTCTTCTACTTTTGCTGTTCAGTAATGTGATTTTCCATTTTTTGTTCAGGTTTAAGTTTATTTGAGTTTCTATTTGATGTATTTTGATTAGGAATTGATTCAGTACTGTCATTTATAGATTGTTTGGCATGATTAATTGCTGTTTCTTTGCGTTTTTCGGTTTCTTTATGTATCGTATCTGCTTGTTTTGTGTGTATCTTATGATTTTCAGTAGATGTGGGTGAAGTTGATTGTGTTGCTGAAGGATTACTTTCATTAGTGCCTTGTTTTGGAGCAGTGGCTGTTTCAGAATCAATACGGTTTTGTTCACGTTCATCAGCAGATGCTGTATGAGTCATCCCAAGTAATAGACATGTCCCTATGGTCACCGAAGCGGCACCCATTGCACTCTTTCTAATAGAATAAATGGTATTCTTTTTAGCTTTGTTAAACATAAAATCCCCCTAAATAGATAAAATACGTACGATTTCATTATCTCATTACGATGTTTGTCTATTATTTATAAAAATAAAGAATTAGTAAATATTCTTTACAATAAGTGAAATAAATAAAATGGTTAATCAATCATATCAATCATATAATTCGAACAATTTAAAAATAAAAAATGAATTCATGTTGCACTATGAAATATAGCAATTATACATATTTTATAGGGGGAACTTATATTATGTTTAGTAAAGATAACAAAGCGTCGATTGGGATTGCCCTAGCTTATCTTAGCTTTATCGTAGGCGCAGGTTTTACGACTGGACAAGAATTATTGCAGTTCTTCGTTAATCACGGCAATTATGGTTATATTGCTGCAATCATTACAAGTATCATCGTTACATTTGGGACGCGACAAATCTCAAAATTAGGATATCGTGTAGATGCAGATTCCTATGATATTTCTTTAAATAATTTGTTTGGAAATATTATGGGGAAAATCATCGACTTTTTAATTATCTTTTTCCTATTTGGTTTAACTGTGGTAATGGTAGCAGGTGGAGGATCTGCACTTAACCAAGGATTTGATATACCTATTTGGATAGGATCGCTTGCCATTGTTATATTATTGTTTGTTGTTTTACAACTTAAGTTTGATAAAATTCTTGCAGTACTAGGGACGGTTACACCATTTTTAGTTATTGCGGTATTAATCATTGCCGGAACGAATATCATAAATCCTACAATTTCGTTTTCAGAAGTATCACAACATATTGAACCATCTAGAGCGTCAAGCCCATTTTGGTGGTGGGATGAGATTATTTATGGTGGCTTAATCATTGGTAACAGTTTTAGCTTTTTAACTATTGTAGGTAATGATGCGAATAATCATAAAATTGCAGGTAGAGGTGCATATTTTGGCGGATTAGCTTTTAGTGTGTTGTTAATAATTATGGTCGCTGGATTACTCGCTAATATTGGTAATGCGAATAAAGTTGATATTCCAACTTTATTATTGGCAAATGATATTCACCCAATCATAGGTATTCTGATGTCACTCGTCATGTTTGCAGTGATATTTAATAGCTGTATTGGCATGTTATATCCATTTTTAAATAGATTTACCAGCCCTGGTTCAAAGGCTTATGTTTTATTATTAGCTGTTTCATTAATATTGGCATATGTCTTGAGCTTTGTAGGTTTCGTAGATCTTGTAAACTTTGTATTTAAAGTGGTAGGTTACTTAGGATTATTTATCACACTTGCTTTACTTGTAAGATGGATTCAAAATAAATTCACGAAAAAGAAACTGATATAGCATAAAAAAGCTTGCTCCCTAAATTTTCAAACAGGGAACAAGCTTTTTACATATTATAGTTCTTGTTTTTTGAAAATATTTAATGATGCAATGTACGAAACGATTAAAATTAATAAGCCAACTAATGCATAAATACCAACAAATAGGTAAGTACTGCCCATAGTTGATGGGTTTAATGTACCCGTTGTAGAGCCAAGATTTGCGAAAATGGCACCATAGAAAACTATGAAAAATAAAGCAATCGCAATAATAGAAGTCGTAATTAAAATAACATTTGAATTTTCTGGACCAAATTTAAATGTTAATGGAAACATCATGGCATACGTTCCAGCACCACCAATACCGACGAATATAGACAGTACCGTCATTGCTAGACTTTGGGTCACGAGTGCAACGGATATTACGCCTATGATGAGGCCAATCAATATCAGTATGCCATAAAAGCTAAAATAACCATTTACATAGGCTTTTCTGCCACTAGGCAAAGTAGAGATATAGTACATCCATTTGGAATCTTTTTCATGTTTAATGTTATCTGTAACAGGTGATAGTAAGAAAATCATAGGTAAAAAACAAGTCATAGTCGGATTAATAAATGCGAAAATAATACTGGCAAAAATTGAGACAATAAGATAAGTGTAAAGTGATTTTTTACTTGAGTAATAACTGCTCATAATTAAACCTCTCATTATTTTTCACCTCTCATAATCAATTTTGTTGCATCGTCTATGCTTTCTAAAGGACGTGCATCTGAAATGTCTTTTTGGTTATTGACCAACGTAACTCTCACATCTTTACGCTTTCTAGTTGCTACAATCGCTTCATTAGGTAAGTTGAAATCAGCTTCAGGTTGTTCTACTATGCCATAATGGTCCAACAAGTATTGTTTATCTTCCTCAAGTATAATTTGACCGTCTTTCATAAATATTAATTTAGTCGCAAGTTGTTCAATATCTTCTGAAATATGTGAAGAAATTAAAATGCTATTGCCTTCTGCAACATAATCTTCTAATATTTCAATGACTTCTTCACGTCCAGAAGAGTCCATGCCAGCAGTAGCTTCATCAAGAATGAGTATCTTGCTATCATGCCCTAGCGCAATGGCTAATGCGGCTTTCATACGCATGCCTCGTGAGAAAGATTTGATTTCATTATCGGTTGGTAATTCAAATGATTTTATAATAGAGAAAAATTGATCGGAATGCCATGTTTGATAAATATTAGAAAATACTTTATCAATGTCGTTAATTGTTAGTTTATTTGGTACGCGTAAATCATCGAATACAACACCAATATTTTCTTTATGCGCATCGTCGTTACCCGATACTTGCTTACCGAAGTATGCAATTTCACCAGAATCTTTAAAACGATTGCCCACTAAAGTATTAAATAACGTGGATTTTCCAGAGCCATTTTTACCAATTACACCTATGACCTCATTTGGTTTCAGTGTAATTGAGATATTTGATAGTTTAAAATCTGATTTGTCATATGATTTATTTAGATTTTGTACTTCTAATAAATGTTCCATAAAATCCTCCATTTAAAAATTATTTTTATTTATAAAATTTTCGAACTTTCAATGTGTAGCCGAATGCATTATAGATGAAAAGTACTGTTAAAATTAATACGCCAAAGAATTGGTTAACCCCTGTAATAAACGAATATAAACTTAATACAATACCACCAGTAATAATGATGGCTAAGTTATAATGGTATATTTTAAACATAGATACAAGTGTGATATGCCGTTCACCATCATCCATCAGCTTTAGGATTTTTTCAGTATATTGTTCTTCGCCTTGTTTTGGATAGCGTGAATCAAATTTTCGCACGAAGAAACCTATCATTATGGAAGGAATCATAGTAACTAAATATGGGATAATAGAATATAGTATTGTATGTTCGGTATTGTGGCTGATAATTATAATTATCATTGTAATTAGACTTATTAAAATTTGAATGTAATAAATTAAATTAGAACTGATAAATTTCAAATTTGCTTTTTTCTCGTAATGATCAGCTTTTTGCTCATCTAGTACTTGTTCAGTTTTACGCTTATATTTAAGCGCATTTCTTTGTACTTGAAATAGTACTAGAGTAAGAATTAAATTGATGACTGACGCAATGATACAGAGAATTAGGATTGCATTGAATGACACTGTTAATTGCTCAAGTAAATCTGTATATTTAGAAACATTACTAAAACCACTAATCATACCACCTATAAATCCACCAACGATGGCTCCCAATAAAATGAGAAGTAAAAAACGTCCTACTTTCATAAATCAGTCTCCTCTACGATAAAGATATGTTCTACGGGTTCATCAAATATACGAGCTATTTTAACTGCAGTTAATATGGAAGGCATAAAATCATTACGCTCTATTAAAGAAATGGTTTGCCGAGAAATACCGGCTTTCTTTGCAAGTTGTGTTTGATTATAGCCATCACGAGCACGTAACTCTTTAACACGATTTCGCAAATGCTATCAACTCCTTGCTCACAATATATACTATATATGTCAATTTGACAAGTATATTAGTCAAAATGACGTGCATAAATTACTTTTAATGTTGTAAATCTTAATCGATGATATGTAGCAGAATATGCTTTAGAAGGGGATTTAACGGTATTAAAAAAGGCTGAGGACACCTTAATAGGTTTATCCTCAGCCTTTGCATTTTTTCAATTGATGATTTGTATTAAATTAGTAAAATCCTTTTAGTGCATCGCTTGTATCGATATAGATATTTTTAACTTGTTGATAATTTTTAATTGCTTCTTTATATGTTTCTCTTCCGATACCTGATTTTTTATATCCGCCGAATGGGGCACCTTCAGGAACTTGGTTATAGGTATTAATCCAAATACATCCTGTGCGAACACTTTTAGCAATATTGAGTGCACGTGTGATGTTACGAGAAAATACGCCGCCAGCTAAGCCATAGTCAGAATCGTTTGCAACACGAATGGCTTCCTCGTCATCTTTAACTTTAATAATTGTTAAGACAGGTCCAAATATTTCTTCTTGTGCAAGTTTGTTTTTATTGTCTGATACAGCGATAAGTGTTGGCTCGAAGAAGGACCCTTTATCTAAGCCATTTTCAGTGATTTGACTACCACCGACAAGAATTTCAGCATCAGATTCTTTCGCATAATCAACATAAGACTGTATTTTCTCAAGTTGTGCTTTACTTGTTTGCGTACCCATTTGTGTGGATTCATCCATAGGATCGACAACTTTAATATTTTTAAATGCTTCTACGAGTTTTGGAACTAAAGTATCATAAATTTTTTCATGTACTAATAATCTTGAACCGGCGCTACATACTTCACCTTGGTTGAATAGGATACCTAATTGAATACCTTCTAATGCAAGCTCTAAGTTTGCGTCATCTAGGATGATGTTGGCACTTTTACCTCCAAGTTCTAATGTTGCTGGAACAATACGTTTAGCACTCGCATCTGCAACTTGGTAGCCGACATCTGTTGAGCCTGTGAATGAAAGTTTTTCAACGCCTTCATGATTGAAAATGGCATTTCCGGATTCAGAACCTTTACCAGTCACAATGTTAACAACACCATCTGGTAATACTTCTTGGAAAATTTTTCCTAATTCAATCAAACTAAGTGGTGTAGCCGAAGAAGGTTGGATGACGATTGTATTACCGGCAGCAATTGCTGGAGCGATCTTCCATGATTCTAATAAGAATGGGAAATTCCAGGCAACCACTGCTCCGACAACACCTATTGGGTTCGTGACGTACAATACTCATGACATCTTTATCAATATCATTCACAGAACCTTCATCTGTATCGATTACGCTTGCGAAGTATTTATAGTGTTTCGCAGCAAAAGGTATATCTGTGGCTTTCGTTTCACGAATAGGTTTACCAGTATTTAATGATTCGATTGTCGCAAATTTATCTTTGTTTTCAAGAATTTTATCACCAATTTGGCGTAACAATTCAGCACGTTCACTTTTAGAAGTTTGACTCCAGCCTTCAAATGCATCATGAGCAGCTTTGACTGCTTTATCCACATCACGATCTTGAGCTTTCGCAACTTTAGCTAATACTTCACCTGTCGCAGGGTTTGGTACTTCTAATGTGTCGCCACTATCACTTGCTACATATTGACCATTGATAAATAAACCATAGTTTTCATCGATAAAATCTTTTGTATTAATTGTCATAATAAATCGCTCCTTTAAAGCTCATTTTTAATTAAAACATCGTAGATACATTCGGACAAATATCAATCTTATGCGTTAACTTCACTGTTTTTTCTTGGTAATGGATAGAAACCATCATTTAAAAGTTTCCAAAGTTTCGGTGGTAAATCGTGTTTATCTTGACGATCTTCATCGAATTCAGAAATGATTGTTTCATCTTTACCATTTTTCAATTTTATTCACAAAATTGTGATCAATCAAAATTTCTCTTCCTAAGGCAATCATCTCAATGTAAGGTGATTGTATTGCTTCTAAAGCTTGTTCAGCAGTGAAGATAGATCCGATACCAATGAGTAGCATGCGACCGTCTATCCAACCATGTAATAACTTGATTCTTTCTTCACCAGCATATTTACCTTCACGAGTTTGAGAATGCACATCCATAAGTGATACATGAAGATAATCTAATGGTTGTTCTTTTAATTCATTAATTAATGATTCTGTAATTTCCATTGTATAGTAAAGTAATTACTTTACTAAAAATAACTAGAAAAATATATTTAAGCCGCCATTGGTTGGCGGCTTAAATACGTTATAATGCTTTTGTTGTACACATTAAATTTAGTATTCTATACTAAATAAATATTAAATAAGCGGGAAAATAGCAAAAATGCATTTCTAGGAGGCATTACATTGAAACAAGCTACAGAGTTAGCGCAATTATTGAAATCCTTAGATGGACAAAAATATGGTGCATATAAACGATTGAAAGGTGCGTATCAGTTTAAGCAATTTCGTTTAGCTATTGATCATGCACAAGTGGATCCTTATGCACCACCTTCTAAAATGAGAGTCATTATGAATCGCGAAACTGCAAATATTCCAAGAGACTTACTAGATTCAAAAAATAAAGTGATTGCAGTATCAGATTTCTTAACGCGAGCGTTTAGAGAAAGTCTCGAATCATTCAAGCATAGTGAAAAAGATTCGAAAAGTGTCAAAAATATCTTTATAGATCATTGTGGTCAAGAGATTTTAGAGCGAACGGCAGTGGTCATTAATAATCATGACATCGACGTGCGACTTGAAGTTAGTTTACCTGCAGCTGGTAGAAAAATCTTAGGAAAAGTTGCAGCGCATATACTGATAGATACGCTACCAAAAATTGTAGCTGATGCATTACTTTATCAAAATATGAATCAGTTTGAACTAAAGAATCAGGTTACACTAATGTTAGATCAAGTGTTTATTCGTGAAGAACTTGAGCGTAGACAACTTGTATCATTTGTTGCAAATGGCGCGATATTGCCACGTAAAAGTGGGGTTTCGGATAAACCATTATCGGGTGCTGTTGCGTTTCATAGTCCTGAAAGTGTAGAAGTAAACTTATCATTGCCTAGTGGGAAGACGATTTCTGGTATGGGGATTCCAAAAGGCATTACGTTAATTGTAGGCGGAGGTTTCCATGGTAAGTCAACGATACTCGAAGCGTTAGAACGCGGCGTATATAATCATATTGATAATGACGGTAGAGAATATGTTATTACATCTCACGACGCAATGAAAATACGAGCAGAAGATGGACGTCATATTGAAAAAGTGAACATCAGTCCATTTATTAATAATTTACCGGGAAATAAAGACACACATCAATTTTCCACTGAAAATGCGAGTGGAAGTACATCACAAGCGACTAATGTGATGGAAGTGTTAGAAGCAGACACATCGCTATTACTCATTGATGAAGACACCTCTGCAACGAATTTCATGATTAGAGATAGCCGTATGCAACAATTGATTGCACCTGAAAAAGAGCCTATTACACCGTTTGCGAGTAAGGTGAAATCACTGTATGAAGATTATGATGTTTCCACTATTTTAATCGTAGGGGGTTCAGGGGATTATTTTGAAGCGGCAGATCATGTGTTGATGATGGATGAGTATGTACTGAATGATGTTACAGAAAATGCTAAAAAGATAGCTGCATCAGATGAAAGTGATAAACAGATAAATGCGAAACAACCATTTGGTGATATATCGAATAGAATCCCATTAAAATCCAGCTTCTCTAAAAAGGGAAAAGAAGATCGTTTTAAAGTGAAAGGCCGCTATTCCATTTTATATGGTAAGGAACTGATTGATATATCAGGACTAGAACAGCTTGTCGATCATAGTCAAACACAATGTTTAGCAGAAATGGTGGATTATTATAAAACACATCTTCTAAATGAACACGATACAGTATCTCAAGCTGCGGATAAACTTTATGACTTTATAGAAGTACATGGTCTTGATGCTATTTCATCATTTAAAGACCATCCAGGTAATCTAGCCAAACCAAGAAAACAAGAATTCTGCGCGATGTTAAATCGTTATCGCGGATTAAAAGTGAAAAATAAATAGTAAGATATAAAAGAAAGCAATCATTGGTTATTAAACTCCAATGATTGCTCTCTTTTTATATGTAGATATTGAATTTATTGTGTTATTTATCCAATGTGAATACCATTTTTTGAATGATTATAATACAAAAATTAAAAGTAATGAGTAGTGTACGATAGAGACATAACTTATTATAAAATTGGGATAGGGAATTATTAGAAACTAGATAATTTATAATTCAAATTTGTTTGTAAATGTGAGGGAGTAACATGAATATAAGTATTTTAATAGCTGTTTTATGTATCTTAATATCTACTATATGTTCCATTTATATTCTAAAAACTAAGAATTTATCTATTATTGCATCTATAGAAATAAAGAAGGTACCACGTAATAAAGTGAATACATTAATATCTTTGTTTGTAACTTGTTTAATGATTAGTACGTGTTTTATATCAAGCGCAATAATATTTATGGATTATAATTTTTGCGGATCGCTGATTTTACTTGGATTGGGTTTAATAACAATTTTTGTATTTTATGTCTATTATCTCAAAATAAAATTAAAATGATTATTATAAAAGACATCAATCGTCGGATACTAAAATCTGAGTTGATGTCTTTTTAAATATGGCGATACATAGAAACACCAAATCAAGTTTCGTACACCTGAATTAGTGATAAATAAAAAATAACATTTACGACAAAGGAGTGGGAGTAATGGCAACAGAATCAGATCAAGGGTGTGTCAAATGTGGACATACTGAAATTGAAGAAGGCACGCTTTCAGCTACAGGTTCAGGGTTATCTAAAGTGTTTGATTTGCAACATAATAATTTTACTACAATCACATGTAAAAATTGTGGTTATACAGAATTTTATAAAGCAGATAAAAATCGAACAACAGATATTATCGATTTGTTCTTTGGAGGATAGTAAATATAAAAAGTGCTTAAACGATAGACAAACTGTATAAGATTTAACCCGAGTAGCACTATTTCACCTAATGTAAGAACGCATGATTATGAGCGGAACTACGAAATCTTTTTTCCTAAATTTCTTATCCGCTCTTTTTTCATATAACATTTACTTCTATTTAATTTGAAATTAATACTCTTTTGTTAAGTTCGTGGTAATCAACATGAATACGCAATCTATAAAAATAGTTAGGAGTGGATTTAATTTATGAAAAAAAGGACCTCGAGTATCATATTTACTTTGTCAGCGGTTGGCGTATTTATCGGAACGCATCATGCCAGTGCCTCGGAACTAGAAGGACAGCAGAAAGAAGCGTTAGAACCAACTACAGATGAAACGCGTCAAAGTGATGAGACTATGTCACAATCACAAACTTCAGACAAACAGTTAGAAAGAGATACATATCCTAATAAAGAAGCTAATATAGATCAGAATAATACAATACATAATACAGATGACACAACGACACAGTCTCAAATAAATAATAATAAAAATTTTGATAAAGACAACTCAACTTCTGATAATGGAAAAGCGCCTCAAGCTAAAGCATTCACATCGAATCAACAAGATAAAAGTAATGAAACTTTAGCATCTTCTCAAAAACAACAAGAAGCGCCATCACAACTCAAATTAGAACAATATACAGACTCAAAAGCGCACCCGCAGTTACCTAGCCAATCAACATCTCATCAACATAACCCAGGAAATAATCAGCAAACTGAAACAGATAATACTGATAAAGTTATTGCAAAGGAACAACAGAAAAAGCAACAATCAGAGAACACACAAATAGAAGATAATCATCATGAGGCTCACAAAGAATTAGCAACTTCGGATAAACCAGAAAATACGGATATCAAAGATACAAAACAACCATCTAAGTCATCTCAACCGTCTTATCCAAATAATGACGAACGTACGAAACAAGAGCAAAATAATAAAGAAACAGTTTCAAATCAAACACAAAGCAATGAACATCGTTATGACATCATGACGATTGGCAAAGATAATACAGAAAAGAATTTAACTTGGTATCACGAATCTGAAGAACAAGGTTATGTAGAAATTGCAAAAGCAAATGACCGTGGAGATTTTTCAAATGCAAGACGAATTGAGGGACAAACACACCAAGGTAGCAACACGAAACGTTTAGTAAATAAAGATATACCGAATATGAATTATACTCAGGCCACGTTACCTAATTTAGAAGAAAATAAAGCATATATGTATCGTTTTTATAATGGAGAGAATGGAGAGAAATCGGCTATACGTCGTTTTGATACAAATAATAATGGAGAAACAAATTTTATAGCAGTAGCTGATCCTCAACTAGGGGCTTCCGGAGATTTAGCATCAGATAATGAAGGTTGGCAAAATACTGTAAATCAAATGGCACAATTAAATCAGGATCCTGACTTCTTAATGAGCTTGGGGGATCAAGTCAATCTACCTTGGGATGAAAAAGCGTATAGTGGTTTTATAGAAGCAAAAGGTATGGAGAATTTTACAGTGGTACCTACTTTAGGTAATCATGATCGCGCCAACAAAGCATATTCTGAACATTTTAATCTACCTAATTTACAAAATGGCGGTAAAAACTTTGCGAGTTCAGATTTTTATTTCACTCACAATGATACACTTTTTGTTAGTTTGAACTCTGAGAGTTTAGACTTTAAAGGTCATGAAGAAACTTTAAAACGTGCAATTGCGGATACTAAAGATCAAAATCCTAAATGGATTGTGGGACTTACGCATAGAAACCCTTATTCGGCAGGTAAGCATTCTGACAAATTAGCGTCCAAAATCAGACGCGATAAATTTGCACCGTTAATGGAAAAATATAATATCGATTTAGTACTAGGAGGACATGATCATTCTTATAGCCGTTCGCATGTGATGAAGGGGAAAGATGCACAAGTACAATGCGATGAAAATGGACAAGCACCACAAACGTACACGAATCCGGACGGCACAATTTATGTAACGTTAAATTCAGCTAGTGGCAGTAAATTCTATGAATTAGATGGTGAAAAGGATTATGCAGCCAAATCGATACAGGACAATCAACCAGCGTATACGAAAGTAAACATAACGAAAGATTATATAGAACTATTAACCTACCATGTGCCACAAGGTAACGAAAAACTTGGTGAACCAATTGATCGCGTTCGCATTAATAAAGATAATAAATAAAATACGTATCTGATTGATATCGTGAAAGGCATGTCTTCTATAAAAGACATCTTCAGGTAGGCATCGGGTTGTGTTCCTTCACTGTGACGGATGTTTAAAATGAAATGATTTCTAAATAGTATGATGAAAAGGTCTGAGACTATATATGTCTTAGAACTTTTTTCATAAACTCCGTAAAATCCATTGCTTTAAAAGAGAATGTACCCAGCTAATTGTGCACTTTAAAACGAAAGAAATACAGCTTTAATATAGTGAACTATACAAATTATTTAGAAAAAAGAATTTTACAATATAAGATAACTAACATAAGCTTAAATAGAATGAAAAATAGTCTGAATCGATAATCGATAAGGGGATGGATAAGAAATGAAGGGAAAATGGGTTTTAACGACATTACTTGCAAGTACATTAATCATCACTGGATGTTCAAATAGTAATGATAAAGGCAAAAATAAAGAAGATAATGATAAACAAACTGAACAAGCTAGTAAAAACAGTGGGGTGACATATCCTAAAGACGGCGTGAAGGGGATTTACGTCAGTGCAAATTCAACAAAAGGTGAAAAATTTGATGAATTAACTAAATTTATAGAAGATAGCGATTTGAATGCGATAGTTATTGATGTTAAAGATGATTCAGGAAATGTCACGATTAATTTTAATACAGGTAACAAAGAAATCGATAAACACACATTAGATATTGTCGACGCGAAGCCATTACTTAGCAAGATGAAATCAAAACATATTTACCCAATAGCTAGAATTGTTACTTTTAAGGATAAGAATTTAGCAGAAAGTCATCCTGAATGGTCATTCAAAAATGCAGATGGTACTGTTTGGGAAAGTGACGGTGGAGATAAATTTGTTAACCCATTTAAAAAAGAAGTATGGGATTACAATATCAATGTTTCAAAAGAAGCAGCTAAAGCTGGATTTAAAGATATTCAATATGATTATGTGAGATTTCCTGAAGCATTTGAAAATGTAGAGCACAGTTTAACTTACGATAAAGGAAAGTATAAAGATAGTGACTTAAGTGAAGTTGACCAACGTGTGGATACAATAACTCAATTTTTGAAAACTGCACGCAGAGATCTGAAACCGTATGGTGCTGAAATATCTGCTGATGTATTTGGTTATTCAGCAATGGTCGAAGAAGCGCCGGGTATTGGTCAAAGTTTCCCTAAAATTGCTGAAAACACGGATGCCATTTCATCTATGATCTATCCATCACATTGGAGTCCGGGTGACTTTGGCTATGACGCCCCTGACAAAGAGCCCTATGGTGCAGTTGATAAATATTTAGATAAAGAGACTGAAGTATTAAATAAATTAGGTAATAACAAACCTAAATCTCGTCCATGGTTACAAGACTTTACAGCGCAATATTTAGGTGAAGGCAATTATAAGACCTATGATAGTGAAGCTGTAGAAGATCAAGTAAAAGCATTGAAAGACCATGGTATCAATGAGTTCATACTATGGAATGCTGCCAATGATTATACAGAAGGTGTCGACTACACACCTAAAGCAGATAAAGAGAAGGTAGAAGCAAATAAAAAAGAATTAAAAGAAGAAACGAAGAAAGAAAAATAATGTGAGCGTTCATATAAGTTGAATGTTAAATATTATAACAATGAAAAAATGAGTCCGGAACATAAATAAATGTTTCGGATTCTTTTTGTTTAAATGTGAAAATAAAAAGAATCATTAGAATTAAAATTTAATTAATTACCGAGTGATGAAAAAATAAATACTACATTCTACTTTTAATATTGTATAATATGAAATATATTTATATAATTAAAATCGAAAGAGGAGCACTGTATTTTATGATTAGAATTTTAATTCCATGTTTTAATGAGGCATCAGTGCTAGAACAAACATATGCCAAATTAACTGAAATTATGCAACGAGATAGTATCAGCAACAATTATAAATATGAATTGCTTTTTATAGATGATGGAAGTAAAGATCACACACTAGCCATTATTAAAACATTAGCACAGCGAGATCATGCGGTAAAGTTCATATCATTTTCAAGAAATTTCGGAAAAGAATCTGCAATGTATGCTGGATTATGTGCGAGTACTGAAGCGGAAGCATTAGTTATATTAGATGGTGACTTGCAGCACCCGCCAACCCTTATTCCACAGATGATTGCTCATTATAGAGATGGTGAAGACCAGGTTGTGGCAAAAAGAGATAGAACAGGTGAACACGTCATTCGCAAGACTGTATCTCAATTATATTATGCAGTAATTAATAAAATTGTAGATGTGGATTTAGAAGACGGCGTAGGGGATTTTAGATTATTGAGCCAACGTGCGATCAGAGAAGTAGTGAACTTAGGAGAATACAATAGATTTTCTAAAGGTTTATTTGCTTGGATTGGATTTGAACCTAAAGTGATTGAATATGAAAATGTTGTGCGTGCCGATGGTGAGTCTAAGTGGACGTTTAATTCTTTATTGAATTATGGCATAGATGGTCTCATTTCATTTAATAATAAACCGTTACGTGCCATTTTATACTTTGGTTTATTTGTGTGCGCGATGAGTTTCCTTTATATATTATTTAATTTTATTTATACAGTCAGTTATGGTGTTTCGACGCCAGGTTATTTCACAACGATTGTCGCAGTATTATTTTTAGGTGGTGTTCAGTTAACATCATTAGGGGTCATTGGAGAATACATAGGCAGAATTTATTATGAAGTAAAACAACGACCGCTCTATATCATACGCCAAACCAATTTAAGTGATTGCGAGGTGGACTGAAATGAGAGCTTTACATATAAATAAAATCCATCTAATACTTACAGGATTATTTATTTTTTATATACTAATGGCTATTTTTACGCCATTAACCCATGATGACTGGGACTGGTATAGTCAATATGGTATTCAAATGTTGAAAGAACATTTTGCTAATTTAAACGGCCGTTATCTTGGTAATTTGTTTGAAATTGTAGCAGTTCGATTTGACTGGTTTAGGTGGTTGGCGTATGCCGTCTTTAGCATGTTGATCATATGGGTCATCAGTCAATTTGTTAAACATAAACAGACTTCTATCATTTGTTTAGCGGCATTTATTTTAATGGTGACAATGCCAAATGAAATCTATAAACAAACGTATGGCTGGTTTGCAGGATTTTATAATTATGTACCAGCAACGCTGTGTGTATTATTTATTCTATGGTTTATTGTAACGGTACTATTTTACCGGAACAGTCATAAACCAAGTAGGAATATCATTTTTTATTGCGTGTGTTTTGGTGGTCAATTTTTCATTGAAAATGCGACATTATTTAATACATTAATCATAGCAATCGCACTTGTATTACATATATATTTCTATAAAAAAGTGCATCCTAAATTTGTTGTAGGATGGTTCATTTCTGCTTTAGGGACAATCATTATGTTTTTGAATCCGAACTATCGCAAAATATTTTTTGAAGGTAGCGATTATCAACAGGTCTCTAGTGATACGGGTATCGTTGATAAAGTTTATAAAACGGTAACAACCACATTGCCGGATTGGATTTTCTTTAATCAAATTGTGATTATTACGATAATCGTTGGTATCTTACTTGTTATGTTGTATAAAACACGACAAATGACGAAAACATATACAAGTAGATATTGGTTCATTGTATGTGGCTTAACGCTATTACCGATATATTATTTTTTTATTTTTAAACAATTTGAATTACAACATTTTCACATGATTACACTTACTAATATTTTAAATACTATGGTATGTTTTATCTTTTTGTGTGCATTGATCTTGGCTATCCATACGGTCATATCTCAAAAGGAAGTTCGATATACGCTTTACTTATTAATCGCGTCAATCATACTTGTGTGTGGTCCTTTAATCATCGTATCACCCATAGGTCCACGTAATTTTTACACAGTATATGCAATTTATGTTGTCATATTATTAATTTTACTTGCGCAACTGGAAGTGTTTAACAGGAAATCAGAAAAGTGGATTACTGGATTAGCTATCTTTTGTGCAGTGATGTATTTAGGGGTATTCTACAATATTCACGCTGCAAATGAAGTAAGAATTAGTCAGCTAAAAGAAGCCGTTCACGCAGATTCTAAGCAAAGAATTTATAGTATGGAAAAATTACCTTTTGAACATTATTTACATCATGCCACACCAACAAGTGCTAAGTATCAAACGTTATTTAATGAATATGAAGGCTTACCAAAAGATACGAAAGTGAAGTATGTGCCCTATGGCAGTATTAGTAACCAAAAACAATCAAAATAATATTGTTTTTAAGTACAACAAACAAAAGAAAAAGCTTTTATCCGATTTTTCTGAAAATAAGTTTGTAATACGTCGCCAAAGATGGTTAATTAAAGGCATACTTTAAATAAGAGGCATGTAGCAGTAGTACTTGGGATTTATGTGGTTTAACTGAGCAACAAGTGCATGTAGCAGTAGTGTTGACACAATCGCATTTGGACGTGTTACTTCAAATTTGGGGCTAATCATCTACGTTTTAGATGATTAGATAGAGAGACAGTTATTTATGTATTGGACAATGGATTTGTTATAATTTGATTGTAGAAATTATAAAAAGAAGGTATTTATATGAGTGAAAAAGAAATTGAAGATCATGAACTTGAGCAATTGAATAAGGAAATTGAAGCAGAATTAAACGCATATGACGCTGATAAAGAATTCCAAAAAGAAAAGAAACAATTTTTAACGCTTACATTTATTTGTAAATTGATTATTGTGTTGTTAATGCTAATGGGGTTAGTGAAGTTATTTATATAGAGTCATAGACAAATGCATATAGAGGTGAAATAGGTGACAATCTATAATATTAATTTTGGGATTGGCTGGGCGAGTAGTGGTGTGGAATATGCACAACGTTATAGAGCGCAGTTATTGAGAAAATGTAATGAAACGATAAAATTTGTGTTTTTAGATTTTATTAAGAATGAAAACATTCAAACATTGACTGAAAATATAGGATTTAAAAATGAGGAAATCATCTGGCTGTATCAGTATTTTACAGATATTAAAATAGCACCTACAAGTGTGACTGTAGATGAAATTATCAAACCATTGTATTCAGAAATCACTAAAGTTGAAGATCAAGGTAAAACTCGAAAAATCCATTTTAATCACAATAGTAATTATTTAGTATGTTATTTAAAAAATGAAGATAGTGATGTTGTAGATAGAGTGGAATACATTTCTAGAGGCAAGTTGCTTAGGAGAGACTATTACTCTTATGTACGCGTTTTGTCTGAGTACTTTGCACCTGAGGATAATTCGGCCAAATTATATATGAGGTCCTTTTATAATGAGGATGGATCCATTGCATATAACGAATATGTTAATGATGAGGAAAGTATGTTTGTTTTTGAGGATAATATTCTGTACGGTAAGCAAGCATTAATAGCTTATTTTTTAGAAAAATTGCATTTAACAGATAAAGATATGTTGATTGTAGATCGCTCAAAAGATATTGGACAAACGGTTTTGCAAAATAAAGGATCAGCACGCTTAGGAGTTGTGATTCATGCTGAACATTATAATGAATCGATAACAAATGATACATACATATTATGGAATAATCATTACGAATATGTGTTTATGAATGCACATGAGATTGATTTCTTTATTACAGCAACGGATATTCAAAATCAGTTGTTAGCACAACAATTTGAAAAAAATTATCATAGGAAGCCTAAAATTTATACAATTCCTGTAGGTAGTTTAAGTGCGTTAGTGAAGCCAAATCGTAGAAAACCTTACTCAATCATTACAGCCTCAAGGCTAGCGACTGAAAAACATGTCGACTGGTTAGTAAAAGCCGTATTGAAAGCGAAAGCATCTGTTCCTGAAATAACATTTGATATCTATGGCGAAGGTGGCCAAAGACAATTATTAAGTAAACTAATTCAAGAAAATCATGCTGAAGATTATATCACATTAAAAGGACATGTTAATTTAAATCAAGTTTATCAAGATTATGAACTTTTCTTATCGGGTTCAACTAGCGAAGGTTTCGGTCTTACATTAATGGAGGCTATCGGTTCAGGTTTAGGTATGATTGGTTTTGATGTGAACTATGGTAACCCAACGTTTATTAAGCATCAAAAAAATGGTTATTTAATACCGATTGATTTAAATGAGGATAAAGAATCTGAAATTATAGATCACCTTGCTGAAGGTATTGTTAATTATTTCGATAATGACACAAGCCGATTTAATCAAGCTTCATATGAAATCGCTGAAAACTTTACCCAACCGGTTGTCGTACAAAAATGGAACAATTTGATTAGTGAGGTGCTATATGATTAATTTATTTGATGTTTTTGATAAAAAAGCCATTATCTTATATAAATCTTTTAAACATGTTGGTAAGCAACGCAAAACAATCGTTATTGAAGAAAATGGATTTTTACCAGATGATATATTAACACCTTACGCTTTTTTCGCGAATAATCCTGAAACAACTTCACAACCTTTATTTTTTAATGAAGTACCGATTCCAAGATTTTGGACGATAGAAGGTAATAATAATACTGCCTTTATCAAAAATTTGGATGAGGTGAAAGCGAGAATTATTTATAAAGCAAATTATAAACATAGAATTGTTGAACGTGTAGAATGGTTAAATAAACGCGGGCATACGCAATACATAGATTATTACAATAAAGTAGGTAAGCGATACGCACAAGTGGTATTGGACGCAAACTCACAAAAATGCATTTTGAAAAGGTATTTTAACTATAATAATGAAGTAATGATGGTAGAAAATTTTGTGACTAATGACATCATGTTAACTTGGAAAAACAAAGTCTATTTCTTCCATTCAAAGATACAGTTTGTCAATTTTTACTTAGAAGTTGCGCAGCTTGAGTCTGAAAACTTTATGATTAATTCACTATCGATTTCTTCTGCCGTATTAAATGGTTTGTCTGAATCTGGAAACGACTCTATTTTTTGGCAGGGAGATATTACGCCTGAAATTATGAAACATATGGAAAATGCACTGGCAAAAGAAAAACGAAATTTTAAAATTATTTTGCCTAGTCCTTCAGCGTATGAAAAAGTAATAGAGCTCATAGATGAACAATATAAAAATCGTATCTTCCAATCAGGATATGTTTATAGATTTGTGAAAGAGAATCGTCATTCTAATCAGGTATTAACTTTGACAAATTCAGACCAAATCCCGCATTTAGAAGAAATCGTCCAAGCCCATCCAAATCTAGAGTTTCATGTTGCAGCTTTAACAGAAATGTCTATGAAGTTATTAAGCCTCAATAAATATGACAATGTAAATTTATATCCAAATGCCAAAAGGCAAAAATTTATTTCGTTATATAAATCATGTGATATTTATTTAGATATAAATAAAGGTAATGAAATATTAGATGCTGTAAGAGCGGCGTTTGATTACAATTTAGTCATCTTAGGATACAACGAGACATCTCACAATAAGGATGTTACGCCAGAGAACAATCTTTTTGAGGAAGCACAATTTGAGATATTAAGTAGTATATTGAGGGATATTGTTGCTGAACCATCTCATTTAGATCAAAGGTTGAGACAACAATGGCAACAAGCAGGTTCAATCAGCAAAGCTGAATTTATCCGTTCATTAGCGCAATAATTCATTTTATTACAGAACATAAAATTTTAAATAGGTTACCAATACCAGGAGATATAAAGGTATTGGTAACCATTTTTTTATTTATTTTTCTCTAGTATCACTTGTTTATAATCATTTATATCAATACGTCTCCAAATTTGCTTTTTAATGTCTTGAATATGTTGCATTTTATTCATATTACTCGCCATGTTTTTAGGTTGATACTGTTCCCATTTTTCTAATTGTTTAAATAGTGTGTGTAGAGATCTCATAAAAATAACCGCCTTTTTAATTTTTATAAATAAAATAGCCCTTCTTAGATAAGAAGAGCTTCCACACAACTTCCCATCTTTCAACTCAATCGTCATACTGAGTTGTTGGATTTAGCACATCGCATATGACTGCTGTTGCTGGAGTTTCATAGGGCCAAGTCCCTCCACTCACTCTTAATAAGAGAACTATTTTATTTAAACATCATTATAGCAAATGAATGTAAAATGACAAACAAAGTCATACAATACACTATTTTCTTCGGCGTGCGTATTTATAGTAATTGATGAATATTAATACTAAATTGACCATACCAATGATTAAACCTGTTAATAATGAGAAAAATGCGAGAATAACTAGAAACCAGGGTTCTTGTAACACACCATCTTGAGAGACATGTGAAGGTGAACTTGTGAAAAGCAATGCGGATACTATAGCAATTAAGATAAATATCATACTTAATATACTTAAGCGAATGCGTTTCACAAACTTCGTATCATTAACTAATTTATCCTTTACCACAGTATTACCTAAGATTAAATCATCTAGAGATAAATTAAAGGTTTTGGCAATTTCTACTATCATTTCAATATCCGGTAAGTAACGATTATTCTCCCTTGCAGATACAGTTTGTCGTGAAATATTTAATTGATTGGCAAATTGTTCTTGGGTCAGTTGATTTTCTTTTCGAATCATTTTAATTTGAGTGCCAAAATTCATATGTTAAATGTGCTCCTTTTAAATCGTATTTTGTTTATAAAAAGTGTGGTTAAGCGAACGCTAGTGATACTTTACATGCTCCGCAAGTTCACCTAGCGCGCATATTTTAAAATGCTAGCAATGCTTTCTTTTAAATAAAATAAGCTTATTCAATAATAGATGACATCAAGTAAATTTAAAAATTAAGGAGGCATAATAAGTTTATGAATAAAAAGTTATTTTTTTCAAGTATTATAAGTATTGTTTTAGGTGCATCGTTAGGGATTAGTTTTCTTTTAATTCCAAGTTATGTAAATGAAAATGGCATATTGAAAGAGCCTTGGTATTTAGTAGAATCTGGATTTTCATTTGTCATTATTGGAGGTTTACTCATGTTTTTTGCAATAGGTGGTTATTTATGTCACTATTTTGAAAATAAGATTCATAAATAGAGTGGTTTGAAATAGGAAATAGGCTGAGGCATGTTTAATGTTACAGCCTATTTTTTGAGCTTATGGTTCAAAACGTAGGGATTTTATATGGTAAATACAATCAAAACAGATGAATTATTATAAATTTGCACGATATTTGTTATACTAATTGTAAGCGCTTACTAAAAATATTTAGACGCTTTAGTATAAATCGTTTTTAAAAGGAGAATGCACATGAATGGTAAAGTGATGATGGTGACTGGTGGAAGTAGTGGCATGGGCAAAGCAATGGCGCAAAAATTTGCTGAAGCGGGTGCAAAAGTGGTTATAACGGGTCGCTCATTGGAACGGTTAGAAGCGGCAAAAGAAGAAATAGAACAATATGAAGGACAAATTCTTTGCATAGATATGGATGTGCGAGATCCTGAAAGAGTGCAATATACAGTGGATAAAACGGTTGAAACGTTTGGCAAAATAGATGGTTTGGTTAATAATGCAGCAGGTAACTTTCTATGTGCAGCTGAAGATTTATCATATAATGGATGGCATTCTGTCATTGATATTGTCCTTAATGGGACATGGCACTGTACACAAGCTGTAGGAAAAGAATGGATTAAAAATGGTCAACGTGGACGTATTATTAATATGGTTGCGACTTATGCATGGAGAGCTGGTATAGGTGTGATACATTCTGCAAGTGCAAAAGCAGGCGTGTTATCAATGACTCGAACACTGGCTGTTGAATGGGGATCTAAATATGGCATTAATGTCAATGCAATTGCCCCAGGGCCAATCGATAATACAGGTGGATCGGGAAAGCTAAGTTTATCAGAAGAAGCAAAACAACAAACGCTGGATAGTGTCCCACTTGGAAGGATGGGTCAACCTGAAGAAATCGCAGGTTTGGCAAAATTCTTAATGTCAGAGGATGCGAGTTATATTAATGGTGCATGTATGACAATGGATGGTGGACAATGGCTGAATCAAAATCCATTTTAAAGTATTATAAAAAGCCTATTCAATACAAAAATTGAATAGGCTTTTTAATTATGTTTATTACAAAAACTTTAATAAAGATAATCGGTGTGCAATGTATGTAGAGAGAATACTGACTGATGTCTAAAGGATGTCTAATCGCTTTAGAATTGGAATCATGACAATCTCATTTTATGAGTTTACTTGGATTGCTTTAAATAGACAACGCCACAAGACTAAATTGAATATAGATCAGTTGTTAATGCCAATATTAGAATCATACCAGCAGTTTATAGCCACAGAAAATAGAGTATTTAAGGTTCATATACCTCAAAATATTCAACCTTTTGTTCAAGATCAAAATGCATTAGAGCGTATTATTACTAATTTTATAGATAATGCACTTAAATTCTCAAACGCGCACACAACCATTACAATTGACGTTTATGAGAAAAATCAAGGTATGTTAGCCATTTCAGTAAAAGATGAGGGCATTGGTATAAAAGAAACGCATTTGAATTATATCTTTAATAGAACATATAGAGTGGAGAATTCAAGAAATCAAGCAACAGGTGGTTCAGGGCTGGGATTATATATTGCAGCAAACTTAGTTGAATAAATAGGTGGGTCTATTAGTGTGGATAGTGTATTTAAAAAAGGTACAACGATGACGCTGAGTTTTCCTTTGAACTAAAATGTACTATTACAATAGTAGTTAATTAATAAAAGATATGTTGAGGTGTAATAACAACATATCTTTTATTTTTATAAGGCGAGATTTCTTTATTAACCATTGAAAAACATGGATAGTTGTCGCAAAAATTACATGAATATTACAAGGTTTTATGGCTGAATTAAGTAACTCATGACTTTCATGACAGTTTTGAGTGGGTGTTTATGGTATATAAAATCCTATGGCGCGTGTCATTAGGATGTAAAAAAGTAAGGGGGTATTTTAATTTCGTTGTAACCTACATGCTATGTATGGATGTTATAGTGTTATTTGTGAGTCAGTTGAAAAAGTAAATTATCTATTTAAGGTAATTGAAATTCAACATTAAATCTTAAAAATAATAAAATCTAAAAATTATCTTCTGGGAGGATTATTAATAATGAAAAAAACAGTAGTAGCATCAACATTAGCAGTAGGACTTGGCGTAACAGGAATCGCAGCAGGAAATTCAGCAGACGCTTCAGAACAAGGCGTTGACAAAGCACAATTAGCACAACAAGCTCAAAGTAATTCAGAATCATTAAATGCAGCACCAGTTCAAGACGGTGCTTACGACATTAACTTTAACTATAATAATACTGACTATAGTTTCCAATCAGATGGTCAATATTGGACTTGGAGCTATGGACAAGGTTCAACTAATGCACCAGCACAAGAAACTGCTGAGCAACCACAACAAGTTGAACAACCACAACAAACTGAGCAAGCTTCAACTGAACAACCAGCACAAGAAGCTGCACCACAAACTGAAGAAACACAACAACCACAACAAGAAGCAACTACACAAACTACTTCAAGCTCAAATGAATCAACTTCAAATGAGTCTAGTTCAAGTGAAGCTTCAGAAGGTTCATCAGTAAATGTTAACTCTCATTTACAAGCAATCGCGCAACGTGAATCAGGCGGCGACCTTAAAGCTGTTAACCCATCATCAGGTGCAGCAGGTAAATATCAATTCTTACAAAGCACATGGGATTCAGTAGCACCATCTGAATATCAAGGTGTATCACCAACAGAAGCACCTGAAGCAGTACAAGACGCAGCAGCGCAAAAACTTTATGATACAGAAGGCGCTTCACAATGGGTTACTGCATAAAAAATTAAGTGTAGTAATGAATTTAAGATAAATATTTAAAGCTGAGACATATATGTCTCAGCTTTTTTATTTATAAGTATATCAGGTTGGTCAGTCAATAGAATTCTTTTGAGATAAATTTTGTTGCGCAAAACGCAAATGTGCTGTTTAAAACGCATTTAGTAAAGTAGTTAATTTGAATGTTTTTAAATATATATAGTAAGCAATGTTAATGTTTTCTGGAGTGCAAATAGACATCTTTTTTCACACTAATTACAAAGCGATTACATCCACAAAAGTGTATAAATACACTACAAGGTGTACATGAAAGGATTTTTAGGTAGAAATTCCTGATTTGAGTGTAATATATAACGTAATTAGGATGTAAAAAAGAGCTTGTTTTTTTAACTTCACTGTAACCTACAAGCTTTTTATAGGTGTTATAGTAGGAAATACAAATTAGTTGTAAAAAGTAAACTTATTTATTGACGGTTGAAATTACAAGCTAATTTATTAAATTTTAAAAATACAAACAATCTCTTAGGAGGATTATTAATAATGAAAAAAACAGTAATTGCATCAACATTAGCAGTAGGACTTGGCGTAACAGGAATCGCAGCAGGAAATTCAGCAGACGCTTCAGAACAAGGCGTTGACAAAGCACAATTAGCACAACAAGCGCAATCAAATCCAGAATCATTAAACGCGGCGCCTATTCAAGATGGTGCTTATAATATCAACTTTAACTATAATAATACAGATTATAGTTTCCAATCAGATGGTGAAAACTTTAGCTGGAGCTATGGTGAAGGTTCAGGCGAAGGATCTAATGCTTCATCAGAACAAGCTACAGACAATAGTTCACAACAAACTGCTGAGCAACCACAACAAGTAGAACAACCACAACAAACTGAGCAAGCTTCAACTGAACAACCAGCACAAGAAGCTGCACCACAAACTGAAGCAACACAACAACCACAACAAGAGGCAACAACACAATCTGCATCAAGCTCAAATGAATCTAGTTCAAACGAATCAAGTTCAAGTGAAGCTTCAGAAAGTTCATCATCAGGTGTTAATGCGCACTTACAACAAATCGCGCAACGTGAATCAGGTGGCGACATCCATGCTACAAATCCATCATCAGGTGCTTCTGGTAAGTTCCAATTCTTACAAAGTACATGGGATTCAGTAGCTCCAGCTGAGTATCAAGGTCAACCAGCTGCTTCAGCACCAGAATCAGTACAAGATGCTGCAGCGCAAAAACTTTATGATACAGAAGGCGCTTCACAATGGGTTACTGCATAAACTGTAAGTCATAATTTTAAAAATAAAGTATAAAAATTAAATTAACATGATAAATTTGGTCCCGGCTTCTTAATAAAGAAGTCGGGTTTTTTGTATAGTTAATTGTTGGTTTTAATTTTTAGGTAGGATATGGATTTTTGAATTTGTTCATTCAATTGAGTAAGAAATAAGATGACAATAGTACTAAGCAGCTTGGATTTTACTTTAATGTTTTTAATGGCATATCTTTGAATGATTAAATATGCAAATGGGTAATGATGTGGTAATACTTGGTTACATTTAGCTATAATAATTCAAATTAGGGAGTGATGATGAATATGAGAAAACTTATAGTATTTTTGCATAGTACGCTAGATGGTTTTGTAGAGGGTCCTAAAGGTGCAATGGACATCGGTTGGGTTGCCTATAATGAAGAATTGGAAAAATTTGCGGATGATGTACTGAGTAATACAGATACGATTGTTTGGGGACGTAAGACATATGAAATGATGTATGATTACTGGCCGACGGTACCATCTGATGAAAATGCAAATGAGCACGAATTGAATCATGCTCAATGGATTGAAAATGTTGAAAAAGTTGTATTTTCAAAAGCATTGAATCATGTAGAATGGAGTAACTCAAAATTGGTGAAAGATCATGTTGAAGAAGAAATTAATAAATTAAAATAGCAAGAAGGCGGAGATATTGTCGTGTTAGGCAGTCCAAGATTTGCACATTATTTAATGCAACTTAATTTAGTGGATGAATATAAAATAACAATATCGCCTACTTTAATAGGTAAAGGATTACCGTTATTTTAAAATATTCATGATAAAGTTGATCTCAAACTAATAAAGAGCGAGACATTTGAATCCGGTGCGTTAGGATGAAATTATCAAGTTTTAAATTAAATGAAAAGAGAGTAAATCGTTAACCAATATATTGAATCGGTTTGATGATGTTACTCTCTTTTTTCTATAGTAGTGAGATGGTTTTTACAGACGCTATCGTTTAATCATTACTCACCGTGATATGCTTTTTCTAAAGTAGCGATGTCGAATTTTTTCATTTTCAGAAAAGCTTCTGTGACACGTTTAAGTTGTTCAGGAGAATCATGTGCCATCATTTCATCCAGATGTTCAGGGACAATTTGCCAAGATACGCCAAATGGATCTTTTAACCAGCCACATTGTTCTGCTTCAGGGACAGTGGATAATTTCTCCCAATAGTCATCAATTTCACCTTGATCCTCTAAGGTAACCATAAGTGAAATGCCTTCATTAAACTGATAGTCATAATCATAAGCACTATCCATGCATGTGAACCATTGATTTTCAATTTTAAAACGTGCATGCGCCAACTGAGAAGTTTTATTTGGTTCAAGACCCTCAGGATAATAGAATTTATCGCCTGGTTCACTATTTTTAAATACCTTGTTATAGAAATGGATAGCTTCTTCGGCACGTCCGACATTTTCATTCATAAACAATAGTGTGGGTTCTATGCGATGTGTAATAGGATCATTAGTGACTAATAATTGCCAAGATACATCGTATTGATCTTGTACCCATCCGTACCTTTCGCTAAAATCATATTGATTTAATGGCATGATTGCTTTTCCATTTTCAACTAATTTATTATAGACCGTTTCTAATAATTCAATTTCAGATTTTTTAAAGAGAACAGTGAATGAAATGGAAGGGTTTTTTACGAAATAAGGGCCAGCGTTGATAGCCATAAAACGAAAATTAAAGATATTAAAAATTAATTGTTGTGCATCTTCGGAAGGTGTATCTTGTAATGTGACTTTTTTAATAATTTCTGTTTCTGGGAAAACATTTTTATAAAAAATCGACTGCTTGTTCAGCTTCAGTATCAAACCATAAATGTGGCACAATTTTTTGATTACGCATCATGTCATCTCCTGTATTTTTATATAGATGAACGTGAATTAAAATCCATAGCGAACAAGCTGAAACTAGTTGAGAAAATTGACGTATATGGTTTGGGCATTAGTTACAGTTTGGCACAACAATCAACTTTTAAATTTTAATCTATTGGTATCGAAAGTAATAGTTTCGATGGTATAAATGAACATTATATTTCTAATTTAAAAAATACGGATAAGAAAATAGCGATTTTGATATCAATTACTGGGCAAAATCCTACAATTATTGAAATAGCAAAGTATTTAAAAGCACGTGGTATATATACGATAGCTATTTCATCATCGATAAATACAGAATTAGGTCAAGTTTGTGATCAAATATTTAAAATTAGTGATGATAAATTGATTTTGAGTATGGAAGTATTACCAATTATTATTTCTGTACAATATGTCATAGATATTTTATTTTCAATATTATTAACGCATAAATATGATCAAAACATTGAAACATCTTTAAATGTGATTAAAAATCCATTTGCATAAAATGAAATCTATTTTCATTTATGGATATTCAATAGTGATAAAAAATGAAAATAGCAATCAATTTCGCCCTTGCTTATGTAAGGGCTTTCTTCGTTGTAGTATCATCATTGTATATTGAAAAGGATATCCTACAGTATCTACTTTCTATAAATGGGGTGATGAAAATTGAATTATGACAATTTGGGAAAAGAAATTATTGATTTAGTTGGTGGAGAAAATAATATCTCATCATTAGAGCATTGTGCAACTCGCTTAAGATTTGTACTGAAAGATACAGATCAAGCAGATAATTCAAAAATAAATGAACTGCCTAAAGTTTTACAAGTCGTAGAACAAAGTGGGCAGTTTCAAATTGTTATTGGCAATGATGTTGCAAATGTATATGACGCAATTGTAAAAAATTACAGTATTGGTCAAACTTTTGCTAAAGAAGAAAACGAATCAGGGAAACGCAACATTATAAATATCATATTTAGTTATATATCGGGAACGTTTTCTCCGCTATTACCTGCACTCGCAGGCTCTGGTATGTTGAAAGCATTACTCGAAATATTAAAATCATTGAATTGGATTAACGACAAAGGTGCGACATTTGCGATTTTAAATGCAACATCAAACGCAGTGTTTTACTTTTTACCGATATTTATTGGTATGTCTGCTAGTAAAAAATTGAATGTGAATCCATATATAGGTGGTGTGATTGCAGCGTCGTTACTCGAACCATCGTTTACTAATCTCCTTAAATCAGAAGAAAATCTAACTTTTATAGGTCTGCCTTTGGTAGTTACTGATTTTGCTTCTACAGTGTTTTCATTATTAATTGCTATTGCCATCTATGCGCCACTTGAACGCTTGCTTAAACGATGGGTTCCAAAAGTATTGCAATTATTTTTAGTTCCTATGTTAAGCCTCATTATTATGGTGTCATTAACTGTTTTAGTATTTGGTCCTTTTAGTGAATATGTGAGCAGTGGCATCGGCATCGGCATCGATTATATGCTTGGTTTTTCTAGAATATTAACTGGGATTATCATCGCATCGTTTTGGCCATTCTTAGTAGTACTAGGTGTTCATTAGGGGTTAGTCCCTATCATGATAGATAACTTTGCTCATGGTGGAGATATACTCATAGCAATTACTGCTGCTTCTGTTTTTGCACAAATTGGAATTGCGTTTGGTGTCGTTTTACGTTCTCGAAGAAACAAAGATTTAAGATCACTATCTATAGGTACAACGTTATCAGGATTATTAGCAGGTGTTACTGAGCCTATTTTATATGGACTTATTTTATGGTATAAACGGCTCATACCTATTGTACTCGTTTCAGGTGCCATTGGCGGTGCTATAATAGCTATTTTTGATGTGCGAGTGACAACGTTTGTGTTAAATAATTTATTTACTATACCAATATTTAAACCAATGTACGGCTACATTCTAGGTATTGCAATCGCATTGATTATTGGTACGATTTTAACATTTGTGTTCGGTTTTGAAGCTAAAAATAGTGAAAAACCTTTGGAAGCTAAAGAAAATACAAATAACTTGCAAGAAGGTGTATCGACAATGATATTTGCACCCTTATCAGGAGAAATTGTAAAACTGGAAAATGTGCCAGAACCAGTATTTTCAACCGAAGCAATGGGTAAAGGGATTGCTATTGAACCTGAAAACGATACGGTTTTATTTATGTGAATCGTTATGATAATTTCGAGGGCACTTTCGAGAGGTATAGAAAGAAAAGTTTTTACTGGTATCAAAATGTGATTAAAACAAACGGCAATAGCTTAATAAGCAAATAAATAGTTAATGAAAAAGAGTTTCAAATAATTATCTCAAATGATCAAATTAGTGAAATATAATTTCTAAGTGAGACGATGAGAACATTTAAATCATGATTAAGGGTAGAAAATAATAGTACAATTGATGGAGGTATTTTAACGAGTAAAACAATTAGATTAATCGCACCAGATTGGCAATCAGGAGGTAGAGCAGCCTATTATCATGGGGGCACACTTATTAAACTGGTTAATTCCTAATGATTCTAACCAAGAAGCGTTTGAGATTAAAGTCGAAGAACCAGATGAAGCCGCATTAGAATTAGAAAATGGTGTATACGGGCAGTCTCAAATAATAAATAATGTAAAGCAAGCACAAGATATTTTAAATCAAGAACAACCAGATAAAGTAGGTACTTTAGGCGGCAATTGTATGGTCTCACAAGCACCTTTTGATTATTTAAATCAAAAATATGGTGATGAACTTGGTATTGTTTGGATTGATACACATCCAGATATTTCATATCCTAAAGACATTACAAATGAACACGCCATGGTTGTAGCTAATTTACTTGGTGAAGGCGATAGTGAATTGTCGAAATTGGTTAACGCACCATTAAAAACTAATCAATTTTTATACGTAGGTTTACAAGAATTATTAGATTTTGAAGCGGAAAATCTAGAAAAATTAAATTTTGATTATAAAGTACAAGGCACAGAAAGTTATAATTATGAAGAAATACAACAATGGATTAAGGAAAATAACTTTTCGAAAATAGCCATCCATTTTGATATTGATGTCTTGGATCCAAATGAGTTTCGTGCCACTTACTTTGCGGAACCTCGCATTGAATCGTTCCCAGCAGCAGCTGGACAAATGTCCTTGTCGCATTTAAATGACATACTAAAAGGCATTTCAGAAAATAATGATATTGTAGGCTTTACTGTAGCAGAGTACATGCCATGGGATGAAATCAATCTGAAAAATACATTGAAAGATTTGAATATATTCCATTAAATAAAAAGAACCGTTGCTATTCAATATAGCAGCGGTTCTTTTATAGTTATTTAACTAATTCTTTAAAATTTTCTAAGCGTTTCGCTTTTTCTTCATCGCTAATGTTATGTTTTTTTACATAACGGTTATTTTCGTGTTTTGCACACTCATGTGAGCAAGCGCCTAAATAACGCGCTTCGTTTTCTTCTGATACAAGGATTTGTTTGTTACATTCAGGGTTACTACAATTGATATAACGTTCACAAGGCGTACCATCGAACCATTCTTTTCCTACTACAGTTTTATCTACATGATTCACTTCTACACTGATACGTTCATCGAATACGTACATTTTTCCGTCCCAGAATTCACCTTTTGTTTCAGGGTCTTTACCGTAAGTAGCAATGCCGCCTTCAAGTTGACTCACATCTTCAAAGCCTTCTTTTAGTAAGTAACCAGAGAATTTTTCACAACGAATACCACCAGTACAATACGTTACAATTTTTTTATCCATAAATTGCTCTTTATTTTCTTTAATCCAGTCAGGTAAATCTCTGAATCTTGTGATATCAGGACGAACTGCACCACGGAAGTGGCCTAAATCGTATTCATAATCGTTTCTAGCATCAATCACAACAGTATCATCTGATAATAATGCTTCTCTAAATTCTTTTGGTGACAAATAGTTACCAGTAAGTTCTCTAGGGTTTACATCATCTTCAAGGTCTAGAGCAACGATTTCTTGTCTAGGGCGAACATGCATTTTTTTGAAAGCGTGTCCTTCGGCTTCATCCACTTTAAAAGTAATCCCTTGGAATCTAGCATCGTTTTTTAATGCTTCCATATATTTATCGGTAGCTTCGACTGTACCAGAAACTGTCCCATTAATACCTTCAGTAGATACGAGGATACGACCTTTAAGTTCTAAGTCTTTACAAAATGCTAAATGCTCAGTTGCAAATAATTCAGGGTCATCGATTGTTGTATATTTGTAATATAATAATACTCTATAATCCATAATACTAATCTCCTTTTATTTCTTGTTCTTATAAATTTATATAAAATGTTGGTATCATTTTTTCGCTAATATAAAGTATGTGAGTATCTTCAATTTAATAAGGTTTATTTATTTTTTGAGCGAAAGCATAAAATTATCATTATTACATTATAACAAAAAAGGGATATTATTCAATTTATTAATTTAAGTATCTTCATTATTTTTATTATATTAAGTAAAGATTTTTGATTAATGTAATAAAAAATGCTCTCTACAAGTAAATCTTGAAGAGAGCAAGTTAATATCTATTATGATTTCTTTTTATTTGTAAATATTAATGCACCAATTAAGCTGATTGTGCTGATGGCGAAAATAATGTTCATGATAGATAATGTTTCGATAATAACGACATCTTTGCCGAGTCTCTCAAAAGCATTTTGTTGCATTTCTTTTTCTGAACTCAAATTACTTTCAGATCTTGTTTCTTTATTTTCAATATCTTCTAACATTCTTTCTTCTACTTTAGGCATAGAATTCCTCCTTATATAAATTTATTTTCCCTTTTTAAAAACAGTCAATCATATTGTGTGATGCTGAATTAAATAGAAGTGATTGAAAAAGTAACGGTAAATTACTATACTCAAATGATAATGAATATCATGAGGAGCGGATTGCAATGGAAACAGTATATTTAGCAGGTGGATGTTTATGGGGCGTACAAGCATTTGTAAAAACGTTACCCGGCGTTATCAATACTGAAGGTGGAAGAGCTAACGGTATTACGGATACGTTAGACGGTGAATATGATGGTTACGTGGAAGTAATTAAAACAGAATTCGACCCACAAAAAGTATCAGTAACAGATTTGATGGGTTATTTATTTGAAATTATTGACCCATATAGTGTGAATAAACAAGGTCAAGATGTGGGCTTAAGATATAGAACTGGATTATACAGCGAAGATGAGAAACATTTAAAAGAGGCTCAACAATTCATAGATGGTATTGAGGACCATCACCTTATTGCTACTGAAGTATTACCACTAACGAATTATGTAAGAAGTGCAGAAGAAAACCAGGATCGCTTATCAAGATTTCCAGATGATTATTGTCACTTACCTAAAGAACTTGTTTATAAGTATAAATAAAAAACAACCCCCTTTTCAAAATGATTCCTACATAAGTAAGAATTTTAGAAAAGGGGTTTTGTGTGTGATTTATTTAAAGAAACCTAAAACAAAGTCTACACCTTTAGCTAAAACATCTGCGATACTAACGCCTATTGTTGCCCAGTCGTGTGCTAATCCTGCGTTTACTGCATTACCAATCGCTTCTACGATTCCTGTCATGTGAGACACTTCTTTATTTTGAAAAATTTAAATTAAAACTTGCGCTTTAATTTGTTAAACACAATATATATCTTTTTGTTAATTAATTTTGTAAAAATGCCTAACTCACTATTTTTTATACCTAAGTGTAATAATAGTTTTTTTATAGGAATTTTTATAAATAAATAAAAATTTTAAATTTTTGTAAAGATTTAAATGTTTTGTGGAAATGTCTGGAAGAATATGCAATATTGTAATTGATTGGGCTATATAAAATTTAGGAGGTGATTGAGTATGAATCAATTGGTTAAGGTAACATTAGCAACTGGATTAGCACTGAGCGCAATGGTTGGCACAACGAGTAGCGTGACATCAAACTCAACTTTTATTGCACACGGATCAGAAAATATTGATTATCAAGTAAATGGTTATACTACTGACGCAAATGACTTTATATTGGAGCCATCATTTATTGAAGCCGTAAAAAATAATAACTTCGTGATTAACGGTTATAATATTACTGGAAACGAACAACAAGAGAGTTCGATGATTGATATATATGATCAAATCATTGCAAAGACAGGGGAGCAAACAGCTTCAATGGTAGATTTTGAAGTGAAGAAGGGTGCAGTATCGAAGGAAGCTTTAATTGAGCAATATGGTCAACCTATTGAAAAGCCATTTGAAAGTGCTCAAGGATTTGATTATAGATATCATATGGGAGATAACATAGTTCAATTTATTGTTGAAGATGGTTATGTGAAAGATGTACAAATTAATGCAGAAAATGAATAAATAATAGACGATTCAAAAAAGCACAATGCTACTTATAATGGCATTGTGCTTTTATTATATGTTTTATTAACCTAATAAAGAATCAGGTATAATTTTATGGATAATGGCATATAGTTCTTCTGGGGTTTCTTGTTGACCATTATTGACCCATTCTTGAATAATACCAAATATAGCATTACTCAAGAAAACTACAAAATAGTGTCGTTCTTTTTCACTAAAATGGGATTTTTTTGTGTATGGGAAAACATTCTTTTCCGCATTATATTGTAATGTTTTTTTTAGTTGATTTTGAACGTCAGGTGATCCATTATTCGAAATGAGCAACAATAAAAGCTCGGCTTCATTATTCCAAAAGTTAATTATATGATAATACAACAAATGACGTTCACTTTGTAATAAACTTTGAACTCTTTTGCTGCCTTCTTTTGTAATTTCAAATTGATATTGTTCCACTAAATCAAACTTGTCTTTGTAATGTAAATAGAAAGTGCCTCGACTAATGCCAGCTACTTCACATATATCTTTAACTGAAATATCATCATACTTTTTATGCTTCAACAGCGTTATTAATGCCTTTCTGGTATTTCTTTTTGTTTTTAATATACGCGAATCTGTCATCATTTCTTCATTCAATCAAACTCACTCCAAATATTAATAGACATATATTTTATTATGTTCATTAACGGTTATTTTTCCATTGCTTTTGCAAAGTAGAGGTATATAATCGCATTATGAACGATAATTGACACTGTGTCTAATAAGGAGGGCTTATATGTCTGAACTTGTAGCCAAATTGACAAATGCAACGAAATATTATGGTAAGAAGAAAGTTTTAGATCATACCGATATAGAGTTATCATCTGGAAAAATATTAGGACTTATCGGGCCAAGTGGTTCTGGCAAAACAACTACGATTAAATGTCTCATGGGTATGGAGAAATTAGATGAAGGTCATGCTCAAATTTTTGATACTGAAATACCAGATCGTAAAATTTTAAATGAAATCGGTTATATGGGCCAAAGTGATGCATTATATGAATCACTAACTGCACATGAAAATTTAGTCTTTTTTGGTAATTTAATCGGCTTAAAAGGAGAGAAATTAAAGCAAGCTATAGCGACTAATATGAAACTTGTGAATTTAGAAGGAGAATTAAACAAAATTGTTAATACTTTTTCTGGTGGGATGAAACGTAGATTATCATTAGCTATTACATTACTTGCGAATCCAAACCTTATTATTTTAGATGAACCTACAGTAGGCATAGATCCAAGTCTAAGAAGAGATATATGGAAGCAGTTAAAACATTTAACTAAAAAAGGAAAATCAGTTATTGTGACTACGCATGTTATGGGGGAAGCTGAGCGCTGTGATTATATAGGTTTAATTGTAGAAGGACGATTATTTACTATGGGTACGCCACAAGAACTAAAAGATAAATTTGGCGTAGATTCTATAGAAGAAGTATTTATTAAAGCTGAAGCGGAGGTGCAATCATGAGATTCAAAGCAGTGTTCATAAGAGTGATTAAAGAATTATTAAGAGACAAAAGAACTTTGGCGCTCATGTTATTTGCACCAATCCTAGTATTAACATTATTATATTTTGTATTCGATACAAATTCAGAAACTGATTTAAAAATAGGCATCGATGACAATGTGCCCCAAAAAATTGTGAATGCATTACCTTCAGACAAAGTAGAAATAGAAAAAATCAAATCGCCTGATTCTATAAAAGATACAATCGTAAATTCTAAATTAGATAGTTACATTACGAAAAATGGTTCTAATTTAGAGGTCACATATGCAAATGAAGATCCTAGTAAAACAGGTTCAACAAAACAATTACTTGGTAGCGCGATACAACAAAATAAGATGCAAGATATGATGAAAATCGTTGAAAAAATACCGAATAATATGAAACAAAAAAATGCACAACAAGATGAAAATGTTAAATTAGATAATCATTATTTATATGGAGATGAAGATAGCACTTATTTTGATAAAATGTTTCCGATATTAATTGGTTTCTTCGTATTTTTATTTGTGTTTTTAATATCAGGCATTGGATTATTACGAGAACGTACAAATGGAACATTAGAGCGCTTATTAGCTACATCCGTTAAACGTAGTGAAATCGTATTTGGTTATTTAGCTGGCTATGGATTGTTTGCAATTCTCCAAACACTACTGATTGTATTTTATGCGATTCTCATATTAAACATTGAAGTGGCAGGTAGTATTTGGTGGGTACTATTAATCAATATTTTAATTGCATTAGCTGCTTTAGCGATGGGAATCTTCGTATCAACATTTGCAAATTCAGAATTCCAAATGATCCAATTTATTCCAATTGTAGCAATACCACAAGTTTTCTTTTCAGGTATTATTCCTCTTGAAAATATTGCTGATTGGGTCAGTGTGATAGGCTATTTGTTTCCATTACGCTATGCTGGGGATGCATTGACCAATATTATGATCAAAAGCCAAGGGTTCGAATTTATTTGGTTCGATATTGGTATTCTGTTCGTATTTATTTTCGTATTTACAGTGCTTAATATTGTAGGTCTTAAGCGTTATAGAAAAGTTTAGAACAAACGATAAAAAGGTAAATTTATTAAATTATATTCAATTAAAGCTTCTTTTTAAGTACACACTTTAGGGTGATAACTTAAAAAGAAGCTTTTTCTATAGCAAAAATTTTTGAAAACGGGACAAAATTAAATTTATTGACGGTAAGAAATAAAATTCACAGAAATGATACATATACAATTAAATTCAGTTTGAAAGCGATTGTGGGTTATTGGTTTTCCGTTGATTTTAATAAACTAAAGCATAATATTCTTGTGTAATTATAAAATATTATGGAATTATTTTGTACTATTAGGTAAAATAAGAAATGTATTGTGCTAAAAGAACATAAAGTACAATAAAAATCAACTAGAAATTTAGGTTAGTAAATTAGGAGGAACATATGAACAAAAACAAGAAAAGACATCGATTTGATTTCTTGCCTAATCGATTAAATAAATATTCTATACGTAAATTTACAAATGGTATCGCTTCAGTATTAATTGGATCAACGATATTGTTAGGTGCAGTAATTGATAAAGAAGCGGATGCAGCGGAACAGCAACCAACATCAGAAGTATATGGACAGACTGATAATAATTACAAAAGCGAATCAAACAAGTCCAATTCAGTACAACATGATGAAGAAAGAACAAACATAATTAATGATAATGACGAGGCTAACTATTCTAATCATAGTGAGATACCAATCCACGATAAATCTAGTGAGTATGACCAAAAGCCTATAAATGAGCAAGATACGTCAAATCATCATGAAACTCATTTGAATCAAAATGCTACTGAAAATCATGTAAAAGAAGAAAGTAAAGAAGTATCAACAGAAGAAGAGTCAATAGAAGACAGAAAAACTGAAGAAAGCACAACCGAAGAAAGCACAACCGAAGAAAGTAAAGCTGTAGAAGAAGCAAACAAAGAAAATACAACTGAAAAAAATGATGAAGGCAGCTTAGATTTAGAAAAAGAGAAAGATACATATAAAGATGAAAAAGATAACGGCAAAAAGAAAAATGAATTAGAAAGCCATAATCACCGTATCGAAAATAAAGTAGAAGATAACGTCTATAAAAATAACAAAGAAACAAATTTAGAGTCTAAAAATGAAAATGTTAATAAAGATGATAAAGTTAACACTTCAAGTAGTACCTCTATTGAAAAAACTGAAGATAATGCAACCCGCTCAAATTTAATAAACTCAGTAAATCACTCTTTAAAGCAATTAGATAATGCTAAAAATAACACAGAAAAGCAATCTCTATTAGAAAATTATTACCAAACACATACGAATGCTACAGCTAGTGATGCAAAAAAAGCTATTGAAAAATTAAACATTGATTTTACTAAACAAAATTCAGATCAATTAATCGCATTATTATTAATTGAACTAGCTAATCAAATGGATAAAGATAAAGTACAAGCCAATGTGCCTGCTTCAAAGCGTGCGGAAACAAATAACGAAAGTTTAAGTATTGAAACGAATACTACGAATATTGAAAAAACTTTAGCTAAACCATCTACAAGTAAATTTAGATCTGCAAATACAAGAGCAACGAATGTAGTTAATTATGCAGCTAATCAGAGTGGTAGAAATGTTAACCATTTAGTCTTTGCAAACACTTCATATGAAATACTAGGTGGCGGTAAGCAAATCAATCAAGTATTTATGACTATGGATGGTAAGTTGAAAATTAAGATTGACTATACGGTAGATGACTCCGTGGTTGAAGGAGATTATTTTACAGTTGATTTCGGTAAATATATACATCCAGGTACATCAAGAAAACCGTATCGAGTAAATAACATACATGATGCTAATGGGAGAACAATCGCTATTGGATCATATGATAGTGCAACGAATACTGCGAAATATACCTTCACAAATTATGTGGATATTTATAATAATGTGAGAGGATCTTTTAGTTTATTAAGTTGGCCATTTAAAGAATTAGTTACTACTGATGAACAGAGTGTCCCAGTAGGCATTACAGTTGCTGGAGAGGATTATACTCAAAATGTCATATTCAATTATGGTAATAGAACGAGACCAGTTATTTCAGATATAAATTATTTGACGAAGGACTTTGCTGAATTTACAACTTATATAAATCAAAATAGAGCATTTAATACAGGATCAAAAGTTAGGTTAAGTGGCCAAGGATTCAAATTTACATCTCCTGATGAGATTGAGGTTTATAAAGTATTAAATAACTCACAATTCAGAGATAGTTTCTCACCAGATTATGCAAACTTAACGCAAGTTAGAAATCCTAAAATCATTATAAATATTGATGGATCAGCAACTGTAGACCTGGGGGATATTGGAACACTTGGTTATATAATAAGAAGTAAACCAAACACGCTACCTGATTTTTCGGGGATTGGTGTATTAAAATCAGAATACACATTTACTAATAATAAAAACCAAAGAGACACACGAGCACACGCAAGTAGTATTCAGTTTGTCAGAGCAGAACTTGCTGGATTCGGTGGATTCGGTGGTTATGTATGGTTTGATAAGAATAATGACGGTGTTCAGAATGATTCGAACGCAGCTGCAGCTGGCATTACTGTGAATTTACTTGACCCAACTGGTATACGTTTAGCTAAAACGACTACTGATATAACAGGACACTACAATTTTGATAATTTAACAAAGGGTAATTATCTTGTGGAATTCGTAATGCCAGAAGGATATATTCCTACACAAGCGAACAACACTGTAGATGACAAAGATTCAGATGTAGTTTTTGAGAATGGAAGATACATTGCACACGTTACTATTAAAGATGCTGACAATATGACGATAGATGCTGGTTTAGTTTCTGACACAACTTCGGAATCACTAAGCTTATCTGAGTCGCTAAGCACTTCACAATCATTGAGTTTGAGCCATTCACTATCGCTAAGTGAAAGCGAATCAACAAGTCAGTCACTATCCTTAAGCACAAGTGAATCATTAAGCCAATCACTATCATTGAGTGCTAGTGAGTCATTGAGTGAGAGTGAATCGTTAAGTGAGAGTGAATCCTTAAGTACAAGCGAGTCATTAAGCGAAAGTGAGTCATTAAGAGAGTCCGAATCATTAAGTGAGAGCGAATCATTAAGTGAAAGCGAATCATTAAGCGAGTCAGAGTCATTAAGTGAGAGTGAGTCATTAAGCGAATCTGAATCGTTAAGTACGAGTGAGTCATTGAGTGAAAGCGAATCACTGAGTACGAGTGAGTCGTTAAGTGAATCTGAATCATTAAGCGAGAGCGAGTCATTGAGTGCCAGTGAGTCATTAAGTGAGAGCGAATCATTAAGTGAAAGCGAATCATTAAGCGAGTCAGAGTCATTAAGTGAGAGTGAGTCATTAAGCGAATCTGAATCGTTAAGTACGAGTGAGTCATTAAGCACAAGCGAATCATTAAGCACGAGTGAGTCGTTAAGTGAAAGCGAGTCATTAAGTGCCAGTGAGTCATTAAGCACAAGCGAATCATTAAGCACGAGTGAGTCGTTAAGTGAAAGTGAGTCATTGAGTGAGAGTGAGTCGTTAAGCGAGAGCGAATCGTTGAGTGAGAGCGAGTCATTAAGTACGAGTGAATCAATAAGCGATAGCGAATCAATAAGCGCCAGTGAGTCAATAAGTGAGAGCGAATCTTTAAGCGAGAGCGAATCCTTGAGTGAGAGCGAGTCGTTAAGTGCAAGTGAGTCATTGAGTGCAAGTGAATCAATAAGTGAAAGCGAATCATTGAGTGAGAGTGAGTCATTAAGTGAGAGTGAGTCGTTAAGTGAAAGTGAATCACTAAGTGAGAGCGAGTCATTGAGTGAGAGTGAATCATTGAGTGCCAGCGAATCGTTGAGTGCCAGCGAATCGTTGAGTGAGAGCGAGTCGTTAAGTGAAAGTGAGTCGTTAAGCGAAAGTGAATCATTAAGTGAGAGTGAGTCATTAAGTGAAAGTGAGTCATTAAGTGAGAGCGAGTCATTGAGTGCCAGTGAATCGTTGAGTGAGAGTGAATCGTTGAGTGAAAGAGAGTCATTGAGTGAGAGCGAGTCATTGAGTGAGAGTGAGTCATTAAGTGAGAGTGAGTCGTTAAGTGAAAGTGAATCACTAAGTGATAGCGAGTCATTAAGTACGAGTGAATCATTGAGTGCCAGAGAATCATTGAGTGAGAGTGAATCGTTAAGTGAGAGTGAATCATTAAGTGCTAGTGAATCAATAAGTGCCAGTGAGTCATTAAGTGAGAGTGAATCATTGAGCGGCAGTGAATCATTGAGCGAAAGCGAGTCATTAAGCGCAAGTGAGTCGTTGAGTGAAAGTGAATCACTAAGTGAGAGTGAGTCATTGAGCGAGAGTGAATCATTAAGTGCCAGTGAATCACTAAGTGAGAGCGAATCATTGAGTACCAGCGAGTCATTAAGTGCGAGTGAGTCATTAAGTGCAAGCGAATCATTAAGCGCAAGTGAGTCATTAAGTGAAAGCGAATCGTTAAGTGAGAGTGAATCATTAAGTACGAGTGAGTCATTAAGCGAATCTGAGTCGTTAAGCGAGAGCGAATCATTAAGTGAGAGTGAGTCGTTAAGTGCCAGCGAATCGTTGAGCAATAGTGAGTCAATAAGTGCGAGTGAATCGTTAAGTGAGAGCGAATCATTAAGTGAAAGCGAATCGTTAAGCGAAAGTGAGTCATTAAGTGAGAGCGAGTCATTAAGTACGAGTGAATCGTTGAGTGCCAGCGAATCGTTGAGTGCCAGCGAGTCATTGAGTGAGAGCGAGTCATTGAGTGAGAGTGAATCGTTAAGTGAAAGTGAGTCATTAAGCGAGAGTGAATCATTGAGTGCCAGTGAATCGTTAAGCACAAGTGAATCGTTGAGTGCCAGCGAATCACTAAGCGATAGCGAATCATTGAGTGAGAGTGAGTCATTAAGCGAAAGTGAATTATTAAGCGATAGCGAATCATTGAGTGCTAGTGAATCAATAAGTGAGAGTGAATCATTGAGCGAAAGTGAATCACTAAGTGAAAGTGAGTCATTGAGTGAGAGTGAGTCATTAAGCGAGTCCGAATCGTTGAGCGATAGCGAATCATTGAGTGAGAGTGAGTCATTAAGCGAATCTGAGTCATTAAGTGCAAGTGAGTCAATAAGTGCTAGTGAATCGTTAAGCGCAAGTGAGTCGTTGAGTGAAAGTGAATCACTAAGTGAGAGTGAGTCATTGAGCGAGAGTGAATCATTAAGTGCCAGTGAATCAATAAGCGCCAGTGAGTCATTGAGCGAAAGTGAATCACTGAGTGAGAGCGAGTCATTAAGCGAGAGCGAATCGTTAAGTGAGAGTGAATCGTTAAGTGCTAGTGAGTCGTTAAGTGCCAGCGAATCATTGAGTGAAAGCGAGTCATTGAGTGCAAGTGAGTCATTAAGTACGAGTGAATCATTGAGTACGAGCGAATCACTAAGTGCCAGCGAATCATTGAGTGAAAGCGAGTCATTGAGTGAGAGTGAATCATTGAGTGCCAGCGAATCGTTGAGTGAGTCAGAGTCATTAAGTACAAGCGAGTCCTTGAGTGAGAGCGAATCGTTAAGTGAAAGTGAGTCATTAAGCACAAGCGAATCATTAAGCACGAGTGAGTCGTTAAGTGAAAGTGAATCATTGAGTACGAGTGAATCGTTGAGTGCCAGTGAATCATTGAGAGATAGCGAATCATTAAGCACGAGTGAATCATTAAGCGAGAGTGAATCGTTAAGTGAAAGTGAGTCGTTAAGTGCCAGCGAATCATTGAGTGAAAGCGAGTCGTTGAGTGCCAGTGAATCATTGAGCGAAAGCGGGTCCGAATCGTTGAGCGATAGCGAGTCAATAAGTGAAAGCGAATCGTTAAGCGAGAGTGAGTCGTTAAGCGAGAGTGAATCATTGAGTGCCAGCGAGTCATTGAGTGCCAGTGAGTCATTGAGTGAGAGTGAATCATTGAGTGCCAGCGAGTCATTGAGTGAGAGTGAGTCGTTAAGTAAAAGTGGATTATTGAGTACCAGTGAATCGTTGAGCGATAGCGAATCATTAAGCGAGTCTGAGTCATTAAGTGAGAGTGAATCGTTAAGTACGAGTGAGTCATTAAGCGATAGCGAATCATTGAGTGCCAGTGAATCGTTAAGCACAAGTGAATCGTTGAGTTTAAGCGAATCATTGAGTGCCAGCGAGTCATTGAGTGAGAGCGAGTCATTGAGTGAGAGCGAGTCATTGAGTGAGAGTGAATCATTGAGTGCCAGTGAATCGTTAAGCACAAGTGAATCGTTGAGTGCCAGCGAATCACTAAGCGATAGCGAATCATTGAGTGAGAGTGAGTCATTAAGCGAGTCCGAATCGTTGAGCGATAGCGAATCATTAAGTGAGAGTGAATCATTGAGCACAAGTGAATCATTAAGTGAGAGCGAATCTTTAAGTGCAAGTGAATCGTTGAGTGAGTTAGAGTCAATAAGCGAAAGCGAATCATTAAGTGCCAGCGAGTCTTTAAGTGAATCCGAGTCACTTAGTACAAGTGAATCAATAAGTGAAAGCGAATCGTTGGGTGCCAGTGAGTCAATAAGTGAATACGAATCATTAAATAGACACCTAAATAATGATGGAAACTATGAAAAAGAGAAAGATAAATTACCAGATACAGGTAATGAAGATAAACATAATGGGTTGATACCATTACTTACTGCGCTTGGAGGAATCATACTCCTTAGAAGACGTAGAAATAATGAAATTCAAGATAAATAAAAAAGAGCCTGCACTTTCAAAAATAGAAAGTGCAGGCTCTTATATTAATATTCTAATTTTTTGAACATTTTCAAACCTACTAAGTAGCAAATGACTGAGTACAATAGAGTTGTTAATATCATTAAACCTAGTTTTGTTAGTAAGTCTGAAGGCGTAATCGCATGATCATAACCATTTGGAAATAAATATTTGAGTCCATGAATCATTGGTGCAATAACCATAAACATAAGTAAAACAATAACGCTTAAAATATTAAATCCAGTAGACAATTTCATAGATAACATGACTGAAAAGCATATTGCAATTAAAGTAATGCAGAAAATACCGACGATACATAATATTGTACTGTAATTAGTTTCTTGAACATTCGATAAGAAAGCACCGGAAGCATAATCATATTGATGTATATACGTAAAATACAAAATTTCAGAAGACACAAATAATATTACATAATATATTATATACATAGAGAATAAGGCGACTAACTTTGAATTATATAGACGTATTCGGCTGATATCTTTATAAAAGATTAATCTACCAGATTCATATTCTTCAAAAAATAAATAACTGACAAAATATGTCATAAGAATCAATGGTACGGCAAATTGAGATTGTGCAAGTAAAATACCATAATAAAATTCTAAACCAGAGAGTGAATTCGTCTCTCCTCCAATTTGCATAAAATTGGTAGGTAGTATAAGTGTGATTAAATATAAAAATGGATAAAGTGCTATTGCATAAAAGATAATTGCAGAGTTACGCGAAGATACTGTAGTGAAAATATTTTTAATTAACATATCATCATTTCCTTTCGAACCCATCGAAATATTGATATAAGTTATCTTGTTCATTAATCGTGTTTTCTAAAGTGTAGTATTTAACTAAATAATTTATGATTTCATTATATTCTTCAGAACCTGACTGCATGATAACTGCTTTTTCCTCAATATCTTTTATTGTAGAAAACAAATTGAGAAGTTCCTGACGATGTTCTGGATATATTTGTTCTTTTACTACAATTTTTATCAATTGTTCTTTATTGAAATCAATATTTTGGAGTTTTCCTTCTTTTAAAAGAACAAAGCGATCACAGACTTCTGCTAATTCATTTAATTGATGACTAGAAATAAGTAATGCGGTTCCTTTTTTACTAGCCCAAGTTCTTAACGAGTGAATGAGTGTATTAACACCGTCTGGATCCAGACCAACAAAAGGTTCATCCATAATAGCTATTTCAGGTTCATCAACTAAACACATAGCTAGTGATAAGCGTTGTTTCATACCAAAAGAAAAATCTTTTACCTTTTTGCCATATGTATGTGATAAACCTACGAGATCTAATATATTATCGATATTTTTTAAGTACTGCGTTTTATGATTAACTTTTAAATAATAAGTTAAATTCTTTTTAGCTGAAAAGTGTTTGAAATGAACCGTATTAATCATGATACCTACATTTTTAAGTATATTATGATGTTGGAAAATATCTATGTCATTTAAAAATATAGCACCTGAAGTAGGTCGTTTTGTTTTAGCAATCATTTTCATAAATGTTGTTTTACCTGCGCCGTTTTTTCCAATTACACCTACGACTTCTCCACGGTTTATGGTTAATGAAACACCGTCAATAACATTAAAATCGGCTTCTTTAAAACGTTTATAAAGGTCATCTATTTTTAACATAATGTCCTCCTTTGAACTAATAGAGTTTTAATGAAATTTATATGAATTGTTGATGTTACGCTTATATAAGTTAATTTTAACAACGAGAATGAATTTGTTAAATATAGTAAATAAGTTGTTTTATTAAAAATTTATGTATTCTACTTACAATTTAATTTATATATTTTTAGTTTATAAAAAAAGGGATTTACTAGATTTTTGAAATCGCAATTGACAATGATTTTTAAGGAGAGTATGATAGATAACTGTATAAGGGGTGTACTATTCAAAAGATATGATCTATCCCTCATCAATTTGAATAGTAAACAATAGCCTAAGGTGGATTTCATGCGTTCTTGGGTTTAATTTTAACCTAATAGTACACAAGGTGTACAATTTAAAAATAGGAAGGTAGAAGAAAATGTTTAATGAATTTAAATTTATTTTCAGAAATAAAATGTTAATCATAGCACTTATTGCAATAGCAGCTATCCCGCTATTATATGTTGCTTTATTCGTAGGTTCTATGTGGAGCCCATATGATAAGACAGATCAATTGAAAATTTCAATTGTAAACCAAGATCAAAGTGCAAAGCTAAATGGTGAAAAGGTTACAATAGGTGATGATGTTGTCGACAAATTAAAAGATAACGATAAATTTGATTTTCAAGAAGTTTCAAAAAAAGAGGCATTTAATCAATTAGAAAAAGGTAAAAGTGTAGGAACTATCATTATACCTAAAGATGCCTCTAGTAACGCTACAACATTATTAGATAAAAATCCTAAAAAAATAAATATTGAAACACAAGTCAATCCAGGGTCTAGTTATACTGGTAGTCAATCAGCACAAAAAGCAATTAATACGGTAACAAATTCAATTAAGGATAATATTCGTACCAATTATTTAGATCAATTATTTGCTAGTGCTAAAAAATCACAATCTGGATTCAAGGATACTTCAAATGCATTAGGTGACATGTCTGATGCAGAATCACAATTGATTGATGGTAATCAGCAAGTAACGGATGGATTGAAACAATTAGCACCAACAGTAGGACAACCTGCACAGCAATTAATTTCAGGCAATCAACAAGTCACAGATGGACTTAATCAATTGCAACAAAATAATGATCAATTAAAAGCGCAAATAGACCAATCTGTAGAGCAACAAGACGGCGTTGCTTTTGAAGGTGACAATGAAAAAGCGTTAAATAATGTAACGAAAGTAAATGAAAATAATGCTACAGAAGCCGATAAATATGGTGAAACAATCGTGCCTTATATGGCGAGTGTTAGTTTATTTGTAGGTGCTGTGTCATTTAGTGCAATATACCCACTGAGAAAAATGTTAACTAAAGATGTTACATCACTAAAACAAGCATTCGGTAAGTTATTATTGTATCTCGTACAAGGTGCGGTATCTGCGTTATTGATGAGTAGTTGGGCGATATTTGCACTTAATATGTCTATAGATAACATTGGTAAATTTATCTTAGTCGGATTGCTATGGGCAATTGCAGCAATTACTATTACGACATTCTTAAGTTTATTATTAGATCGAATTGGTCTATTCATATCTATGGTTTTACTCATATTACAATTAAGTGCGAGTGAAGGTATGTTCCCAATAGAGTTATCAGCACAATTCTTTAGATGGATTCACCCATTCTCTCCAATGTCATATGCGATACAGGGTTATAGAGAAGCCATCTTTACAAATGCAGGACACTTTAACTTTGGATTTGTAGTAGCATTGCTCGTTGGTATTATTGTCATAATGATGATTTTACAATATTTAGTATTACTATGGTTTAACAAAAGACAACGTGTACCATTTTCAATAGAATTTAAATAAGTGCAATATGGAGGTGACTTATTTGGAAAACGTAGATAAAACAATTGAAGAAGCAATTACGAAATTTCAGATAGTTATGTTGCATTTAAATAAAGAGATAGTTGAAATTGTTAAAGAGACAGGTTTAAGTAATTTACTTTCAAGAGAACAAATTGATGCGATGAGAATTATAAAAAATGAAGGCAAAGTAACAATTAATGAATTAGCGGGTTTACAAAATATTTTTAAAACTGCTGCTTCTAAACGCATCGCAAAATTAGAAGAAATGGGCTATGTACAACGCGCTTATTCAGATAATAAACGTATTAAACTGATTATGTTAAGTGACGAAGGTGAAACATTTTTACAGAGAGCGACTGCAGTGATGACCGAAGCAGTAAAAGATCGACTAGGTAATAAATTTACTGCCGAAGAAGTACATCATTTCGTTGAGCAACTTACGCATATCGATATTGCGTTTAAAGCACATAAGTAGTTAATAGATGTACTTGTGGCATTTACAAATGTGCGAATTATAATATAAAAAGTGCCAATTCGATTCTATAGGATATTGGCACTTTTTATTTAACATTTTTTATGAAAATATAAGACATACGTAATTCAGCGAACATTATTATTTGTAAAAAATGTACTTCAATATTAACAATTAGTATAATTACTGTATAATTAAATATTTTTAAAAAGATTGTAGGTAAAGATTATTGTCCTAATAAATTTATTTTAAAAATTACAGGAGGTATATTGTTATGAAAAGAACAATAGAACGTGTACTGACGTGGATTGGTATCGTCTTACAAATACTTGGTGTTGTACTAATGGCTGTTCTAATACCTATGATGGGTAACGGCGAGGTCAAAGAAGCATTCATTAGTCAAATGATGCAAGAAGATAGTAGTTTCACGTATGAAGACGGAAATACGATATTTAGCACTTTTAGTGGTCTTTTGACTACTGGTTTAGTCTTAGGTATTATACTATTAATCATAGCGCTTATAGCAGTATTTTTAATTAGCAAAAAGGCAAAAGTGGCAGGCGTTTTATTAATTATCGCTGGTGTGATTTCATTCTTAGGAAATTGGATAAATGCGGTTTTATGGCTTGTTGCAGGTATCATGTTGTTAGTGAGAAAGCCGAAAGAACCAATTTATGACAAAGAAGAAGATGACGATGTAAATCCATATATTAAAGATGGATCTCAAGTGAATGAGCGTAATAACTCATTTATTTTATCTGAAGAGCAAAAAGAAAATGAGCAAGAGACAATAAAGGATGCTTACTCACAATCTAAAGATGATAATAAAACGGATTTAGATAACTTAGATGATTTAGATGAAAGATCAAAAAAAGTGAAAGAAGATCCTTATAAGTATTAAATGATACTTTGTTAATTTGTATATCTAAATAGACTGGCTACTAAATGTAGCCTAGTCTATTTTATAATACATCGATTGCAAACTAATGTTTAAAGCAATTATGTATATAAACTTAGAAAAATTGTGATATATTTTAATAAAATGAGATTAAAAGTAGTTAAATATTAAAATGGGGTGAGAAAGATGATGATGGCATTAGGCATGCTATTGCCTGTTTTGGTGGTTGGTTTTATTACTATGTCCATATTGGAAGAAAGAAAAAGAAATCGTAATAAAAAGAAAGATAAATAATTGTTATCAGAGTGAAAAGCTTATGCAGCTTTTTGTGTATATAACGTAAGAACACATATAAGTAAAAATCGAATTTCCAAAGAAAGATTTCATAGTGCCTACGCAAAAAGGATGATTAGTCTGTAGGAATGGAAAAGTCGTTTTATAGCGTAGTAGGATTTTAGGGTTAATTAGGCCGAGACATATAAAGATGTTTCGGTTTTTTTTCTTGTGAACTGAAAAATTATAGCAGTTTAAAAAATTAAGATATGGCATAAGGATGATGTTATTGAGATGCATAAAATGTTTAACGTGAAACATAATGATTTTAAATTAATGGTTAAAGTCAAACGATTAATATTCTGATATGATTAATAGTAATATAGGTTAAATAGCAAAGTTATAAAATGCAACTTCAATCATAAATAACTAAAGCGCAACAAAGGGGGATGCTTATGAGTGAAATGTTATATATACTACAGACTGTACTTTTACCTATTTTTATCATGATATTTTTAGGATACATACTGCAAAAGAAATTTACATTAGATTTAAATACATTGGCCAAACTTAATATCTATGTCTTTGTGCCGGGATTTATTTTTGTGAAATTTTACAAGACGCATTTTGCGTTAAGTTTATTGTTTTACATTATCATTTTCTTCGTAATCTATATGTTTGTACTATTTCTTATTGGTAAGTTATTGTCTATGTTCCGTAAAACGGATAAAGGGGAGACAACAACGCTTACAAACAGTCTGATGTTCTTTAATTCGGGCAACTACGGTGTCCCAGTAAATGATTTAGTTTTCAAAGGTGATCCATTAGCAATGTCTGTTCAAGTTATTGTGTTATCTTTGCAGAACATATTCACGTTTTCTTATGGTGTATTTGCGATTCAATCTTTACATATAGGAAAGTTAAAGGCACTTTTAGGTTATTTTAAAATGCCTGTGTTATATGCATTATTACTAGCAATTATATTAAATTACAATCATATACCTATTCCTGAATTTATTTGGACACCAGCGAATTATGTTGCCGATGCTATGATTGCGATTGCGTTATTAATGCTAGGTGCTCAAATATCTAATATCAAATTTAGTTTGAAGTGGTCCAAATCCTATGCGTATGTTTTTATAAGATTGATTATAGGGCCCTTGATTGCCCTTGTTATTATCAAAATCATGGGGATAGAGGGCATCATAGCTCAAACATTATTCATCGCATCAGCAATGCCAACGTCTGTAAATAGTTCAGTTATCGCACAAGAATATGATAATCATCCTGAATTAGCAGCAGAACTTGTCTTTTTATCTACTTTATTAAGTGCCATTACAGTTGTCATCGTGATATACATGTCTAAAATATTATTTTAATAGGAGCAGCTATATCATGATGTGCTTGCTCATGAAATTAAAAAAAGGTGAATATAAGTGATTAAATTATGATTTTAAGTCACTTATGTTCACCTTTGATTTTATTATATGATTCAAGTATTTAAAATTCTACTACTGTATATTGACGTAATGTCTTTTGAAAAGGTGGCTTGTCAGCTTCATCATTTTTAGATTTTTTATGCATTGCCTTATGCTCTTCAACATGAGAAGGTCTAGCAACCCAATTTTGAAAATCTTTTTTCTCATCCCATTTACTTACAACAACATATTCAACATCATCTGATTTAGATTTTGTCCACACTTCTGATGATTTTAAACCAGCCACATTATGCAACTCGGATTGTGTTTTCTTTACTTTATTATATAGTTGTTGTTCATTTTCCTTGTTAGTCGAAAAAGCAACTTCTGCTACAAACATTACAATCCCTCCTTATAAATTAAATACATATATTATTTTAGCACTAATAAATTTTTCGCTCTAATGAAAATTTCAAAATAAAATTCACAAAGTGTTAATAAACTTTTGACGAATTTGTTAATGTCTATCTTCAGATTTGAAACACAATATATAGTGTTTTATATTTAATGTATATACTATATATAGAAATGAGGGTTAATATGAACAAACTTGAAAAAAATTTAAAGCATCTCATTACGAAAGATCCAACTGTAGTTAATGAAAATGCTAATAAGGATAGTGCTACATTTTCGACTATGAGAGATTTAACAGCAGGTGTAGTGTCTAAGTCGTATGCTTTGGATTATTTATTACCTAAGCATGTCGCTCAAGCCCATGAAGCAGGAGACATTCATTTTCATGATTTAGACTATCATCCATTCCAACCACTCACGAATTGTTGTTTAATTGATGCAGAAAGTATGTTGTCACATGGCTTTCAAATAGGTAATGCGACCGTAACGTCACCGAAATCTATACAGACTGCATCAGCACAATTAGTACAAATTATTGCTAATGTGTCTAGTAGTCAATACGGCGGCTGTACAATAGATCGCGTTGATGAATTGTTGAGTAAATACGCAAAATTTAATGAAATGAAACATCGACAAATTGCAGAAAAATTTGTACATGAGTCAGTCATTGATACATATGTAGATGAGAGAGTAACGCAAGACATTGGGGATGCCATTGAGAGTCTCGAGTATGAAATCAATACGCTATACACTTCGAATGGGCAGACACCTTTTGTTACACTCGGCTTTGGATTAGGAACTGATCGATATAGCCGCAAGATTCAAGAAGCGATATTATCTACTAGAATTAAAGGGTTAGGTAAAGACCGAATTACTGCAATTTTTCCTAAATTAGTTTTTTCAATTAAAAAAGGTTTTAATTTAAATGAGTCAGATCCTAATTATGACATTAAGCAGCTCGCTTTAGAATGTTCAACTAAACGCATGTATCCAGATATATTAAACTATGATAAAACAGTGGAACTATTAGGAGATTTTAAAGCACCTATGGGTTGCCGATCATTTTTACCTGCATGGAAAGATAAAGACGGTCATTATGAGAATAATGGCCGCTGTAATCTAGGTGTGGTAACACTGAATGTACCAAGGATTGCTCTGGAATCAAAAGGTGACATGGAAGCTTTTTGGAAAATATTTCATCAGCGTATGGCCATAATGCACGATGCACTGGTTTATCGAATTGAACGTATTGCACAAGCTACGCCAGAGAATGCACCGATTTTATATCAAAACGGGGCATTTAAACACAGATTAAAAGAAACAGATGACATTATGACATTATTTAAAGGGCAACGTGCAACTTTGTCTATAGGATATATTGGGCTATATGAAGCGGCAACGGTATTTTATGGGCCTCATTGGGAACGTTTATCTAAAGCCAAAGCATTTACATTAGATATATTAAAATCCATGAAAGCATATCAGTTAAAATGGACAGAGCAATACGATATTTGGTTTAGTATCTATAGCACACCAAGTGAATCCTTAACGGATCGTTTTTGTCGACTAGATCGTGAACAATTTGGAGAAATAGCTGATATCACAGATAAAGGTTATTATCAAAATTCATTCCATTATGATGTTAGAAAAGATGTGACGCCTTTTGAGAAAATTGATTTTGAAAAAGATTATCCAGAATATGCGAGTGGTGGTTATATCCATTATTGCGAGTACCCGAAGTTAAATCATAATTTAAAGGCATTAGAAGCGGTTTGGGATTATGCTTACGATAAAGTAAGTTATTTAGGCACAAATATCCCAATTGACCATTGCAGAAAATGTGGATTTGACGGAGATTTTAAAACAACTGCAAAAGGCTATCAGTGTCCGCAATGTGGCAATGATGATCCTAAGTCGGTAGATGTGGTTAAACGTACGTGTGGCTATTTAGGCAATCCTGTTCAACGCCCTACGATAGAAGGTCGCCATAAAGAAATGTGCGCGCGCGTTAAACATTTGAAAGATGCATCAGTATGAATATTTTAAAAATAAGACATGGGCAAGGCCATATCGCTAAAATAGAAGCACAAAGCTTTGTAGATGGTGAAGGTGTGCGTTGCAGTCTATATGTTTCAGGTTGCCCATTTGCCTGTGAAAATTGTTATAATAAAGTGGCTCAAAATTTTAAATACGGTGAGCCATTTCATGAAGACACATTAGAAGAAATTATGGCATACTGTGCGCCAAATTATATTTCAGGACTCAGTATCCTTGGTGGCGAACCTTTTTGTAATGTAGATATCACTTTGAAGTGTGCTCAAACTTTTAGAAAACGTTTTGGAAATACCAAATCATTATGGGTATGGACTGGTTTTTTATTTGAATATTTAGAGCGAGATTCAGCAGAAAGAAAGACATTGCTTGAGCTCATTGACGTCTTAGTAGATGGTCCATTTATTAATCATTTATATAGACCTAATTTACCGTATAAAGGCTCAATGAATCAACGCGTGATCGATGTTCAAGCATCATTGCAAAGGCGCAGGGTGTGTGAGTATATCAAAAGTTAATTATAATATACATGATTTGCTCAAAGGCATTAATGTAAGTTAGATGAAATAAGCGTGAATTGGTTGTAAAATAGATATCCAAACAAAACAATTATGAATCATCAAAATATAAGTCATCATAATGTAAAGGAGTAGATAATGTATGTGTACAGGATTTTCATTTTTATCAAAAAGTAAGCAGGCGATACTTGGTCGAACAATGGACTTTGTTTATCACTTAGAGGGTCAACCTGCAGTACAACCACGTCATTTCTATTGGGAATCGCGTGTCGAATATAAAGGTAAAACACAATATGGCTTCATTGGTGCAGGAAGTGACATGGAAGGATTCTTATTTGGTGATGGGTTAAATGAGCACGGTGTAGGTGTATCGATACAGTATTTTAGAGGCTATGCTTCATATGCGACAGAAGTGCGTAAAGGATATATGAATATCGCTCAAAATGAAGTGATTACATGGGTGCTTGGCTATAATAAAAATATTGATGACTTGATTGAAAATGGTAAGCAAGTAAATGTTGTCGCACACGTGCTTAATGATATTGCTGAAGTCCCACCATTACATTATCATATTACAGATGATACAGGTCGTTCAGTTGAACTTACTTTCCAGGATGGGAAAATTGTAATTAACGAGAATCCAATCGGTGTTTTGACAAATAATCCAGATTTAAATTGGCATTATGAGAATTTAAGAAATTATACAGCTGTCACACCGCATAAACCCGAAGCTAAAAATGTCATGGGCCAATCATTAGGCTCTTTAGGCAATGAAGGTGGTACTTATGGATTGCCTGGTGGTTATACGTCACCGGAACGATTCATTAAAACAGCTTATTTGAAAAATTATTTAATTGGAAGTGAAGATCCAGAATACGATGTGATGGATGCTTTTAAATTATTAGATAGTGTGAGTATACCTAAAGGCGCTGTCTTAGATGAAAACGGCGATATGCATTATACGTTATATCAAACGGTATTTAATTTAACAACTCGCACAATGTACCTCAAGTGGTATGACACAAATCAAATTACCGAATTACAATTAACAGAAGATTTGATTTTAAAAGAAGACATGACAATATTTGAACCAGTCCAAGGATTTGTAACAAATAAATTGAATCATACATCTTCATAAATATGAATAAAATGGTCTCGTGATTTATTTTTATGATAGACAGAAGCGGTGCCGAGAACCTATTTCTAATTTAGGATTCTTGGCACCGTTTTATTTTTGAAAGTAATAGGTAGATGTGGGATTAAATAGTCAGATTTTGGAATGCAATCATTCAAGTTTTAGATGAAAAAATTGAACAACAATTTAAATAGGGTGTAACGTAAGTGCATTAAATATATTTGAAATATGTTATCTAAATCAAAACACCTAATGCATTTATTTTTAAGATTGTTATTTTCAGCCTTCTTTATAAATCATGTAATTTCTCTTCAATTTCTGTTCTTTGATTTTCCATAAAATCGGGGAGGTTCAGTTTTTTACCTAAATCTTTAATCGCTGTATCTACTGTAAAACCAGGTGCTGCCGTTGCAAATTCAAACATAATGCTATTATGGCGATAGTAAAGGGATTTGAAAAAGTAGCGATCAATGATGCCACTATGATTTCCCGGGTTATGATTGATTGTATCTAACACAGCGTACAAATCTGAATCATTTGGCGTATTGACTGCAATATGATGCACATAACCTTGTCCAGGTCGAGCACGTGAACCTTGTTCTTCAACTAAGACAAAATCCGTATAGAGCCCATCAGAATCTAATGTCAATACAGTTTCATCTACATTTTTTCTTAACGAATAACGTAAGTCATTTTTTAAAAAATGAAGTGTTGGTTGAATGTCGCGTAAGCGCAGTTCCACTGGCCCCATACCTAAAATTTGATATGCTTCTGGAATATCTGTATAAGGATTTTTTCTCCAAGCGTTAGGTGTGTTGCGATGGTTATTTGCAAGTAATAATATTTCTAAACCATCCATATCTTTGAATAACAGCGCATGATGATTTAAATAAGTCATTTGTGTTGTTGTGATATGCTGTTCATTTAAACGACGTTCAAAGTAAATCAATGCAGATTCATCGGGAACGAGTAGTGATACGCGATGTATACTGTCCGTACCTGGACGGTTTTTACCTAAATTTGGAATTTCGAAAAAGCTAAGCAATGTCCCTGGTGTACCGATTTCATCTCCATAAAATAAATGGTACATCGTTGGATTATCTTGATTTACAGATTTTTCAACTAGGCGTAGGCCTAATGTCTGTGTGTAAAAATTTTTATTGATTTGTGCACCTTTTGTATACATTGAAATATGATGATGTCCGATAATTTTCATAAAAGAGACCTCCAAAAGCAATTTATATCATAATTGCTATAATCATTTCCTTTTAGAACAAAAATAAACTTAATAAGTATAAAAAATATACTAATAGTAATAATATAAATGGATTCATGTGAAGCTGCAAATTTATTACATTTAAAGAAAAAGACAGTGGAATGATAAAAAAGTACGAATCTCGAAGAAATAGAGACGCGTACTTTTTTATATTATTTATTATTTTTGAAGTCTAAATAATATAGACTGAATTCCAAATCATTTTTTAAATGTGATTCTAATAAGGATACTGCTAAATCAATATCTCTGTTAAAAAGCGCAGTAACAATTTCTCGATGTTCTTCAATAAGTCCTGATCAACGCTTATTTATCACGGTTTGACTAAATAAATAATAGAAAGAAAAATAAAATCAGTTTGGAAAAACTATCAAAACTTACGGGTGTCAGTACATCTTCATTAAATGAGATTGAAAAGGGGAATACCATTCCCTCTATTAATACAGTTTGGAAAATCAGTAACGGGTTAAAACTGTCTTTTAGTAGTTTGATGAGTGAAGCGGAGTCAGATTATGTTCAGGTTAATAAAGAAGATGTTGTACCGGTAACTGAAGATGAAGGGAAATATCGTGTGTATCCTTATTTTCCATTTGAAAAAAGTAAATCTTTTGAGTTTTTCTATGTAGAATTAGATCCAGGTGCGACATTAGACTCAGAACCACACTTATCCGGTTCGGAAGAATCAATTATTATTGTAGATGGACAATTAGAAATGCATTTAGAGAACGAAGTCATTGATTTAGGTAAAGGAGATGCCTTGAGGTTTAAGTCCGATATCGCACATAGTTACACCAATCATGGTGAAGACATGACACTCATTTCTATGGTGATTGATTACAAATAACAAAGTAAGCATTTAGTGCTAGATATAATGGTACGGTAGAAAATAATATATATGGGGAGCAGAAATATGAAATCTAACGATAAAAGATTTTATGTTTCTGTTTTTTTATATAACAAATTTGTCATCCTTTTTTCATGTGAAAAGCAGGAGGTGAGTGAGATCACAATGCTAAAATAAGGCACTGTGCAGTAAGGCTATTTATTATATTAGAGAAAAAAGGAGTATGAATTTAAATCAAATAAACACAAGAATTGAAACATTAGATTTTTTTGAGAGGATTCGCTTTGATAGGTATTATGCTCGTGAATATTGCAGTCATTGCGAATATTGGTATACCTGAGTCGTCACAAGATATAACATATAAGAAATTTTTAGATTTTTTATAGAAAGTAAGTTTTTTTCTATTTTTTCATATTTATTTGGTATTGGTTTTTATATTTTTATGCAAAGAGCAGAAGAGAAACCTGGAAATAAATATTTTATATATCTGCGCCGTATTCTGATCCTAGCTATATTTGGATTGATTCATATGCAACTTCAACCAGGAGAAGCATTAGTAGTATACTCAATTTTTGGATTATTGTTGATACCATTTTTTAACCTTAATAAATTTATTAATCTAGTTATTGGCATCCTATTACTGATTATGGTCTTATATCTTGATGCTAAAATTTTGACACCATTACCTTATTTTATTTTAGGGTTGGCTAGTGCGCAATTTGGGATGATTTTTAAATTTAATAGATATAAAATATGGTCAGTCGTTGCTTTGATTTCAGGTATTATTTCAACGATTGGTTGGTACTTATTAGAGAATGTGTATGTAGTACCGAACTTTAAGTTATTACGACAAAAATCGGAAGTAAGTATTAATCATTATGCTGAAAATGTAGATCACTATCATCACTTGATTACGATTTTCTCACCGTTTATGAGTATATTTTATGCATCGAGTCTTATTTTATTATTAAATATTTCTTGGGCTAGAAAGGTTTTATCTCCATTAAAGTATTATGGAAGCATGGCATTAACAAACTATATTGGACAAACATTGTTAATTTATTTAGCGATTTCAATATTCAGTGGGAAGCACTGGACGCACGTGGACACTCTATGGATATGTGTATGTGTTTATGTTTTTCAATTATTGATTAGCACCTATTGGTTAAAATATTTTAAGTTAGGTCCTTTAGAATACATTTGGAAAATGGCAACCTATATGAAAAAGATTAAAATAATAAAGTGATAACCAATTAAGCGTCTGGGACAAAAATAGATGTCTTAGACGCTTTTTGATTTAGGCAGTAGATAACTGAATTGAAAATGAAAAGGCTCACTGCTTTAAAGCACTCCTTTTTCTATTTATGAAAATGAGTAGTTCGTATGCATAAGCCAGAGCTTATGTATTTTGCATAAAAATTCTAGGACACTTATGCATGAGCTTAAGCTCAAGAAATCTTTTCCATCCCAGTCATCCTTGCCTTGATTGCATAGATAGGGCTACGACATCTCAATTAAACAATTCGATTTCTGTCCCACTCCCTGTTAAGCGTATATTTAATGATTAGTGAATGTTCTAATAAACAATGTTATATTTTATATTGAAATAGAATCATATTTAAAAATGTTTTTAATACTTGGTATTTGCTAATGATTGGGAGATTTATATGGATATAATTAGCGTATTAATTCTATTTGCAATATTTTTAGGCGGTTTAGTAAGAACATACTTTGGATTTGGAGAAGCGTTAGTTAGTATGCCGTTGCTAACACTTATTGGTTTAGATATACATACTTCCGTTTCGGTTATCGGTTTAGCAGGCATTTTAGTAGCGAGTTTCAATATTTTTTTAGATTTTAAAAATATTGAATATAGGTTATTAGCTGCACTATTAATAGGTAGTTTTTTAGGGGTTCCATTAGGTATATGGATTTTAAATTTTGTAAATACAAGTGTGGTTCAATGGTTACTTGGTTTATTTTTATTTTCATATGGAACTTATGCATTTTTGAGAAAGGTTTATTTCAAAAATAAAACCAAAATGATATTAAAATCAAAGGCATGGGCTGGTCTAACAGGTATCATTTCTGGTGTGCTAGGCAGTCTTTATAATTCACATGGTGTGCCAGTAGTGATATATAGTACTTTAACTGGCTTATCTGTAAAAACATTAAGCAGCACCATACAAGCTCATTTTTTAATAACAGCCATTTTAGTTGTTATCGGACAGGGTACAGGTGATATTTGGACAAGTGCTACATTACCTTTATTTTTCTTAGCATGTCCGTTTTTACTTATTTCAGTGTTAATTGGTAAATACTGCAAACGCCACACATTAGATTATCATTTTGATAAATGGCTATATTTATTTATCGCATTTTTAGGATTGTTACTTATTTTTGCTCATTAAAAAATCTGCTTTCACATCATAGCGAAAGTAGGTTTTATTATATATTATTATACGTTTTTACCAGTATACGCATTGATTCTTTTATTTAATAAAACAAAGAATAATATAAAAGCAAGCGTAATCATAATATGACCCAACCCAGCAATGCCAGCGATAGCAGGACTTACATTAAAGTCTTTCATAGCCGCGATGCCATTTATAAATTGCATTGTAACCGTAATTAATACACCTAAATGGAAAATATAAAAGAAATAGTTAAATAATTGTCTGTTTGCGGTTAACTTTAATTGAAATTCGATAATCATAAATATTAAGAACATGATGGTACCTAATACTAATAAATGCGTATGTGTGATATTCAATTGTGAGTATCCGCTAAAGTTTTCTGCTTTTGACATTTCGCGGTAAAATAGCCCACTGAGTAGACCTAATAAAGTATAAAAAGCAGAACTGTACATTAATTTTTTCATAAATGTGTACCTCCAATTTGTTAATAATTACAATATAAAGTTAATTTATGAATAAAATATGAACAATTTAGAAAAAAGACATAACAAAGGTCATATTTATCTAATATCATTTCATTTTGCTTATATACATTACAGAGTTCTTTGTATTAAGGACTGAGTACCTATTAAAGAAACAAAAGCGAGATGGGACAATCATTTCAAATGGTTTGTTCCGTCTCGCTTATGTTAATTAAAGTTGAATATTAAAAGTGCTATTATTTATTTTTGTTGCGCAAGGAGTAGGTGGTATATCGTGTCTAAAATAGGTGTATTTAAATGATGTTTTCTTGCTTTATAGAATAGATAGCCTTGAATACCATCAATTTCTAATGATCTGCCATCAACTATATCATAGTACATGCTTGTGCCCATTTCAGCAGGGTAGCCATCATAAATATTAAGTATTGTATTTACAATGTTTGGTTCAAAGTGTACGTGTTCAGCTTTGGCGATGTTAATGCCTTCTAAGAGTAATTGTTCACAGAGTTTTTTTATCCCTGGTACTTCTAATACTGATGCAGTAGAACGAGTTAAGGCTGTAACACTATTAATTGCTAAGTTTACGAGTAACTTGTACCAAATAGCTTTATCGATATCAGTGGTAAGTTCAATATTAAGAGAAGAATTGGATATACATTGATGCAATGCTTGCGTATGTGCATTTTGGTCTAATATTAATTTGTGATCACGATAATGTGTGATGGTATTCCCTGTTTTTTGGCCACTAATATATACGACAGCTTGATATACATAAGGATGATCAAATTTGTGTAATTGGCCGTGTCCATTTTGTGCGAGGATAATTATCGTATTTTTATGTAATAAATGTTGATACGATGTTAAAACGGGATCCAGTTGGGGGATTTTGACAGCGATAAATAAGATGTCTACAGTTTCATGATATTCATTAAGTGCGCGTACATCTAGTTGATACGTAGGGTGAAGATCATTGTTTGAATGATACCGAAGCGTTTCATTGCGGCGACCAAGTAATTGTACATTTAATGAGGCGTCTCTTAAATCAAATGCAATGGTACTTCCTACTGCACCAGGACCTATAATTGCGACATTGTTCATATTATTTTATTTCCTTTTCTAAAAAGATTGGTTAATATATGGATAACAATGTAAATATATCAAAATGTGGAGTTGATTTTAAATGAAAACTTTAAATCAGTTACAAGATTTAAAAGTGAATAAAGAAAAAATTTCAATGGTGACAGCATATGATTATCCAAGTGCGAAGCAAGTCGAAGCGGCTGATATAGACATCATTTTAGTTGGTGATTCATTAGGAATGACGGTACTAGGTTATGATAGTACAGTTCAGGTTACAGTAGCAGATATGATCCATCATACAAAAGCAGTTAGAAGAGGTGCACCTAATACATATGTGATCGTGGATGTACCTTTCGGGGCAGTAGGTGTCAATGATCAATATGATTTAGAAATAGCGGTAAAACTATATAAAGAAACAGATGCCAATGGAATCAAAGCAGAAGGTGCACATTTAACTCAATATATAAAAAATTGTAGCAATATGGGTATTCCAGTTGTGTCTCATTTGGGATTAACACCACAAAGTGTTGGTATTATGGGATATAAAATGCAAGCTGGTAATAAAGAAGCTGCACGACAACTTATTGAAGATGCCTATGCTGTGCAACAAGCGGGCGCTGTGATGTTAGTTCTTGAAGCAGTCCCAAGCGATTTAGCAGCAGAAATATCAGATAAACTAGATATTCCTGTTATCGGTATTGGAGCAGGAAAAGAAACAGACGGACAAGTATTGGTTTATCATGATTTATTAAATTATGCTGTAGAACATAGAGCGAAATTTGTTAAACAATTTGGTGATTTCTCAGTGGGCATTGATGCATTAAAGCAATATAACAATGAGGTGAAAGCGGAACAATTTCCTGGTGAGGCCCATACCTATAAAAAGCAAATTATGAATGAGGTTACAGAATGACACAGTTAATTACAACAATAGAAGAAATGAGAAGTATTATAGCAAACCTTCATAATCAGCGTCGTTCAGTTGGGTTTATTCCTACCATGGGTGCATTGCATGACGGACATTTAAAAATGATGTCATTATCAGCGAAAGAAAATGATGTGACGATTATTAGTATATTTGTCAATCCATTACAGTTTGGTCCGAACGAAGATTTAGATTCTTACCCACGTGATATTGTAGGTGATACTGCAAAAGCTGAATCTGTAGGCGTGGATTATATCTTTCATCCAACAGTTAAAGAAATGTATCCAGAATTACCGACAATTGAATTAAAAGCAGGCCGACTTGCATCCGTTTTGGAAGGTGCTGAACGTCCAGGACATTTTGATGGTGTGGTAACGGTTGTTAATAAATTATTTAATATTGTACGTCCGCATAAAGCATATTTTGGGAAAAAAGATGCACAGCAGTTGGCAATAGTAGAAAAAATGGTAGAGGACTTCAATCATCCAATTGAAATCAAAGGTGTAGATATTGTTAGAGAGGATGATGGATTAGCGAAAAGCTCGCGTAATATCTATCTTACTAAAAATGAACGTATAGAAGCGGTGCACCTGTATAAAAGTTTATGTCTAGCACAATCGCTTTATAAAAATGGAGAGCATAATAGCGAAAAAATTATCAAAGCGACACGGGACTACTTAACAGAACACACAAGTGGAACGATAGAAACAGTTGCAATATATAGTTATCCAGAACTTGTCGAGCAAACACAAATCAAAGACAGCATTTTTATTTCACTCGCTGTCAAATTTAGTAAAGCGCGCTTAATTGATAATATTATTATAGAAGGATAATAACGCTATTTAATCTTGAATAAATATAAATGGTATGATTTATAGTATTGCAATATAGATTTTACATTTATGGATGGTTGTTTTATCATTAATATGGAAGATCCTTATCAAGGAAAATACTTTTATGATAATCATACGTAGTATAGGGTATAGATAAATTATACGTAAAATAGTTACTATATGAATATACATCGCTATTAATTATTATAAATGACTTATTGAAAAGTAAATACGAAAGGTGGAAAAAAGGTGAGTGAAAAGAATTCTAAAGACGTTATTTTAATTGGTGCTGGTGTTTTAAGTACGACATTTGGGACATTATTAAAAGAACTTGCACCAGATTGGAATATTAAACTTTTTGAAAGACTCGACAAACCTGCAATTGAAAGTTCTAATGAACGCCATAATGCAGGTACTGGACATGCTGCACTATGTGAATTAAATTACACGGTAGAGCAAAAAGATGGTTCAATTGATGTTGAAAAAGCGAAAGAAATTAATGAACAATTCGAGATTTCAAAACAATTTTGGTCTCATTTAGTGAAAAGTAAACAAATTCAAAATCCGCAAGCCTTTATTAGACCATTACCTCATATTAGCTTTGTTCAAGGTGATAAAAACGTAAACTTTTTAAAAAGACGTTTTGAAGCATTATCTCCTTTATCAATGTTTAAAGGTATCGAATATACAGAAGATCATGAAAAATTAAAAGAGTGGATGCCACTAATGATGGAAGGTCGCGATCCAAATGAAACCGTAGCGGCTAGTAAAATTGATGAAGGTACGGATGTTAACTTCGGTGAATTGACTAGAAAAATGGCTAAAAATTTAAGTGAACATGACAATGCAGAACTTTTCTATCGTCATGAAGTACAAGATTTTAGTCGTCGTAAAGATGGTAAATGGGAAGTTAAAATTAAAGACCTTAAAACGAAAAAAGTAGAACATCATATTACAGACTACTTATTTATTGGAGCTGGCGGTGCAGCGATTCCATTATTACAAAAAACAGGTATACCAGAAAGTAAACATTTAGGCGGTTTCCCAATCACGGGAGAATTCTTAGTATGTAATAATCCTGAAGTTGTAGCTAAGCACGAAGTTAAAGCTTATGGTAAAGAACCTGAAGGTACACCACCAATGACTGTACCTCACTTAGATAGACGTTATATTCAAGATGAAAATTCATTACTATTTGGACCATTCGCAGCAATTGGACCAAAATTCCTGAAAAATGGTTCAAACTTAGATTTATTCAAATCTATCAATCCAAGTAATGTTATAACGATGTTATCAGCTGCAGCGAAGAACTTCCCATTAATTAAATATTCAATCCAAGAAGTGTTAGCTAAAAAAGAAGACCGTATGAAAGAATTACGTCGCTTTGTTCCAGATGCTAAAGATGAGGATTGGGATATTATGCAAGCAGGTAAACGTGTTCAGGTTATAAAAGATACTAAGGAACACGGCAGAGGCTTTATCCAATTTGGTACAGAAGTAGTTAATTCAAAAGATCACTCTGTGATTGCTTTATTAGGTGAATCTCCTGGTGCGTCTACATCAGTGTCAGTTGCTTTAGAAGTTATTGAGAAAAACTTCCCAGAACAACTTAAACAATGGGAGCCTAAACTAAAAGAAATCATTCCATCTTATGGTCAATCATTAATTGAGGACTATGCTTTATTGAAACAAATACGTCAAGCGAGTAATGCTGAATTAGAATTAAATCATAAATAGTCAAAAATATACCCCTTGGTGCGCTGTGGCATCAAGGGGATTTTTTGTGGTCTGAAGTAAAGATTTATAAATGAACACATGGTCTAATAGTCAATATAGAAAAATCTCCCTACATAGTATTAAAGTATGTAGGGGGAGATTGTAGCTGAATTTAATTTTTATAATGCTTATGCAAATAAGTTTCAAATGTATCTGGTTTTCCTCCAGTAAGTTTTTCAAAATCGTTGCTACTTTGATCTAGTAATCTCATTTCTCCGGCTTTATACATGGAGGCAAGTAAAGGACCGAATCCTTTAGGTTCATCATACATTTTTCCAAATTTTTCAAGTGTCACTGGGTCATAGGATATATTTGAATTTGCAACTTCTGATAAAATTTGCGCTAATGCTTCCATAGAATAGGTATTTCCAGATAGTAAATAACGTTTACCTAATAAGTTTTGATTTTTTACAATTTCAATAATACCTTATTAATGAAAATAAGGATAATAATGATAACGATATCTCTGTGGTAAATAAAGATAATAATCACGTTGAAAAAAATAGTGAAATATCAAAAATACAAATTAGTGAAAATAATATTATTAGAAATAATGTAGAAGACAAAAAATTCGATGAAGCAGTTTTAAAGGATGAAAAACAAGATAAACAACAAGATGAAAAACTTAAGCCAAATGAAAATAATAATCGAAAGTTTACAGAGATAAAAACGGAAGATGTTGGTCATTTTAATGGAACTATAAACGATAAAAAAATGGGGAATGATGCGGTTCAGGAAGGTGCCATTCAAACAAGAACGAAAGAGAATCTAAATAACCAATCTCAAACCAATAATCACATTAAAACCAAAGTAACTGTGAAACGAGGAACGACTGATTTTGAAAATATAAAAACAGTAAATAAAAGTGAAACTCCTAATAAAAATATAATTGGAACATCAAGAGCTTATAAAAAATTAACTGATAAAGATATTATAAAATTAAGAAAGCTACTTGCTAAACATGATTTGTATCACCCTGTAGTAACAAAAAGTGTAAGAGAAATGACAGAAGATAGTTCATTAGAAGCATTGGATTATTCTGACAACTATACATTTCAAACGTTAATTTTTCAGCCAGAACCATTAACTACGAAGGAAGTGTTAGACAGTAAAACAATACCTTTCCAAATACATAGTTATTTAACAGGAGCAAATTCAGGAGATGTTTATAAGATTAATTTACAATTAGATCCCATTATTGCAAACCATGTTAAGAAAATAACTGTAAACCCATCCGGTCGTAGTTCATCAGTGGAATTAGTAAGACTGGCAAATAAAGAGGGTAAGGCAACAAATATTTGGCAAGTTAACTTTATTAGAGCTAGTGGTGGCCTTTTTGGTGGAGCGGAAATATTGAGTCAGTACACAGCTGAAAACGGAAAAATAGAATTGGACGATACCGTACGGAACATATTAGAAAAAATGGAAGACCATAGTGATAAGTTAAATTACTTAATATATGTAAAAGATTCACAAGAAAACAAAAAGATTAAAACTTCTGAAACTAGCGGCTATTTCCTAACGCCATCTGAAACTTTAATTAATAGTATTGTCTCATCAAACTCTGATGCCGCGAATAGTGCATTTAAAGGAAGTAGTGGTGCTATCCAATTTGATTCCGATATTGGTGAATTTGGTGGTATTACGGTAGACCAACAAATATTAAAAAATGGAACTTTTAATTATGGTGGCCCTCTAATAGATTCAGGATTAAATAAACAATGGAGATATCACTACCAAATTGATTCGAAACTTGTTCCATATATTGGTTCAATTGAATTACATAGTTATGACTTTTATGGAGTGAGTGGTTTCGATAAAACCTATTACCCTAAAAATAAAGTCGCTGATTTGGCAATAGATAAAGATGGTAGAGGGTCAATTACAAGTAGTAATTTAAATGATTTAATTGTGTTTCATAATGCATTACCGGAAACAGTGGGCATTAGATTGGTTATCAAATATAATCAAAGTCCAAATAATACATTAACAAGAAATGCTGAATATGACGAAAATGGTAATTTAATTAGCAATACTACAAAAGTAAAAGAAGACTTTGCATTCTATGGGTATCTGACAGATAAGAATGGTGGGATGATTAAAAATACATTCGGATCATCTACTTATTATATTCAAGATTTAGATATAGACGGTTTGACAGATAACTTTGAATTTCATAAATCACACACGGATCCCTTTAATCAAGATACGGATGGTGACCGTAAAAATGATGGTGACAAAGTATTACGTTATGGGCTTCTCCATTAGTAGGAAAACCTATAGCCGATGATATAACTACAGAAGATACTACAGTAATTGGTAAAGTAAATTTAGATTTTTTAGCGCCTCAACAAAAAGTGAAAATACTAGATGAAAACGGCTCATTAATAAGTATAGATACTTTAAATGAGGATGGTACATTCAGTATGCAAGTTCCGAAATTAAAACCAGGGACTTATACAATAGCTATCGAATCTCCAAATTATACTAATGATGAAGTTAACACTTTCAAAGTTATAGATATAAAAGAAATACTTAAACCTAGCATAAATCCTGTGAATGATCAAAGTAAGGAAATTGAAATTAATGGTGTTGAGGGCTCAACAATCATTATTAAAGATGAAAATAATGTTATTGTTGGTCAGACGATATTAAATAATGGACAAACTACAAGTATTATTAATTTAAAAAAACCATTAAAAGCAGGAACTATTTTAACAGCAATAGCAGAAAAAAATGGCATTAATAGTAATGTTTCGAATTCTGTCATAGTTGAAGATGTGACGTCGCCATTAGCGTCAACAATGAAAGATTTCACAAGTAATGATACCCAAATTACAGGAGAATCTGAACCAAATTCAACAGTTGAAATTACGTTCCCGGACGGCCAAAAAGTGACAACGACTACCGATAATCAAGGTCGCTACGTTGTAGATATTCCAACAGGAGCGCTAAACAATGGAGGAGAAGTTAGCGCCAAAGCGACAGATAAAGCCGGCAACGAATCACCAAAAACAACGAAAGATGTCGCTGATGAAAACGGTGCCAGAAGCACCAAAAGTTGATAATGTCACAAATAACGATATTCAAATTATAGGTAAAACAGAGCCTCATGCAAGCGTGACAATTCAATTCCCTAATAAACAAATTATTACTGGAAAAGCAGATGAACAAGGTGATTTTTCTATAGGCATACCAAGTGAAATTAAGTTATTAGGTAATGAAATTCTTATTATCAATATTACAGATAAAGCAGGTAATATATCTAATAGAACAAGTGTTTCAAGTTATCAATGAGTATATAACATTCTTTAATAATGAAAGAATTACATTAAAAATGGCTAATCTCGTATAAACCGAGATTAACCGATAATTTAATTATTTATTTGTCTACTTGACGGGGTGCAATTCAATTTATGTCCCAAGCTCTTTTTTTATGTTTTATGTAGAAGTACTTTCGAAATAGTTTTCTCCGAGTATAGATTTGGCACTAAAGCGTGAAGGATCTATATGCTCTTTGACAAATTGGGGAACTTCATCTTCCTTAATATCGTACATTGTTTCTATTTCTTTGGAAAATAATCTATGTTGTTCTTTTAAATACAATTCTAGGTTTGGTAGTGGTTTTGTCATCATTTTTGTTGTAGTATCAAGTGTTTTTAATGTTTCGATATAAACATTTAATGCTCTAGAACCAACAATTTTGGTTCCTTTGTTGTCATTATTTATAATAACAATCATCGGGAATCCGCGAACACCTAATTGACGCACTAAATTGAAGTCTTCTGTTAGTAGTCTGTGGCCTTTCTGACTATTAACTAAATCGAAAATATGTTTTATATCCATATCATGATTATCCTTATATAAAGTATGAACAATATCTTTTAATACGGTTTGATTTGAAATGTTTTTATTGAAAACAAATACAGATTCCCTAACAAGACGGATATATTCTATTGCTTTTGAAGGAGAATCTAACTGCTGAATGGCTTTGTATATACGAGATGCTGGAAATGAAGATTGAATGGGATCTGTTTCCATAATTGTACCATCAATCGGCATACGTGAGTATTGACCGACTTCTTGCCAATGTGGTGTAACATCTGCAGGTTTATAAATACCGTTAGCGGGGTCTATGGTCCGTCTCCCCATGCTTCTAGTAATCCACCCATGACCATTTGAAAATTAAATAAATGACCGTACTGTACTGTACTAATAATTTATTTAATATAGGTTCAAATGCCCAACAATGTGAGCACATTGGATCTGTTACATAGTATAAAGTTAGCTTAGGTGTATCGAAATTAAAATCAATAGTTTCTATTGTGTTGTCATCACTAGATGTACAAATGCCAGAATAGATATCGCATACCATATTTTGTTTCATGTTCCTAACCTCCAAAGTTTAATTAAAAAGTATATAGCTTTATAATAGTGATAAATGTATATCATAAGTACCAACAAAATGTGTATTATGTTGGATATTCAATATACGGACACGAATGTTGGAGGAAAATGAGGGAGCCGAATGGTAGAATCAAAATCAGACTTACGAGTTATTAAAACTAGAAAATCTATTATGCAAGCATTCATAAAGCTTTCAGATGAAAAAGATTTTAAAAATATAACGGTAAAAGACATTGCGCAAGAAGCATTAATTAATAGAGCAACATTTTATTATCACTTTAGTGATATTTATGATCTATTGGACAAAGTTTTAGCTGAAGAACTTTTGATTAACTTAAATTATGAAGATTTTAAAGATAATAAGTTGAATGAAGAAACAATTGCCAGTATTTTTAAAGCTATTGCAGAATTTCAATTATCATTAAATAGAAGATATCATAGGAGTTATCCTGAAACAATAGGTAGTATCATTCAAGAGCATACCGAGAGAATGTTGTATAAATTATTAGCAGATGTTCCTTTTGAAGATGATAGTATTCGTCAGCTTTCAGCGAGTATGTTAAGCGCAAGTATTTATAGAGCTTCTGAAAAGTGGTGTCATGGATTTAGTGATGTTCCAGCTGAGACATATATTCAAAGTGTCACACCTTATATTATTTCTGGATTGGTATCTCGTAAATAAAATGAAATGAGGTGTTTGTTATGGGGATTATTATTATCATATTGGAAATTATTTTAGGTATCTTTTTTATAATGACAGGCTTGAAAATATTATCTGGTGCTATGAAACAGGAATTTGCAAAATTAGGTTATCCACCAATTTTTAATAAAATTACAGGGCTGTTTGAACTTATAGGTGGTATAGCAATGCTTGTTGGTATTTTTTATATACCATTGGCTATATTTGCGAGTATTTTATTAGCTTCAACTATGTTGGCAGGTGCAGGTTCACTTGTATTCCTTGGGAAAGACTCTATTAAAAAAGCACTGCCAGCCATCGTATTATTTGTTTTGAATTTGATTATATTGATTTATCTATTGATAGTTTAAAAACTTTGGCACCTGGGACATAAGGCATTGTCTTAGGCAACTTTTTTGAATAGTCAGTTGATGATTTATAGGAAAATTAAAATATCAATTTTATGGTATTAGTGTTAGTTATTTAAGTATTCATATCAATCTAATTGGAAAATAGCCTGAGACATCTATTTATGTCTCAGGCTATTTTGAACTATCTATTCATCATTGCCAAACTATATCTACGAAAATTTTATACAATCCCTTGTATTCTTAATACGATTTCCGCAACTAAGGCAGAACCAATATATGTACTTATTAAAATGACAATACCCACAACAACTGTTTTCCACCCTAACTTTGCGAAATCTGCCCAAGAGTTACCAATTGAAACACCTGCATAAGCAACGACAGGTGTTGCGAGTGATAATAAGTCTACTTTTTCAGTCCATTCAACTATATGTGCTGCACCTGGTACACCTGGAATAGTTAATAACAAGCCAATAATGCCTATGTAGGCAATACTAGGGATATTAAAAGGCACGATGTCACGGAGTATTAATCCTAGTAATGCGATGGCTATGAGTGAAAGAATGCCTGGTAAAGCGTTTAATGGCATAATGCTATAGCCTATCCAGTTACTTAATAAAGAAATAATACCGACAACACATAAAGTAAGTATCCAATTCATCACTTTTGATGACATTCTAATCACTCCTGTTCCTTAGTAAATTTATTTTTGATGTTCATGATTAAACTATAATATTTTCTAGTTAAAGGTAGTGCAATCAACATGCCGACATATAAACCAGTCACGGACGTGAGTAAATTACTTACACCAGAAAAAGCTGTGATTGTGCTTGTCTGATCTGGATACATTTCTACCAGAGGACCAAGTGCGGCGGCAGTCATTACACCACTTCCCACACCTGTTGCCATAGCATAAGCAATGGGACTTAAAGGTAGAATTGAAATGATGATGCCAGAAAATATACTGAAAAAGATAGCGCCGAAAATAGTACCAAATATGTACATGGACATAACGCCTCGCCATTCAGGAGAGGCAATGCCGAATTTTTCAGTGATTAATGCTAAATTAGGTTCTCTCCCTATAGAGTGGGTCATACCGATAGATTCACGACGAAGTCCAAGTAAAATCGCCAAAGGTAAAGAAAATACAATGGTTCCTAAATTACCAATTTCTTGAAGTATCAAAGCTGGACCAGCAGCAATAATTTTGGGTAAAGCAGGTCCGGCTTCTACACCAAATTTTGCTATAAGTAAAGCTACAGAAATGAACACCATAGGTTCAGAATTTTTAGCTTGTTTGTGCTTAATCAATGGCGTGAAATAAACAGCTAAACCTAATAGTACAGCATACACTACGGGTAATAAGAGGATTGATGTCATGCCCAAAGGTATTTTATGTGCACCGATGACTTCGGAAATAATGACTATGACCAAAACGATGCTATGTAATCTCCAATCTTTCCATAAGTTGTTTTGTTGTTCCAAATCAATCACCCCTACAATAATCTGAATATAAAGAAAATTCTAAATATTAATAGCATCTATTGTATACTTACTATTCGAAAATTAAAAGGGGGTAGAAGTGATTCATATATTTTTGGAATTTAATATATGTAAAGTGAAAGCTTAGGCGTATAATGGAATCATTATAGTTAGAAAGTGGTGGTGAAAGTGCAACACGCATACCGACAACTCATATTAGGGATGGTTTGTTTATTTATAGTGATGGCGATTGGACGTTTTGCATATACACCTATAATGCCATTTATGCAACAAACAGGTCATATGGATAATCAAAGTGCTGGTTTATTGGCAACAATCAACTATTTAGGTTATTTAATAGGTGCTATCATACCTATGTGGTTAGTTATAGTGAACAAAGTTACAGATTTGAAAATTTATTTATTTATAAATATCATTTCAACCTTAATTATGGGGTTGTTGGACGATTTTACAGTTTGGACCATATTACGCCTCATTTCTGGGATAACAAGTGGTACTGTTTTTGTCTTAGCATCAAATGTAGCCCTTGAGGCGTTAAGAGTAGCTAAGAAAGATGGTATTTCAGGTTTGTTGTACAGTGGTGTAGGTTTAGGAATTTTTACAAGTAGTATATTTATTTTCATCTATACTAGTGCTGACACGTGGAAGATGACTTGGATTGTACTTAGTCTTTTTTCATTAATTATGGGAAGTTTTGTATTATTTGGAATGCGTGAAAATCCAATCACTGAAAATGAAGATTCCAATTCATCAAATAACACAAATAATGTAGCGGTTAAGTTAAAGAAAAAATTTATTTGGGGATTTTCAATAGCATATTTTTGTGAAGGTGCAGGATATATTATAACGGGTACTTTCTTAGTAGCCATCGTTAAATCTATACCCGAATTAGCCGATTATGCAGCTTTAAGTTGGATGTTTGTAGGTTTGGGTGCAATTCCGTCAACGATTTTGTGGTCGATGATGGCTAACAAGCTAGGGCATGAGAAAGCAATATATTTGGCGTTTATCCTACAAATTATTGCTGTGGTATTGCCAGTATTTTCAGGAAGTATGATGAGTTTGGTGATTAGTTCGCTATTTTTTGGAGCAACATTCCTTGGCTTGACGACATTATTCATGTCTAAAGCACAAACGCTGATGTTTGAAAGTGCTAGTAAAATTAATTTAGTCGCTTCATTAACTGTCATATATAGTTTAGGACAAATGATTGCACCTGCTTTTTCAGGTGTATTAATTGGCGAGTCAGGTAATTATAATGCAGCATTAATATTTGCAGCAGTTATACTGTGTATCGGCTTATTAAGTAGTTTTTATAGCTATAGAGTAACAGATTAACTTTTGTGCAAAGTGTTTTTGTATAGCATATCATAATATCAAAGCAAGAATGATTTATATCTATAAAAGGCTTCTGAAGATATATGTGTGTAGTCTTTTTATTGGTTATCATCTTTTTGTGTAAGTTGACATTTTGTGGTAATATCGTCATGAATAAAAATTCGAGATAATAATAGATAAGAAGGTTTAATTATATATGAAAGATAATTTTTGGCGTGAATTACCGCGTCCATTTTTTGTATTAGCGCCGATGGAAGACGTTACTGATGTGGTCTTCCGTCATGTGGTTAGTGAAGCGGGCAGACCAGATGTATTTTTTACTGAGTTTACGAATACAGAAAGTTATTGCCATCCTGAAGGTGTCCATAGCGTGCGTGGGCGTTTAACATTTACCGAAGATGAACAGCCTATTGTTGCTCACATTTGGGGAGATAAACCAGATCATTTTAGAGAAATGAGTATCGGTATGGCAGAGATGGGGTTTAAAGGTATCGATTTGAATATGGGTTGCCCTGTGCCAAATGTTGCGACAAAAGGAAAAGGTTCGGGTTTAATTCAACGTCCTGAAATAGCTGCAGAAATTATTCAAGCAGCTAAAGCGGGCGGTATACCAGTAAGTGTGAAAACGCGTCTTGGTTATTCTGAAATTGATGAATGGCGAGACTGGTTGAGACATGTATTTGAACAGGATATTGCAAATTTGTCGATTCATCTACGTACACGTAGAGAAATGAGTAAGGTAGATGCGCACTGGGAATTGATTGGTGAAATTAAAAAGCTTCGTGATGAAATTGCACCAGACACGTTGTTAACAATTAACGGAGATATTCCAGATAGAAAGACAGGACTTGAACTTGCAGAAAAATATGGCATTGATGGCGTAATGATTGGCCGTGGGATTTTTCATAATCCATATGCCTTTGAAAAAGAGCCGAGAGAACATACGAGTGAAGAGTTACTTGGACTATTGAGATTACATCTTGATTTGTTCGATCAATATACTGAAAATGAACCACGTCAGTTTAAGCCATTACGTAGGTTCTTTAAAATATATGTGCGAGGCATCCGAGGTGCAAGTGAATTAAGACATCAATTGATGAGTACGAATACGACAGATGATGCTCGGAAATTACTTGATGAATTTGAAGCACAAACGGAACAAGTCAAATAAAATATCAAAAATAAAAGCTAGCTCTGAAATCATAAGGATTCTGAGTTAGCTTTTTATTATAGTAATGAGGGTCTGAGGCATAGATAGTTGTCTCGGACTCTGTTTGCAATTAGGTAGTAGGTGACAGAATTGAAAATATAAAGTCTCACTTATTTAAAGAGACTATTTTCTATTTTTAGAGAAACGCGTCGTTCTTATATATGACCTTTAGATTAGGGTAACCCTTTATCCCAACCAACATTGCAGGGATGTAACTAACAAATCTCTACTAGAAAATTTGATTTCTGTTCTATTCTCTTATTTTTGTTTTATAGTAAGCGCGATGATAAAGGCAATGATCATAAATGCTGTAATCATCAATACAACACCAGGCCATTGAATAGCGCCATAAAAAATCCCTGCTAAAGTACCACCGACAGATGACCCCATGTAATAGAAAAGTAAATATAAACTAGATGCCTGTGCTTTATGATCTTCGGCACGACTTGTAACAACTGCACTTGCAATTGCATGACCACTGAAAAACGCATAAACACTAAATGCTAAACCTAGTATTTTAAAGGGTAATGGCGGTAGAAGTGTGATCCAAATACCGAAAATGAGCAGCAATATACTAAATTTCAAAGCATTTAAAGTCCCAAGTTGTGCTCTTAATTTTGCATTAAGTATAGATGAAATCATACCGATTAAAAATAATAAATAAACAAAGCTAATCACACTATCATGTAAATGATAGGGTTCATCCGCTAATACAAAACCGATATAGTTAAAGGCTGCAATGTTACAACCTAAAAGCAAAAAACCTATCATAAATGGTTTTAATAATCTAATATTCTTCAAATGTTTACTGTAACTCACTAATAATGCTTTGACAGAAAAGCGTTGTTTTTCGAAATGGTTAGATGCAGGTAATAGAAATGTAAAAAGAATTGCAGCAATCACACTAATGATACCTATTGAAATTAGACCTGTTTGATAACCATAAATACTAGAAATAAAACCAGTGAATATCCTCCCAAAAGCACCACCAAAAGCATTACCGCTAATATAAATTCCCATAGCTTCAGGTAAATTATGTGAAGAAATTTCTTCGCCAATATAAGCCATTGCTATGGAAGGGAGCCCTGCTAAACAGATACCTTGTATCAAGCGCACGATTAGAAAAGTATTAAAATCTAAAATAAAAGGTTGCACCAATGCTAAAAGTGACACAGATATAACAGAAAATATCATAATCGGTTTGCGACCTAAAACTTCTGATAGTGCACCAAAGAACAGCATTGCAATCGCTAAGGTGATTGTTGCTGCAGACAGCGCTAAACTAGCAACGGTTTCGCTTACATTAAAAGCATTTGTAAAATGTGGAATAAGTGGCTGCACACTATAAAGAATTGAAAATATAGTGAATCCTGAAATGAACAGGGCAACAATGATTTTTATATAAGCCTGTGATCCTTTTTTGACATAGTTGTTTTTTAAATCGTCCAATGTTAAAACCCCGCTTATGATCTGATGTATTTATGTTAGCATGTAATTAATAATATAAAAAATGCATTATTTTCATTTAATGAATGCACAATATGCATAAGGGGTTGTTGAGATGGAGTGGCATCACTTTGAATACTTTAAGCAATTAGCACAAACTGAAAATATGTCAGAGTGTGCAAAAATGTTAAACGTAAGTCAATCAACGTTGAGTAGGGCGATAAAGAACTTAGAAGCGGAACTAGGCATCCCACTTTTTAACAGGGTTGGAAGAACGATTAAACTGAATAAGTACGGTATCGCATTTTTAAAAACGACGAATAATATCATCAATGAAATGGATATCTATAAAAGTAATGTGCTTGATGCTACTAATGTATATAATGGGAAATTAGTCATAGGTTTTTTACATTCAGTGGGCGTGACCTATATATCAGAATTTTTAAAGTCATTTAATTTAGCATATCCAAATATCCAATTGAAATTGATACAACATGATGCGAAACGCTTAATTACAATGTTAGATGACGGGGAAGTGGATATGATTATTACTACTATTTCTGAAACAAGTCAAAATACGCATTTTGAACCGCTCATTGTAGAAAAATTATATGTGACATTACATGAACAGCATAGGTTAAGCCATTGTAGTGAAATTGCTATTGAAGCATTGGTGAATGAAAAATTCATATTATTAAAGCCTAATTTATTATTACGACAACAAGTAGATGAAATATTAAAAGCATATCAATTTACACCGGAAATTAGTTTTGAAGGTGACGAAGTCATTACAATAGCGACATTTATCAGTTCTGGACTGGGCGTATCTATATTGCCACATTTGAGGGATGTGCGCTTACCTAATTTGAAACAAATTCCAATAAAAAATCATGATGCGAAAAGAACGATAGGATTGTGTTATAAAAATAAAAGTAACAAGGTTCCAATAATAAATAAAACTAAAGAAAGTTTGATTGAATATTTTTCAAAGATACAAAAATAGAGGCATAATCATTTAAATAATTAACTATATTTGAGTTAACTTCCATTTTTCTTTCTTACTTGCTGTGGTGTTATAATACGCGTGATAAAAATAAGCATTCATTTATACATCGCTTCCCTCATTATTACGAATAGTGAGGCGTATTTGTTGGTGTGGCTTCACAATCAAGATGAAAAGGAATGAGATACATACTTTTTCGTTTAGTATTAAAAATTCCAAAAATAATTACACAAAATAACCGTACAAATAAATTTTGTACGGTTATTTTGTTATTTTAAGTCATTTTATATACGCAATTCAAAAATATTTTAAAAGGTGAAAATTTTCTTTTAAAAACTATTGATTTTAATTAAAAATGTTATAAGATTATAGAGCATGTGTATAATTAATTTTAAAATGGAGTAAAACACATTAAATAAATAATAAGAATAAAATTGGGGGATTGGGATAATATGAAAAGATTATTATTTTTTGTAATAATGGTTATGTTTGTATTAGCTGGTTGTGGTACTGAAAATGATGAAGCAAAAAGCGCGGATAAAGATTCAGATAAATCAAAAGCAACTAGCAAAATGAAAAAGTTTAAAATTGGACAGGCTGTTGATGCAGATGGTGTGCAAGTGAAATTAACTAAAATTGAATATGTTAATGATTATGACGAATATAGTGCGCCAGAAAACGGAAAAGTTATTAAAGTGTATTTGAAATTTAAAAATAATAATGAAGATCAGGTGCTTATGGATTCATCTGACTTTAGCATGAAGGTAAATAATGAAAATTATCAAGAATGGTTTGGTAATGACGATACGAATGCAGGCTTTTCTCATCAATTAAATAAAGGGAACACTGGTTCTGGATACATAACTTATGATGTGCCGGATAGTGATAATTATACTTTAGAGATGGATGCTACGCCAAAATTCAATAATGTAAAAGCTAAATGGGAAATTAAAAAAACAGATATCAAGGAAGCATCTGTAGCTAATAGTAATGAGTCGAATGATGAATCGGAAACAGACACTAATGTTGAATCAGAAGACAGCGAAGAACCAAAAATAACAGATGAAGACTCAGAAGATACTGAAAGTGAAGAAACAGGATATTCAGCAGAAATGTATAACGCACTAGTGGATGAATATAACGCATTAACTGATGGTGAAAAAATGAATCATGTAGACGATGATGTGTTAGAAATCGAATATGATCAATTAGAAGCACGTGTTGACGCATTATATGATAAGAAAATGGATGAAGAAGATAAAGCTTTAGAAGAAGAAATGGAGCAAGAAGACAAAGCTTTAGAAGAAGAAATGGAACAAGATGAAAAAGAGTATGAAGAGGAAATGGAAGCTATAGATAAAGAATACGAAGAAGAAATGAAGAAAATCGAAGAAGAAAATACAACGGATGAAGATACATCAGAAGATGACGCAGCATAAACTAAAAATGAAAGAGGTAAATAAATATGAATCAAAATCAAACGGTTAGACAAACAAACAGGGTAGCAGAAATGATTTTAGGAATTTTAGGAAGTATATTTGGTATTTTAGGTGGATTATTTGCTATTATGCTTGATGGTATTGGTGCAGAATTTGGAGCTACTGAAAGTGGTAGTATTACAGGATTAGGCATAGCAGTTATTTTAACATGTATTATAACTCTAGTGCTTAGTTGTATAATAAATAAAAAAAGAGTACTTATAGGAGTGTTGCTATTAGTTGGTGGCATTTTAAATATCGTGTTTATTAGCTTTTTTGGCATATTGTCAGGAATTTTAATTTTAGTTGCTGGTATCTTAGCTTTAATTAGAAAATAAGTTAGTATTTAACGAAAATAGTGACAATACTTTAAATAGTTTTTAGTAATGATAAAAGTGAAACACGCTCAATGATGTGCACCTGAAAATTGGTATGAAAACCTAATTTTAGGAATTTAGTACATATTTGAGGGTGTTTTTAATTTTTAAATAAGGCATATTATAAATAATAGTTTCATGAATCTTACATAGATTATTTGAAATATGGCTATGTTCATATCATAATTATGGAAAACGATAACGGAAGAGGATGGTTCGATGTTTACAATCTATGGTCACAGAGGTTTACCGAGTAAAGCGCCAGAAAATACACTGGCTTCATATAAAAAGGCTGCTGACATACCTGGTTTAAAATGGATTGAATTAGATGTTGCAATTACGAAAGATGAACAGCTAGTTATCATACACGATGATTTTCTTGATCGAACAACGGATATGACAGGTGAAGTAACTCAATTAGATTATATGGACATAAAAAATGCTTCGACTGGCAGTTGGTTTGGCAAAGCATTTGAAGCTGAAAGATTGCCGACTTTTAAAGATGTCATCAAGATGGCGAATGAAACGCAAATAAATCTAAATATTGAATTAAAGGGCGTAAGTGGTTCGAATGGTACGGCCTTATCTGAAAGTATGGTTACACAAGTCGCTGAACAATTAAAAGAACTAGATTCGAATATAGAAGTATTGATTTCAAGTTTTAATGTCTATTTAGTTAAATTAGCCGAAGCGTTATTGCCAGAATATCCAAGAGCATTAATTTTTAAATCTGCAGCGTTCCAAGGAGATTGGAGAACTTTATTAGATTTTTGTGGATCAAATATTGTGAATATTGAAGATGCCAAACTTTCTCAAGCGCGTGTGAAAATGATAAAAAATGCAGGTTATACATTAAATGTGTGGACAGTTAACAAATCACTACGTGCGAATCAATTAGCTAATTGGGGCGTAGATGGTATTTTTACGGATCATGCTGACGATATGATTCATTTAGAGAGACCATAATGATTGAAAAATGAATGGGTACTGATGATGATTTAGCAATAAGAAATCACTTTTAAGTGTGTAAGCATTTTAGAAAAATAAGTAATCATTTATTATTAATTAGACATCTCGACAGTTAATATATGAAAATTAGATAATCCGTGGCATGAGAACTGTTATAATAAAGAAAATAGTGAGTAATATATGTATGGATAATGCTCATATGGATTTCAGCTAGTAAAATTGTATTAAAATAAGAAACAGAGGATTGTGTGTAATGGAAAGTAATAGTAATAACAATGATTATGAGAATTTGTTGTTTTATTTTGCCTATAAAACATTTATTAACACTGCAGATGAAATTATCGAAAAATATGGGCTGAATAGACAACATCATCGTTTTTTATTTTTTATTGAGAAAGTACCTGGTATTACAATTAAAGATTTATTGAAAAGTTTAGAAATATCTAAACAAGGTAGTCATGCCACATTAAAAAAATTAAAAGATGAAGCTTACATCATTGAAAAGCAAACAGCTACGGATAAGCGTGTCAAAGCGTTATATCCTACTGATAAAGGTACGAAATTAGTTAGAGAGTTAAATAAAAAACAAAATGATATGTTTCAAGATATACAGAAAAAAGTAGGTAATGATTGGTATGCAATTATGGAAGAATTGGCTTCATACCGTACTGGTTTTCAGGAAGTGAAATATCTAAAAGATGATTTTAACAAATAAATATGAGTGTCTAACTAACGATATAGCGTAACGAGCTGTATCGTTTTCTTTTTTAAAACAAAAAGTCGCTATCAATATATAAGTCAACATTGTTGACCTTTTATAATAAATGAGTTAAATTTGTAGTGTAATTGAGATGGTTTGAAAGGAGAAATGAAAATGAAAAAAAGAGTTGGACAATATTTAATGGACTGTATCAGTGATGTTGGTGTAGATAAAGTGTTTGGTGTTCCAGGAGACTTTAATTTAACATTTTTAGATGACATTATTAGCCGAGACGACATGGAATGGATTGGTAATACGAATGAGTTGAATGCGAGTTATGCAGCAGATGGTTATGCTCGCATGAAAGGTATAGCCGCAATGGTTACGACATTTGGTGTTGGAGAATTAAGTGCCGTTAATGGTATAGCTGGTTCATACGCTGAGCGTGTGCCTGTGATTCAAATAACTGGTGCACCTACAAGAGCAGTTGAAAACGCTGGGAAATATGTACATCACTCTCTAGGAGAAGGGAATTTTGATGACTATAGAAATATGTATGCATCCATTACTACAGCGCAAGCGTATATTACACCAGAAAATGCACAAAGTGAAATTCCAAGAGTAATCAATGCAGCACTTTATGAAAAAAGACCTGTGCATATTCATTTACCCATTGATGTGGCAAATAGTGAAATTGATGTAGCAACACCATTTGAAATTGAACAACGACCACAGACTGATGTAACGAAGTACATGACAATGGTTAAAGATAAATTACAAAGTGCAGACAAACCAGTTATTATTACCGGACATGAAATTAATAGTTTTAAATTACATGAGAAGCTTGAACAGTTTGTAAAGCAATCTCAAATTCCGGTTGTACAACTTTCATTAGGTAAAGGCGCATTTAATGAAACATCTCCTTACTACATGGGGATTTATGATGCATCGTTAGCCGAAGAAGATATTAGAAATTACGTAGATCAAAGTGATGCTATCTTAAATATAGGTGCAAAATTAACTGACTCTGCTACAGCTGGCTATTCATATCAATTTGATATTGACGATGTAGTTATGATTAATCATCATCATTTTAAAATGAATGAAACGAAAGATACAGAAGTATCATTGGTAGATTTATTGGACGGCTTGAATACCATTAACTATGTGAATAATGGGGAATTTCCAAAATTTAAACAACCGAAAGCACATGATTACGATTTGACTGATGAGCCGTTAACACAAGAAACGTATTTCAAAATGATGCAAGATTTTATTAGAGAAGAAGATGTTATATTAGCTGAACAAGGTACATCATTCTTTGGTGCGTATGATTTAGCATTGAAACATAACAATAAATTTATTGGACAACCACTTTGGGGTTCTATTGGTTACACATTACCAGCTACTTTAGGCACACAAATGGCAGATACAAGTCGTAGAAACTTATTGTTGATTGGAGATGGATCACTACAGCTTACGGTTCAGGAAATATCAACAATGATTAGAGAGAAGATTAAACCTATTATTTTTGTGATTAATAATGATGGTTACACAGTAGAACGTAAAATCCATGGTGAAAATGCTATGTATAACGATATTAAGATGTGGGATTATAAATTATTACCTACCGTATTTGGTGGAAAAGATGAAGTTCAAGTACATGATGTGAATACGAGTGAAGCATTTCAAAAAGTACTAATTCAAATAGAAGCGCAACCAGACACAATGCACTTCATTGAAGTTAAGATGGGTGTTCATGACGCGCCACATAAATTAAATGCAATTGGCCAAGCTTTCGCAAAACAAAATGGTTAAGATCGTTGCAATGATGCAAGATTACAGTCATTAAAATATATTAGATAATTAGCAGTATAATTAATAAAGATAAGAGCGACACAAATCCGAAGGTAAAATTTGGGTTTGTGTCGTTCTTTATTTTACGTTAGATATAAATAAATTTTAAAGAATAACGATATATCGTTGACATATTTCGATATATCGAAATAAAGAAAGGTGATTTATATGTTTAGAAGACATTTTCATAATACAAAGAGAAATCGTGAAGGATTTGAATTCGGTTTTGGTAGAGGTCAAGAAAGATTTGGAGGTCCTCAAGGTAGAGAAAGATTTTTTAAAAAAGGTAACTTACAATTTGTCATACTCAAGATGCTTAAAGAAGAATCAAAGCATGGTTATCAAATCATTAAGGATTTAGAGGCACAATTTAAAGGTTTTTATTCACCAAGCCCTGGCTCAGTATATCCGATATTACAAATGTTGGAAGATAGAGATTTTGTTTCTATTTCTCAGGACGGCAAGAAAAAGATATACACAATTACAGAAGAAGGTAATGCATTTTTAAATGAAAATATGAACAATGAAATGTTACAGCGATTAGAACATTTTAAAAATATGGATTTTGAAGCAATGAAGGAAGCACGTACGCAGTTATAAGATTTATTCAGAGAAATTATGGAAAAAAATAAAGAAGCATTGAATGACGCTGAGAAGAAACAAAAGTTTGATGCATTTATTGAAAAAACTAAAAACGAATTAAAGCAATTATATTAATTAAAGAAGGTATAGTATAACTGTAAAAAATATTAAAAACATAGCAATTATTGGAGGCGGTCCAGGTGGATTAATGCTAGGGCTGCTATTACAACAACAGGGTTATAATTTTACTATTTTTGAAAAGGAATCACCGGAGATAAATAAAAATCGTGGGGGTTCATTGGATATTCACGCAGATACAGGACAACTCCCACTTAAAGAAGCAGGTATATATGAAGCGTTTAAATCACTGGTACGTTATGAAGGTGAAGATACCCGTGTTATTGGTAAAGATGGTACAGTTCATTTTCCCGTATTATTGTGATCCTAAAGTGGAAATCGGTCGTTTTCAAAATACGGCAGTAGAAATTAATCAAGACTATGTAGAAGCGCACAATATTAAAGTTGTACGCCGTGATACTGGTGGTGGTGCAGTTTATGTAGACCGTGGTGCAGTGAATATGTGCTGTATATTGGAAAACGATGGCACGATTTATGGTGATTTCAAAAAATTCTATGAACCTGGTATCGATGCCCTTCATCAACTTGGAGCAACGGAAGTTGTACAAAGTGGCCGTAATGATTTAGCGGCTAATGGTAAGAAAATATCTGGTGCAGCAATGACATTGATTAAAGGACGTATTTACGGTGGTTATTCACTTTTATTAGATGTAGATTATGAACCAATGGTTAACGTACTGAAACCAAATCGTAAAAAAATAGAATCTAAAGGTATTAAATCCGTGCGTTCTCGTGTCGGTAGTATCAGACCGTACTTAGCATCTGAATACCAAGATGTTACGATTCATGAATTTAAAGATTTAATGGTTAAGCAATTTTTAGGCATTGATGATTTAAGTGAAGCGAAACGTTATGAGTTAACGGAAGTGGATTGGAAAGTCATTGATGAAATGCTCGACAATAAATATCATAATTGGGAATGGAATTTTGGACGTTCTCCACGTTATGAATATAATAGAGATGCAAGATTGACTGCTGGAACAATTGACATTTCACTTGCAATTGAAAAAGGACGCATTGCTGCATGTCGTATTTATGGAGACTTTTTCGGTCAAGGTGATATAAAGGATGTAGAAGCTCTCAGTTAATGGGTGTGCGTGTCGTAAAAGAAGACATTGTTGCAGCTTTAAATGAGATAGATTTGACATATTATTTTGGCAAAACAACTGCCGAAGAAATTGCAGATGTGATTTTAAGTTAATACAACGAATATATAGTCTGGGACATATTAATGTTTCAGACTTTTTTGATGAATTTTCAGTTTGGTAAAATAGTTAACCAATCTAGGAAGTGATAGATTTTGAATTCACAGAACCGATAAAGTAGAATAAAGCTAATAAATGAAAAAGAATTAAGTTAAACGAGATGTAAATGGTCCTATACCTATACATATTGTTTTGGAAAAAATATAAAACAAAAAGGGGTAATTTAATGAATATTGGAATCGTTGGTGCGGGGAAAATTGTCAAAGAAGCATTACCTGTAATGGAACAAATTTCAGAATTTACATTTCAAAGTATTGTTTCTTCAGGGAGAAATCCAGAAAATGTAAAAAATTTACAAAAGCAATTTAATATTAAAACGATATATGATGATTATGAGCAATTTATACAAGACGAAATGATAGATACAATCTATTTAGCAGTGCCTAATCACTTACATTATGCCTATGCACGTAAAGCGATTCAACAAGGTAAGCATGTCATATGTGAAAAACCATTTACGTTAACAAAAGCGGAATTAATAGAATTAAGAGATTTAGCTCAAGCCCATGATATCATTATTATTGAAGCAATTACCAATCTATATTTGAGTAATTTTGAAGTTTTAAAACAATCTATGAATGAGCTTGGAAACTGCAAAATTGCACAATTTAATTATTCACAGTATTCATCAAGATATGACAAGTTCAAAGAAGGCATTGTAGCACCTGCTTTTGACCCGTCTAAAGGTGGCGGCGCATTAATGGATATCAATGTTTATAACATACATTTGGCTGTTGGATTATTTGGTAAACCCGAGGGCGTTGCATATTTTGCTAACATTCAAAAGGGTATAGACACATCAGGCATATTACAACTGGATTATAATGATGTAAAAGTCGTATGTATAGGGGCTAAAGATTCAAACTCTGACAATCAGTCTTATATTCAAGGTGACAATGCGTCAATTAATATAAAGGGACCGACCAATGAATTAAAAGCATTCGAATTAAAATATAACCAGGGTGGCACACAGTCATATCAAGTAAACCCACATAATCACCGCATGTATGAAGAATTTGTAAAAATTGCCCAAATCATTAAACAGAAAAATAATGATTTAGCCGCCCAAAAGTTAGAACATAGTATCCAAGTTATTGAAGTATTAGAACAAGCATTGGATAGTGCAAACATCAAAGTAGGACCATCGCAAAAATAGAACGCATGAAGCGTGTAAAGATGATTTTCTTCAAATGATGAGCAGTCATTACTGCTATAAAAAAGAGTGAGAACCTTCATCTAGTTAGTTGATTAGATGAAGGTTCTCACTTTTTCATTTTAATCTATTTGAATGTGTTTTCTGACTTCATTTTGAATGTCATTATATACATTAGTGAAAGACTGTCCAGAGTGAAGTGCTGCATTTTTAACATCTTCAAATTCAGGTTTTGCTTTTATAATTTTATTGTCTTTCATTGCTAGTTTGACTAAAATGGCGCCATATGTTGTATGGATGGTTTGGAATTGACGATGCAAAATTTTGCGATTAACAGCGTAACTGCGCACACCGAGAGATGTAGTGTGTTTAAGAATAAAATCTTCGAATTCCTTTGCTTGTGTGACGCTACTTATTACTGTTAATTGAGTCGCAGGCCGACTTTTCTTCATCGTAATAGGTGTGTAAAATGCGTCTAATGCGCCTTCATTTATCACTTGCTCTATAAAGTAACCAAGTGTTTCTGGCGTCATATCATCAATTTGACATTCTAATACTTGTACTTGATTTGGAGTCGTTTCTGTCGCTGTATATTGTATAGCACGTATGACATTTGGAAACTCAAAGTCTTTTGTACCACAACCGTAACCAATATTTGACATTGATACAGCAGGCAAAGGACCGATATGTGTTGCTAAAGCCTTAATAAATGCCGCACCAGTGGGTGTTGTCAGTTCACTTTGAACATCAAATGTTGCAAGTGGGATATCCTTAAGTATTTCAGCGGTTGCTGGCGCTGGAATGGGATATATACCATGTGCAATTTTAATCTTGCCATTTCCAGTAGGTACGGGTGACGATTTTATTTCATCAATACCCAAATCTTCTAATGCAAGACAACTACCTATAATATCTATAATGGAATCCATCGCACCAACTTCATGAAAATGGACATCTTCTATTTTCATGCCATGAATTTTTGCTTCAGCTTGTGCAATAACATCAAATATCAGCATGCTACGTTCTTTGACTCTGTTGGGTAAAGTGCTCTCGTTAATCATGTTGAAAATGTCTGACGCTTTTCTATGATGATGTGATTCTTCAAAGTCAATTGTTAGACCCATCGCTTGTATGCCTTGTTTATTTTTTTTAGCAAAGTTTAAACTAAATTGATCTAAAGGTAGTGATAATAAGTGTTGATGCACATAATCTACATCTGCACCTAAATCTACCAAAGAGGATAATAACATGTCACCCGCGATACCCGCATGACAATCTAAATAAAGACCATTTGTCATAATTTACCACTCCAATTTTAATGACTCTCAATCATATTAATAATCATAGCAGCATTGTAACCACCACCAAAACCATTATCAATATTAAGCACACTTGTACCTGGTGCACATGAATTAACCATAGATAATAAAGTTGTTACACCTTGTAGATTGGCTCCATAACCGATACTCGTGGGTACAGCGTAAACCGGATGATCAACTAATCCAGCAACAACGCTTGAAAGGGCGCCTTCCATTCCAGCAACAACTACTGAAACTTTACTTTGTCGAATAGATTCAATATGTGCAAATAATCGATGAATACCTGAAACACCTACATCATAAAAACGTTGAACGTGAATCCCCATGACTTCAGCGGTGATAGCAGCTTCTTCGGCAACTGGTAAATCTGAAGTACCTGCACAAATGATGGAGGCATAATGATTTGTCTTAGCTATATGTTTGATTGGTGTTGAGACAATGCGTGCCGTTTCATGGTATTCAAGCTGATCATATTTGGCAGTAATATGGTCAGCTTTTTCTTGGTCAATTCTCGTAATCAGAACAATAGAGTCATGTTTAATAAGTGTATGCACGATATCATGCAATTGTTCTTTTGTCTTTCCTTCACCAAAAATGACTTCAGGAAAGCCTTGGCGTTGTGTTCTATGAAGATCGATTTTTGCAAAGCCTAGCTCGTCGTAGTGACTTAATTGGTCTTTTGCATCGTCGACAGATAATTCATTTGCATGTACAGCTTTCAGTAATTGTTCTATTGCGTCGTATTTTTCTACCATTTGACTGCCACCTTTACTTTGTTAATGTGTATGATGCGTATCGATCACTTCATTCATACTGCCTGTACGGTAGCCCTCAAGATCAATCGTAACGTAGTCGAATCCAAGTTCTTTAAGGTAGACGGTTATCTGGTCTTTGTTATGGATTACAGTAGGTATATCAGCGTCGTTGACTTCAATTCTAGCAATATTTTGATGGTAGCGGACCCTAACATGGTTTAAGCCCAAAGCTAAAATAAATTTTTCAGCTTCATTGATTTTATTTATTTTTGAAATGCTTAACGGTTCGCCGTAAGGAATACGAGAAGCGAAACTGCATAATGCGGGTTTGTTCCAAACAGGTAGATGGTTGGATTTGCTCATAGCTCTCACATCAGATTTAAACAATTCAGCCTCTTGGAGAATGCTTCTAACATTAAATTCTGTTCTTGCTTTTAATCCTGGTCTAAAGTCATTGATGTCATCCATAATCATCCCATCAACTACATAGTTAAAGTTGAGCTGTGCGCGTAATGCTTCGAGCTTAGAATATAATAGACGTTTGCTGTAATACCAACTATCAGGGGTATTTTCAACGATATGTGGATCCTTTAAAGCTTCTATCTCAGTTTCAATTACTTGGGCATTGAGTTGATGAGCTAAAGCAATGGCTTGATCAAATTCTTCATTTCTAGTTAATTCAGATTTAACAATAACGGCTTTGACATGATCATGTCCTAAAACATCGATTGCTTTTTTTAGCACAAGACTACTATCTACACCACCAGAAAAAGCAACAATAACACTGTTCATATCTTTAAGAATCGTTTCTAATTTTTGTTCTTTTGTAATCATTTCAGTTAACATAGTATTCCTCCTCAATTATGATTCAACATATGGAATTGTCAGTGGTCCTAACGGCATGACGCCTATGGTCATGTCAGTTCCATATTTTGTTTCCAGTTCTTTTAATGTGTTATTAATCTCATGTACAGGATGAAGCATAGCATCTGTTGTTTGTTTATCAGTCAGTTTAGAGTATAAATATACATCAGCAAATGTTTGAATGACTGCTTGTTTTTGAACTTGCCATTGATCGAGCATTGCAAAATTCGGATCGCTAATCATGTCCACAAGGCCTTGCGGGGAGTCTGCCATTTTCAGTATTTCAGCGTAGTTACCGTGATTGGGATAACCATCGCTACATTCTGATAACATGATGATACTGCCACCTTCTTTAACTACTTTGTGCGCAGCACTCATGCCTTTAACGGTTTGATATAAGTTCTGGTCTAGCGGATAACCAGAATTTGAAGCAATCACTACGTCAAAACGATCATCACATTTAAACATGGCATGAGCCTTAGCATAGGCGCATCCTTTATCGTGTGCTTCATATAATTCTCCAGCAAAGACTGCGGTAATTTCTTTTTCTTTATTTAAAGTGACATTGAGCATAAAGTCAGGTTTACACATAGCGTTGATTTCTCTAGTCATATCCTGGACAGGATTATCCGTCATATTGCCCCATGTAGAGCGTATATCGCCAATCATTTTAGCGTTGTGAAAAGTCATGATTGTTTCAATACCTGCAATACCAGGCATTATGCCTTTTGGGCCACCAGAGAATCCAGCAAAGAAATGCGGTTCGATAAATCCAGTGACGATTTTAAAATCGGCTTCAACATAGTCTTTATTTAAATAGACATCACATCCATATTTACTATGGCCTACCTTACTTAAAGTATCCTTGTCGTTACAATGATTATGAACAATTTTAATTTGATCGACGACATCTTTACCTAACATTTGTATCAATTCTTCTTGTGTTTGATCACGATGCGTGCCTGTACCATTTATGATGACGAAATTCTCAGGCGGTACGTGTGATAACGTTTCTAGGATCAATGGCACGAGGATATGATTAGGCGTTGGTCTAGTAATATCGCTAATGACAATGGCGACGGTTTGGTTTGCACTTACCATTTCTTTTAATGGTTTAGTGCCTATAGGATCTGCTAAAGCATTACGAATTGCATTTGTATCATCATCGAGTGCATCGATATCAGTAGGTTCAATCAATACACTGTGATCCGGTAAATCGATTTCGACATTGGATTTACCATATAATATGCTTGTTTTCAAAATAATCTCCTCCTTATACTTCAAATTATGATATAACACATGACTAGTAAGTTTAGTTTAACATTATTCAGAAAATTTAGATAAAATTGCTGACTCATGAAAAAAGAGGTTAACAATGTTTTGGGTTGTTTTTTTAACTAATTTTTCTGATTGGTTTATTGTTTCCTCCAGCGACATCGGTCCATCGGTTAAACTAAAAGCACCAATTACCCCCATATCTTTAAATTGATCGATATCGACATCAATCGATCCGCCTATAAAAACAACGGGGACATTGTATCTGTTTGCATATTTGGCAATACCCATAGGTGTCTTACCGTATAAAGTTTGAAAATCAATCTTACCTTCACCTGTAATAACTAGATCAGCATTTTCTAAATATTGATCCAGTTTGATATAGTCTATGACGACTTGAATGCCATCTTCAAAATGACTAGGGAAAAAGGCTTTGAAAGCACCACCTAAACCGCCGGCAGCACCAGCGCCAGGTAAGTCATGCAGACGAATGCTTTTCTTATGGGCTACTAAATCGGCCCAATGTGTCAGGTTGTGTTCTAATTGTTTTAAATCTGATTTTGTTGCACCTTTTTGTTTACCAAAAACGTAGGAAGCACCGTTTGTACCAATTAATGGATTCTGTACGTCAGTGGCAATCGTAAAGTTGCATTGGTTGATACGTGCATCAAAATGACTTAAGTCAATATGCTGTATCTTTTGTAGATTACCACCACCAAGATCAACTTCATGATGATGCTGATCTAAAAGTTTGGCACCAAGTGCCTGTAACATACCAGCACCTGCATCATTCGTTGCAGACCCGCCGATTGCAAGGATGAATTGCGTATAACCGCTATCCAATGCATCAAGAATTAATTCTCCAGTACCATATGTAGTGGCTTGCCTCACATTAAGTGCATTGTCTGGCACATGCTTTAATCCAGACGCTTCAGCCATTTCTATGACACAGGTTTCCTTGTCATGGAGTACACCATATTGTGCAGAGACAGTATCGCCAAGTGGTCCTGTCACATTGAGTGTGGTGAATGTACCGTTCGTGGCATTTACCAAAGCTTCCATGGTGCCTTCACCTCCATCCCCAACGGGTAAGGTATGTATATCGGCTTCAGGGAATATATCAGAAATACCCTGACTCATATAGCGAGCAACCTCAGTAGCTGACATACTACCTTTAAATGAATCCGGTGCTAAAACAATTTTCATACGCCATCCTCCTTGTAAACGATTTCATTATTGTATTATTCTATTATATCGATTTAATTTTATTGAAAATAGGGTTAAAATATACAAAAATGATGTTATTAATTTGTATGAAAATGATAGGGGATAAAATGATGAATGTATTAACAGATGAATTAGCTGCATTAATCGTTGAGGAAACAGTAAAAAGAACGAATAGTAATATTAATATAATGAATTTTAATGGAGAAATCATTGCTTCGTTTGATAAGCGTAGAATTGGTCAAGTTCATGAAGGTGCGCGCAAAGTATTAGCGAGTGGGGATATAGTGATCTTGTCTGAAGAAGAAACGAGTTATTTACAAGGTACACAGCCGGGTATTAATTTACCAATTATATTTCAAGATAACGTAGTAGGTGTGATTGGTATTACAGGTGATCCATCAGCATTAGTGCATGTTGCTGATTTGGTGAAAATGTCCACAGAGTTGTTACTTTATCAAAATTATTTTACATATGAATTAGAAGGACAGTTACGTAGTCAGGAATTACTAATCGAGGAATTATTGAAAAGTGAACCCTCACAATCCTTTATCCAATATTTAACAAAACAATTAAATGTAGCGTTTCTAACTTATAGAAAATGCATCATTATTAATTTGGAGAAACAAATTTTTTCACGAAGTAGTATTGTACAAAGATTAGCTAAAATAATGGATAAGGCGACTTTCGCAGTCGCTTTTACTAATTATAATCATATTGTTATTTTAGCAACAGATGAGCTACAAGATGAACTGAATCAAAAAATATATCGCATTCATCAAGTATTTACATCTTTAAATTTAGATGTACGTATTGCTTCTAGTTTAGTGTTTACAAGTTTAAATGATTTTAAAAATGCTTACGAAGAATGTGAACTTGTGTTTATGTTAAACGAAGAAAATGTATCTTTCGCTTCATTTGAAGATGTGGAAGAAAAAACATTACTTTATCAGATAAATGAAGAAATAAGGGAGAGATATAAAAAAAGAATACTAGGTGAGTTAGACAATCAAAGTATTGAAACATTAAAAAGTTTATTTGAAAATGACTTGAATATTGCACAAACGGCTAAGTATCTTTATATTCATCGCAACACACTGCTATATCGTTTAGAAAAATGTAAACTACAAACAGGTTTGAACCCCAAAAAATATTCTGATGCAATCAAATTACAAATTGCTTTGTGGTGTTAAATAGTATAGACATTAAGTACAAAATATTTTATAAAATAGCTATAATCAATTAAAAAGATTACAGTATTTTTTGAGGTTTTCATTTTACAAATATGATAAGGCGAGAAAAATGTTATTTTAGTAAATACAAAAAAGCGCTTTACAAATTACACGAGAAACAATATAATAAAATTAAGTTATTACTAAATAATTCTATTAAATTTAGAATAAAAATCTTTATAGATACAAAACGTTTTGTTTCCAATCTGAATTTACTTGTTATAGAAATGGCGCCATTTTTTGAGTTATTGAGTAATGACTCACATCAATCTTACTTTGATGTATTTAAAAAGATGGGGAGTGAATATGATGGGTATGATATGATGACACATGACTTATTTTGTAACTAAGTTTTAGCGTAAAAAATAATTACACTACAAAACAAACAGTCTAATCACGTCAAAATTAACGTGAAGTGAACCCTTAAACTTGTTGTAATTTAATAACAAGTATTCCTCTTTCACCACTTTCAAATGATTATATATTACAGTACCTACTTGAATACGCTTTATACTATGGTATTCAGTCACTTTTAAGTGAAATGTATACATTTATAAAACCCAATGCATAGACTCTAGATTTTATCTATTTCACCTACTTTTAATTCCTCATTTTTAAGGACCAGTTTAAAGAACATATGATTTGAAATAGAAAACATTGTAACGTGAGCTATCATTTATAGGGTAGCCTTTATAAATGCGTCTATTTTGATTACTACCACCCAACCCATATCATTATTTAAGTATGTCAGGAGATATTTTCACTTAAAAGGACAATAAACTGGTGAAACAATATGGCCTCAGCAACAATGATTTCATTGTTACTGAGGCTTTTTTTAGTCATTTAACGTACAGTTTATCAATGTGTATTTGTTTAAATAATAGACAAAAAATTAAATATATTTTATTGATGTTAAATATAATGGTTGTCTTTTTCTTTTTAATGTGACATACTCTATAACAATAAGTATAACATAATAACTTATAGAGGTGATTAAGTATGACAAAATATATTTATGCATTTGATGAAGGCCAAAAAAGTATGAAAGATTTATTAGGAGGAAAAGGTGCAAATCTAGCTGAAATGAAACGCTTAGGTTTACCAGTGCCAGACGGATTCACCATTACAACGGAAGCATGTATAGAATATTTAAATAACCATTCAAAACTACCTGATTTATTACTGAAACAGTTAGATGTAGAATTGGATGCGTTATCTAAACGTATACAGAAATCATTTTCTGATGATGGTGCTTTACTCCTAGTTTCTGTAAGAAGTGGTGCAAAAATTTCTATGCCAGGTATGATGGATACGATATTAAATCTAGGTTTGAACGATGAAAATGTAAAAAAATTAGCAAATAAAACAAATGATTCGCGCTTTGCATATGATTGCTATAGAAGATTGTTGCAAATGTTTGGTCAGGTTGTTTATGGTATTCCAATGTCATCTTTTGATACATATTTTGATCAATACAAGACACAACATCATTATGAAAGCGATGCAGAAATTCCAGCCGAAGGGTTAAAAGAAATTTGTGAACATTTTAAAGCAGTTTACTTAGATGAAGCATATAAACCATTCCCACAAGAACCGATTGACCAATTAACAGAGGCAATTGAAGCAGTATTTAAATCTTGGGATAATGATCGCGCGCGTGTATATCGTCAGTTAAATGAAATACCACATGATATTGGTACTGCAGTCAATATACAGGAAATGGTATTTGGTAATAGTGGTGAAAAAAGTGGTACAGGTGTAGCATTTACGCGTAATCCTATAACGGGAGAAGCAAAGTTATTTGGAGAGTATCTACTGAATGCTCAAGGTGAAGATGTTGTAGCAGGTATTCGTACACCTAAAGATATTGAAACATTGAAAGAACAAATGCCACATGTGCATGAGCAATTTGTAAAAGTTTCAACACAACTTGAAACGCATTATAAAGATATGCAAGATATTGAATTTACAATAGAAAATGAAAACTTATATATATTACAGACACGAAGTGGTAAACGTACTGCCAATGCTGCGATTCATATCGCTGTTGATTTAGTTGAGGAAGATGTGATAAGCAAAGAAAAAGCGGTCATGAATGTTGAAGTGAAATCTATTGATCAATTATTACATCCAAATTTTGATGAACAATCATTAAAACAGACGTCAGTTATAACTAAGGTCGGCTTACCTGCCAGTCCTGGTGCAGCTAGTGGCGCAATTGTTTTTTCTGCAGAAACGGCTAAACAACAAGCAGAAAAAGGGAATAAAGTGATTTTAATGCGTCCTGAGACATCACCAGAAGATATTGAAGGGATGGTTGCAAGTGAGGCAATTGTTACAACGCATGGTGGTATGACATCACACGCTGCAGTCGTAGCACGAGGTATGGGCAAATGTTGTGTCACAGGTTGTTCAGACTTAGAAATTAATATTACAGATAAGGTTGTACATTATAAAGGTGGTTCACTATATGAAGGTGATATCATTTCAGTAGATGGTGCCAAAGGGGATATTTATTTTGGTGAAGTTGAGACAATCCAAGCAGAGCGTAGTCATGCTTTTGAGAAATTTATGCAATGGTCAGAAGAAAATGCAAGATTAGATGTACGCATGAATGCAGAAACAGCACAAGATATTCAATCAGGTTATCAGTTTGGTGCTAAAGGGATTGGACTTGTTCGAACAGAGCACATGTTTTTCGCGCCAGAGCGACTCATAGAAATGCGCAGATTTATTTTGTCTGATACACAGGATAAACGTATTGCTGCTTTAAACACAATTAAGCAGTACCAAAAGAATGATTTTGAAGAAATACTAAAACTTTCTGGTGAACGACCAACGATTATTCGTTTGTTAGATCCACCGTTACACGAATTTTTACCCAATTCAAATAACGAAAAAGCAACAGTTGCAGAGCAATTGAATGTAACGATTAAGGAATTAGACCAGTATATTGAAAGTTTAAATGAAGTGAATCCAATGCTTGGACATAGAGGATGTAGGTTAGCCATTACGTATCCTGAACTTTATATCATGCAAGCAGAAGCGATTATAGAAAGTGCATTGGAGCTGAAAGTGCAAGGTGTGTCATGCCAACCAGAAATTATGATTCCTTTAGTTTCCACCGTTGCTGAATTTACAACGTTGAAAGCGCAAATTATTTCACGAATTGAAACATTACAACAAGAAGCAGGAGAACATATTCATTATATGATTGGAACAATGATCGAGACACCACGTGCTTGCTTGATTGCTAGTGAGTTAGCAAAAGAATGTGATTTCTTTAGTTTTGGAACAAATGATTTAACACAGTTAACATTCGGTTTTTCAAGAGACGATGCTGGTAAGTTTATTGGTACTTATTCTGAATTAGGCATTTTAGAGCACGACCCGTTCCAGACGTTAGATGTAGAAGGTATAGGTGAACTGATAAAAATCGCTACACAACAAGCAAAATCAGCGAATCCAGACATAACAATTGGTGTGTGTGGTGAACTAGGTGGAGATCATAAATCCATTCAATATTTTAATCAATTAGACATAGATTATGTTTCTTGTTCGCCATTTAGAGTGCCGGGTGCATTGCTTTCAACTGCGCAAAGTGAAGTAGAAGGTGACCGATTACATGTTTGATGATCAACAATCACCACAGCTGAGATTATTTGTCATATCGGATTCTATAGGAGAGACAGCGCAACGAATGATTCATGCGACGTTAACGCAATTTCCTGACATTTCACAAATAGAGATAAAAAAATATCCATTCATTAAAAATGATGAAGAACTGATGCATATTTTAAACAGAGCTAAAGAGTTGAGTGCCGTTGTTGTTACGACATTAGTGAATCCAGATTTCAATATTGCAGGTCAACAGCTTGCGAAAAAATTGCAAATTCCGTATATCGATTATATGTCTGATTTGATAGGCATTATTCAACAACAAACACAATGTAACCCCATACTAGAAAGTGGGGCATTACGTAAACTAGATGAAAATTACTTCAAGAGAATCGAAGCAATGGAGTATGCTGTGAAATATGATGATGGTAAACATTTTACAGATATTGGAGAGGCGGATGCATTGATTGTAGGTGTTTCAAGAACATCTAAAACGCCATTAAGCATGTACTTAGCAAATAAGGGCTATAAGATTGCGAATATTCCATTGGTACCAGAGGTTGATATTCCAGATGAGGTGTTTAAACATAAGCATTTGAAAGTATTTGGTTTAACTGCGAGTCCTGACTATATTTTAAATATTCGTAATGAGCGCGTTAAAATTTTAGGGTTATCGGGTCCGTCAAACTATAATAGTATGGATAGAATCAGAGAAGAGCTAATTCATGCAGAAGAAGTTTTTGAAAAATTAAATGCAACGGTTATTAATACAGAGTATAAATCCATTGAAGAATCTGCCTTTTATATTGAAAAATGCTTATAAGATGATTCAAAAAGAGAGAATAAGAGATATTAAGATAAATATACGAGTCACTGAGTACAGGAAAAATATTGGATTAGCGGCCTTGAAATTTTAATCATATTAAAGAAAAGCAGAAAAACGACCACTTCTATTTTAATAGAAATGGTCGTTTTTTTGTTAGCTTACATTGTTATGACCTCATTGCTTATGCTTCATTAAGGTTAGCTAGAGTTTCAACAATATCTTCTGAAGCGATAAGACCGCGTAATTTAGCCCAGTCATCTCTGCTTACAAAATGTACACGCTGACTTTTAACTGCTTCTAAGTCATCCCATTGATTACTATTTTGTAATTTATTTAAATCTTTATCGTTATCGTCTTCTACCATCACGATTAATCTTTCAGGGTTAACATTTGCAAGTTGTTCATAAGACATTTCTAAATAATCTGATTCTCTGTAAGCAGGTAATGTGTCTGCAACTTTATCATTAAGTGCTGTTGCAAAGCCTAATTTAGTTAAAAATTCACCTACATACGTGCTATTTGAATGCGCCGTCACACCTTGTTCTGATACGACTGCAGCTAATGTTTCTTTATTTTTATCTATAGAAATTTGATTGTTAAAATCATTAACTAAAGCTTGATGTCTATCTAGACGCTCTTTAGCATCTTTAGATTTAGAAACGGCAGTACCAATACGTTGGAATACTTCTAATGTTTCTTGATAACCAGCATCGAAGCTTTTGAAAAGAATGGTAGGCGCAATTTCACTTAACTCTTCATAAATCTCTTTGTGGCGATCAGAATCACCAATAATGAGTTGTGGTGCTGATGATCTAATAGATTCAAAATCTGGGTCTAAACGTGTACCAACTGAGACATAATCGCCTACTGCTTCTCTAAGTGGTGATGTTAAATTTGTACTATCACCGTCATCGGCAATACCTTTAACATCTATATCTAAAGCAACTAATGCATCAACGAATGAAAATTCTAATGCTACTGCTGAAGTTATATCTTCTGGTAATTCACTTGTACCTAAATCATGTTTAAATTCAAAAGTCATCATATTACCTCCCTAAATTGCTTTTACTATTTATATTCCACACAATTAAAATGTGAAACATAACAATGATGTATAGGGTTGTCATAAATGATTCAGAGGGTGTTACGTTGGTTATTGATAATACATTGTAGAAGTTAGTGCTACGATTGATGTTCCTGGATTAAAGTAACTATGAGGCAAATCACTATTAAATCGAAAAGCTTGATGATGATTGATTGTATATTGTTTACCATCGACTTCGATTTCTAATACACCGTCATTAACAATAATATACTCTTCGGAACCAGGGTGGTGAGGGTCGGAATGCATTTTGCCACCAGGTTGGATTTCCATTTTAAACATTTCGAATTTCTTGTTCTCATCATAAGGAAAGTATGGATATATTGAAACTTCCTTATCAATGAGAGGGATGATATCACTTTCGTCGATAAAATCGATTGTATCATTGGATGTAGAAGTTAATTGCGACAATGAAATATGAAGGCCATTTGCTATTTTCCATAATGTGGTAATCGTTGGATTAGATTGTCCCTTTTCAATTTGACTTAACATATTTTTGCTGACGCCTGTTGCATTAGCTACTTTATCTAAACTTAATTGATGCTTTTTTCGATAATCGGCAATATTTTTTGCTACGATGCTTTGAATATTATACAAATATATCTCTCCTATTTACATTATAACGTACATATCGTACCATATAATGTGTTGTTTTCAAAATAGACCTGATAAGGTGGTAAATGATAGATTATGGAAAATTATAGAAAAATAAAACCATTCAATTGGTTGTTATTTATAGGAATATTACTTGTCGGTGCGAATTTAAGAGCACCTATTACTTCTATTGGGGTCGCATTGCCTGATATTAAAACGGATTTAGCAATGTCGAATAGTGCTGTTAGTGTTATTACGGTAGTACCATTATTAGCTTTTGCAGTCATTTCATTATTTGCAGCACGAACAAGTAATCAATTTGGTTTAGAAAAAACGATTTTTCTAGCCTTATGTTTAATTTTTATAGGTATTATTGTAAGATCAATGACAGAAATTTCCTGGTTATATATTGGGACAGTGCTGATTGGTATAGGTATTGGATTTGGTAATGTCCTAGCACCCGCAGTCATTAAGGCGAAGTTCCCATTACATATCGGTATCATGACGGGATATTATACTGTTGTAATGAATGTATTTGGTGGTTTATCATCATACGGTACTGCGCCATTGCTAAAGTCGTTTCATTATAATGTAGCAATAAGCTTAATCGGTATCGTAACATTAGTGACGATAATTATTTGGTCATTTCAATTAAAAGGTAAACAAGAAATGGCTACAGCGTTACCTCGTAAAAGTGTGAATGTGTGGAAATCTCCAATTTCTTGGCAAATCACGATATTAATGGGCGGGCAATCGCTTATATTTTATTCTCTCATCAACTGGATGCCAGCATACTTGTCGCAGAGTGGTATGTCTATTAGTGAAGCGGGCGTATATTTATCTGTGTTACAGATTTCAATTATTCCATTTACTTTTATCACACCAATATTTGCAACTAAGATGAAATCGCAATTTACATTAACTTTCGTGACAGGATTGTTGTTTATTGCGGGTGTAATCATTATGTTATGCGTACCTCAACTGGCCATTATCTCTACAATATTGATAGGTGTTGCTGGGGGAATCGCTTTTGGACTTGTTAATACGTTCTTTAGTTTACGTACAGAACATAGTCAAACGGCAGCAAAATTATCTGGTATGGCACAGTCTATTGGTTATTTATTTGCCGCTATGGGTCCGTTATTATTTGGTGTTCTACATGATATGACGGGTACTTGGATTGCATCTTTAAGTATATTACTATTTACAGCAGTTATCATTACTTTGTTTGGTTCACAAGCAGGACGTAATCGAACAATCGAACAATCACTTCAAAAGTGAAGTGTTTAACTTGATTTTATAGAATTTAGATTAAAGCTTAAATGGTAAATATACCTATAATGGCATATAATGGGTATGAATCAATGTGAAATAAATCAGATTACATTGGAGCCAATTATACTAAAATTAATATATGTATAAGTAATATAAAATTTTAGAACTAAAACATTATAGTTGAAAATATTTTTAGATATTAGGGAAAGAATGATGAGGTGAAGTTATGCAATTAATATTTGATCCAAGTGTAAGTGCCATATATCGGGGTGTGTTAGCATTCTTCTTTGTTATCAATGTGATATTAGCCTTTGTTATAGTCTTTTTAGACAGGGATAGAAGAGATGCTACTGCAACATGGGCATGGTTATTTTTACTTTTTGTTATGCCTGTTTTAGGATTTTTCATTTATATATTTTTCGGAAGAGGTATTCGTAAGAAACGTGAACGTGGCTTTGCGCACAATCAGATAGAAGATGGGATGAAACGAGTTCAAGCCCAACTACAAGATTCGACAAATAAAATCAGTGATTCTGATAATCCTATTGTGAGAAAACACCGTGATATTGCAACAACACTTTTAACAAAAGAACCTTCTTTTTTAAGTAATGATAATAATATTGATATTTATACAGATGGTCATGATTTATTCAGTCAAATGAAAGAAGATCTGCGCAATGCGAAAACGTATATTCATATGGAATATTATGTATTGAATTTAGATGGTTTAGGTACTGAAATCATTAATATCTTAGAACAAAAAGCAGAAGAGGGACTTGAAGTGAAGTTACTTTATGATGCTGTAGGGTCTAAATCTGTACATAAGTCGAAATTTAAAAAATTCCGAGAAAATGGCGGACAAGTGGAGGCATTTTTCCAAGCTAAAATACCATTAATCAACTTTAGAGTGAATAATCGAAACCATCGTAAAATTGTCGTCATTGATGGGATGACAGGTTATGTTGGTGGCTTTAACGTTGGCGATGAATATTTGGGTCTAAATGATAAGTTTGGTTATTGGAGAGATACACACCTGAGAGTGAGAGGTGACGGCGTTGATGCCTTACAATTAAGTTTTATACATGATTGGAACTCCCAGGCTAAGCGTGAGCAGTTAGAATATAATATGAAGTATTTTCCAGATAATGCGCACCAAGGTGGTAATGTGTCAATGCAACTCGCACTGAGTGCACCAAGTGATAATTGGCATCAAATTGAATTTGGATATATGAAAATGATTATGAATGCCAAATCCTCCATATACATGCATAGTCCATATTTTATACCAGATAAAGGTTATATTAATGCGTTGCGAATCGCCGCTAAATCAGGGGTTGATGTTCGTTTAATTATCCCTAATAAGCCAGACCATATTTTTGTATACTGGGCGACCATTACAAGCGTTGCGCAATTAATTAGAGATGGTGTGAAGGTATATACTTATGAAAATGGATTTATTCATTCTAAGATGATGATTATCGATGATGAAGTGGCAAGTGTCGGTTCATCTAATATGGATATCCGTAGTTTCGAATTGAATTTTGAAGTAAATGCCTTTATGTATGACGAACAAATTACGAAACAACTTAAAGCAGCATTTTTAGAAGATTTAAAAGTATCAAAAGAATTAACAGAAGAACGTTATAATCAACGTTCAAACTGGATTAAATTTAAACAATCCATCGCCAAATTAGCCTCACCAATATTATAAAAGTCAAAATGAGCATTTAATTTAATATTAATTTTGTTGGAATCAGTAGTTATCATCGTATAACTACTGATTTTTTATATGATATAATTATTAGAATAATTGAAAAACATTTTAATAATATAAATAATGATTTGATAAACAAAACAATTGAGGTGTGCTATGCAACGTGATAGTAACTTATACATTTATAGACAACTATATACACAATTAAAAGAAGATATCTTAGCATTTAAATATAATAGCCATGAAAAATTACCGTCTAAGCGAGTGATGTCCAAACATAAAGATATTAGCATAAATAGTGTGAAAGCAGCGTATGAACAGTTGCTAGCAGAAGGTTATATTTACACTCAAGAACGTAAGGGCTATTATATCGAACCCATAGATAAACTGATTATCGAAAACGATAAGCAACCGTCATTAGAAACATATCATGAGCATACAGCAACAGAATTTGAATATTCATTCTCACACATGAGCACTGATATATCAGAATTTCCAGTAGATACATGGACTAAAATGATGAAACAAGTTTTTCAAAATTATGATCACTATCTATCATCTATTCCTGAAGTAAAGGGTCCTATGGAACTTAGACAATCGATTGCGAAACTAATTTCCTATCAACGCGGTATCCATTGCTATCCTGAGCAAATTGTCATAGGATCAGGCACCAATGCATTATTAACCAAATTAATTGAGCTCATGACTAAAAATATAACCATTGCAGTTGAAGATCCTGGCTATTCTCGTTTCAGAACATTGCTAGAACAAACGCGTATACATATGGAGCCAATCGCATTGGATCGTAAAGGGATTTCGTTAGAGGGCATTAAAGATATTCAACCTAATGCAGTGATTGTGACACCATCGCATCAATTTCCAATTGGGACAATTATGCCCGTTTCAAGACGTATAGATTTATTAAATTGGGCTAGTAAAACACATAGCTATATTATTGAAGATGATTATGATAGTGAATTTAAATATGAAACAGATAATATCCCGTCTTTATTTAGTTTTGACAAAAATGAGAGTGTTATTTACTTAGGGACATTTTCAAAAACACTGATGCCTAGTATAAGAATGAGTTATATGATTTTACCAACAAAATTAGTTAGACAATTTGAACTACAAAATCAAAACACAATTCCAGATTATTCCATGCTAAACGCTTTAACGTTAAATTTGATGATAAAAGAAGGGCATTATGAAAAGTATATAAAGAAAATGCATCAGTTATACGGTAAAAAAAGAGAGAACCTTATAGCATATTTGAGTATGGCTTTCGGCGAACATATCCAAATCAAAGATACACAAGCAGGATTGCATTTTATTATTGAAGTGAATTCTCCGTATTCATATGAAGAAATTGAAACACGTGCGAAAGAACAAAAATTGGAACTTTATACTATTAATAGATTTAAAGTGAAAGCGCTTCAAAAAAATAATGACCCTAAAATATTGATTATTGGATTTTCAAAAATAGAACAAAATCACATACCAGAGGCAGTTCAACGTTTAAAAAGTGTACTTATTGAATAAACTGGTACCATTAAAAACTAATAACTGGTACTTTACAGAAGACCAATAATATTTTAAATTTCTAGACAATCAATGAAAATGTTTAAAACTAGGAGGTTTCATTATGTCGGAGAAATATGAATATTATAAAACGCAACGTGAAAAATATGTAGCTCGTGGAGTAGGAAACGGAAATTTACATGTAGCGGACGAGGCACAAAGTGCAACCGTTAAAGACGTCGAAGGTAATGTGTTCATTGATTTTGCTGGTGCCATTGGTACTTTGAATGTCGGACATTCCCACCCAGAAATTACGAAACACTTGAAAGCACAATTGGATAAATTTATACATCCCGGTTTTAATGTCATTATGTATGAAAGTTATTTAAATTTAGCGCAAAAATTAACGGAAATTACACCTGGTCATTTTGACAAAAAATCAATTTTGCTTAACTCAGGTGCAGAAGCTGTAGAAAATGCCGTTAAAATTGCAAGAAAATATACGGGAAGACAAGCCGTAGTCTCATTTGTAAGAGGATTCCATGGTAGAACGAATCTAACCATGTCTATGACGAGTAAGGTGAAACCATATAAATTAGGTTTTGGACCATTCGCTCCGGAAGTTTATCAAGCACCATACCCTAATATTTCTGAAAAATCTGAAGACTTATCAGATGAACTTTACACACAACATATAATCAATAAGTTACATGATTTCTTTATCGAAACGGTGGATCCGAGTGAAGTAGCATGTATCGTCATGGAACCTGTTCAAGGAGAAGGCGGTTTTATCATACCTGATATCCAGTTTATAAAAGCCGTTAAACAAATTTGTGAAGATAATGGCATTGTCTTTGTAGCAGATGAAATTCAAAGTGGCTTTGCTAGAACAGGTAAAACATTTGCGATAGAACACTTTGATGTTGAACCAGATTTAATTACGGTTTCTAAATCATTGGCTGCTGGATTCCCTTTAAGTGGTGTCGTTGGTAGAAAAGAAATCGTTGATAGCGCATCACCAGGAGAATTGGGCGGTACGTATGCTGGAAATCCATTAGCATGTGAAGCTGCACTTAAAGTGATTGAAATCATAGAAAATGAAGATTTAAATGGAAAAGCGGAACAACTCGGTCATCAACTAGAAACATATTTAACAGCATTGAGTCAAGATTATGAGCAAGTTAAAGCTATTCGTCGTTTAGGGGCTATGGTTGCATTTGAAGTCGTTGATCCGGAAACTGGTGAACCTGACAAAGCGTTAACAGATAAGATTATTAAAACTGCAAACGAAAAAGGCTTATTATTATTATCGGCTGGTATTAAAGGCAATGTGATTCGTTTCTTACCACCATTAGTTATTACAGATCAAGAATTAAACAAAGGTCTAAATATATTAACAGAAGTATTTGAAAAGGCTATTGAAAAGCAAACGAATTAATGAATAAGTAACATTATTATATATTTTATAAGCGGAAAGGGTATGGATAAATGAAAGGGCTTTTATAATTATATTTAAAAAGGGGTCGTTACCATGACAAAGTTAGAAGTAATTAATCCAGCTACTAATGAAGTTTTAGAGCGTTTAGATTATGCTACGCATGAACAAATTAATCATCAAATTAAACAAGCACATCAAGCATTTCAAAACTGGAAGAAGGTCGATGCGCACGAACGTTCAGCGAAATTAGCGCAATGGGCTCAATTAATTGATGATCATCAAGACGAACTTGCACGTCTGATTACATTAGAAGGAGGTAAGCCACTGGCAGAGGCAAAAGGTGAAGTAGCTTATGCGAACTCATACGTCAAATGGTATGCCGAAGAAGCAAAACGTGTATATGGTCGTACGATACCAGCTAATTCACCTTCGAAAAAAATTGTTATAGATAAATTTCCAGTAGGTGTCGTAGGCGCGATTACACCGTGGAACTTCCCAGCAGCAATGATTACGCGTAAGATGGCACCAGCATTGGCAGCAGGATGTACAATCATTTGTAAACCAGCAGTTAAAACGCCACTGACAACGATTAAACTTGTGGAACTTGCACATCAAGCGGGTTTTCCAAAAGATGCTATCTCCTACATTATTGCTTCAGGTAAAGACGCAGGGGACATTTTCACAAATCATAGTTTGATTAGTAAAGTGACATTCACTGGATCGACTGCTGTTGGTAAATCATTAATTGAATCATCTGCGCAACAAGTTAAAAATGTGACGATGGAGCTAGGTGGCTTAGCACCGCTTATCGTTCATAATGATGCAGACATTGAAGCGGCAGTAGACGGTACGATTGCTTCGAAGTTTAGAAATGCAGGACAAACTTGTATATGTGCAAACAGAATCTATGTTCACGAAGATATCGCCGAGGCATATAACGAAAAATTAATAGAAAAAGTGCATGCATTATCTGTAGGTGATGGCTTGAAAGAAGAGGTTAAAATTGGACCACTCATTGACAATCAAGCTGTAGAAAAAGTGTTAACACACATCAAAGATGCGCAAGAAAAAGGTGGGCAACTATCACGTAGTATTGAAGATATTCAAGCATTGGGCGGTAATTTCTTAAAACCGGTAGTCATTACGAATGCAAATTTAGATATGAAAGCAATGCATGAAGAAACGTTTGGACCAGTTGCGCCAGTGATGACATATAGTGATTTAGATGAAGTGATTAACATAGCAAATGACACAGAATTTGGCTTAGCTTCATATTTCTTCACGAATGATTATCGAACTGGATTAAAACTCTTTAATGAACTGGAATATGGTGTGATTGGTTGGAACGATGGTGGACCATCTGCTGCACATGCACCATTTGGTGGTTTGAAAGAAAGTGGTTATGGTAGAGAAGGTGGCGTAGAAGGCATAGAACCTTATTTAGAAACGAAGTATCTTTCTATACAAGAATAAAAATGCATTAGGATAAACCAAATCTTAAAGAAAATATAAAATCAGTCAATTAAAGATTGGGAAAGCGATTGGTTAATCACATATGATAGGGCGCCGTTTATTAAAGTGAAATAAATACAACGCTACGCTGCGCGCTTCTCAACTTTAATTGACGTTATTGAAAATGTTATGGGGTATGTTCAATGAAATCACAAAAATCACAATTTAATAAATCAATGAATATAGTTGATGTTTTATTTCTAGCTATTGGTGCCATGCTTGGATGGGGATGGGTAGTCTTGTCAGGAGAATGGGTATCAGCAGCTGGATTTATCGGAAGTATTGTCGCTTTTTTAATTGGTGGATTATTAGTTATTGTTATAGGCCTTACATACGCAGAGCTTGCATCAGCTATTCCGGAAACTGGCGGAGGATTTGTATTTGTTAAAAAGGCTTTTTCTCCTGGTATTGCATTCATTTCTGGTTGGTCCGTACTTTTTGGATATGTATCCGTAATTACATTTGAAGCGGTTGCTTTGCCCACAGTCATCGATTACGTCATTCCTTTTAAACATCATGGTTTTATGTGGAATATCGCTGGTTGGGATGTCTATTTAACATGGGTATTAATTGGTTCAATTGGTAGTATTGTATTAACATCACTGAATTATTTCGGCGTAAAACCAGCAGCCATCATGCAGACTGTGTTCACTATCTTTATTGTAGCAGTGGGCTTGTTGCTTGTATTTGGTGCTGGATTCAATGGCAACTTTAGTAATTTAAAACCTTTCGAGAATGGTGTTGGCGGAACCATGTCCGTATTGATGATGATTCCATTTTTATTTGTAGGATTTGATGTCATTCCACAAATTGCTGAAGAGGTGAAAGCACCTTCTAAAAAGATTGGTGGCATTTTAATATTATCAATCATTGCTTCTGTTATATTTTATTTATTGATTGTATTTGGGGTAGCCACAGGACTTTCACCTTCAGCACTGAACACGAGTAGTTTAGCAACGGCGGATGCAATGGTTAATCTGTTCGGTCATAGTGGATTTGGTGTGTTACTTGTACTCGGTGGTGTCGCCGGAATTATCACCAGTTGGAATGCATTTATTATTGGTGGAAGTAGAATATTGTATGCAATGGCTAAAAATAAAATGATTCCACAATGGTTTGCCTATATCCACCCGAAATTTAAAACGCCTACGCACGGTATTTTATTTCTAGGTGTACTCGCTTTTGTAGCACCGCTGTTAGGAAGACCAGCACTTTCGTGGATTGTTAATGCAGGCGGTATTGGTGTTGTTCTAGGTTATTTACTGGTTGCAATTTCATTTCTTAAGTTACGCAAAACGCATCCTAATTTAGAACGTCCTTACCGTATTAAAAACGGACAAATTGTTGGTATCATTGCGGTTATTTTGAGCATATTGTTTATCGTGATTTATTTACCGGGTATGCCGTCATCGTTAGCTTGGCCATCAGAGTGGTTAATTGTATTAGTTTGGTATTTGATTGCAGGTGTACTTTATTTAACTCAAAAAAGAAAGACAACAGAAGATGCCTATGTATCAATACAAGGAGACAAGCAATCAGATTATCAGTAACACTTTATATAAAACAGCCGTGTCAGTTTAATTTAACTGGCACGGCTGTTTTTAATGAAAATAGTTATGTTATTGAACTAGTTAGCGACATGGATAAGTTGATCGCCTGGCATAATCCACTGTTTTTTAAAGAAATACTTATATAAAGCAAAGCTAATGACTGCAGGCAATATAATATGGAAGATTATAATTAATAGCCAGGTTTGAAGTGAACCACCCATGGTATTAATCGTCATAATTTGGCCAATTAAACCACTTGTACCCATACCTGCACCAGCGGCATTATTTGTCATAGGAAATAGAGTTGTCATAACTGGAGCAACAACTGCACTTGCTATTGTTGGAGGTACTAAGATCATGGGATGTTTAATGATATTTGGGACTTGTAGCATACTTGTACCAATACCAATAGATAAAATACCACTCCAACCATTATCCTTATAGCCATTTACAGCAAAGCCTACCATTTGCGCCGCACAGCCTATCGTTGCTGCACCAGCAGCTAAACCACTTAAATCAAGCATGAGTGCAAGTGCTGCACTTGAAATTGGCGCAGTAAGTGCTAAACCACAGATGACAGATACTAAAATTCCCATTATCAACGGTTGTTGTTCAGTTGCGACAATGATAACTTTACCTAACCCAGTCATAAACTCATTTAACGCAGGTCCAAAAAGTTTTGCGATAGCGCCCCCGATAACAATCGTAAGTAAGGGCGTAACAATGATATCGATTTTAGTCTTGCTTGCATAAAATCTACTTAATTCTACGACGATGAGTGTAGCAATATAGGCACCAACTGCACCGCCTCCAAACGTCGTATAACCTAGTGTGCCAACGATAACACACGAAAAAATAACTAGAGGTTTAGCGCCTAATCCATAAGCAATTGCTACCCCAATAGCAGCACCGGTAACTGACATTGCGACCTTACCAATTTCTGATAAAAACGATAAATCTATTTGTGGAATGAGTGTTTGATTGCCAATAGTTTCTAAGATAAGTCCAATAATTAAAGAGCCAAACAAACCCAAAGCCATAAAACTTAATGCTTCAATAACCCACCTATGCAAATGATTTTTCATTAAGTAATCTCCTTATTTTTAATTAAATTATTTCATAAATTAATATTAGTATATAGATAGTTAGTGAAGTTGGCTAGACTATATTGGGATTTTTTTCACAATCATAAAATAAAAACTGTCAGTGCGTATCGAAACGCACTGACAGTGTTGTAATTGTATTTAAATGTATTAGGATAGATTAATTTTTGTTTACAGAAGCATCATAGATAGATTCAACTGTTTCGCCTAAAATTTTGTCGAATTCTTCATCAGATTGGTTCACATTTAAATCATTGATTAATGCACGAGAGAAGCTAGCGATTAAATCTTTATTTTGTTTAAGTACTTCATTTGCATGTTCTCTGCTATAGCCACCAGATAACGCAACGACACGTACAACGTTTGGATGGTTGATTAATGATTGATATTGATTTGCTTTTGTAGGGATAGTTACTTTAAGCATTACAAGTTGATCATCGTTGAGTTTGTTTAGTTCTTCTAAAATTGAATCAGTTAAGTATGCTTCAATCTCTTCTTTGTTTTCAGCATTAATATTAACTTCAGGTTCAATAATTGGAACTAAACCAGCTGCAATAATTTGTTTAGCTATATCAAACTGTTGTTTAACAACTAAATCAATACCGTCTTTATTTAGTTCTAAGATATTAGAACGCATTTTAGTACCGAAAATTTTATGTTTATTTGCACGATTTAGTAAGTCATCTAGCTCAGGCATAGGTTTCATTAATTGAACGCCATCTTTTTGTTCATCTAAACCTTTATCTATTTTTAAGAAAGGTACAACACCTTTATCAGCTAGATAGTCCGCTGTATGTTTGCCTTCTACTTCGCGGTCCATTGTTTGTTCGAACAGAATCGCACCTACAATTTTATCTGAACTAAATGATGGTGACGACACGATACGTGTACGCATGTCATGAACGAGTTTGAACATTTCGTCTTCACTGCCATATTGATCTTCTGTAACGCCGTAGTCACGTAACGCTTTAGGTGTACTACCACCACTTTGGTCTAATGCAGCAATGAAGCCTTTTCCATTTTTTACTTTGTCAAATTGTTCTTGATTCATTCTTACCACTCCTTTTACTATATTCTCTTATAGTATGATAAAAATTAAAAAATAACGCAAGCTGTAGGCTCTTTTTACGATAAAATATATTGGAAATTGTGTCTTTAATAAAAAATTTTTTCTGTAGCTAATATGATTTAGTAACTGAAATTAAAAATATGGGCGTTGGGTTATAAAATTCATCTTGTTCTGAGTACATACGTAAATAAATTTCAGTGTCTAAATGGATATGATCAAATCCTAATGATTTTAAGATATCCATATCTGTTTGAGGTCTGGGTTGGTGATTAATGGGTATATTTTGTTTGATTGCCTCACTTTCAGCCAGCATATCTTTGCCGAGTGTGTGGTGTGCATGTTCAGTATTCAGGGATTTATAGTCAGTGAATGAATCGTTACCATAATTGGCATCAATATTAATCAGTTTACCGTTAGGTTTTAATACACGTAACCATTCTTGATATGCTGCCTTTGTATTAGGAAGTAGCCACGTTACATTGCGAGAAATAACCATATCAAAAGTTTCATCATTGAATTGTAGTGATTCAGCATCCATTACTTGAAAGTGAATATCTTGATGATGACTTTCGGCATTCTGTTTTGCTGATTGGATCATTTCAGGAGAAAGATCTATCCCTGTGACATCGCTACCTAGTTTTCCACATAAAATAGCTAAAAAACCCGCGCCAGTACCAATATCTAAGATTTTCATACCAGGTTGTATCGGGTTTATGTTATTAATTTCTTCTATCCATTTTTGAGCATGCGTACTTTCTAATTCTGCTAGCTTATTTTTACTAAAGGATTCAGCACGTTTATCCCAATAATTAATGATCTTTGATTTTTCCATTTAAATTCACTCCGCTTATTACAATTATTTTGCTGTTTACACTATTATAGAATATTTAAGTATAAAAGTTTGTGATGACTATTTAAAAACACACAAAAAACGACATACATTTAATTATGTATCGAACAACCTTTATGCGATATTTTATAAAAAAACAGTCTTTTTCTCTGAAAATACAAAAAAATAAAAACAAATATTTATACGTAAATAATGAATAAAGATACATATTATAAAGTTTATAAGATTCATTAATTTCATTAAGTTTAAACTTAACACTGTGATTATAGCGATTTATAATCCGAAATTAATTCTCTGTTTTATATAAATATTCATATAATTAATTTCAGAATATTGAATGCAATTTGCATTATTATTTAAAGTTCGTTAGGCTCATGTTTGTGAATTAATATATATTTTTGCTAATGTTTATCTATTTTTAGCGACTTTTACATAGTTATAAAAATAAATACAGGGGTGTTCAATAATGAAGAAAAATAAAGTTATGGATTGGACGACCTTTATAGGATCATCGGTTATTTTACTGATTGCAGTAATTCCTATGATGGTCTTTCCTAAAGCAAGTCAAGATGTGATTACTAAAATGAACGATGCCGTTTCTAGTGCATTAGGTTCAGTTTATTTGCTTATCGGACTCGCTATTTTAATATTTGTTTTATACATAGCCTTTGGTAAGTACGGTAATGTAACTTTAGGTAAAGCGACAGATAAGCCCGAGTTTAATAATTTTAGTTGGGCTGCCATGCTGTTTTGTGCCGGTATTGCGTCTGATATTCTATATTGGGGTATTATCGAGTGGGCATTCTATTATCAAGATCCGCCACATGGTGGTAAAGGTATGACAGATAGTGCGCTTAATTATGCAACGATGTATGGTATGTTCCATTGGGGACCGATTGCATGGGCGACCTTTGTACTACCAGCGCTGTGTATTGGTTACTTATTATTCGTGAAGAAGAAACCTATTTATAAAGTAAGCCAAACGTTACGTCCAATATTAAAAGGGCAAACAGATGGTCTTGTAGGTAAGATTGTCGATATTATATTCATTTTTGGATTATTAGGTGGTGCAGCTACATCATTAGCACTTGGTGTACCAATGATTACAGCAGGGATAGAGCGCTTGACTGGTATCGATGGTGATAACATGTTAATGCGTGGTGCGATACTGTTTTTAGTAACTGCTATCTTTGCTTATAGTTCATATTCTGGATTGAAAAAAGGTATAAAAGTATTAAGTGATTGGAACGTTATTTTGTCATTTGTATTACTTGGATTTGTGTTAATTGTTGGACCAACGGTATTTATTATGGAAACGACAATTACAAGTATGGGTAATATGATTAAGAACTTTTTCGAAATGGCTACTTGGCTAGAACCATTTGGCGGTATTGGTGGCCGTAAAGAAACGAACTTCCCACAACAGTGGACAATATTCTATTGGTCATGGTGGATTGTTTATGCACCATTTATTGGATTGTTTATCGCACGTATTTCCAAAGGTCGTACGTTAAAAGAAGTAGTTTTAGGTACAATTATCTATGGTACATTAGGATGTATGTTGTTCTTCGGTATTTTTGGTAACTATGCTGTGTTTTTACAAATTAGTGGACAATTTGATGTGATCCAAAATCTGAATACACATGGTACGGAAGCTACAATCATAGAGGTATTGCATCAATTACCGTTCCATAATATTATCATTGTATTATTTATGCTTTCGGCATTGCTGTTCTTAGCGACAACATTTGATTCTGGATCATATATCTTAGCAGCAGCATCTCAGAAAAAAGTAATTGGTGAACCATTAAAAGTAAACCGTCTTTATTGGGCGTTTGCGTTATGTTTATTACCATTTGCGCTTATGTTAGTCGGTGGCGAGAGAGCGTTAGAAGTACTGAAAACAGCAGCCTTATTGGCGAGTGTGCCAGTACTTGTAGTCTTTGTTATGATGATGGTCGCATTTATGCGGACACTTAATGAGGACCGACTTAAACTAGAAAGTCGGGCAGACAAGTATAGAGAGGTCGAGCGACGTTCATTGCGTATCACACAAGTTAGAGAACAAAAAGAAGATGATAATTTGTAATTTTAAATAAAAGCTGAGACAAGTACGATGTCTCAGCTTTTTTATGCTTTAACTTAAGGTTGAATTGTCATGCTTATTTGTTAAATAAAAAAGCGACCGTTTGAAATTTAACTTCACACGGACGCTTTTTGAAATTCTGTTGATTTTGGGCTAACTATCTTACACATATTTAATCTTCTTTGTAATTATTTTCAGGTATTGGGAAGTATTTAAATATTTCTCCGCTTTCCAATGCATCACTTAAATGATCTAACCATTCGTAATAAGGTAACGTGTCGATGAGTTGCTGTTTCGTTTCGTTTGCCTCAGTTTTAATAGCGGCATCTGTACTTTCGTCATTAATAATTTTGTTTAGTATCGCAACGGCATCATGGACAGCTTCGGCATTAATTACGATTTCCCGACGCCATTTGCGTGTAAAGAAATTGCTAAAGAAGTTAAAGAAATCTTTTTCTGCAATAAAATGTTGTTTTCTACTACCGCGTGTAAATTGTTGCTTAACGATATCAAATTCTTGGAGTCTTTTGACCCCAGCACTCATGCTTGGTTTACTCATTTGTAATTGTTCACGCATCTCATCGAGTGTCATGCTATCTTCGAAGAGCATAGTACCAAATAAATTACCAACACTTCTGTTGATACCATATAAATCCATTGTTTCACCAATCGCATTGATAACAATATCTTTTGCTTCGTCTAATTGATGTTCAGGGTTGTTTGAATGTGCCATGTAGTACACCTCCGACCAAATATTTTATTGTGAATTCAAATTATAGCAGGTTAACGAACAGAATTTAAGTAGCGCTTTGTTTCTGAAGTTATGAGCCAATTGAAATTTGAACTGGTTTGACACGCTTTCGTTTACTATGCTAACATAAACTCTATAAAATTCGTTAAATAAAAATTTAACAAACTTAACGGAGGTAATTTTAATGGAACTTGTAAATCAATTGTCTCGTCGTCAATACATTGATGGTGAGTGGGTAGATAGCTCGAATCAAGCAACAAGAAAAATTATTAATCCATTTAACCAAGAAGTCATATTTGAAGTAGCAGAAGGTACTGATGAGGATAGTGAACGTGCGATATTAGCTGCACGTCGTGCTTTTGAAAAAGGTGAATGGTCATTAGAAACAAGTGAAAATAGAGGCAAAAAAGTACGTGCTATTGCCGATTTAATTGTGACACATCGTGAAGAATTAGCGAGACTTGAAACATTAGATACAGGTAAAACATTAGAAGAATCTTACGCAGATATGAATGATATTGCGAACGTATTTAACTATTTTGCAGGTTTGGCAGATAAAGATGGTGGAGAATTGATAGATTCTCCAATCCCAAATACAGAAAGCAAAGTAATAAAAGAACCGATTGGAGTTGTAACTCAAATTACGCCATGGAATTATCCTTTACTGCAAGCTTCATGGAAACTTGCACCTGCATTGGCAACAGGTTGTTCGCTTGTTATGAAACCAAGTGAAATCACGCCGTTAACAACAATTCGTGTATTTGAATTAATGGAAGAAGTTGGCTTCCCTAAAGGTGTGATTAATTTAGTATTAGGAAAAGGATCTGAAGTTGGTGAACCGTTATCTGCACATAAAGAAGTGGATTTAGTGTCATTTACTGGTGGCATAAAAACTGGTAAACACATTATGAAACAAGCAGCAGATCATGTTACAGATGTAGCGTTAGAACTTGGCGGTAAAAACCCAAATGTCATTTTTGACGATGCCGATTTTGACTTAGCAGTAGATCAAGCATTAAATGGCGGATTCTTCCATGCAGGTCAAGTATGCTCTGCTGGCGCAAGAATTATCGTGCATAACGATATTAAAGAAAAATTCGAAGCAGCCCTTATTGAAAGAGTTAAAAATATTAAATTAGGTAATGGTTTTGACTCAGAAACGGAAATGGGACCTGTGATTTCAGCTGAACATAGAGAAAAAATTGAAAATTATATGGAAATTGCAAAAGCTGAAAATGCAACGATTGCTATTGGTGGTAAACGTCCTGAACGTGAAGACCTACAAGATGGGTTCTTCTTTGAACCAACTGTAATTACAAACTGTGATACTTCTATGAGAATTGTTCAAGAGGAAGTATTTGGACCAGTTGTAACAATTGAAGGTTTTTCAACTGAAGCAGAAGCCATAGAACTTGCGAACGATTCCATTTACGGTCTGGCTGGCGGTGTCTTTACACAAGATATAGGCAAAGCTGAACGCGTCGTTAATAAATTGAAGATGGGAACAGTTTGGATTAATGATTTCCATCCATACTTTGCTCAAGCACCTTGGGGCGGCTATAAACAATCCGGTATTGGTAGAGAGCTTGGTAAAGAAGGTCTAGCTGAATATCAAGTAGAGAAACATATATTACGTAATACAAACCCAGAACCAGTTAATTGGTTTGGTAAAGCATAATATAGATTTTTAAATAAGAGAATGAACGTATATAAATTAGAGGAGGCAGTATCACAATGAAGCAATCATACGATTATATCATTATAGGTGGTGGAAGTGCTGGGTCAGTACTTGGTAGCCGTATAAGTGAAGATGTATCGAATAACGTACTTGTATTGGAAGCTGGACGTAGTGATTATCCATGGGACTTATTAATACAGATGCCTGCAGCATTAATGTATCCAGCTGGAAATAAATTATACGATTGGATTTATGAAACGACACCTGAGCCACATATGGATGGACGTAAAGTCGGTCATGCACGTGGTAAAGTTCTAGGTGGTTCAAGTTCGATTAACGGTATGATTTATCAAAGAGGTAACCCAATGGACTATGAAAAATGGGCGAAGCCTGAAGGCATGGATTCATGGGATTACGCACATTGTTTACCGTATTTTAAACGCTTAGAAAAAACATTCGGTGCAACAAAAGATGATCAATTCCGTGGACATCACGGACCAATTAAACTAAGAAGAGGTCCAGCTGATAATCCGTTATTCCAGGCTTTCTTCGATGCAGGTGTTGAAGCAGGTTATAATAAAACACCAGATGTAAATGGATTCCGTCAAGAAGGATTTGGACCATTTGATAGTCAAGTACATAATGGTCGTCGTGTTTCTGCATCTAGAGCATATTTACATCCAGCGATGAAACGTAAGAATTTAGAAGTGCAAACACGTGCATTTGTGACGAAATTAAATTTTGAAGGTAACAAAGTAACGGGTGTTACATTTAAGAAAAATGGTAGAGAACATACAGTAAATGCGAAAGAGGTTATCCTATCAGGTGGTGCAATTAACTCCCCGCAATTACTACAATTATCAGGTATCGGTGATTCAGAACATTTACGTTCATTAGGTATTGAACCACGTATTCACTTACCAGGTGTTGGTGAAAATTTTGAAGACCATTTAGAAGTTTATGTGCAACATGCATGTAAAGAACCTGTTTCAATGCAACCAAGTTTAAATAAATTAAAAATGCCATTCATAGGATTACAATGGATTTTCGGACGTAAAGGTGCTGCAGCATCAAACCATTTCGAAGGTGGTGGCTTTGTACGTTCAAATGAAGATGTAGATTATCCAAACTTAATGTTCCACTTCTTACCAATTGCGGTAAGATACGATGGTACGAAAGCGCCAGCTGCACATGGTTATCAAGTGCATGTAGGACCAATGTACTCAAATTCTCGTGGACATTTAAAAATCAAATCAAAAGATCCATTTGTTAAGCCAGATTTTGTGTTTAACTACTTATCTACAGAAGAAGATAAACGTGAATGGGTGGAAGCAATTAAAGTAGCTAGAAATATCTTAGGCCAAAAAGCATTAGACCCTTATAATGGAGGAGAAATCTCTCCTGGACCTGAAGTGCAAACAGATGAAGAAATTATTGAATGGGTAAAACGCGATGGTGAAACAGCATTGCATCCATCTTGTAGCTGTAGAATGGGACCAGCTTCAGATGAAATGTCAGTCGTAGATCCAGAAACGTTCAAAGTACATGGCATGGAAAATCTACGTGTTGTAGACGCATCTGTTATGCCACGTACAACAAATGGTAACATTCATTCACCTGTATTAATGATGGCTGAGAAAGCATCAGACATCATTCGTGGTAAAAAACCATTAGATCCAGAATATATTGATTTCTATCGTCATGGTGTACATGATAAAGATGCGGGTACTATAAAGTAATGTTTGATTATGATATTTTAAAATAAATGAAATAGATATAGAGGTAAGGCATGTATTTGTTATTATCTCTGACTGCCGACAAAGGCTTAGACTTTGTTGGCAGTTTTTTTGTGCACGTCCGACTAACATTGCCTTTTTTGATACTTAAAGCTTTTACGAGTTCATTTTCGACAGACGCACGCATAACGCGCTGTTACGTAATATGAGAGATATTATTTATCGGGGAGACTTGGTTAAATCTATGGTGGTTGAATGAATGACTTTTATACACCACAAATATTACAAGGAAGTATCATTTAATTTTGTTATAACGAGTAAAATAAACCATAAACAAAGTAGGGATACCCAATGGAATTGAGAACACTTAGATATTTTTGTACAGTTGCTGAAGAACATGCGATTTCAAAAGCGGCAACGGTACTAAACATTACGCAACCTACATTAAGTAGACAAATGCATGACTTAGAATTAGAACTAGGGGTAGAGCTCTTTTATCGAGAAAATAAAGGTATTATGCTTACAGAAGAAGGCATATTTTTAAAAAATAGAGCAGAAGAGATATTGTCATTAACGAATCAGACGCAACAAGAATTTGAAAATAAAAAACAACAAGCGTTGAGTGGACATATTACGATAGGATGTGTAGAAGCGGATAATTCTGACACGCTTGCCATGATATTAGAAGAGATGGTGAGAGAACATCCTTTAATCACTTTTCATATCGTAAGTGGTATAGGCAGTGAAATCAGTGAGCGTCTTGATAATGGATTATTGGATATTGCGATTTTAATAGAACCCATTGCAATGGAAAAATATGAGCAAGTACCTTTACCGAGACCAGAGCGTTGGGGTTTGCTTGTTTCTGAAGATTCTCCATTTAGAGGGCAATCCTCAATGCATCCTGGAGATTTGAAAAAACAAAATTATTAATGTCTAGAAGACCATAAAATCAAAAAATGATTTCAGAATGGCGTCAAATAGCAGTCAATGACTTGCAAGTGATTGGAACGTATAACTTAATATTTAATATTTTTTCATTGGTAAGAAATAATGTCGGTTCAGCTGTTGTGATTGAAGGTGTAACATCGAATAGAAATTTAGATAATTTAGCTTTTATTCCATTTAAACCAGAACTTTACACACATTGTGTTTTAGTATGGAAGAAAAGTAGAATACAAACACCCGAAAGTGTTAGAATTTAAATATAAAGAGGACCAATCCATACTAAGGATTAGTCCTCTTTTTTGAGATTGGGGATTTATGACCCAGACGCTTTATTTTCAGAATGAGTATTTTTGTTACTAATTATTTCTAATTTAATAGGCTAGTTGTTATTTTTAGTAATTAAATCGGAAATTGCTTTAGACGCTTGTCCATTTTCTAATGAACAAAAGTCATCATAAAACTGATTGATTTTGTCCTTGTAATCTATTGAAACTTGATCTAGATTTTTTAGATCTTCTGTTAATTGGTATGGATCTTGGTGAATAGGTCCAGGTAAATCATTGTGATAGTCTAAATAGAATCCGCGTAAATCTTGACCGTATTTATCTAAATCATAAGCAAAGAAGAATTGAGGACGTTTCAATACACCGTAATCAAACATGACGGATGAATAGTCTGTGATAAGGCAATCTGAAATTAAATATAATTCAGAGATATCACTGTAGTTTGAAACATCAATGGCAAAATCTTCATAACCACGTAAATCTAAGGCATTAGAAATGAGATAATGCATTCTCAATAGTACAACATAGTCATCGCCAAGTTGTGCTTGTAAATTATCTAAATCAATTTGTAGATTAAATAAATATTTACCTTTTTTCACAAATTCATCATCTCTCCAAGTTGGCGCATACATGATGACTTTTTTATCTGCAGGTAAGTTTAAATTTTCTTTAATTTCTTGGATATATGATTTGTCATTTGCATGGTTAACTAATACATCATTTCTAGGATAACCAATTTCAAGTAGTTGTTCAGGTTTCATCCAAAATGCAGTCTCGAAAATTTTAGAAGAATATCTATTTGGTGACACTAAATAATCCCAACGGCTTGTTTCTTCTCTGAAATTACGTTTATAGTTATCCGTTGTAGTTCCTGGCATACGAATGACTTTCATATCATTTGCTAATCGTTTTAATGGTGTGCCGTGCCAATTTTGTATATAAACTTGGTTTGGTTTTTTATTCAGATAAAGCGGTAATCTCGCGTTAGACACCCAGTATTTAGCTTTTGAATATGCTTCATAGTAAGCTTTAGAGCCTTTTTTAACTTTTTTAGCTGAGCCAGGAATTTGTACTTTAGAAGGGTTTTTAAAGACCCATATAAATTCATAATTCGGATGGCGTTTCATCATATATTCGTAAATATATTTCGGGCTATCACTGTAATTTTTACCAGCAAATGCTTCAAATACAATCGTATTTGGACTCACTTTATCTTCACTATCTGTTAATTGGTATAATGCACGATTTTTATTTTTTCTACGTAACAAGATACTTTTTACTAAACGTGCTTTTTTTCTAAGTTTATTTATTTTAAAAGCGGATTTACGTTTATTCACCATGAGCATCAATGACTCTAATATAAAGAGTGGTTTCTCATTTTTGAAAAGCGTCGGAATTAATTCTCTTGTCACTTTTGGAAGCAATTCACTGTTATGTTTATAACGCTCAGGGGTTTTTCTTGATGATGGTTCGAATGAATGTTTGTAAATATTTTTCATTTTATTTTTTATGAAAACTTTATTTTCTTTTAAAGGCGCACGTTGAACAGAATCAGAGAAACTATATACATAATCGTTGAACGTAATGCCAAAATCTTGTTTAGACAGTGCTGGTTTCACAAACGGGTCATAGATTTCCCCTTTAATATAGAAAGGAAAGCGACTGACACGCACGAATCCATTGGCATATTTAATAAATTCTAAAATAAAGGACCAATCTACAAAGACGTTCAAGTCTTCATTAAATTGTAAGTTATGGCCACGTGCAATTGCAGTTTTGAAAACAATATTACATGCAGTTTGCTTTCTTAAAAATTGATTAGAATGTGTTTTAGTATTTAAATATTGAGTACGCACTAAATTTTGGTCAACGTATTGAGGTATATCCAACGTGAACCCATGGATAGGCGCAATTAACGCATCGAATTGATTTAGTTTCTTCATATAAAATGATAATGTATAGGATGCCAAATAATCATCAGAATCAATAAAGATAAAGTAAGGAGATTCAACTTCTTTCAAGCCCATGTTTCTAGCATGCGCATGTCCTGTATTTTCTGGTAAATCAATTGCTTTAATTGGAATATCCCAATCTTTAAGTATTTGTGTTGCAAGTGGTTTCGATTGATCTGTTGAACCGTCATTTACTAAGATGAGTTCAAAATCTTGGAATCTTTGTTTTTTAAGGCTTATTAAACATCTTTCGATATAATCTTCTGAATTGTAATAAGTCACTATGACTGATATAGACTTCATTGTGTTCCCTCTTTTTACTTAAATTTTCTCACTATCTTCTATATAAGGTAAAATATTAACAAACTTTGTTTTATCTTTTCAACTTTGAAATCAAATTTTTTTGATTATTATGTGCATAAAACGTACGAATAATAATATATTATTATTTATAAGCATATATTATTTCTAAAGCATATATTGTAGCATGGTTATGTAGTATAAAGAAAAGCAAAAGACTTCAACTTATAGGTAAAATACATTATTTACTTTTATTATATTAAAGCATAGTTAGTAGTTTTGGAAATGTATATAAAAATATTAAAGACAGGGGATGATTATCATGACAATAAGATGTGCTAAAGATAATGAATTGAAACTCATTAACAAAGTTATACCAAAGTTATTCAAAGAAGCGATGATGGTGAATTTTGATTTATCAGATGCGTCATTGCTGGATATGTCAAATCAATTGCTATTGCAAGGTGCAAAATATTATGTGTTGATTGAAGAAAACATATGCAAAGGGTTTGTGCTTATTGATAAAAAAACAGATTACCTTGAACAACAAGATTATGGTTTTATCTATGAGTTATATGTCTTTGAAGGTTATAGAAGACAGGGTGTTGCTAAAAAGTTAATATATTTTGTTAATGACTTTTTTAAAAGCCAGCATATTGGTGAAGTTAGGTTAAATGTAAATGTACAGAATAAAGCTAGATTATTATATGAAAAAGTTGGTTTTCAAGAGAGAAATATTACAATGTCTATGAAAGTAGTAGAATAATTTTTTGAATATTTGCTATTTTTAAAAACTTTATTTTTCTTTTAATAGCAAGGGTTTTAGACATTATTAGTAATAAAGGTAAATTTAATAATCAAAAATATTTTTGACAGCGTTTTCATTTAGCGTTAAGTTTTTCTATATTTACCAATGTTGTAAACAAGTGGGGGAAATTAAAAAATGAAAAACTATCGTTATTTTATCATTACGATGATTATTATGACAATGATCAACTATGTCGATCGTGGCGCTATTTCCTATGCTCAAGAAGATATTATTAACGAATTTGGTTTCGATAATATCGCTTGGGGATTAATATTAGGTTATTTTGGATATGGTTATATGCTTGGTTCATTGTTTGGAGGGGTTACAGCAGATAAAAAGGGGCCAAAATTTGTTTGGTTAATTGCTGGTACACTTTGGTCATTATTTGAAATAGGTATGGCATTTGCTGGTGAGATAGGCATGGCTTTATTTGGCGGTTCTGCATTAGCTGGGTTTGGCTTATTAAGAGTACTATTTGGTGTATCTGAAGGTCCAATATTTTCGACAATCAGTAAGACCAATGCAAACTGGGCAGCACCGAGAGAACGCGGTTTATTATCAGCTTTAGGTTTAATTGGTGTACCACTGGGTGCGATAATCACAGCACCGATTGTTTCTGGTTTCTTAGTTATTTCAACTTGGCGCGTGCTTTTTGTAATTTTAGGTTTATTAGGTCTCGTATGGATTATTATTTGGTATAAAGTATTTACCGATTATCCTGAAGATAATAAACATGTTTCTCAGGAAGAAATTGAAAGTATTCGATCCACAGAAGAAACGGTTCATGGTGAAAAAACAGTTGAAACTGAGCACAATGCACATGAAAAATGGTATCACTTTTTCAAAAGTCCGACACTTATCTTTAATATGGTTGGTTATTTTGGTTTTCAATACATAAACTTTTTGATTTTAACTTGGACACCAAAGTATTTACAAGACGAGTATCATTTTGAGATTCACTCATTGTGGTATCTTGGTATGATTCCCTGGATAGGTGCTTGTTTTACAGCATATTTCGGTGGAAGATTATCAGATTGGTTACGTGTGAAAACAGGCAGTCTAAGAATTGCACGATCAGGTTTAGCGATATTTGGAATGACTTTGGCAGCGATTTGTTTTTTAATTATCCCAACAACCAATCAAATTGGCTGGATAATGTTCCTAATGATGCTAGGTAATGCCTGTATATTCTTGCCAAATGCTGTTTATTGGTCTGTCATTATTGATACAGCACCGAAGAAAACTGGGACGTATGGCGGTATTACACATTTCTTTGTTAACTCTGCAACGATTATAGCGCCAACGTTAACAGGTATACTTGTAACATCATATGGATATTCATCAATGTTTATATCTGCAGTAGTAGCGGCAGTCATCGGTATTATTGCGATGTGCTTTGTTAAACCAGGTATTAAAAAAATGAAACCAACTTCATAAATCAAATTTATGTAAGTTACATGGATATATTCCGAATGCTTTAAAGAAGTATTACTTATAAAATAAAGCTACGAGTATAAATGACCATCATTTTAATATGAGGTTCATTTATACTCGCTTTTTTTTGTTTTTACTCAAAGTAAATAGTGTGGGGCGTTTGAGGTAAAATATTTTTTGTTCCTAATTATAAACAAATGATTTGTAATTATAGTTAAATTGAGTATAATTTGATTTTGTAAAAAATGATTAAGGAGAAATAACAAATGATAAATAATAATTTTGAAGAAATTTTAATGAATAGAAAGTCTGTAAAAGTATTTGATGAACAAGTGAAAATACCGAAAGCAGAAATGGACGAAATGATTAAAAAAGCAACGACAGCACCATCATCAGTTAATATGCAACCGTGGAGATTCTTAGTAGTCGAAAGTGATGAAGGTAAAGACACATTACGTCCGCTCATTCGTTTTAACACACGTCAAAATGATTCATCAGCGGCTATGGTCGTTATTTTTGGTGATATGAAGAGTCAAACAAATGCCGAAGAAATTTATGGTAATGCAGTTAAACATGATTTAATGCCGGAAGAAGTAAAACAAGAAATGTTAGAAAAAGTCATACCATTATATGATAATGCAACAAAAGAACAAATGAATGACATTGTGAAGATTGATAGTAGTTTAGCCGCAATGCAATTTATGCTTGTTGCGAAAGCCCATGGATATGATACAAATCCAACTTGGCGGATTTGAAAGTGATCAAATCGCAGATGCATTTGGTATAGATTCAGAACGCTATGTACCCGTAGTAATTGTTGCGATTGGTAAAGCTAAAAATCCAGCCCATGGTTCTTATAGATTACCAACAGAAACAGTGACTAAATACGTTTAATATATAGTGAAAGACATTTTTTAATATTGAAAAATGTCTTTTTTATTTCTTTATAAAAAATAGTATTCGATTTTACAACTCTATTGATATATTGACTTATCAAATTTAAAATAAAATTTAATGAGTATTGATAGGGGTTATGAAATATGTGGAAATATGGGATTATTTTGTGTTTTTTTGTTTTCGTGTTTTTTAATTTTATGTGTAGGTTGTTTAAATGAAAAAGATAAATTAACGCAAACGTTATCTTTTTATGCAGTAGGCGATAATTTAATCCATCCAGTCGTTTATCAGGATGCTTTGCAAGATAATGGACAGTTCAATTTTGAGTCAATGTATGACAATTTAAAAGATGAAGTTCAATCAACAGATGTATCATACATCAATCAAGAGTCGCCACTTGGTGGTGATGAACGCGGTTTGTCAGTATTTAAACAATTTAATACGCCAGAGGCAATCGCACAAAACATAGTACATACTGGATTTAATGTGGTTAATGGAGCTAATAATCATGCTTTAGATCAAGGAACTGCTGGTTTAGAAAATGAAATCCGCGTTTGGAAGCAATTTAAGTCCGTGTTTTATTTCGGAACGTTTGATTCGCCAAAGCAACATGATACGATTCCTGTAATTGAGAAAAATGGAATTAAAATGGCAATGCTGAGTTATACATATGGAACAAATGATATTCCTAGAGAAAAACCATATCAAATCAATTATTTTGATAAGGCACAAATCAAAAAAGATATCGCAAGCGCAAAAGAAAAAAGTGATGCAGTTATCGTCTCCGCACATTGGGGTAATGAAGGTAAGACTAAACCCAATGAGACGCAACAACAGTATTCCAAAGTGTTTGCTGATGCGGGTGCAGATGTCGTATTAGGCACACATCCACATGTGATACAGCCAGTTAAATGGGTGAAAGGGAAAGATAATCATAAAACACTCGTTGCTTATTCCCTGGGAAATTTTCTAAATGGACAAGCTACAGGAACTGAAAAGAATATATTAGGTGGTAACATACGTTTTAATTTAGAAAAAAATCCTAAAGGCGTACAAATCAAAAATGTTAAATGGAAATCATTGGTGACACATTATGAAAATGGGGAACCTTATTTAAAGGCAACTCCTCAAAATTTTAAAATGTATAAATTAGATCATTATAAAGATGAGCAGGCACAATATCATGCTTTAAATGATAAAAAAGGCATGGAAGTATCACGTCAGAGACTTGTAGGTATTACGAAAGATGTGAATGATAAACAATATTTGGATGAAAAGAGTTACTAGTATGTTGCGTAAATAAATATATAAAAGTGCAAAAGCGCCCTCTCGTTACTACACAGTATTGAAGTGTAACAACGAAAGGGCGCTTTTTAACACGTTATTGTTCAACTTTTTTTGCTAAATCTGTAATGTATTTAAAGAAGGCATCGTGTTCGACATCATCGACGACTGAAATTGTTCTGCCACGTACATCATCTATATACGTTTGCCCCTGACTAGGCCCTTCTGTATAAACACTAGCATTGACCGAATGTTGCTGTACCAATTCAGGCTTACCTACATATGCAGTTGTTAGTACATCCCATAAGAAATAAGTAGAATTCGTTTGGAAATGTGTTAATGGAGGTACAGCAGCATAACTGACTCCTAAGAAATCAACACCTGGATAATGTCGTTCGTTTGCCCAAGTTTGTCTAATATCCCATGTCAGTGGTACACGATTTGTACTTTCTAATGCGACTATGTCTATTTTTATATTTGTATCAAAGACGGTTTTAACAGATTCTGGATCCCAAAAAGCATTCCATTCTGCAGTACCATCGTGTTCAGGTTCTTCGACATTTCCTTTTTCTAAAAATGTACCACCCATCCATACTAAACGTTCAATTTTATTAATAATTGTAGGCTCAACTGTTACGGCTTTAGCTAAATCCGTTAATGGGCCAGTAAATAATAAAGTCACTGGAGCATGACTCTTTTGTAATTTTTCAATAATATCTTCATAAGCATCGTGTTCAAGTAAATTTGAATGGCTTTGATTAGCTTCGTTTAAAATAGGTAAAGCGTCCATAAAAAATGCATGCATACGCCAATCTTTAGGGAATGGATTTTTTCCGCGTTGTTTCGAAGCGGCGACATGAATCGGTTGCTTGCTAAAGCGATTAATGATTTTTTGAGATGCACTTGCTGCAGGTTCAACATAGCTATCAGCACCAATTGCACTCACACCAATGAGTGATACATCCTCCATTTGTAGTAACAGAAATAGAGAAATTAAATCATCGACGCCACCGTCATGGTTAAAATATATTTGTTTCATAAAATATCCTCCGTTTCATTTTGTAAATCTATTATATCAAAAGTGAATCAGAGTCATATCGTGTTGAGAAAGAAGCGGCGTCTTTGAGATATCATGTTGGAACTTATTGCCTTAAATACTTATATAAATACTAAAAGATTGAAGTGTGTGTTTACGATACGGCATTAGATGAATGTCTATAATTAAAATGGCATTTAATAAATTCGCGAAATCATTTTAAAATTTATTGATTTTGAAAATTAAAAAATAATAAATTATAACTTATAAGTGTTTATAAGTTAATACATAGGTTATGTTATATAAATAGAAACAATTTAAGGGGTGTTTTTATTTGTGAAATTTAAAAAAGAGAAAGTTAACAGAGTAGATTCTGATCAAGCCAAAAAAGGTGTTGTAGCCACAGGGATTGGTAATGCAATAGAATGGTTTGATTTTGGTTTATATGCACAATTAGCTGTGATATTAAGTGCAAATTTCTTTGGGAATTTACCTCAAGAGATGCAAATTGTTTCAACATTTGCAGTATTTGCCTTTGCTTTTATAGTGAGACCAATCGGTGGTATATTTTTCAGTCACTTAGGGGACAAATATGGACGGAAAATTGTATTATCGACAACGATATTACTTATGGCAGCATCGACATTGATGCTCGGGCTGTTACCTACACAAGATCAAATTGGTATTTGGGCACCTATATTATTACTTGTTGTTCGTATGATTCAGTCATTTTCAACAGGTGGGGAATACGCAGGTGCAATGACTTATATTGCAGAAACAGCTCCTGATAAGACACGCGGTAAATTAGGTAGTGGATTAGAAATTGGTACACTTGCTGGAAATATTATGGCTGCTATTTTAGCGGGGCTGATGTATTCATTATTAAGTGATCAACAAATGGCTGATTGGGGCTGGAGAATTCCATTCATCCTTGCTGCACCATTAGGTATTATTGGTATTATCTTACGTTCAAGTTTAGATGAAAGCCCAGCTTATGAATCTACATTAGCAGAACAAGAAGAATTAGAATATTCATATTTAGATATTTTCAAATATTATTGGAAAGACGTCGTCGTTTGTTTTACAGGCGTAGCTTTCTTAAATGTTGCCAACTATATGGTACTTTCCTATATGCCATCATTCTTGAATTCAACAATCAACTTAGGTGGAACTATGGGATCCATATTGAGCACCATAACCATGTTAGTTATGATACCAGCAGTATTTTTCTTTGGTTGGTATAGTGATAAAGTTGGTAACAAACGTACCATTATATTTGGTTTAGCAGGATTTAGTTTATTCTCGGTGCTTGCATTTTGGTTAATGAGTATTCCAATGATTCCATTTGTAATACTTGGATTGTTTATCATTGCATTATTTATGTCAACATTTGAAGGTGTTATGCCATCCTTATTACCAAGTATGTTCCATACAAAGGTTAGGTTACGTACATTATCACTTGTTTATAATATTGGTGCTGCGGTATTTGGTGGTTTAACGCCATTTATACTTTCAACTTTAGTAGAAACGACAGGACAACAAATTGCACCATCTTATTACTTGATGTTTATTAATGTCGTTGGACTCATTATCTTCATAACAATGTTTAAATCTACCTCTAACAAATCACTCAGAGGTTCTTATCCAAATGTCGAAACGCAAGAGGATTATGATCATGTAGTGAAAAATCCTAAAGATGCTTTATGGTGGGAAGATGAAGTTAGAAAAGATTAAATATATTTAAGTAGTTGTCATTATCAAAAATGGCAACTACTTTTTATTTTTGAAAAATTTAAGCTCAACCTACTGTGAAGGACTACATTGAGTATAATTATATTTTTATACAATTAACAAATATAATATTTATTATTAAAAAAGATGTATAAATTGTTAGAATTTTAGAATTAGTTAATTAATTATATATATATTGTGCTATTATAAAAGAAATTAAAACTTAAGGGGAGGTAGAACGATATGTCTAAGACAGTGAAGATTGTTATAGCAGTCGTTATTGGGGTACTACTGATTTGTGGCATTGGGGGAGCAGCAGCGTATTATTTCACAAAGAACACACCTAAAAATACGTATTTACTAAGTGAACAGGAAACAGCAAAGCAAATGAAAGCGTATGGTGAAGACAGGTTTGAAAATGAATTTGAATTTCAAGATAAGATGAAAGATGAGTCGTATTTAATTAATTTAAATGCAAGTGCAGATGTACCAGAAGCACTACTCAAATCATCGGATATACCAAAATCTGTTGCAGATGCTTCGAAGTTAGGATTTAAATTGGGACATGATCCGGATAAAGAGCATTCAGTTATAGCTTTAACACCTACAGTTGCAGATAATGAAATTGGGGAATTTCAATGGGCTGCCGATAAGCAAAATCAATATTATGCAGCTCCAATTTTAGATGATGTTTACAAAGCGAAGAATAATGAACTTGTCGATGTGTATAAAAAAATCACTGGGGAAACATCGAGTGTTGAAGGGACAAATAATGGCATTACAAATGACTCATTAAATTTAAATTCGTTGTTATCTGGTACACAAATATCTCAAGATAATATTGATGAAATTAGCAAGAAATATAGTGAAGTGATTACAGATAAATTAGACGATGATAATTTTGAAAAAGACGATGTAACAATTAAGGTCAATGGTGAGGATAAAGATGTTAAAAAAGTAACAATGAATGTAAGTAAAGGTGAAACAAAAGCCATTTTAACAGACATTTTAGAAAAAGCTAAAAAAGACAAAGATATTAAAGCGATTGCAGAAGATCAATTTAATGCGAAAGACTATAAAAAACAATTAGATGATATATTAAAAGAAGTAAAAGATACAGATAAAGCAGAATTTCCAAGTGTGAAATCAGTTATATGGGAAGACGATAATCAGATTCTTAAACGTAATTTAACGATGAAAGATGAAGACGGTTCAACAGTGAAATTAAATGGGACAAGTCAAGTTGATGATGATAACTTAATGATTGATTATAAATTAACAACAGATGATGACCAAGAAGTAGCACTGAAAGGTAAGTCCACTAAAAAAGACGATCAGTATAAAGATAACTACAAAGTAACTTTTGATAATGGTTACCGTAAGTCTGATGCAACTTTAACAAATACAGAATCACAAGATGGGGATAAACGTAACGACAAAGGTCAGATTGAAATCAATGCTAACTACGATAAAACAACGATTGATTTCAATAATAAATTAGACACAGACACTAAAAATAATACACAAAAACAAGAACTTTCATTATCAACAGATATCGATAATGAGACGGTCGTGATTAATATTAAAGGTGACACAAAACTTAAAGAAGACATTAAATTTAAAAAAGCAAATGCACAAGATTTAAATACAATGTCTGATAGTGACTTTAGAAAACTAAAACGAGAAATATCTAACAACACTGAAGATATTGTAAAAGATATCGCAAAAGATATTAAAGATAAAAAATAAAGATAACTCATTTAAAAAGGTAATATATTAATGGAGAGAGGAGTGGTTAAATGAAAACAATTCAATTGTTTCGCATTTACCACTCTTTTCTATTAAAAAAATGGCATCTTTTTTTCTATTTGATTTTGATGATGTGTGCTTTTTTAACTGCCTTACTAGTCGTTCAGTACGTTAATCAAGATGATGCAAAGTTTAGAATAGGTATTGTTGATCACGATAATTCTGCGGAGACACAGCTCATACTCAATTCAATGGGAAATGGAACACATCTAGGTAAAGATATTCGTATTCAGCGTTACAATCAAAATCAAGCGCAAAAATTATTGAAAGCACAAAAATTAGAGGGATATTATGTTTTTGAAAAAGGTATGACAAAAACATTTTATAAACATGGTAATTTACCTATAGCTGTTTATACATATGATCAAACGTCAACTAAAAGTTTAGTTATTAATCAGTTGACTGATTCAGTTTATAGTCGCCTCATGTTATCGATGGGTGGAGGGTTAACCTACACGACATTATCACCAGAGGCCAATAAGGACGATAAGTTACAATTATTGACGGATTTATTATTTACCGGTTTAAATCGGACAGGCGGATTTGATTATCAATCGATACAAATATTTGATACATCGAGCTATTATGTAGTGACAGGTTATTTAGCCTCCATATTTATTTTTGCACTATCACTATTTTCAATTTTAAAAATGAACCAAGCTAAGGCATTAAAATCCAGATTACATATGTACCATTTTTCATTTGAAAAGCTAACATTAATTAGAAGTTTATTTACGCTATTTTATACTGGCGTGTGGACCTTGTTAGGATGCTTATGCATGATACAGATATTGCCCAATACTTTTGAGCCTTATAATTGGCCAACTGTAGTTATTCAATTAGTTTATTATATTCTAATGATTACAGGTTGGTTAACCATTATTGATTTGATCAGTTTCCGTTGGTTCAATATCGTACTGAAAATCATGCTTGCACTTATGGTTATTCTATTTTCTGGTCAAATTATACCAACGATATATTTCAAACATTTATTGAATGGCATGTTTAATGTGCAGCCATTTAGTTTTGTCACTAATCAAATGTTAGAGATTATATTAAATAATTATATCTTAGATACACCCATTACTTTCTATATGAGCTTTGTGATAACAGCTATTATATTATTGGTAATCATTGTTTGGAGGTATCGCCGATGATACAGTCCTTTATATTTATCATTATATTAAAACAGTGGAAGCAATTAGTGATTTTTTTTACTATTTTAACGTGTACGTTGTTATTGATATGGGCAGCTTATTCATCGCTGAATCAATCTTTTAAAATTCCAGTCACAGTTCAAGATCAGGATCAATCCCAAGCTTCACATACATTAATTCAAAGTATTGAGAAGAACGACTTTGTTAAAGTTGAAAAGTTGGACCAAGAAGCAATATATCTGGATGAAAGTGTTAGCAAGAAAGAAGCGGTTGCAGCGATGCATATCCCTAAAGATTACAGTGATAAATTGAAAAATAATCAATTAAAATTGGCACTTACACTTTATGCAAGAGATGATTTTATTGGTGATATTACATTTGAAATGATTAGTCGTTCATTATATGAACAACAAATTCCGTATATTGTAAAAAAACATTTAGATGATGACGGTCAAGAGACGTCCTTAGAAAAGGTGTCCGATACATTAAATCAACACACGCCCAAATCAGCCATTGTTCACCATGTCGTAAATACCAATTCTGAGACGTCTATATCAATCAGCCTAGTGTTTGGCATTATCTTATTCGTTAGTAGTGTTCAAATCGTGTTGCATCAAAGGCTGAAACAAAATGGTCCGTTAACAAGACTTTTTATATTTCAATACAGTAAGTTGATACTTTTCACAACTTATATTTTGATTCATACACTCATTTTAATGCTTGTACTTGGCATAACAACATTCATATTTCAACAACAACTTTCATTTACGTTCTTTGCGAAATCATTAGTGATTATTATTGTGTATGAACTAGGGGTTTCATGGTTACTTTTCAAAATAAATACACTCAGTCATAGGCTCTTTATGGCAGTCATATTTGCCTTATTGATGGCGGTGTTATATATCTTTATACAATTATAGGAGTGATAAGATGATAGAATTAAAAAATTTAAGCAAGCACTATCGTAAAAAATGCATCTTTGAGTCCCTAGATATGACATTTGAAAATTTGCAATTAACCGTTTTATTAGGTGAAAACGGCGCTGGTAAATCCACATTATTAAGAATGATTGCCGGTTTAGAACAATTGACTAAAGGTGAAATACGTTATTTTGGAGAACAACTGTCAAAAAAGCAAAGACAAGATAAAATCGGTTATGTACCACAGGATATTGCACTATTTGAACATATGACAGTTAATGAAAATATTCGATGTTTTAAGGCGCTATGCAAAGCACCGTTATCCAATGTATTGATAGACGAGTATGCACGTCAACTCAATTTAAATGAGAGAACCATGACAATTTCTAATTTGTCTGGTGGTACGAAACGAAAGGTAAATGTTCTAATCGGTTTATTAAGTAATCCGCAAATATTAATTTTAGATGAACCTACAGTAGGTATAGATTTAAAATCCAGATTTGATATTCATAACCTTTTGAATACAATGAAGAGGGAACGACTCATTATATTAACGACACACCACTTAGATGAAGTTGAAGCATTAGCGGATCAAATTAAAGTAATTGGTAATGATCCATTCTATAGGGAACTTCTTGAAGATAAGCATTGGCCATTCGAAGTATATAATAATAAATAGAGACGATGAACCACATCCATTCATGGAGAACTCCGTGATGATGGATGTGGTTTTAATTATTTTGTATATAATGAGTAATTGTGAATTCGCTTTCATTATTTTTAAGGGATTGGGGGAACACGAATTTGTCATTTTTAGGGGAACATTTGCCGCTCATATCGCTTGTTATTGGTGTAGGGGTATTACTATTTTTAAATATTAAATTGAAGATTAATAGTATCCTATCGCTCATATTCCCAGCGGTGCTTGTAGGATTTATGAATGGCATGAAGCCGTTAGCAATTTTAGAGACAATTAAGGAAGGATTAGGATCTACATTAGGGAGTCTCGCATTAATTATTGGGTTTGGTGCAGTGCTTGGTAAATTAATGGTAGATTCTGGCGCAGCACAACGTATCGCTTCAACACTTATAGAAAGATTTGGTGCTAAATATGTTCAATGGGCTTTAATCATCACCGGTGCTGTATTTGGTATTTCTGTATTTTATGAAGTAGCATTTATGATTTTAGCACCGTTAGTCATCAGTATTGCTGTTGAAGCTAAGACACCATTTATGAAATTGGCGATTACAATGGTTGCAGCGACAACTTTATCACACAATATTTTCCCGCCACAAGCAGGGCCCACAGCACTCGTAGATGCTTACAAAGCGGATATGAGAATGGTTTATATTTTGGGGATGATCGTCTTTATTCCTAGTGTGATTATTGCGGGTATTATATTGCCGAGATTCATGAAGCGCATAGATTATCCTATACCACCATTATTACAAAAAAGAAAAAATTTTACAGACAGTGAAATGCCTAGTTTTGGTTTGAGTTTATTTGTACCATTAATACCAGCTATTCTAATTTCAATATCAACCATACTCAGTTTATTTATTACCGAAGACACGATATTACATGAAATCGTATCATTTATTGGAAGTGTGGAAATCAGTCTTATCATTGCTATTATTACTGCGATTGTTATGTTTGGACTTAGAAAAGGTAAAGATATGGATACAATGATGAAATCATTTGAAACAGGTCTAAAAGGTGTTGCAACTATTATATTCATTGTCGGAGCGGGTGGCGCTTTTAAGGAAATCATTTTAGAAGCACATGTTGGAGATTATATTGCAGATATCATGAAAGGTAACAATATCTCTCCACTTATTATGGCTTGGTTAATTACAGCGCTGATCCGTATTGCGACGGGTCAAGGTGTTGTTTCAGCAATTACTGCTGCAGGTATCGTTGGTCCGTTGATACCCACTTTTGATGTCAGCCCTGTGCTTATGGTATTAGCTACAGCTGTAGGTAGTAATATCATTACTCATGTTAATGATGCATCATTTTGGTTATTCAAAGAATATTTTAATATTTCTATTAAGGATACATTTAAGACATGGGGTGCGTTGTTATTAACGACATCTGTAACAGGATTAATGGTTGTCTTAATTCTGGATCTATTTATTTAAAATAATAAAGTAAAATAACAATGATTCATATTTGTGTAACATCATAAAAAGCATTATTTGCAAAGTATTTAAAGATATTTTTGTGAATAATGCTTTATTTTAGTATAAATACACAAAACCGTTACAAAAGTTACAAATATTTTTAAATGCATCGATTCAAAGTCTTGTGATTACTGATGTAAAGGTATTTGTAGCATATGTATTATAAATTAGAAGGTTTTGGGTATTATACTTTATGTGAATAAATAAGTAACATGAATAAATCTACTTTCAGCGTATTAATGACACTATCTTGAGTGAGTTATGTTGTGCGATGTTTTTATACAGTAATATGCTAATATTATGAATAAAAACACAAAAATATACAATTATTGGTAGTGAAAAGTTGATTTGACTAGAATTGTTATACGAGTATAATAACACCATATACAAGAAGGTGTATAAAAGCCACTTATTCTTGATATGAATATAAAAGAGAAAATATTAGGAGTAATTATGGGACAAAAAGATGAAAGTAGTAAAATTAATTTACCACAGCTCGTATTGCTAGGATTAGGTTCATTAATTGGATCTGGTTGGTTATTTGGCGCATGGGAGGCATCTTCTATTGCAGGACCAGCCGCAATTATTTCTTGGATTATTGGTTTTGTAGTTATAGGTTCAATTGCTTATAACTATATTGAAATAGGAACGATGTTTCCACAATCAGGTGGTATGAGTAATTATGCGCAATATACACATGGTTCGTTACTTGGATTCATTGCTGCCTGGGCAAACTGGGTATCGCTGGTAACTATCATTCCTATTGAAGCAGTATCAGCTGTACAATATATGAGTTCATGGCCTTGGGAATGGGCGAAATTTACGTCTGGTTTAATGGATGGATCTACAATAAGTAACGCAGGTTTATTTGCAGTATTTGTGATTATTATTATCTTCTCATTATTAAACTATTGGTCAGTAAAATTATTGACGTCATTTACAAGTTTAATTTCAGTATTTAAATTAGGTGTGCCTTTATTAACGATTATCATGTTAATTATTTCTGGTTTTGACACTGGGAACTATGGTCATTCAGTTGGAACATTTATGCCTTACGGTTCAGCACCTATATTTGCTGCAACAACAGCATCAGGTATTATTTTTTCATTCAACGCATTCCAGACAATTATTAATATGGGATCTGAAATTCAAAAACCTGAAAAAAACATTGCACGTGGTATAGCTATTTCACTGACTTTAAGTGCAATCCTGTACATAGTACTACAAAGTACATTTATTACGTCAATGCCTACTGAAATGCTGCATGAAAATGGTTGGAGTGGTATTAACTTTAACTCACCATTTGCTGATATGGCTATTCTATTAGGATTAAATTGGTTAGCTATATTACTATATATGGAAGCAGTTGTTTCACCATTTGGTACAGGTGTATCATTTGTAGCTGTTACTGGACGTGTTTTACGCGCTATGGAACAAAATGGTCATATTCCTAAATTTTTAGGGAAAATGAATGAAAAATATATGATTCCTCGTGTAGCCATTATATTTAATGCAATTATAAGTATGGTCATGGTATCGCTATTCCGTGATTGGGGTACTTTAGCAAGTGTAATATCAACAGCTACGTTAGTGGCATATTTAACAGGACCAACGACAGTGATTTCACTACGTAAAATGGCACCTAAAATGCATAGACCGTTTAGAGCAAACTTATTAAAATTTATGGCACCATTTTCATTTGTGATGGCTTCATTAGCGATATATTGGGCGATGTGGCCAACAACAGCCGAAGTTATTTTAATTATTATTCTAGGATTACCAATTTACTTCTTCTATGAATATAAAATGAATTGGAAAAATACCAAAAAACAAATTGGCGGTAGCTTGTGGATTATCTTATATCTTATTGTACTTGCCTTCTTATCATTTATCGGTAGTAAAGAATTTAAAGGTATGAACTGGATTCATTACCCTTATGATTTTATTGTTATTATCATTATTGCATTAATCTTCTACAAAATAGGTACGTCTAGTTACTTTGAAAGTGTTTACTTTAAACGTGCTAAAAAGATTAATAAAGATATGCGTGCGGATTTACGTGAAAAACGTAAATCAGAACACATTAGTGAAGAATAATTTAATTCTGTGAGTAGAAATATATATAGCGTCTGGGACATTGTTAAATCTCCCAGACGCTTTTTTTATATAAATAGCGACATAGTTAATCATTTGAATGATCATGCTTAAATGGAGTGGGAGCCTGAAATCTTTTTGAGACAATTTGATTTCTGATCCATCTTTTTTATGTATAGAAAATGACTATAATAATGCGACTGTACTTAGACAATAAGCGTATGCAATATTGCAGTGGACAACATTTTATGCAAAATAAATGCATGGGATATTCTATGGAAAAGTAAATTTCATTAAAATAAATTATTTAACAATGTTTTTTATCCCCATTAAAACAACATTTTCAATTCGTTTAAAGTGTAAAAATTCAAAATAACCTTTGACTAATTAATCTGACAAGTGTATTATTTATGAATATTAATTCATTTTTGAGAATAAATATTATGAAATGAGGGTTTTGATGCTTGATTTATATGAACACACAGACAAATATAGTTCTAAAAATTATAGTCCATTAAAATTAGCTTTAGCTAAAGGACGTGGTGCAAAAGTCTGGGATATTGAAGACAATTGTTATATAGATTGTATTTCTGGATTTTCGGTAGTTAATCAAGGCCATTGTCATCCTAAAATCATAAAGGCATTTCAAGAGCAGAGCCAAAGAATAACAATGGTTTCTCGTGCTTTATATAGTGATAATTTAGGTAAATGGGAAGAAAAGATTTGTAAACTTGCAAATAAAGAAAATGTTTTACCAATGAATACTGGCACAGAGGCTGTGGAAACAGCCATAAAAATGGCTCGTAAATGGGGCGCTGATATTAAAAATATTGATGAATCATCATCAGAAATCATTGCTATGAATGGAAACTTTCATGGCCGTACGTTAGGTTCATTATCATTATCATCACAAGATAGTTATAAAAAAGGTTTTGGACCGTTATTAAACAATATACACTACGCAGATTTTGGAGATATAGAACAATTAAAAAAATTAATTAATAATCAAACAACTGCAATTATTCTGGAACCAATACAAGGTGAGGGAGGCGTAAATATTCCCCCAACACATTTTATACAAGAAGTACGTCAACTCTGTAACGAATATAATGTGTTATTAATTGCAGACGAGATACAAGTGGGGCTTGGAAGAACGGGTAAGATGTTCGCAATGGAATGGGAAAATACAGAGCCAGATATATATTTATTAGGTAAATCACTAGGTGGAGGGTTATATCCGATATCCGCAGTGTTAGCGAACCAAGATGTGATGAGTGTCCTCACCCCAGGCACGCATGGTTCCACATTTGGTGGTAATCCACTAGCTTGCGCTGTATCAATGGCAGCATTAGACGTGCTGAATGAAGAGCATTTAGTACAAAATGCATTAGACTTAGGCGATAGATTATTAAAGCACCTGCAACAAATTGAAAGTGAACTGATCGTGGAAGTGAGAGGTAGGGGATTGTTTATAGGTATAGAATTAAATGTAGCAGCACAGGACTATTGTGAACAAATGATAAATAAAGGTGTGCTTTGTAAAGAAACACAGGGCAATATTATAAGGATTGCACCACCACTTGTTATTGATAAAGATGAAATCGATGAAGTAATTCGTGTCATAACAGAAGTTTTGGAAAAGTAAAATTTAATATAAAATTTCCGAATATTCAGAAAGGAATGAAGTGAATGATTGAAGTTGGTATCGTTGGCGGTAGTGGATATGGAGCCATTGAATTAATTCGATTATTAATTCAGCATCCTAATGTAAATATAAAATATATCTTTTCGCATTCTAAACAGGATCAACCTATAAAGGAAACATTTCCACATTTGGAACAGCTCACATATCACTATGAAACGTTAAATAGTGAAGGAATTGAATGCGACGTGATATTTTTTGCGACACCTTCAAATGTGAGTAAACACATTGTTCCTCAGTTGCTTAGCAAGAGGATTAAAATCATTGATTTGTCGGGTGATTTTAGATTAACTAATCGAGCTACTTATGAAACGTATTATGGTGAAACGGCAGCTTCTCAAGAATATTTGAATGAAGCAAATTATAGCATTGCAGAATGGTCAAATGTAAATGCACAAACAACGCAATTAATTGCGAACCCTGGATGTTTTCCAACAGCTACATTGTTAGCACTACATCCGCTAATAGATAAAGATATTGTAAAGCAAGATAACATTATCATCGATGCGAAGACGGGTGTATCCGGTGCCGGTAGGTCTTTGGCACAACATGTTCATTTCGCGGAGATGAATGAAAATTTAAGCGCCTATGCGATAGGAAAGCATAAGCATAAACCTGAAATTGAACAATATTTATCATTATTAGCCCAACAAGAAGTAAAAGTAACATTTACACCGCATCTCGTACCTATGACTCGAGGTATTTTATCAACCATTTATATCAAACTAAACCATGCTTTTACTAATGAAGACTTACATAATCTGTTTAAAGATTATTATGAAGATAAACCATTTGTAAGAATTAGATCATTAGGCCAATTTCCAAAAACTAAGGAAGTTTACGGTAGCAATTATTGTGATATCGGTATTTATGTTGATGAAGAGAATCAAACAGCGATTCTCGTGTCTGTGATTGATAACTTAGTTAAAGGTGCAAGTGGTCAAGCGATTCAGAATTTGAACTTAATGTATGGATGGAAAGAAAACACTGGATTGCTACAATCACCAGTTTATCCATAAAGTAGGATGAAAGGAGAGAAGAAATGAGAGACATTGAAACAATTGATACGTTAAACCAATTAAATATAGATTTAGAAGGCGACGTGAGTTCACCATTAGGTTTTATTGCTGGTGGTTTACATTGCGGTTTGAGAAGAAAGAAAGTGGACTTTGGTTGGATTTATTCAACGACGCCAGCTACAGCAACAGGTGTTTATACATTGAATCAATTTAAAGCTGCGCCATTAAAACTAACTGAAGATAGTATTAATAAGGATAAAGCACTACAAGCCATTATTGTGAATTCGGCTATTGCGAATGCGTGTACAGGAGAAAAAGGTATGCAAGATGCGTTGGATACACAAGCTTGGATTGCTGAGCAATTAAATATCGAGCAACATCTTGTTGGTGTTGCCTCTACAGGTGTTATTGGATCGTTTTTGCCAATGGATAAAATACAATATGCAACGCAGCACGTTTTAAAAGAACAATATAATAAAAGTGAAGCATTCAATCAAGCTATTTTAACAACTGATACGATGACGAAACATCTGTCAGTAAAGGTTGAAATCGATGGTACCACAGTAACGATAGGTGGCACTGCAAAAGGATCAGGCATGATACATCCCAATATGGCAACAATGCTAGGATTTATAACTACTGATGCCAATATTGATGCGAATACGTTGGATTATTGCCTAAAACAATCAATCGATCAATCGTTTAATATGATTACGGTGGATGGTGATTCAAGTACAAATGATATGGTGCTATGCATGGCAAATGGTCAAGCGCAACATACACAAATTGATGCATTACATCCCGAATGGCATAAGTTTGTGTATGCATTGAATTTTGTATGCCACTATCTTGCCAAGAGCATCGCTAAAGATGGTGAAGGGGCAACTAAATTGGTTACTGTAAAGGTCAAGGGCGCTCACGATGTTGTTGAAGCAAGAAAAATTGCAAAGAGCATTGTCTCCTCGAATTTAGTGAAAACCGCTATCCATGGTGAAGATGCGAATTTCGGAAGAATTGTCACTGCTATAGGATACGCATCGCGATATATAGAACCTAGCGCAACCCATGTTTCGTTATGCCAAGTGAGTGTGTTGGAAAAAGGTATGGCTGTAGATTTTGATGAACAGCGTTTAAAAGAAGAATTAGCATCAGATAATATTTTAATTGAAGCGACTGTTGGAAACGGGGAAGGAGAAGCGGCAGCATATGGTTGTGATTTATCATATGAATATGTACGTATCAACGCGTCGTACAGAACTTAAGGAGTGACTGCAATGAATTATATAGTTATCAAAATTGGTGGTAGTACCTTGACCGAATTACATGAAACTACCATTGATGATATTGCACAGTTAAAGCAACAGGGTTTGCATCCGATTATTATTCATGGTGGAGGGCCTTTTATCAATCAAGCGTTAGAGCAGCAAGGCGTCGATTCATTATTTGAAGATGGATTGAGGGTTACTACAGATGAAGTAATGTCAATTACAAGTCAGATATTAATCGGAAAGGTGAATCCGCAGCTTGTAAGTAAAATGAATGATGAAAATATTCAAAGTATTGGGTTAAATGGAATAGATGCCAAGCTATTTGACGTTGAACCATTAAACGAAAAATATGGATATGTAGGCGAACCAATCAACATTAATACAGCAGTTATAGATCATCTTACAGAAGCATATATACCTGTTATTGCGTCTATCGGCAGACATAAAACCTCTAGACATTTATATAATATTAACGCAGATACGTTGGCGTACAAAATAGCGCAGACATTAAACGCACCTATCTATTTATTGAGTGATATACCAGGTGTCATGATAGATAATAAAGTAAAGGCCACATTGAATTCAGAGCATATTAAAAATTATATTGAACAAGAGCAAATATATGGGGGGATGATTCCTAAAGTACAAGATGCGATCAGTGCCATTGAATATGGCTGTCAAAAAGTAGTTATCGCAGCAGGTAACGAAGCGCATGTCGTGGAAAGGATAAGAACTGGGCAAGGTATTGGGACAACGATTGTGTTGTGAGCATAATATAATAGCAATTTCCTGGGAAATCGTTAAATCAAAGTATCACTATATTAAAAATTTAAAAAAGACTTTGTCATAGTATAAACAAAATTGGTAGATGCTTGAAATAGCGCTGTTTTTAGACGATGTGGTACATATTAAAGTAACGCAATTAGTTAGTGTTTTTCAGCTGCTATTTACATTGTAGGATTGAATTGGCGTGATAGTGTAATGGTTAATTTGAAAATAAAAAACAACGCATATGCTGGAATGACGCATATGCGTTGTTTTTTTATAAATGGCTTGGATATCGTGCTTAGTGCTAATCAGGCCATTAATAATTTTTTGAATAAGTGATTAATAGTTCTTTATAGAAATCAATGAATTTAAGGTACATTGCTTTTTCTACACGTTCATCTACTTGGTGTGGTTTTTCACCTGGACCAAATACTAAGAATGGGAAAGATTCATCTTTACCGCGTAGTAAATTAGAAGCATCCGTCACACCACCAATTGGGGCAGCGACAAAATCTTTATTAAATGCTGTTTTGCCAATCGTTTTAGCAGTGTCAATTAGGCTATTTTGACCAGTAGTAAGTACAGGATCTAAGTCAAGATATAATTCACTTTCTAAATTTGAGCCATTTGCATTATGTTTTTCAATTGTATTATTAAATAAATTTTTAACTTGGTCATTATTGTATTCTGGGATTGTACGAATATTGAAATCAGCATCAGCGTCTTCAGGGACAGAATTCACTTGAACGCCACCCTTGATTAATGTGTTAGTGATGACAAGCCCTTGTAATGCGGATTCAATTTCTTCAACAGCAAATGTAGCTGGTAGAGAAGGTTTCATTCGATCGATCAAATGAGTGAAGTCTAAAGATTCACCTTTAATTTCTTTAGATATTTTTTGATATGCGTTATCGATATCTTGAATAAATTCAATTAAAGGTTTAATTGCGTTCACACCGAGGATAGGCATAGAACTATGTGCAGAAGTACCTTGTGATTTAATACGATAGTCCATAGACCCTTTATGTGCGTAGACCATCATATCTTGACAAGGCTCGGCTATGATGAGTGCGTCAACATCATCCATGTAACCTTTTTCGTAGAGATTTTGTGAACCAAGTTGTTCCATCTCTTCACCTGAAGTAGCTAAGAATTTAATGCGTCCTTTTGTTAATAATTGTGCATCGTGCATTTCGATAAGAGCAATAGCGAGTGCAGCGAGTCCAGATTTCATATCAGCAGCACCACGACCATATAAATAACCATTGTCTTCGGTAAGTTTAAAAGGGTCATATGACCATTGTTCACGATTACCTTCTGATACGACATCCATATGTCCAGATACACCGATGACTGGACTGCCTTCACCAATGTCGGCAATTAAGTTAGCGCGTCGTTCATCAACTTTATCAATGGTTGATTTAATACCGTGTTGTTCAAATAAATTTTGGAAGTATTGACATACCTCGATTTCATTATCATTTACTGTATTCATTGCTACAATATCAGATAATATTTGTACTTTTTCTTCTACAGAAAATGTACTCATAACATACCACTCCTTTAGAAAGACTATAACAAGTATACATCTGGCAAATTATTTTGATAAGTGAAAAGACTTTTAATAAAAACTTTATAATTTTAAAATATATATTGTGTATAATTACAATAGTGCGATTAATTGATTAATAAACTTGTTGTATACAAGTTTTAAAGCTATGATATAGAGTAAGCAAATAAGCGTAAAAGAGGTACGATTATGACGTTATCATTAAATAAAATTCATCAAGCACACCAACAATATACAGGCGTAGATTTTCCGAAATTGTTTAAAGCTTTTAAAGATATGGGAATCATTGTTAATACAGTGAATATAGAACAAGGCGAAACATCTTATATTCATCAGGATGGAGCTGAAATTACTGATGAAAGTGTTAAAGTAGCTGTACCCATTGCACAACAGACACACCTTGCGTTGGTAAAAGATATATTGCAGCGTCATCAAGCAGGTGAAACGGATTTTTCAAAGTTTTGCGATGAAATGGCACGAGCGGGCATTTATAAGTGGCATATTGATATTATCGCTGGCACATGTGCCTATATAGACAAGGAAAATCAGGTTGTCATTACAGAAAATATACCTCAATCTTGATATGTGTTTATAAATACGAGTAAAAAGATAAGATATTTAAGACGTATACTATGACAGCATTTATAATTGATGATACGGTAGAGAGTGTAGAAAGATTATAAAGTAGCAAGATTAAAGCTTAATTATTAATTAAACGTGGGTTGTTTAGGGGAAAAGTTGCGAGTCGAACAATGACCCTAAAGTGCTTCATATAGATATATCGTGTTTAACAATGAAAGGGGACAATAAGTATGGCAAGTGTAGCAATTATCGCAGGTGGTAATAAGATTCAGTCTAGGTTAACAGGTGTAGTAAAATATGCTGAAAAATATTTAAATGATGAAGGCATTGAGACAGATGTCATACATGTACATCAATTAGACGCTGAAGCATTGATTACCGCTGACTTTTCAAATGAATCAATTAATAAAACACATAAAAAAATTGAAGAAGCTGATGGGATAATTATCGTTTCACCTGTATTTAAAGCAGCGTATTCAGGCATCGTGAAGACATATTTAGATTTAATGCCACGTGGCGCATTTACAGGTAAAACAGTCCTCCCGCTCGCATTAGGTGGTACATTTGCACATGTATTAGCGATTCAATATAGCTTAGATCCAGTTATAAAAGAATTGGGTGCAGATACAATTCATAAAGGTAGATTTATTTTAGACAAACATATTACATCTAATGAAGACGGTACTTATGGTTATGATCAAGAAGCGAAAGATGGCTTAAATAAAACTTTAAAAAAGTTTGTCAGTGATAAAGCGCAAGTAATAGAATAAAAGATATTGATTTAAAGGCGTATCTAAATAATTGCGATACGTCTTTAAAAATGCTTTGTTTTAACACAGGTGTATTAAAATATGTTAAAGTAAATAAAATAAGTTTTAAAGGCTATTTTTTTAGTTTTTAATTAATACAAGTATATTAAAAAGGGAGTTCTGATATATGCCCAAAGTAGTAGATCACGAGAAAAAGAAGCAGCAAATTATACAGTATGCATGGCAATCTATCGTAAGCAATGGCGCTAAGGGTGCTACAGTTAGAAATATTGCAAAGTTAGCACGAATGACACCAGGACAAATACGTTATTATTATCCAAACCATCATGATTTGTTAAAAGCAGTATCGGTCGAAGTAGATAGTAAAGTTAGAGGAAGATTTAAAGCGGTATATAACGACGGAGGTCTAAGCCCGCTTGATAAAGTCATACAGGCGATGTTGAAAGCTATGCCGTTTGATGAAGAACGTTATGCGGATATGGAGGTCTGGTTGGCCTTTCAATATGAGTTACATGAAGTAGGTAAAGATTCCATGGGGAATGAAATCTTTACTTTAGTAAAAGCATCTATGTCATTTTTAGAAGAACATGACTTACTCGACACATCGTTAAATCAATATGTAGCAATAATGAAAATGCATGCATTATTGGATGGATTAGCATTACATAAATTGTTAAATCCCGAGCAGATGATAAATGAAGATATTGAACATTTAATAGAGAGCGAAGTGAAATCCTGGTTAAGGAGGTAATATAATGAACGGGGTATTAATGATACTTATTGCAGCTGAATTATTATTTTGGATTGTCATTATTTTAGGTTTGATTTCAAGATATGTCTTACGCATGAAACAAGTTGGTTTGATTTTACTTGCAATGACGCCTGTAATTGATTTGATTTTAATTATTACGATGAGTGTAGATTTATTAAATGGTGCCAAAGCAACGGTTCCTCATGGCATAGCAGCAGTATATATTGGCGTTTCAATTGCATTTGGAAAACAAATGATTCAATGGGCAGACGAACGTTTTAAATACTATGTTTTAAAGGAAGGAAATTTACCTGAAAAGAAAACGGGTATTGCTTATGCAAAAGCTTATTTTGTAAGTTGGTTAAGACATGTTTTAGCCTATTTGATTGGAACAGGTCTATTGTGGTTAATTATAAATATTGTAGGACAAGGCGATAGTGTAGCAGCGCTTTATCATGTTATTAAAATTTGGACAGTTATATTAGGGATTGATTTATTAATCACACTGAGCTACTTTATTTGGCCGAAACCTAAAAAAGTATAAAGTATAACGGATGATATAAAAATAGTGGAACAGAAATTTAATTTTTAGAGAAAATTGGATTTCTGTTCCACGTTTATATTTACTATTTTTGAATAATTTAAGATGGCTTTAAGTGCCATTGATGACGCGTATCATACGATAAGTGGAATGTTTCCGTCTTAATATCAATTGGATACGCAATGGAATGTTTCTCAGAAAATGACCAGCGTCTATCTTCAGGTGTGAGTAGTATATAGCTTTCATCGGATGTATCGCCTAAAAAGTTTAACGCATAAGGTTCAAAATGAGCGTGTTCAAATGTTTCGATTTTATAATCCGATAAAGCTTGGTAAATAGCATTTGTCTCATTACATACAAAGCCGATTTCACTGATTCTAGAAAATTCAGGTTCATCTGTAATGTTGGATACTCTTGCAATCAATTCCACGATGTTTCCAGATGGATCATTAAAGTATACAGCGTGTGCGACAAATGATTCAAAATAAGTTGTATGGTGCCCGTCTTCCATTAATAAAAATAATATATTTTGATAATGCTCTTTCATGTCATAAAAATGATTGTATGGAATATCAATTGCAAAGTGATAATAAGGTTGAACAACTTCTTCAGACCTACAAAATTGCAATTGTGTTTCACCAATTTGAACAATGAAAGTATCTTGATTAATAACTTCTACAGGACATTCCAAAGTTTCCTCATAAAATTGTAGCGTTTCTTCTAATTCTGAAGTACATAACGTTATACTTTCAAATTTCATATGTATATCCCATCCCCACGTAGTAACCATATTTTAAAAAGTATTTTAATAGTACTTTATCAAAATAATAATAAAGATGATAATATTAAGAATTTATATAACCTAAATGTTTTGAAATTGCTGCAGATTCTAAATTATCATCAAAAGTAATTATTAAATTATAATAAAGTATTTATGAAGTTAAATAAAAGGACTAAGCCCAACAGTAAGGGTTTAGTCCTTTTAAAAATACATTTATAGATTAAAAGAATATTGAGGTAATGATATAAGCACTTAAACCAACTAAGAGACAGTATAGTAATGCTGGGCCGAGTGTTTTTCTAATTACACTGCCTTCTTTTCCTGGCATATTCACTACAGCACATACAGCTACGACATTGTGTACGCAAATCATGTTACCAGCTGCTGCACCAATAATTTGTGCAGCCAAGACGGTATAAGGTTCTGCGCCAATGGATTGAGCAATATTTAATTGAATAGGTGAAAATGTCAATGTAGAAACGGTTGCACTTCCTGTAATAAAGGAGCCTAATGCGCCTAAGAAAGGTGCTACGAATAGCCAAATAGGTCCTAAGTATTTAGACATATTCTCAGCAATATATTCTGGCATGCTGATTAAATCACTTGTATTGATTCCAGAATTGATAAACACATGCACCATCACAAGTGTAGCTACTAATGTTATTCCAGTGGTTTTAATCGTATTTAGCGATTCTACGCTTGCTTGCGATAGATCTTTGAACGATTTTCTCTGTATTAGGATGGCAAATAAAGCAGAAAGCAGTAAGATAGTGCCTGGTGAATAAAGAAATTCCCAATCAGATGAAATTGTTTCAAAGCCTAGAATTTGATTCCAAGATAAATCTAACACTTGTGTAGTGAAATCTTTAATCAGTGGTACAGTTCTTGTCAGTAATAATAATATAACGACCATTAAATAGGGTGCCCAAGCAGTTAATAATGGCATGTCATGTTCTGATTTTGTGGGTGCATAACTGTCATCAAAACCGTCTTTCCATTCATTTTTAGGGAGTAGCCAACCTTTACTTGCTGTGACTACGGCTACGATAAGTCCTGTGAGTGAACCGAGAATTGCAACGAATTCAGGACCGAATAGAAAGGCATAGGCAAATGAAGAAGCGACATAGATGAAACCAATACAGGCTAGCCATGGAATCATTTCAACAATAGATTTGAGTTTGTTTGTTTTGCCAAAGAAAATAATCAAAGTAGCAATTAATATAATAGGTATAAAAATACCACTTAGTAAATCTAATGTTGTAATACGTTCAGCTGTAGCTTGAAACAGTGAACTATCTGCGTCATTTAATGTACTTAAACCGACCAATACAGGTGTTCCCACGGCACCAAATGAAACAGCAACGCTATCAGCAATCAAAGCGGTAACAACAGCTATCATCGGTCTGATACCTAGTGCTACCATGAGCGGTGCTGTGACCATTGCAGGTGTGCCAAATCCAGATGCACCTTCAATCAATGAGCCAAATAAAAAAGCCACAATAATAACTTGAACACGCATATCTCCTGATATTTTTTTGAATCCTTCATTAATACGTGTGACTGCACCAGTTTGTCGCAAAGTATTAAGTAACACAAGCGCACCAAATAAAATATAGAGAATGGTAAGAGTTTTATGAGTACCTTGAAGCATTGAGGCCAATATGACATGCCCTTGCATTCCCCAAACAAAGATGCCCAAGAATGTGACAATGAACGCACTAATGATCATACCCTTTAGTGCAGACATACGTAGTAATACTAAAAAAATAAAAGGCACAATGACAGCACTAAAAGCAACAAATAACATCATTTAAAAAATCCCCCTAAGTAAAAATAACAATCATCTAGTCATATGATGATTAAATATTATTCATTGTAAACGCATTCATGTAAAAATTCAAATTCCAATAAATAAATTATTTCATTTAAAAATGACATTTATTTTTAAAAACATACTTTAAGAGTGAAAACGTTTGTAGGAAATTTAAAATTGTAAACACAGTTTTTAATAGTAATTAAAACAAAGAAACGAAAAGAAACGAAAATAAATTTGCGATAATAGAAAAAATGAAATAAGATAATAGAAATAAATGAAAGCGTTTTCTTTTGATTGGAATAAATGAATGCATAGGGTTTTAAAGAAAGCGCATATTATTTGAAATAACATAGGAATGAAAATTTATAGATATAGGGGTGTTATGAATGAATAAAAAGTTAGCTAAAATGGGCATGCCACCGACACTATTATGGGGATATATTGGTGTACTTATTTTTATGATGGGGGATGGCTTGGAGCTAGCCTGGATTAGTCCATACTTACATGATCATGGCCTATCTGTACATCAAACTGCTATATTAACTACTTGTTATGGTGTAACGATTGCTATTGGATCTTGGTTTTCAGGTGTATTAGTAGAGATTATTGGTCCACGAAAAGTAATGTTATTGGGAACGCTATTGTATATTATTGGTCACATGATATTTGTAGGCTTAGCACTTCCATCCATGAATTATGGACTAATGATACCATCGTATGCGATTAGAGGTTTTGGGTATCCATTATTTGCCTATTCATTTTTAGTTTGGGTAGCATATCGTTCTCCACAGAAACGTTTAGGTGCAGCAGTAGGATGGTTTTGGTTTGTATTTACAGGAGGTTTGAGTGTACTGGGTTCATTTTATTCTTCGATGGCGATTCAAATATTTGGTCATATATTCACCTTATGGACTGCGATTTTATGGGTGATTGTTGGAACATTTTTAGCAGTATTTGTAAATCGTGATAAATTTGAAATAGAGAATAAAGGGAATGGTTTTAAAACCCATTTGAAAGAGATGGGCGCTGGTATTACAATTTTAAAACGAGAACCTCGCGTAGCGGTTGCTTGTATTGTAAGAATTATTAATCAAGCTGCACAATATGCATTTCCGTTGTTCCTTCCAATATATTTATCTACGAAAGGTATCGCAACGACGACGTGGTTAAATATTTGGGGTACGATTTTTATTGCAAATATTATTTTCAATCTTATATTTGGCGCATTAAGCGACAAGATTGGTTGGAAAAATACAATATCTTATATCGGAGGCGTTGGTTGTGCTGTATTTACTTTAGGCTTGTATTTTATACCTGAAATATTTACAGGGAATGTGTTCATTATCGGAACAGTAGGATTTTTATGGGGAATGTGTTTAGCTGGATTCGTTCCTATATCAGCACTTGTGCCTTCACTAGTGCATGATGGTGATAAAGGTCCGGCAATGGCTATATTGAACTTAGGAGCAGGTTTGTGTGTATTTGCTGGACCTGGATTAGTCGCTTTATTCTACGATAGTATTGGCGTACAAGGTATGATGTATCTTATATTTGGACTTTATGTAGCAAGTGCGATTATGACTCGTTTTTTAAAAACACCAGAAGAGCGTGGTATTTTGAACGAAAAAGAAGCAACTTAAAATACGATGGATAACATATAATGAAGAAGGCCGTGATATCTATAGATGTCATGGTCTTTTTTCATAGGTAATAATTAAATAAATTGAATAGATATTGAAATATAACGAAATTTATAAAAAAGCCTATGAAATATAAGGGGGTATCTCATAGGCTTTGAATGAAATTGACGATCAACGACTGATTCGAAAATTCATTTCTGATTAAAAGGGTGATTATGGAATTTTTTGAAGTGGAGTGGAAATAAAGGCTTTATTTTTCTTGGAAACCGCCTGAAACAAATTGTGCTACGATTTGTTTAATTACAGCTACAATATCTTTAAACATAATAATTCACCTCCGTGAGATAAATGATTACATTCCCAATATACAACCATTTTGATAATAAAAGATATGTAACGCATAACTTGAAATTTAAAGTTCACAACTGTTTATTTTCAGATATTTTCAATGCTTAAATGACGAGATTTTCGACGTTATTGTTTAAGAGACTTTAACTTTTTTTAAAATTGGAAAAAGCTGTCAATGTACATAAAATTAAATAATATTCATTTTTTAGTATAAATATACTTGAAATATCATTTAAATACCTTTATTATGTATATAAATCTTATAAAACATTGGAGTGATGAAAATGGGGCGTACACAACAGCATTAAACAAGCTAGCATTATTCAAGGGTAAAGACTTTTTGAAGACATGTGATTTTTCAGCAGATGAGTTACATACTTTAATTGATTTTACTGGTGAATTAAAAGAAAAGAAAAAGCGTGGTATTCCACACCCGTATTTAAAAGGGAAAAATTTGGCATTCTTATTTGAAAAACCTTCTACTAGAACGCGTTCAGCATTTAGTGTAGCAGCATATGATTTAGGCGCTTATCCTGAATACTTTGGGCAAGGTGATATTCATTTAGGAGTTAAAGAATCCGCAGAAGATACTGCCAAAGTTCTAGGTAGAATGTATGATGGTATTGAATTTAGAGGTCATCATCAGAAAGATGTAGAAGCACTTGCTAAAAATGCAGGTGTACCAGTATGGAATGGGCTCACTAATGAATGGCACCCAACTCAAATGATTGCAGATTTTTTCACATTAAAAGAACACTGGGGAACATTACAAGGTAAAACATTGACTTATGTCGGTGATGCTAGAAATAACGTAGCTCATGATTTACTTATTACGGGTGCAATTTTAGGTGTGAACATACATGTAGCCGCACCAAAAGCGTTACAACCGGATGAAGATATTCAAGTTATGGCACAAAAATATGCTGCTGAATCATCGAGCGATATATTAATTACAGATGATATTCAACAAGCAATCTATCAAACAGATGCAATATACACAGATGTTTGGTTTTCAATGGGTGAAGATCAATCGGTATTAGAACCGCGTATCAATCAATTATTACCTTATCAAGTAAACAAAGAGATGCTGATCAACACAATGAATCCAGATGTTATCGTATTACATTGCTTACCTGCATTTCATGATGTAAATACACAAGTAGGACAACAAATTTACGAAACGTATGGCTTAACTGAAATGGAAATTTCAGATGACGTATTTAAAGGTGAACATGCTGTCATTTTTGACCAATCAGAAAATAGATTACACTCTATTAAAGCAATTATGGCTGTAACACTGGGTGATATTTTTTAAATTAGATGTTAAGTATTATGAAGAGATTTTGTAATGCTACTATAAAAAGGATGGAGCCTGGGACAAAAAGAAATGTCTTACACTCTTTTCCTACGATTAGTCAGTAGATGACTGAATTGAACATGTCAAGGCCAACTTAATTTAATGCATAGATAGTGTTAGCATTTTATTATGAAATAGATCGACGTTTCTACTTGTAAACAATCAACAAATTTAATTTGTTGGTTGTTTTTTTATCTTCAAATTTAAAAATGAAGTTAAGGTGTGACTTTCGTTGAAATGAAGGAAGTTGAAAGTATATATCTAAAATGAATTTGGACAACATCTGGATAACTTAATAGATGCATATAATAGATAATGATAACACTTTATGAAAATATTTTTCATATTGTTCTATTGTATTGATTAATATTTTCTTTGACTGTATATTGATGTTAATTAGGAGGTTATAGCATATGAGTAAGTTGTTTGAAAAAGCACAACAAATTGGGAAATCATTTATGTTACCGATAGCTATTTTACCAGCAGCTGGTTTATTGTTAGGTATTGGTGGTGCGTTGAGTAATCCGAATACAATCAAAGCCTATCCAGTATTGGATATTGCGCTCTTGCAAAATATATTTATTTTAATGTCAGCAGCAGGAAATATCGTTTTTCAAAATTTACCGGTTATTTTCGCGGTGGGTGTGGCATTAGGTTTAGCAAAAAGTGACAAAAGGCACGGCTGGTCTAGCAGCAATGCTTGGGTTTTTAATTATGAATGCATCAATGAATGGTTTGTTGACGATCACAGATACATTGGCGAAAGGCAACTTGGCAGAAGAAGGTCAAAGTATGGTATTGGGAATACAAACTGTAGAAACAGGTGTATTTGGAGGTATTATCACCGGTATTATGACAGCTTTGTTACATAATAAATTTCATAAAATATCACTGCCTGCGTATTTAGGTTTCTTCGGTGGGTCACGCTTTGTACCTATCATCACTGCAGTTTCTTCAATAGTGCTAGGTGTGGTTATGTTCTTTATTTGGCCAACGGTACAAGGATGGATATTTGGTGTCAGTGGTCTAGTAGATAAAACAGGGGTTATTGGTACGTTTTTCTTTGGTTTTTATTGAGGTTATTAGGACCATTTGGTTTGCATCATATTTTCTACTTACCGTTTTGGCAAACCGCACTGGGAGGTTCTTTAGAAGTTAAAGGGCACATGGTTCAAGGAACGCAAAATATATTTTTTGCACAGCTAGGTGATCCTGATGTAACTAAATATTTCTCAGGCGTTTCACGTTATATGTCTGGAAGATTTATCACAATGATGTTTGGACTTTGCGGTGCAGCATTAGCAATTTATCACACGGCGAAGCCTGAACGTAAAAAGTAGTCGGTGGTTTAATGTTATCTGCAGCATTAACATCGTTCTTAACAGGTATTACAGAGCCTTTAGAATTCAGTTTCTTATTTGTTGCACCAATGCTATACGTAATCCATGCCGTTTCAGATGGACTAGCATTTATGATGGCTGACATTTTCAATATCACTGTGGGACAAACATTTAGTGGCGGTTTCATTGATTATTTATTGTTTGGTGTACTACAAGGTAATGAAAAGACGAATTTCTTATGGGTCATTCCAATTGGCATCGTTTGGTTTGTGCTATATTACGTCATATTTAGATACCTCATTACGAAATTTAATTTTAAAACGCCTGGTCGTGAAGACGAAGGTGTAACAGAAACAGTTGAAGCAACTGATCGTGCTAAAATGATTATTCAAGCGCTGGGTGAAAAAGAAAATATCGATGTCGTTGATTGTTGTGCAACTAGATTGAGAGTAACGTTAAACAGTGATAAAGCTGTCGATAAAACAATGCTAACTTCTACAGAAGCACGTGGCGTGATTCAAAAAGGGAACGGTGTACAAGTTATCTATGGGCCACATGTTACTACCATTAAAAACGAAGTAGAAGAACTTTTAGAAAATGATAAGTAAGGTATTCAATTAGAGGATGATTAAAAGATTAAAGAAAGTTTTGGTGAGATGATGAATGTAATCAACTTAAAAAATCGTACGATTGGAAGCCAATACGTAGCAACAGAAATACTGAAACAGGTTATCTCCAAACCTAATGCTGTATTAGGTTTAGCCACTGGTAATACCATGATTGAAGTTTATAAAACGTTAGCAGCGTTATTAAATGTGAATCAAATAGATCTATCCAATGTCGTAACGTTTAATTTAGATGAATATGTAGGTTTATCTGCAGAACATAATCAAAGTTATCATGTTTATATGAATGCGCACTTATTTAATCATAATCAAACATGGAATAATAAAAATATTTATTTGCCTGTAGGTGATGCGCCTAATATTGAATTAGAAAGTGAACTTTATGAACAGCGTTTAGGTGAAATCGGTTCAGCTGATATCCAAATATTAGGCATTGGTGAAAATGGGCATATTGGCTTCAATGAGCCATATTCATCTTTTGAAAGTGTAACGAGAGTTGTTGATTTAACACCTTCAACCATTAATGCGAATAGTCAACATTTTGAAAATATAGAAGACGTACCTAAGCAAGCGATTTCTATGGGATTGTCGTCTATTATGAAAGCAAAACGGATCATATTGTTAGCATTTGGTAAAAATAAACAGCAAGCAATAAAAGCTTTGTTAGAAGGCGAAGTGTCAGAAGCATTGCCAGCTTCTATTTTGCACAAACATCCTAATGTAGAAGTTATTATTGATGATGAAATTTTTACTTCACTCATAGAAGATGGAACATTGTAAGTGAGATATAAATAATCATATGCGTCCTTCAAAGTAGACATTCTAAAAATGACAACTTTGGAGGGCGCATTTTTTATGTCTTGTAATAATTAAATACTATTTTTAATGAATCAAAAATGAGTCTGTATCGTTTTTAATGAAATACATAAAGTATAAATCTTAAATGAAATAATAATTTAAAAATTGATTTTTGTAAACGTTTGCAATTATAATGTAATTATACAATTTTAAAAGGGGTGTGTAGTTATGGTTAATGTGAAAAAAGAACGTATGAAAGTCTATGTTTTGGATAACGGACGCATGAAGATGGATAAGAATTTGATGATTGCTAATTCCAATCAAGCAACATTAGATGACCCTAACGCCAATAACGAGATGCATGAATTCCCTATATATACTGTGTTTATAGATCACCCAGATGCTAAAATCCTTTTTGATACAGCTTGTAATCCGAACGCTATGGGAGATAGTGGGAGATGGATAAGTGCAACACAAAAAGCTTTTCCGTACTTTGCTGATGAAGCTTGTCATTTACCTAATAGACTTGAGCAAATTAATGTAGATCCTAAAGAAGTCGATTTTGTTATTGCTTCACATTTACATTTGGATCATGCAGGGTGTTTAGAATATTTTACGAATGCAACTATAATTGTCCATGATGATGAATTAAGTGGTGCAATGAAAACATATGCACGAAACCAACAAGAAGGGGCTTATATTTGGGCAGATATAGATGCTTGGGTGAAAAATAATCTGAAATGGAGAACGATTAAAAAAGAAGAAGATAATTTGAAACTAGTAGATGGGGTTCGAATTTTAAATTATGGTAGTGGTCATGCATGGGGCATCATTGGTCTAGAGATTGAGAGTGCTGAATTAGGAACGATTATATTAGCATCGGACGCAATATACACCAAGGAAAGTATAGAAGATACATTGAAGCCACCAGGTATTTTATATGATTCTATTGGATGGACGAAATCTGTGGAGAAAATTCAAAGATTAGCAAAAGAAAAAAATGCTCAAATTTGGTTTGGACATGATGGCGAACAATTCGAAGGATTTAGAAAATCAACGGAAGGTTATTATGAATAATTGCTATTTTATCAAAGTATCTTTAAATCACTACAGTGAATGAGGAGTGTATGTTATGAAAACAAGAGCGGCAGTATTGCGTGAGATGGGTAAAGATGCACCATATACAGAAAGTCATCCTTTAACAATAGAAACTTTAGAACTTCAAGGGCCTCAATCAAATGAAGTACTTATAAAAATAGGCGCAGTGGGTTTGTGTCACTCTGATTTATCTGTAATTAATGGCAGTAGACCACGTCCAATGCCAATGGTGTTAGGGCATGAAGCAGCTGGAGAAATTATCGAAGTAGGTGAAAATGTTTCGGAATTTGAAGTGGGTGATCATATCGTATGTACATTTATACCAAGTTGTGGACATTGTATTCCGTGTCGTGAAGGCAGACCTGCCTTATGTGAAAATGGTGCAGCGGCAAATGAAAAAGGAGAAATGTTAGAAGGTGGCTTTCGTTATGAATCTGACCGTGATGAGGTAATGCATCATCATTTAGGTGTATCAGGTTTTGCAGATTATGCAGTGGTATCTACAAATTCAATTGTCAAAGTAGATAAAAAGATTCCATTTGAAAAGGTGGCGATTTTTGGTTGTGCAGTCATTACGGGCATAGGTGCAGTCATTAATACAGCTCGCATTAATGCAGGGAGTACTGTTGCGGTTGTTGGGCTTGGTGGCATTGGTCTTAACGCAATTCTTGGTGCACGCCTCGCAGGTGCAAGTGAAATTATTGCACTAGATATTAATGAAGAAAAATTTGCATTGGCTAAATCACTTGGAGCAACAGCAGTATTTAATTCAGGTGAAGCACATACAATAGAAGATATTAAACAATATACGCAAGGTGGTGTGGATTATGCTTTTGAAACGGCGGGCGTAGTACCTGCCATGGATGTCGCATATCAAATCACACGTCGAGGTGGAATGACAACGACAACAGGTTTACCGGATCCCAAACACCAATTTTCATTTCCACAAGTAACGCTCGCTGCTGAAGAGCGTACGATAAAAGGTTCATATGTGGGAAGTTGTGTTCCTGACCGTGATATACCACGTTTCATCAACTTATATCATCAAGGTCGTTTACCAGTAAATGAACTTTTAACAGATACATTACCTTTAGAACATATTAATGAAGGGTTTGACCGCTTGGCGCGAGGTGAAGCGGCACGTTTAGTAGTGAAAATGGATTAGGGGTGTTCATATGAGTCGTTTTAATGACACATTAGAAAAGTATTTGTTACCAGTCGCGTCTAAATTGGGATCGAATAAAATTTTAATTTCATTGAGAGATGGTATTATCGTTGCGATGCCATTGATTATCATTGGATCACTATTTCTTGTCATTAGTGGTATAGCCATACCGGGATGGATTGAATGGTTGGAAGCACAAGGCATACAACCCTATTTAATGAAAGCAGTAAATGGCACATTTGGATTGATGGGATTAGTTGCAAGTTTTGGTGTGGCACATAGTATTGCTCGACAGTATGATACGGATGGTGTTTCAGCAGGAATTATTTCCATGGCTGCATTTTTAGTTGTAACACCTAATGTTATGACTGGTGGCAAAACACCAGAAGAAGCTATACCTCAAATGTATATGGGAAGTCAGGGACTTTTTGTAGCATTAATTATAGGGATCTTTTCCGGATTGATATTTCAATGGTTTATTAATAGAAATATAAGGATTAAAATGCCCGATCAAGTTCCACCTGCAGTAGCGAAAAGCTTTAGCGCATTAATACCTGGAGCTGTCATTATTTTATTGTGGCTTATGATCTATATAGCATTAGATAACCTTCCTTTTGGAAACATACATGACCTTATTGTTAATACATTAGGTGTGCCATTAAGTTTAATGGGAGGTACTTTAATAGGTACGATTATATTAGTAGGACTAAATAGTGCCTTTTGGTTTGTAGGTATTCATGGTGCAAATGTAGTAAATGCGGTTATGCAGCCAATATGGCTTAAGAACATAGATGAAAACCGTATTGCATATCAAGCTAATCCTCATGGCGATTTGCCACATATCATCACGCAACCTTTTATAGATAATTTTGTATTTATGGGGGGCGGTGGGTCAACCATTGGCTTAGTGATTGTCATTGCCATTTTAGCCTTTAAAAAGCGTTCTAGTAAAATTACGAAAACAATGGCACCACTGACATTGATGCCTGGTATTTTTAATATTAATGAACCGACCTTGTTTGGTTTGCCAGTCGTTCTCAATGTTAGGCTGATTGTACCCTTTATATTGGCGCCGATGATCAATGCGACGATTACTTATTTTTCCATGGCAAGCGGGCTTGTTCATTTAACTAATGGTACTGCGATGCCTTGGACAATCCCACCTATTATTAGTGGGTTTTTAGCTACGGGTCATGTTAGTGGTTCATTGGTACAAATGGTTTGTATCATTGTTGATATCTTATTGTATTACCCATTTTACAGAACGATGGAAAAATATAATTTGCAACTAGAGCAAAAAGAAGCAGATGAAACAAAAGAAATCTAAACAAAGGGGATTTGTCTCATGGTAAAAAGATTATTAAGTGCGAATGCATCTGAAATCGTTGAAATGACAGCCACAGAATTAAAACAAAGTATTAAAGCAAGCGATGGTCGTGTTGTATTATCTGAAAATGTGGTCACACGTACTCCAGTCATTCCAGATATTACAAATGCTGAACTTGCTCGTGCATTTGGCGCAGATTTAATTTTATTAAATGGTTTAGATGCCTTTGATCCTAAAGTTGTTAATGTAGATGAAGATAAACAGGTTATCAATGAATTGAGACGTCTTGTTTGTAGACCGATTGGTGTCAATTTAGAACCAGTAGATGAAACCGCAACGATGTCAGAAGAAAAACTAAATATTGTAGAAGGTCGACAAGCAAGTTCGAAAACGGTAAAGGCATTAGAAAAATTAGGTATTAATTTTATATGTATGACAGGGAATCCTGGGACAGGTGTAACGAATGATAAAATTGTCAACGCTATTTCAGAGACACGAAAGCATTTTACAGGACTTATTATAGCGGGGAAAATGCATAGCGCTGGTGTAGATGAACCTGTAATAACGGAAACGTATGTAGATCAATTTATAGACGCTGGGGCAGATATTATTCTTGTACCATCAATTGGCACGGTACCAGGATTTGATGAGGAACAATTGAAAAATATTGTTAAAGCAGTACACCGTCGTGAAGGTTTAGTTATGTCTGCAATAGGAACAAGCCAAGAAAGTTCTGATCCAAGTACCATTAGGGATTTTGCGATACGTAATAAAATCTGTGGTGTTGATATTCAACACATTGGTGATGCTGGTTATTGCGGTCTTGCACCAGTCAATAATATTTTTGAATTAAGTAAGGCAATCAGAGGGGAAAGACATACAGTATCCATGATAGCTAGATCGATTCAACGTTAAATGATGAAACTACGCTTTTAATCAGGAGGAATTTTTTATGGCAGAAAAAACAATCATGTTGGTATGTGCAGCGGGAATGAGTACAAGTATGTTGGTACAAAAAATGCAAAAAGAAGCTGAAAAGAAAAAGCTTGATAGAGATATTTTTGCCGTTTCCACTTCAGAAGCAGATCAAAAAATTGAAAGTGACAATATAGATGTATTGCTACTAGGACCACAAGTTCGCTTTAAAAAAGATGAATATACTAAAAAATGCTCTGAGAAAGACATACCTGTAGCGGTCATTGAAATGAGAGATTATGGAACGATGAATGAAGAAAATGTATTAAATACAGCTGAACAATTGATGACAAAATAGAGGTGGTTCAATGTCAGAAGCGGAAAATAGTTTAGAGTTTGCCATGTCACTTATTGCATACAGTGGTGACGCCAAAAGTCATGCAATGGAAGCCATCTATGCGGCAAAGAAAAATGCTTTTGAAGAAGCTGAAAAGAAATTAAAACTTGCAGAAGTTTCATTATTAGAGGCACATCATATTCAAACAAATATGTTAACCAAAGAAGCGCAAGGTGATGAGATAAAAATGTCGCTGTTAACCATTCACAGTCAGGACCATTTAATGACAGCTATTACGTTCAAAGATATGGCAGCAGAAATGATCGATTTATATAAAAAGATGGATTCGAAAGCATAAATATATTAAGTATCATTGAAAAAGTACATTTTCAAAAGATTTGAAGATGTACTTTTTTGTTCATTATTGTAAAAAAAGGAGTAAACAAGGGAATCAACTTAATTGTGTTATATGTTAATTAATTGGAATTAAAAAATAAATGTATGTTTGGATAAAAAAGTTATTGACTTAATGAAGGGTTAGGCATAGAATATTTTTATTCCGATAAGAATAATAAGAATAGAGGGCGCGAAATGAAAAAAATATTATTAGGTATACTGACGTTACTTTTAGTTGTGGGACTCGCAGCTTGTGGTACTTCTGACAAAAAAGACAATGATAACAAAAATAAAACTGCAAGTGAAAATAAAACATTTGTTGTAGGTACGGAAGGGACCTATGCACCTTTCTCATATCATGATAAACAAGATAAACTAACAGGTTATGATATTGATGTAATGAAAGCAGTAGCTAAAGAAATGGGTTACAAAGTTAAATTTAAAGAAACACAATGGGATTCTATGTTTGCTGGATTAGACTCTGGTAGATTTAATGTGATAGCGAACCAAGTAGGTATTAATGATGAACGTAAAGAAAAATATAAATTCTCAGAACCATATACGTATTCAGAAGCAGTATTAGTCGTTAATAAAAACAACAAAGATATAAAATCATTTGACGATGTTAAAGGTAAGAAATTGGCTCAAACGTTTACTTCAAATTATGGTAAATTGGCTAAATCTAAAGGTGCAGAATTAACGAAAGTAGATGGCTTCAATCAGGCTATGGATTTATTACAATCTAATAGAGTTGAAGGTACATTTAATGACAATATTTCATACTTAGATTATAAAAAACAAAAACCTAATGCAGATGTGAAAATTATTGAAGGTAATGCTGAGAAGAGTCAATCTGCATTAACATTTAGTAAAAAAGAAGACGATGCAACAATTGAAAAAGTAAATAAAGCAATGAAAAAATTAAAAGATAATGGTGAATTAGCAAAAATAAGTAAAAAATGGTTCGGCGAAGATGTTTCTAAATCTTAATACTGAACAGCAACATGCATTAGACGCAGCTGGTCAAGCATTTGCACCGATGCTTGAAGGATTAGTGAAATTTTCTATACCTATTACATTAGTAACCTTTGTGTTAGGTTTAGTGATTGCGTTACTCACTGCGTTAATGCGCATTTCAACAAGCCGTATTTTAAGAGGGATTGCTCGTTTTTATATTTCAATCATCCGAGGCACACCGATGATTGTACAATTATTCATTATCTTTTACGGGATCCCTGAACTCGGCAGATTATTGACAAATAACTCTGAAAATCAATGGACGTTAGCACCAGTTATCGCAGCAATTATTGGTTTATCATTAAATGTAGGGGCATATGCTTCTGAAATTATTCGTGGAGGTATTATGTCTATACCTAAGGGTCAAACAGAAGCGGCCTATTCAATCGGTATGAATTATCGACAAACGATTCAACGTATTATCTTGCCACAAGCGATTAGAGTATCCGTACCAGCATTAGGTAATACATTTTTAAGTTTAATTAAAGATACATCACTTTTAGGATTTATATTAGTAGCTGAGATGTTTAGAAAAGCACAAGAAGTCGCTTCGACGACATATGAGTATTTAACTATTTATCTACTTGTAGCACTTATGTACTGGGTGGTTTGCTTTATCATTTCAATTGCACAAAACTTCTATGAATCTTATCTTGAAAGAGGGTATCGCTCATGATTGAATTAAAAAATATAAAAAAATCATTTGATGATAAAGAAGTTATCAAAGGGATTGATTTAAACGTTAATCAAGGAGAAGTTGTGACATTTATTGGACGATCAGGTTCAGGTAAGACGACTTTGTTGAGAATGATTAATGCTTTAGAGTTGCCTACAGAAGGTGCTGTGTATGTTAATGGAGAGACTTATAGCAATGCAGATAAGAAATCACAGATAAAAGTCCGTAAACAGTCGGGCATGGTATTTCAAAGTTATAACTTATTCCCACATAAAACGGCATTAGAAAATGTAATGGAAGGTCTCATTACTGTTAAAAAAACGAAAAAAGATGAAGCAAAGCAACAAGCATTAGCTTTATTGGAAAAAGTAGATTTAACTGCTGTAAAAGATCAAAGACCGAATGCTTTATCTGGAGGGCAACAGCAACGTGTAGCAATTGCTCGAGCTTTAGCCATGAATCCAAAAGTAATGCTGTTTGATGAACCTACGTCTGCGTTAGATCCAGAACTCGTTAATGATGTGCTTCGTGTCATCAAGGACCTAGCTAATGAAGGTATGACAATGATTATCGTGACGCATGAAATGCGATTTGCTAAAGAAGTATCTAACAAGATTGTATTTATACATGATGGTGTAATTGGAGAATCTGGGCCTCCAGAGCAAATCTTTAATCATCCACAAAGCGCTGAACTACAAAGATTTTTAAATATGATTCGTGAAGTTTAATGTTGAAAGAAAATTTAGCGAAAGTATTATGATAAAACGATTGCCTTGTTATATATACTGACAAGGATGATTAGGCAGTCTGAAGAATAGCATTTTAAAAAGTGATAGCGATGTATTTTCAATAGAATATATGATTGCCTAAATAAGGTGAGTCCGAGACATTTAGTTATGTCCGGGCTTTTTTTTATAAAACGATATCATATATGCACTTTGAACTTTATAATTTAAAAATATAATGATTTTTTATTTGATGTGCAACTTTTCGCATTTAAAGACGAAAGAGATTACACATCTATTATCTTTAGAAAGCGTTTACAATAAAGAGGCGAGGAGGTTGCTAATATGTTAAGTAAGCGACAGTATCATATTTTAACGTTCATACTTGAATGTGAAACTTTTGTGCAAATTCATCATTTAGCAACGCACTTTAATGTTACAGAAAGAACGATACAGTACGATCTTGAATACATTGAAGATATGGCAAGTAACCTAGGTTTAAATATTCAAAGGACTAAGCAAGAGGGGGTCAAAATAACCACAACACCAGAACAGTTAAAGCGCTTTGCACCTAAATCGACAACGTATACAATACATTATGCAAAAGAAGAGCGCTTGTTATATATAACGTTAAAATTACTTGAAGCCAATACGCCGACATCATCACAAGTGCTTGCGACCACCGTATCTGTTTCAAGACGAACGATTGTGGAAGATTTGAAAAGCGTTCAAAATTGGTTAGAGCAGCATGACTTAAGGCTTGAGTATAAGAAAAATAAAGGATTTGTCATTCAAGGCCCAGAAAATGCATATCGCAAAGCTTACGCAGAAATGGTGCGTGAATATTTTAAAATGTATACGCATGAGATGGGGCATGACTTATTTTCAAATCATGAATTAGAGCGCATTCGTTCAAGTGTTACAACTGTGCTGAGAAATACAAATTATCAATTAGTACAAAGTGCAATAGACGGTTTGATTTATCATATACTCATCGCGATGCATCGAATAAATGAAGATTTTATTTTTAAAATTCCAGATGATGCATATTTGAAATTGAAGGAAACAGAGCAGTTTCAAATTGCGCTACAAATTCAAGAAAGGCTTGAAGGCAATTTCCAGATTCATTTTCCAAAAAGTGAAGCGGCATTCATAACATTGCATTTACTCGGAGCTAAAACTTCAGAAAAGAATCAGTTAAATGAAGAAATTGATACGTTAGAACTTCTGACGGAGCAATTGATTGAACGTATGAGTGGCGCGCTAGGACTTGATTTGGTGACAGATATTAAATTACGCAATGGCTTAATTGTACATTTGAGACCAGCAATTCATAGATTGAAATTTGATATGACACACGAAAATCCATTGAAAGATGAAATTATAAGCCAATATCCTCAATTAATAGATGAAATTAAAAAGCATGTTTGGATCATTGAGGAAAATTATCAAATTGTATTTAACAATGACGAATTGACCTATATGATATTACATTTTGCATCTGCTATTGAAAGAATATCAACGATTAAGACAAATAAAATTAAAGTCGTATTACTATGTGGATCGGGTATTGGAACGTCACAATTATTAAAAAGTAAAATAAGGCACATTTACCCAGAGTTAGAAATTATGGATGCCTATTCAATATATGAAGTGGATGAAACGATATTGAAACATGAAGGGGTCGATTACATTATCTCTACGGTGCCTTTTAAGGAAACTGTCGTCCCAGTTATTCAGGTTTCTCCATTTTTAGATAAACATGATCGGGAGCAGTTAAATAGAATAATCAATCAATCTAGAGAAAAATATGTAATTCAGTTGCGTGGATTAGGTCCAACGTTAGAACAAGTCTTGCCACAATCCAGAGTTAAAACACAGCAAGCATCGCGAAATAGAGATGAAGCAATCAAGCAGAGTGTGGCACTACTTGTCGAGGATGGTGTAGTGGAACCAGCTTATGCTACAGATATTATCAAGCAGTTAGACACGTTTGGACCTTATATGGTGGTTAGTCCTCATATTGCACTCATTCACGCTCAACATGAACATGTTAAACAATCGGTAGGCTTTAGTCTTATACATTATAAAGAAGGTATTCATTTTTCGCACGATGGGTATGATCCTGTTTTTATAATAATTATATTAGCAACAGAACATCCTCAAATACATTTAAATGCGTTACGTCAGTTTAGCGAGTTAATCATGGATGAGACATATAGAGCAACCATGTTTTCTGGAGATTTACAAGCAATAATGCAAGCTATTAGTAAGGTAAGTCAGGAATAAGGAGGTGCTTTTAAATGAGTTTAGAAATTCTGTCAGCTGACAAAGTTCAAATAAAGGAACAGGTTGATAATTGGGAACAAGGCATTGCTTTAGCTGCGCAACCATTATTAAACCAAGATTACTTTGAACAAAGTTATATTACATCAATGATTGACAGTGTAAAGAAATTAGGACCGTACATTGTTATTGCGCCAGAAATCGCAATTGCACATGCGAGACCCAATGATGAAGTAAACAAGATAGGACTGAGTTTACTGAAATTAAATCAACACATTAATTTTTCAGAAGAAGGTCACTATGCGTCACTTATATTTGTACTTAGTGCAGTAGACAATGAAGGACATCTTGAGATCCTAAGGCATTTGGCAACAACGCTAGGGGATCAAGAAGTGGTCAATCAATTATTGAAAGCACAAGAAGTTAAGGACATATTAAATATATTTAAAGGAGAATGATGAAAATGAAAATCTTAGTTGTATGTGGTCACGGGTTAGGTAGTAGCTTTATGGTAGAAATGAATGCTCAGGAAGCTTTGAAAAATTTAAATGCACCATCTGATATAAAAGTAGAACACAGCGATGTAATGAGTGCAAGCCCTGATATGGCAGACTTATTCATTTGTGGGAGAGATTTAGAAGAAAATACTAAAAATTTAGGCGACGTCATTGTATTAGATAATATTTTAGATAAAGAAGAACTTCAAAATAAATTAAGTGAAAAATTAAGTGAGTTGAATCTTTTATAAATAACGCCTAAGGAGGTAATAAAATGAAACCGATTTTAGACTTTATCGTTGATATTTTAAGCCAACCTGCAATACTAGTTGCTTTAATCGCATTTATAGGATTGATTATGCAGAAAAAATCAGCAACAGATATCACTTCAGGTACGATCAAAACGATACTGGGATTTTTAGTATTAAGTGCTGGGGCGAATGTAGTAACGCAATCACTTGAACCATTTGGGAAAATATTTCAACACGCGTTTGGCGTGCAAGGTGTCGTGCCCAACAATGAAGCAATTATTTCAATAGCATTGGAACAGTATGGAACAACAGCTGCATTAATTATGGTGTTTGGCATGATAGTTAATATCATCATAGCGCGTATTACTAATTTGAAATATATATTTTTAACGGGTCATCATACATTTTATATGGCTGCTTTTTTAGCTATATTATTATCAGTCGGTCATATTACTGGAACGCTAACTGTTGTCATCGGTGCGATTATTTTGGGGCTGATTATGGCGATACTACCTGCATTAGCGCATCCAACAATGAAAAAAATAACGGGTAATAACCAAGTTGCTTTAGGACACTTTGGTACGATAAGTTATTGGGCAGCAGGTGAAGTAGGAAAGCTATTTAAAGGTAAATCAAAATCAACAGAAGAAATTAATTTCCCAAAAGGGTTAAGTTTTTTAAGAGAAAGTACGATTAGTATTTCGTTAACGATGACCTTATTATATTTTGTAGCTGCACTGTTTGCAGGGCCACACTATGTACATAGTGAAATTAGTAACGGTCAGAACTTTATTGTATTTTCTCTCATACAAGGTGTCACGTTCGCTGCGGGTGTGTTTATCATTTTGACAGGGGTACGTTTAATCTTAGCTGAAATTGTGCCAGCATTTAAAGGTATTTCAGAAAAACTCGTACCCAATACGAAACCTGCATTAGACTGTCCGATTGTCTTCCCATATGCACAAAATGCTGTACTCATTGGATTTTTTGTTAGCTTTATTGTAGGCGTCATTGGCATGTTTGTCTTATTCTTATTCGGAGGAGTGGTTATACTTCCTGGCGTTGTCGCTCACTTCTTCCTCGGTGCTACCGCAGGCGTCTTTGGTAATGCAAGAGGTGGTATTAAAGGTGCTGTAGCTGGATCCGCATTGAATGGTATCTTAATCACGTTCTTACCATTGTTATTCTTACCATTTTTAGGAGACTTAGGAGGCGCGGCAACAACATTCTCAGATACGGATTTCTTAGTCGTAGGTATTGTTTTTGGTAATGTTGCGAAGTTCCTTGGATTAATCGGTATCATTATTTTAGTGATCGTTGTAGCTGCATTCGCCATTATTTTACAAAAAAGAACAGATGCTAAAGAAGTAAAAGAGCAATAAATAACAACACAATCACTTCAAAATGAAATAGATTAAGCGCCCAATGCAGTAATAGTTGCTTTGGGCGCTTATTTTGTCATCATTTAATGCCAATGCAATAGTAATGGGCCTTGTTCACCCCATAGTGGGTCTGTTTCAGGTAATGGCACATTTTCAATATTCATGATATCTTGCGTTCTGTTATTTTTATCTCCAGTACAAATATCGAAAGACTGACCGTTAGGATATGCACCCATTACGGTAAAGTCATGACTGGCATTTAATAATTTGTGCCCAGTACCAGCCGGTAATATCAGCACATCGCCAGCTGTGACATTAATTGTTGAACCATTACGCCCACCTATAAGCAAATTGGCCTCTCCTCTGATCACTAAAAGTGTTTCATGCGCGTTACTGTGATAATGATGATACGAAAATACACCACCAGTCCAAGTATTGCCCCATTGATTAGAGGTAATGGTTTTTTCCAAATGTTCATGTGAACCCAATACATGGTGATAAGTCAAAACAGGTAAGGTGGGATTATTCGGTATTGTCCCATCATCTATGAAACATAAAGTGGATACAGTGATGTCTGACATAGGTTTCATCTATTCATTCACCCCTTAATTATTATGATTTATAATATACGATTTGACTTGTGGTTGCTAATAAATTATGGTCCTGACTCCATATTTCACCAGTTTGATCGAAATTGCCATTAAAGAATTTAAGTGCACGTGTATGTCCAAGTACTGAGCGGCTTCCGTTGGCTAAGAGTGTTTCTGCGTCGGCATGGAAATAAATTGTCAGTGAGATGGTGCCTAATGGGACGAGTTCTTTGCGACGTACATAAATTCTTGGGAAAAAAGCATCACAAATTGCAGCTAGAGATAAAAAATCTAAGTCTCTGTTAGGGTTATCTCGTATCCATTGTAAGGTAATTGAATCAGGATAATCCGTTGTCGCTATTGCAAGTGGTGCGCCTTTAATCATTCTAATTTCATAATTTTGTGCCCATGGCGGTGCACTATCTAAAGGTGTTGGTTCAATTTGATCTGGATTTGGAACGTCTGGAAAGGATAACTCTGTAGAAGACCATGTATCACGTCTGTTTGCTGTAACTGCAGTACCAGTAATTATGATTTGTTCATTTTGTGTAAGTTCAATATACCAATGTTGTGTTGAGCGATTGGTTCTGCTCGGTGTGGCAACGATTTTAAAGTCGCCATTCGCTACTGGGGCAGCATAGTTGATTGTTAATGAAATAGGAACTCCTAATCTTTCATCATGATCTAATACAGCACGTAATAATGTAGAAGCAATGACACCACCAAAAGGTCCAACCATATTGGCGTAAGACTCAGATGTTTGCCCACAATAAACACCTGAGGATTGTATTGTGAGTTCTGTCGCTTTATCAAAATTATGTTTAGATGACATTATCAATTCCTCCAATTATTTAAGCTCATGTAATGCTATACCCTATAATTAAAGCGTTTACAGCATATTTTATTTAGAAATTTGAAGGATATTAAAAAAATTATCAATATGATATTGCTTTTTGGCATAGATACCAATGGTGCGCGAGGCGTTAGGTAATTGAATGTGTGGATAAATATCACTGTTAACTTTTTTCATATAGGATTGTGGGCAAATGGCCACACTATCACTTGTTGCAATAAAGTTCATGATAGACTCTCTATCTTTAACATAGGACAAATCCATTTGTTTTGGGTCAATTTGGTTCTTTTTAAAATCAAATGTATCGCCTGGAGGTTCTAATAGATAAAAATGTTGTTGCTGCAAATCATTCAAATTGATTGTTTCTGATTGAGCTAGAGGGTGATTTTTTGAAAATACTAGTTCGAATGGTTCGTCAAACCAATATTCATAGCAGATGCCTTCTTGAAGTTCTGTTTATTCACCTATGACTGAATCAATGTCATCTTGCTGCAATTGAGCCAATAAGGCAGTAGCTGCATTAGAAAAAAATGGGTTTAGACATGCACTGATAGATGCAATCAATGCAGTTCAACGATAAGGCAAAGATAATTGGAATTTAAAGTGTAAGTAACCATAATGCATATGCTTATTGCAATAATGTACTATATCTGTAACCTGAAGCATCAATATAATGGTATGCATAATTAGTTTAGTGAGGTGCGTTTAGTAATGAATTTATTACCTTTCATTATGTATACTTTTTTGATAACAGTGACTCCAGGTCCAACTAATATAGATATTTTGAATACGATTAGAAATAAAGGGTTGAAAGGTGGCATTCAATATACCTATGGTGCTATTACGGCATTCGTCTTTTTACTCATCATATCTACTGTTGTGAACATTTTTTTATCAGAAAAGATGCCTAGCTTTTTATTATTTATGAAATTAATCGGTAGTATCTATATGTTATATTTGATTTATACGCTTTTCAGAAAGCATAGCGAAAATAAAGTGGAAAATGATATTGGAACATTTTATTCAGGCTTTGCTTTACAATTTTTAAATCCCAAAGTAGTGACATTTACAATGACTGTCATTCCCACCTTTGTATTAGTGAATCAGCCGTCCACGCTAATGATTTCAATTTATGTTATTATGACTTCAATCATTGCGCTAATTTCATTTAGTTTTTGGATATTTTTTGGAACTTTGCTTAAGACTTTTATACAGAAACATGAAATGATTGTTAATATAACCATGGCACTATTTTTATTATATGCAGCTATTATAGTGTGGGTATGATGCTTAGGAAGTGTTTAGATGAATGAATTTAATTTTAAAAATGCAATTGGCATAACGGCCTTAGAGGTCAAAATGGATGATTTCACCTATAAAAAGCATTCACATCAAGAATATAGCATAGGTGTGACCTTAAAAGGCATTCAAGGATATCATTTAAAAGGAGAACGAAAACAGTCTTATCAAAATGGGGTTATGTTTTTTAATCCAGAAGAAAACCACGATGGTATGTCTAATGGTGTACAAGGCTTGGAGTATATCATGCTCTATATCAAACCAGAACAATTATTAGAAGCTACAAATCAAAAACATATGGTTCAATTTAAAGAGCCGATTGTTTATAATAACAAAATAGCACAAAACATATTGCAATTAGCTAATTCTATTTTTAATGGATCAGATGATGTAATTTGTTATGAACATTTTCAAAACCTTGTGGATGGTTTGAAAATAGATACTTATTATGATGAATTTAATGTTGATAATGTTAAATTAAAATTAGCAAAAGACATTATTAAAAATAATGTTTCAACTTCGTTTAAATTAGATTTCATCTGTAGCGAATTAAATTTATCAAAGTATCAATTTATAAGATTTTTTAAGCAACAAACAGGGATAACACCGTATCAGTACTATATAAATTATAAAGCTGAAGTTGCTAAGCATATCATAGAAAAGAGTAAAGATGTATATCTTGCTATAGCAGAATGTGCTTTCGTAGATTTAGCGCATTTAAATAAGGTATTTAAATATCGATATGGCGTAACAGCTTATCAATATATGTCAAAACTAAAATAATATTGCATTTATCGACTTAACTTTAAACAGCGCATGTCATCTCATAATAAAGATGACATGCGCTGTTGTATTTCAGATGTGTGATCTGTTTATATTATTTAAGCATTTCTTTATAGACTTTATGGTTTTGGTAGACGCATTTAAGTAATGGGGCGTCAATTTGGTACGTATCGGCTAAGTTTAATAAATAACCTTGTAAGTGATCTGTTTCAATATTTAATCCTTTTTCCATGTCACGTTGCATAGAAGTCTTAAAATGGTATGATAACTGATCAAATGATGTCATATATTGTGATACAATATCGTCTGCGAGTGGCGCTCGATGTGCACGCATTATCGAAGTGACTTCATTGTATAAAGAGCGAACGAAGTTAATGCCACCATCACTGTCTCGAATAGGACCAATAGGCGCATGCATTAATGTTGTGATACTGGATAACACAGTAATCATTAAATATTTGTGCCACATGCCTTGCTCGATTGAAGTGCTTAATTTGAATTCTGCCTTTGTTTCAGAAAATGCTTGTGCAATTTTTTGTGCGCGTTCACTTTTACTTCCATCTAGTTCTCCAAAAAAGAGTTTATCAAAAGGGCTTGTTTGTATGATTTCTCCCATACTATCTAATGTTGTTTCTATCACACAATAGCCACCCATAACTTTGTCTCTACCAAAGATAGATTGTAATTGTGGAATATGTGCGACACCGTTTAATAATGGAATGATGGCAGTATGACCATCGACAAATGGCTTCAAATCTGTCATGGCTTGCTCTAAATGATAGGATTTAGAAGAAAGTAAAATAACATCGAAAGGCGCTACGCGATCGTCTTTTGTAATGAGTTGAGGATTGAAATGATAATCTCCCTGCTCACTGTGGATGGCTAATCCATTTCTTTCTAAAAATGACTTGCGTTTGGGTCTTACTAAGAATGTCACGTTCTGTCCGCTTTCGGCTAATCTGCCTCCAAAATAGCCTCCGATACCGCCAGCACCTAATACTAATATACGCATTGAATACAACTCCTTATACGCTATGTGTGTTGATTTGTTAATTGATGTATATATACCACATTTGTGGGGCATATACGCATATGAAAATAATTTTCAAATAATTCAATAGATGTAGTTGGGACAATATATTTTATTTTTAAATATATGTTTGAAATCAATAAAGGTTGTGCAATGTAATAAGTGTTCACTAATTACAAACATGGAGGGGTTCCAATGTCGTTTAAAAATGATCATAAGTATCAGTGGAAAGATATACAAGGGAGAGATTTTCTACTACCGTTTATTTATTTGATAGGTAATTTTTGTTTATCTATAGTCATCTTAACAATCATGATCGGAATCAATGAAACGCAAGGGAAAAATAACGCTAACTTTAATGCTAACTTTTCAGGTACGCCAGGCATATTAATGGAAATGATTGCCTTTATAATTATATTCGCGTTATGGATTTTATTCCATAGACATTCATTTAGACAATCGTGGAAACAGGGGCTACAAAATATTAAGCAACACTGGAAACTCATTGTCATTACATTTATCGTTATTATAGTGTTTAAAGAAATTTATCCATATTTAGTAAATGCATTCGCACCAGAACATTGGAAATTTGAAGAAACACAAAATGACAAAATGGTGGAGGAAATGTTTGCTACGCCTGTATCAACCATATTAGCTTTTTTCTCAATTGTAATTATTGCACCAATGACAGAAGAATTTTTATTTAGACATTTAATTATTGGCGAATTAGGAAAGAAATTAAATTTCTATGTTATGTCTGTTATTTCAATTATTGTGTTTGCATCTTTACATGTAACAGAAGCTAAATCTCCATTAGAAATTGTGATGTATCTTGCCATAGCAGTTGGTATTGTATATGTATATATGAAATCGCAGCGTAGTTTAGCTGTAGCCCTTGCGTTACATGCTTTGAATAATTTATTAGCGTATATTTTCATGATTATCATGTAATTTACATAATTCTTAGTGATATACCTGTCTTCTTTGTGAAGGACAGGTATATTTTATCGTGTTAGTGTTTAGAATTTTCTAAAAACTCATTGACTAATCTTGAGCATAATGCTAGGATTAAACCACTAAACATACATATGATTGACTCTTATCAAGAGTGGTGGAGGGATGTGCCCGATGAAACCCAGCAACCGTCGATTTTTCGAAATGGTGCTAAGTCACAAAAAGTTATTTAACTTTTGGAGATGAGAGAAAGTGCAAACTTTCTCTTGATTTATTAAGAGAAAGTTTTTTTATACATATAAGTACGTTGAAACAAATTTTTAAGGAGTGAAAGTATTATGAGAAAATGGTTTATTTTAGGTTCATTGTTTGTGTTAACGATTATACTAGCAGCATGTGGTAAATCGAATGGTGAAAAAGAGGATAAGGAAATTACGATTGCTGCTTCGCCAGCCCCCCATGGCGTCGTACTTGAACATGCAAAAGAAGAAATGAAAAAGAAAGGCTATGATTTAAAAATAAAAACAGTTAATGATTATAAGGTTCCTAATAAATTATTAGATAAAGGAGATGTTGATGCGAATGCATTTCAACATACACCGTATCTTAAAGCAGAAAAGAAAGACCATAATTATAAAATAGAAGAAGCCGGGAAAGTGTTCACGACACCGATGGGCGTTTATAGTAAAAAATATAAAGACATTAAAGATATCCCTAAAGGTTCTACCATTTATGTATCAAACAATCCTGCTGAAGAAGGTCGTTTCTTGTCATTCTTTGTTGATAAAGGCTTAATCAAAATTAAAAAAGGTGTCAGTATTGAAGATGCTAAGTTTGATGACATTGTAGAAAATAAAAAAGATTTGAAATTTAATAACAAGCAAGGTGCGGAATTCTTACCTAAAACTTATAATAGTAAAGAAGGCGCAGCAGTGATAATGAATTCTAATTATGCGATTGATAATGGTCTAACACCACATAAAGATGCAATTGCTATAGAAGGAAAATCATCACCATTTGCGAATATTGTTGCCGTACAAGAAGGACATAAAAACGATAAAAAATTCAAAGAACTTATGAAAGTTTTACAATCTAAAGAGATGAAGAAATTTATAACTGATAAATATGGACAAGATGTTATTCCGTATGAAAAATAAATAATCATGTAATATATAGATTGAAGAGGAAGGTGATTCGATTATGTCTAAGCTAGGTATTATTGGTTTAGGAAAAGTGGGTACGCAAGTACTTACAGATGTACAGCAACTGAATTTGTTTTCAGAGATTATTTTAATTGATGATAGAGCGGACGTGGCAAGTGGTGAAGCACTTGACCATATTCACTCGCAAGGACTGATAAATACTGCACATATCAAGATTCGTAGCGGTGTCTATCAAGACTTAACGGATGCAGACTTTATCGTCATAGCTGCGAGTGAAGCAACCGATAAAAATAATGGTGACCGTACATTATTAGCGCAAGGAAATCACGACATCATTAAGGGCATAATGTCCCAAATAGCTGAAGTGACGCAAGAGGCGGTTGTGATTCTGATATCTAATCCTGTAGATTCTATGGTTTACTTTGCAAATCAAATAGATTACCCAGCCCATAAAATTATTGGTACGGGTACGGCTCTAGAGACATCAAGATTTAAAACAATTATAGCCGATCATTATCAAATTGATCCAAATAATGTGGAAGCTTTTGTCATTGGGGAACATGGTCAACATGCAATCCCCGTATGGAGTAAAGTGCATATTCATGGTATGGAACTATCGGAATTTGAGGCATTAAGTGATCGTCCAGCAATTGATAAGTCACACATCTCGTCCATTATCAACGAAGTGTCGATGGATGTTTTTTATCAAAAAGGGTGGACCAACGCAGCGATATCAAAAGTGACATCATTTTTGATACAGTCCATTGCATTGGATCAGAGAACAATTACACCATTGACTTCCCTGAGTGCAGAATATGGCTTAGAAGATGGTGCATTTAGTTTACCAACATTAATAGATAAAAAGGGTATTGTTCAAAGATTTGCGATAACATTAGACAAAGAAGAAGAACGCCAACTTAAAGAAGCATATGAATATATTAGACAAACGATTCATACAGCACAACAATAGCGATTAAAACATTCAAACACGCATTCATTAGATATTTTCTTTTGAATGCGTGTTTTTTATATTTAAAATAAATGCTTATCTTGTTTATCAATCCGGTAATGGCTACAATATACTTAAATATAGCGATGAATAGAAGGTTGTAGGAAATTACACTGAGGTTAGGCTTCGGTTTGTGTGAGGTAAGTATTCTGAGACGTGTAAAAAAGGCAGGGCCATAGTGATATGGCCCTGCCTTTTTTATGAGTATGTGTGATGTCACACTTTAGCGTTACATCATAAACGTAGTAATATTGCATAAGAATCACTAAGGAAATTTCTAACATTAATTTCCAAGTGAAATTAAGGAATACAAAAGAAAATCTTTTGCATAAGAATCACTAAGGAAATTTTTAACATTAATTTCCAAGTGATTCTTTAAAACCGTTATCGAGATCAGCAATAATATCATTAATGTTTTCGGTACCTACAGACAATCTAACTAGTTCTGGTACTACGCCGGAAGCTTTTTGATCTTCTGGTGATAATTGTAAATGTGTAGTACTAGCTGGATGAATGATTAATGATTTTGAATCACCTACATTCGCTAAGTGGGAAAATAGATTTAAACCGTCAACAAATTTGGCGATATCGTCTACCGCACCATCTATGCCAAAGGTCAATATAGCACCTTGGCCATCAGGTAAATATTTTTGAGCGAGTTGATGATAAGCGTTATTTTCTAAACCTGGATAGTTGACCCAAGTTACTTTTGGATGTTGTTCTAAATATTGTGCGACACGTAAAGCATTTTCAGAGTGTCGTTCTAAGCGTAAGTGTAGTGTTTCTAAACCTATTAAGAATTCATGGACATTAAAGGGTGATACTGCAGAACCTAAATCACGTAACAACTGTACACGTGCTTTAGTAATATAGGCAGCTTCGCCAACATCTTTAGTATAAGAAATACCATGATAACTTTCATCGGGTTCTACTAAACCTGGGAATTTTCCATTATCCCAATTGAATTTTCCACTATCTACGATTACGCCACCAATGGAAGTACCATGGCCACCAATGAATTTAGTGGCTGAATGTACTATGATATCTGCTCCAAATTCAAAAGGACGCAATAAGTAAGGTGTTGGGAATGTGTTATCAACAATTAAAGGAATGTTATGATTGTGTGCGATATCGGCTACAGCTTCAATATCTAACACATCAATGCGTGGGTTCCCAATGGTTTCAGCATATACTGCTTTTGTTTTATCTGTTATTGCATTTTTGAAATTATCTGGATGACTAGGATCTACAAAATGGACTTTAATACCTAGTTTTTTAAAGGTGATATTTAAAAGGTTATAGGTACCTCCATATAAATTTGACGAAGCAACAATTTCATCGCCACTTTCTACAATATTTAAAAGTGCTAAATGTATGGCTGCTTGTCCAGAAGATGTAGCTAAAGCACCTACACCACCTTCTAATGCTGCAATCCGTTCTTCAAAAACATTTTGTGTAGGGTTCATAATTCTTGTATAAATATTGCCATCTTCCTCTAAAGCAAATAACTTTCTCGCATGTTCAGTATTATCAAAGACATAACTAGATGTCTGATAAATTGGTACAGCACGTGCTTTTGAAAAATCATCTACTACTTGCCCGCCATGAATAGCTAAAGTATCTAAATGCCAAGGGGTTTGAGTCATATGATAAAACCTCCATATAATTTCTAAATTTTCTGATAATTAAAACTATACAAGAGCTAATTGGCTATTTCAAGTATGCTTACTAAAAAAGTAGGAATTATATTATTATACTTTATTATCTTGAAAATGAAATGATTGCAAATAAGAACAAAAGGATTTATAATTCTTATCGGTATAGTAAGGTATTGTGGAGAGAAAGGCATTATGGAGGGAAATAATGATTGCTTTTGATTTAATTGGAAATACGCCATTAGTATTGTTGGAGTCATTTAGTAATAAAGATGTACAAATTTATGCCAAGTTAGAACAGTATAATCCTGGTGGTAGTGTGAAAGATCGATTGGGAAAACATTTAATCGAAACAGCAATAAGAGAGAATATAATCCAAAAAGGTGATGTCGTTGTAGAGGCGTCTGCAGGAAATACAGGGATTGGCGTTGCAATTGCTGCTAACCATTATGGCGTCAGTGCTGTGATTTTTGCACCTGAAGGTTTTTCTGAAGAAAAGATATCAATTATAAAAGCGTTAGGTGCTGAAGTCATCAGAACAGATCAAACTTTAGGCATGGCAGGTGCACAAAAGGCCGCACGTGATTATGAACTGCAAACTGGTGCGTATTATTTAAATCAATTCGAATCTTATCGCAATCCTGAGACCTATAAATCTACAATAGGAAAAGAAATAACAGATAAGCTTAAAGATATTGATTATTTTGTAGGTGGTGTTGGTTCAGGAGGGACTTTTGCTGGTGTTGCTGAACATTTAGCAGCATCATATCGTACCGAAAGTGTCATCGTAGAACCAGAAGGCTCTATTTTAAGTGGCGGTAATGCGCATAGTCATGATATTGAAGGAATCGGTTCAGAAAAATGGCCATCGTTTCTACCTAGAGCATTGGTGTCAGATATTATAAAAGTGAGTGATGACGCCGCTTTTCAAAATGTTAAATTATTAGCAAGACAAGAAGGTCTTTTAGTAGGTAGTTCTTCTGGAGCAGCATTGCAAGGCGCTCTAGAAATTAAAAAACATATTAATAAAGGTGTCATTGTAACCATTTTTCCAGATGGCAGTGATCGATATATGTCAAAACAAATTTTAAATTATAAGGAGACAATCAAATGAATAAAAAAACACAATTAATTCATGGTGGACAAACAACAGATCCGTATACAGGTGCAGTTACAACGCCAATCTATCAAACAAGTACGTATATGCAAGATGGTATTGGCGATATGAGACAGGGATATGAATATTCACGTTCGGCAAATCCAACACGTAGTGCTTTAGAGGGGTTGATTGCAGATTTAGAGCAAGGTGAAAGTGGTTTTGCATTTGGTTCAGGTATGGCAGCTATTTCAGCAGTTATTATGTTATTAGATAAAGGTGACCATTTACTCATCAATTCAGATGTGTATGGTGGTACTTATAGAGCTTTAACAAAAGTGTTTAATAGATTTGGTATTGATGCTGAGTTTATCGATACGACAAATATAGAAGTTGTTGAACAATATATTAAACCTGAAACGAAAATGTTATACATTGAAACGCCGTCTAATCCTTTATTACGTGTCACTGATATTAAAAAATCAGCAGAAATTGCTAAAAAGCATCATTTAATTTCGGTTGTCGATAATACATTTATGACACCATATTTCCAAAATCCATTAACATTGGGTATTGATATTGTCTTACATTCAGCAACAAAATATATTGGTGGTCATAGCGATGTTGTCGCTGGATTAGTAGCAACAAGTGACGCTGAATTAGCTGAACGTTTAGGATTTATTCAGAACTCAACTGGTGGCGTGCTTGGACCTCAAGATAGTTATTTATTGATTCGTGGCATAAAAACGCTTGGATTACGCATGGAACAGGTCCAACGTAATACGCTTGCTATCATTGATATGTTACAACAACATTCAGCAGTGAAACAGGTATTCCATCCAAGTATCTCAGATCATTTAAATCATGATATTCATGAAGCACAATCCGAGGGCCATACAGGTGTTGTCGCATTTGAAGTCGCTGACATAGAAAGTGCTAAAAAAGTAATCAGTGAATCACATTATTTCACTTTAGCTGAGAGTTTAGGTGCTGTTGAAAGTTTAATTTCAGTACCTGCATTAATGACACATGCTTCAATTCCTAAAGATATTCGTGAAAAAGAAGGCATCGCCGACGGATTAGTACGTTTATCAGTAGGTATTGAAGATACAAAAGATTTAGTCGAGGATCTAGAACAATCATTAAACGCATTAGATAAATAGTATAAATTTCAAAAAGAAATGATATGCATATAGGCATAAGTTGGGAATAAGCTGAAATCAATTTAGAATTATTGATTTCAGGCTTATTCCCTTTTTATATATGGTTATATTCATCATTATTTGAGTTTGAAGTTTGATGTTGTGCGTAAGTATCGTTAAGTATATCTGAGTTAGTTTTTTGTAATTTACTATAACGACCTTTCGGTATTTTGTTTTCTGTAACCTCTACTTTAGGATAAATGAGTAATGGAATCAGTCCGATAATGCCAAAAATGATAAAGCTATATTGATAATTAAGTATATCAATTACAATACCAGCGATAGATGAACCTATGACTTGTCCAACCGCTAGAAGTAAAAAAGGTATGCCTATGCCAAGAGAAGCATTTTTGACAAACAGTTTGATTCCCCAAACCAGTAAAACACCGGTTAAGAAAATATAACTCAGGCCGAATAGTGATGACGCAACAAATGGCAGTAACCAAATGCTTGGCGTGAATGCTAATAATACACTAGCGCATGCTAATGCAATAACGCCAAAATTAAACGCGAAATGAATCTCTTTTTTATCGATAATTGAACCAGAAATACCACCAACTACACCAAATATGCCAATTAAAATCCAAAAAATAGAGAGTGCTATATCTGAATAATTGCCTGTTAATTGGACAAAGGATTTTGAGAAAGTCCAAAATGGTGCTGTAGATATACCGAGCAGTGTAGAGGCAGTGACGATACGTGTGCTCGCAGAAATATCTCTAATATTAAGACTACCTGTATGAATTTTAATATCTTTTTGAAGCTTCGGTATGACGATATAGTTCCAAAATAAAACAACCAATGCAATTAAAGCATATATTAAATAAGTATGACGCCAATCTAAAAATACAAGCATTGCTGTTATACCAGTAAACATTAAACCCATACTCGTTCCTGAATTAATCCAAGTATTTGCTTTACCTTGATCTTGAAGATTAATCCACAACGAAATGGTATAGCCATACGGAGGAGAAACGAGACCGGTGCTTGCACCTGTAAAAATAACACCGATAGATAGAATGATTGCATTGCTTGATACGCCAATAGTAATCAAACCAATGACTACAGAGATGCCAGCAAGTATAATCATACGTTTTGGACCAATCGTATCTGTCTGTAAAGTTGAATAAACGATTGTAAAACAATACGCTAAATAAAATAAAGACGAAATTAGACCAGCTTGAGATGCAGATAAAGATAAATCATTAGTAATGTCTGGTAAAAAGAGACCAAAACTAAAACGGCCTAATCCATAGGTCGTTGCGATCATAGCAATACCAGGGAATACAAGTTTTGAAAATTTCATTAATAGGAACCTCCTTTTATAGATAGAATGTTCATTCTACTTAGAACCAAAAAATATATAGAATGTTCATTCTACTTTTGCGCTAAAGATAACGAGTAAGTGCATTTTGTATTAAAATACTTCAAACTCGTTTGGAATTATTGATTATGTGCTTCATTTAATAATAACTTGGCCATTGTGATAGCATGCGAAGTCGCATCTTTAGAACCTAATAAAGCAGTCATAGAAGTTGTACCTTCTAAAAGCAAAGTATATTGAACGGCTAAATCATAACCATTTTCAATACCAGCATCATCAGCAAGTTTTTCTAAATAATGTAACAGTCTTTCTTTGTGACCTCTTGCTGTACTTTCAATCTCATTATCCGTGTCTGCATAATCCTCAATAGCACGCATAAACATATCACCTTTATACGAATAATCATTTAACCACTGACAATGCGCCGTGACTGCTGATATAAAAGGTTTTTCAGGATGTTGTTCAACGTGACTGTCTAGATAGTGCCAATAACGTGTTTCACGCTGTTTCAGTACTTGAGCCACTAAGTTATCTTTAGATTCAAAATGATTATATAGCGTCATCGTTGCGACATTAGCTTCTTGTATAATTTGCTTCAAACCTACACCTTTAAAACCATATTCATAAAATAGGCGTTCTGCTACACTCAAGATATCTTGTTTCTTTTGTGACATATATCTCACACTTTCAAAGTAGAATGGTCATTCTATTTAATTCTAGCAACGCACAATGAGAATGTCAAAAAAAGCGTAAAGCTCAATACACTTATCTGATTATAAAGTGTATTGAGCTTTACTAATAGCGTCGAATGATATTTGCATGATTTAGTTGTCGTAACTAAGCGTAGCTATTTCTTTGGAATGCCGATGACATGTCCGAGTTGTTTAGGTACGTCGAAAGTGTTTTGTTGATCAAAATAGTGTTTGATTTTTTCTTGGATGGGTTTAGGAAAGTCCATGCTTCGTCTTGTTTCATTGCCAACACCCATCATAATGGCTTCATATGTTGCATTGCGTTCATCGTTGCTATTATACATTGTTAAGAATAAATGTACTCTTTTGGCATCGTAATCGTAAATATGTACTTTAATATAGAAGGATTCATCGAGTAAAAGTTCTTTTAAAAATGAAATATGCGCTTCTATGCTGAACATTGTCACATCTTGACTATGACGATAATCTGTAGAGAAATCGATAGATTCAAAAAAGCCTACAACAGCATCACTGAAAATGGAATAATATTGCGCATCATGCATATGATTATTATTGTCTATCCAAGATGGCTGTACCGTATTTTTATAGATATATTCATCTGTCACAAAAATCACTCCTTTATTTTTTATAAGCCTGTACTATTGTATCAATTATGTATGAACAGAGTTAACAATTTGTTTTACGAGGCTTAAAAATAGTTAATTCTTTATAAAATCCATAATGTAAGATAGTATGATATTTAGCTTACTAGAAAAATTTACAACTGGAAAAGGGGGACATATATGGTATTGGTTGCCTTAATATTATTCATTATTTCTATTGTCTTTCTTATTTATTCTATTACATTATTAATGGGCAAAGATGGTACCATGTTTAGTTTGTTTACAAAAGAAGAAAAAGCATTAACTAAAGGACAAAAGTTAACCATCTATCTCATTACCATTGTATTATTTGTAGCAAGCTTAGTTTGGCTACTTAACCTGATTTAAGAAATAGACTTTGAACGTTAATAATATAACTGAACGCATATTCATAATAAAAAGGACTGGAAATGATTCCAGCCCTTTTTTTTAAAACTAATACTTTCTTAAAAAATCTACATCACGGTCAAAGATTTGTTTGACGACATAACATTGAACTGCAGTTATGATACTTTCAATCACTTGTGTTTTATTAGATAAGATACGAAGGCTGAAACCGTGAGTTGGTAAATGTGTGATACCAAAACGACAGTCATATTTATGTTGGAAGTGTTTAATTTCCTCATAAACTTGTTCAATAAATTTTTGATTTACGCTAGGGTGGATGAAATAACAAGAACCAAGGTGCGTATAATCTTCCATATAACCTAGACCATCTACATTTTGTTTCTGTGGATCGAGTAACATATTATCAAACGTTACCAATGCATCATCTACATATATTTCGTTTAGTAAGTGCATATACGTATAACTAAAGCGTTTGTCTGATTTGGAATAGCCTGGCGTAAGAATATCTGTATAGAATAGGGAAGCAGTTGATTCCAAATTGAATACATTGTGTTGATAAAATTTAGCGTTTTCAAAGGCTATAATGGGATCACCAACATATTCAGCATAACCATTATTTTTTATATTAAAGGTTTGGTATTGCTCGACATGATCATTCAATGTTTTATAAATTTTTGTGGCACCTTGTGAAGTTAATATAACTTTAGCATCAGAATCAATATTAAAATTCATCGTATAGCGGTCACCATCTAAGTATCCGCCACCTACGTTGACGATATAGAAGGTGGGGATATCAGATTGATTTAGATAGACTGGACGCATGACTTTTAAGGCTTTTTCAAAAAAGACATCTCTAGCAACAGATTTTTTACCATTGTTAAAAACGGATAAATCTAATTGTCCTGTCCAAGCTTGTTTGTTGTTAGACATTTAGGCTAATCCTTTAAGAAATACATCTTGTTCAATCCATTGTATGACTTCATCCAAGCCTTCGTCTGTTTTAAGATTTGTAAAAGTAAATGGTCGTTTCCCACGGAAGACTTTCGTGTCTTCTGCCATACGATCTAATGATGCGCCAACGTAAGGTGCTAAATCTGTTTTGTTAATGACGAAAAAGTCGGACTTAATCATACCCTGGCCACCTTTACGTGGGATTTTTTCCCCTTGGGCAACATCGATAATATAGATTGAAAAGTCGACAAGTTCAGGACTGAATGTAGCAGCTAAGTTATCGCCACCTGATTCTATAAAGATAAGTTCAATATCATCATTGCGCTCTTTTAATTCATCAATCGCTGCAAAGTTCATTGACGCATCTTCACGAATTGCTGTATGAGGGCAACCACCTGTCTCTACACCGATGATTCTATCTTCGGGTAAGACACCTGAATTCACTAATATTTTCTCATCCTCTTTAGTATAGATATCATTTGTAATTACACCGATACTCATGTCTTTCGCTAAGCGTTTGACAATTTTTTCGATAAGTTGCGTTTTCCCTGCACCAACAGGGCCGCCGACACCTATTTTAATTGTATCTGTCATAAAGCTTGTCCTCCTAAGATATAAAAATTCTTACATTTACGTTTTCATGTTCCATTTGATTGATTTCCAAACCTGGTGCTGTAATACCGAGCTGTGACGCAGGAATTGTCATGATATGGTCTCTTGTTTCTTTCATGATTGGAATCATCTTATGAACAATACGCTGTCCGGCAGTTTGTCCTAATGGAATTGCACGAACGGCATTTTGAGTGAGACTGGACACATTTTGATATAGATAATAGTCAATGATGGTTTCGATATCGACACCGAGATGGTGACCAAGCATTGTAAAGCAAATTGCAGGATGCAAGGATGCTTTTTTATCTTTCATTTGGGCATGATACCAATTAATCCAATCGCTATCATATAATTCAGACGCAAGTTTAACCATGCGATTTCCCATTTGTTTTGAACCTTGTCTCGTTTCTTTTGGTAAGTTTTGAACAAAAAGAATACGATCTAATTTCAATATTGCTTTTGTATCATTTTCATTTAGGGCATCATACACTAAACGCATTGTTAAACCATCTGCATATGTTAATTGCTCATTTAAAAATAACACAAGCCATTGTTGGAAACTTTCTTCGTCATGGACAGTATCACGCTGGATATATGTCTCAAGTCCAAATGAATGACTGAATGCGCCTGTTGGGAATTGCGAATCGCAAAATTGAAACAGGCGTAGGTGTGCATGATCAATCATGTGAATGTCCTATGTGTCTGAATGCTTTGTTAACTTTGCGGTCTTCATGTTCATAAGGAATACCTAGGTCTTTTAATAAAGATTCCACTAAGTAGTCATATTGAACGAGCATTTCAGTTTCTGTGAATTGTGCTGGTAAATGTCTGTTACCAAGTTGATGAGCGATATCTCCCATTTCTTGTAATGTACGTGGTTTGATTACCAGTAAATCTTCAGAATTTACATCAACAACAATCATATTTTTATCATCTTTATATAATATATCGCCGTATTGTAAATCAATAGGCTGTTTTAAACGGATACCTATTTCATTACCATGATCTGTTGTAACGCGTTGAATTCTTTTTACTAAATCTGAATTTTCTAGGTATACCTTTTCCATATGTTTACCTTTTTCACTATCTGAAAGATTAGCGATATTACCTACAATTTCTTCGATAATCATGATTTACCTCCTAGAATAAGAAATAGCGTTGTGTTAATGGTAATTCTGTAGCAGGTTCGCTTGTAATTTTCTCTCCATCAACAAAAACTTCATATGTTTGTGGGTCAACGTCTAAATCTGGTGTTGCATTATTGTTTTTCATATCTTTTTTACTTAATTTACGGATATTGTGCACAGGTCTTAATTTGCGTTTTAAGCCTAAAAGTTTACCAATATCGTTTTCATAAGCAGTTGTAGAAACAAAAGTCATCGATGTACTTTGGAGATTTCCACCTAATTGACCATACATTTTACGATATTTTAAAGGTTCTGAAGTAGGGATAGAGCCATTCGCATCACCGTTGATTGCAGCATTGATTAAACCGCCTTTAACGATGACATCAGGTTTAACGCCAAAGAATGCTGGTTCCCAAAGAATGATGTCGGCTAATTTACCTTCATCAATTGAACCTACATAGTCAGAGATACCATGTGTAATGGCTGGGTTAATCGTATATTTAGCTATATAGCGTTTAATACGATTATTGTCATTGTATTCACTGTCGCCATCTAATAATCCACGTTGTTCTTTCATACGGTGAGCAACTTGCCAAGTACGGGTAATTACTTCTCCGACACGTCCCATTGCTTGTGAATCAGAACTTACCATACTAAATACGCCCATATCTTGAAGTACATCTTCAGCTGCAATGGTTTCTTTACGAATACGTGAATCCGCAAACGCAATATCTTCAGGGATAGATGCATTTAAATGGTGGGTAATCATAACCATATCTAAATGTTCATCGATTGTATTTACAGTATAAGGTAACGTCGGATTTGTTGAAGAAGGTAAAATGTTAGCATACGCAGCAGATTTAATTAAATCGGGCGCATGACCACCCCCAGCACCTTCTGTATGATACATATGCAATACGCGATCTTTTACTGCAGCCATTGTTTCTTCCATGAAACCAGCTTCATTTAACGTATCTGCGTGCAACGCGATTTGTACGTCATAGTCATCTGCGACTTGTAAAGCATGATCAAGTGCTGAAGGCGTTGCACCCCAGTCTTCATGTACTTTTAAGCCGATTGCACCAGCGTGAATTTGTTCGACTAAAGCTGTGTGGTTTACAGCTTGCCCTTTACCAGTAAAGCCAATATTCAACGGTAATGACTCTGCTGCGAGTAACATACGATGTAAGTGCCATGGTCCAGGTGTGACAGTTGTCGCCTTCGTACCCTCAGACGCGCCTGTACCGCCACCGATATGTGTTGTGATACCACTTTCTAATGCAACTTGCGATTGTTCAGGGTTAATGAAATGGACATGTGTATCTATGCCACCCGCAGTTACGATTTTACCTTCAGCAGAAATAATGTCTGTTGTAGCACCAATAATAATATCTACGTTATCCATAATATCTGGATTGCCAGCTTTACCAATTTTCATGATATAGCCATTTTTAACGCCGATGTCGGCTTTGACAATCTTATCGTAATCAATAATCATCGCATTTGTGATGACTAAATCAGCAACTTGCTTGTCATCACGTGTGACATTTGGATTTTGTGCCATACCATCACGGATAGACTTACCACCGCCGAATGCAGCTTCATCTCCATATGTAGCGTAATCACGTTCTACGCGAGCAAATAAGTTTGTATCGCCTAATCTTACAGAATCACCAACAGTGGGTCCATACAGACTTGTATATTGGGATTGCGTCATTTTAAAGCTCATACTTTTTACCCTCTTCCTTTGTTAGCATTTTTACTCGTTTTGTCTTGTTCTGCAATGACTTCTGTTGCAGTACCATCATCTTCCGGTTTATAAACACGTGACTCATCGATGGAACCATTTACGTCACCATGAAAACCGTAGATTTTACGTTTACCACTGTATTCTACGAGTTGTACTTCTTTTTCATCACCAGGTTCAAAACGAACAGCCGCGCCTGCTGGTATATCTAGACGTTTGCCATAGGCTTTTTCATGATCGAATTGTAACGCTGGGTTAGCTTCGAAAAAGTGATAGTGTGAACCAACTTGGATAGGGCGATCGCCTGTATTTTTAACATTAAGGATTGTTGCATTATGCCCTTGATTCACTTCGATTTCTGTACGTTTGACTATAATTTCACCAGGTTTCATAATTTTAATCCTCCTCTAAACGATTGGGTGATGGACAGTAATGAGTTTCGTACCATCTGGGAACGTTGCTTCGATTTCCATTTCAGTTAACATATCTGCAACGCCTTCCATCACGTCATCTTCATTTAATATTTGTTTACCATAGCTCATGAGTTCGGCAACTGTTTTTCCGTCTCTAGCGCCTTCGAGTAACTCGAAACTGATAATAGCTACAGCTTCCGGATAATTTAATTTCAAACCTCGTTGTTGACGTCTGCGAGCTAAATCTGCTGCGATGACCAACATCAGTTTATCTTGTTCACGTTGTGTAAAATGCACAATCTCACTACCTTTCGACAAATTGAATTGTGTACATAAAAAATTATATGTGCACCTTAATAATAAGACGATTAATTTAGAACTACAAGAATAACCCATTACATTTTACAAAATTCAAAAATATTTAAATAAAATCATGATATATATTGCTTTAATTTTTTGTATTTCTCATATATTATTGTTTAAGTCAGAATATATAGAAATCAGGTGACAATGTGGATGCGATTCGAATTGTATTGAAGAATATCTCACAAGTACTACTGCTAAATAATGCATGGACGGGATTGTTGATTTTGCTAGGGCTATTTATAGGTAGCTGGAAGGTGGGTGTGATGGCACTCATAGCGAGCGTCATTGCATTGTTACTAGCAAAAAGGACTAATTATTCAGAAGAAGAAATCAATACAGGATTATCAGGTTTTAATCCAGTATTAACAGCAATTGCATTGACATTATTTTTAGTGCCAAAATGGTACAGTTTAATTATTATTTTAGTTGCAATCATCATTACGATGCCAATCGGTTCTGCATTTAGAGAGTTCTTTAAACCTTTTGGTGTACCTATGTTAACGATGCCTTATGTGTTCGTAAGTTGGCTCATTTTACTTATGTCATTTCAATTTAAATTCGTAAATGCTGATGTAAATATTCTTCCCAATGCGATACAGGAAATTCAATTTTCGGGTCATCATATTCAATTTATCAATGCTTTTTTATCCGGATTTAGTGAAATATTTTTATTGAAAAGTGTGTTAGCGGGCACGTTAATATTAATCGGCATTTTTATAGCATCTAGAAAAGCGGGTGTTTATGCGATAGTAGCCAATTTAATAGGATTTTTAGCAGTGATTGTATTAGGTGCAAATCATGATCAAATTAATGAAGGTTTATTCGGCTATAATGTGATACTCACTGTGTTAGCGCTAGGCATAGCGTTTCGAACTAGAATACAACGACCAATTAGTATCGTTTTAGGTATATTGCTGACTGTGGTCATCCATGCAGGTATGACGACATTATTAACACCCTATGGACTCCCTGTCTTTACACTGCCGTTTATTATCGCAACGTGGATAATGCTATTTGCGGGTAATCAAATGAAAGCGCAAGAAATATAATCATAGGTTATTAATAATGAATGTTATGCAAGATAAAGTCATAAGTATATTTTCTAAGTGATTAATAATTTATTAGAAAGAAGGAATATGAATGAAAAAAATGGTCGCACTATTAGCAACAACAGCGATTGTGTTGGCAGGTTGCAGTGGATCAGGTAATGAATCAAAAGGTAAAACATTGAATGTCGAATTGCCACTAAAGACAACTTCTATAGCACCTTACGAAACAGATGTACCTGTTAAGATAGGCTCAGCAGAATCACTATTTAAAGCAGGTGCGAATGGTAAAGTACAAAAACTTTTAGTAGATACGTATAACCAGAAATCACCAACGCAATTAGATTTGAAATTAAAAGATGACATTAAATTTCAAAATGGTAAAAAAGTAACGGGCCAAGCTGTAAAGGCGAGTCTTGAGGAAAGTATAAAAAAAAGTGATCTCGTTAAAGGCTCATTACCAATTAAAGAAATTAAAGTAGATGGCCAAAATGTAAGTATCACTACCAAAGAGGCTTATCCTGAATTAGTATCTGAATTGGCTAGTCCATTTTCGGCTATTTACGATACAAAAGCGGATAGTGATGTAACGAAAGCGCCTGTTGGTACGGGACCATACCAAATTAAAGATTACAAACAATCTCAAAATATTAAACTAGATCAATTTAAGGATTATTGGCAAGGTAAACCAAAATTAGACCATGTAAATGTTACATATCAAGAAGATGGTAATGCGCGTTCAAGTGATCTAAGTTCAGGCAAAGCCGATGTCATCACAGATGTGCCAGTCGAAAAGGAAAAAACATTAAATCAAGGTGATAAAACGACAACATCTTCAGTTTCTGGATTTAGAACGTCCTTGATCATGTATAACCACACAAGTAAAAAAATGACGAAACCGGTGCGTGAAGCCCTTGACAAAGTTGTGGATAGAGAAAGCATTGCTAAAAATGTCTCCAAGAATCATGCGACACCTGCCACTGGGCCATTTAATACAAAATTAGAGTTTATTGATAAACAACAGGTACAAAAGCAAGATATTGATGAAGCTAAAAAGATAATGGCAGCACAAGGCTACACGAAAGCACATCCTTTAAAACTAACGGTATCAACATATAACGGACGTCCAGAGCTTCCAAAAATGGCTCAAGTACTTCAATCAGATGCTAAAAAAGCAAATATTGATATTACGATTCGTAACGTAGATGATATTGAGGGTTATCTTAAAGACAAGAGCCAATGGGATGCATCAATGTATAGCTTTGGAACGATTCCTAGAGGTGATACGGGTTATTTCTTTAATCAAGCGTATAAGCCTGAGGGTGCAATCAATGCAGGTGGATATGACAATGCGAAAGTAACCAAACTGATTGATCAATTCAATAAAACAGTTGATAAAACTGAACGTAATCGACTAACTAATGAAATTATCGATATTACAGATAAAGATAAAGCCAATAGTTATCTTACTTATATGGATAATATTGTCGGTATGAATAAAAAAGTTAAAAACTTAAAAGCAACGCCTGAAGGCATTTATCTCATTGATTATAAGGTTGATAAAGCGAAATGATATTAAAAAATATACTTTCTAGAATTGGACAAATGATCATTGTATTGTTTGTCCTTTCTACTATTACTTTTATTTTAATGAAACTTACGCCAGGAGATCCTATAGATAAAATATTACATTTGGATGTAGCAAATGTTTCTAGTGATCAAATAGAAGCGACTAAAGCAAAACTGGGGCTAGACCAACCCGTAATCATTCAGTATGTGCAATGGCTCGGGCAAATTATCCAATTAAATTTTGGGACCAGTTATCAAACAGGTGAACCCGTTATCAAAGAATTAATTTACTATACACCGCCAACATTATTTATCGCAGTGATGACAATAGTTGTCGTGTTTGTCGTAGCCATACCATTAGGCATGATTGCAGCAAAGTACTATCATACATGGTTAGACAGTTTAATAAGAAGTGTGACATCTTTTACAGTAAGTATACCGTCCTTCTTCTTGGGTACGATATTGATTTATGTGTTTGCGCAAAAGTGGAATCTACTCCCGTCCTCTGGTCTTGATACAATGGCAGGCTATATATTACCAGTCATTGCATTAAGCGTTGGTATGAGTGCATATTACGTAAGGTTAATGCGTTCAAATTTAGTCGAACTCTACCAATCAAAAGAAGTGGAAGCAGCAAGATTAAGAGGGATGTCTGAACGTTATATATTATGGCAAGATTTATTTAAACCAGCAATTATTCCAATCATTACGGTGTTAGGTATGTCTGTGGGCAGTCTAATCGGTGGTACTGTTGTGATAGAAAATTTATTTGGTATACCAGGGATTGGTCATTTTCTTGTAGATAGTATTCGAGCACGTGATTACCCTGTTGTTCAAGGTGCTGTTATCATGATTGGTTTCTTTGTTGTATTAGCAAATACAATGAGTGATTTACTGTTATTATGGATTGATCCCAAGCGACGATATAACAAGCCAACGGATATTGAACGCATGAAACGTCAGGATGGTGAGTCATTATGAAGCAGATTAACCGACGAAATATGATATTTTATGCATTTGCGGTTTATTTTGTTGTACTTATCATTGCACAGTTTTTTGTATCGTCTCATAGTGCATACGAAGTCAATTTAGGCAGTAGTTTGGAAACGCCAAATTTAACACATTGGTTAGGTACGGATGATTACGGACGTGATTTATTTTCAAGAGTGATTATCGGTGCTAGATATACATTAATCATAAGTTTAATTACGCTGTTTATTACAGTTATCATTGGTGTGCCATTAGGTCTGCTTGCTGGTTATAAGAAAGGTATCGTAGATACGTTCATTATGCGCTTGATTGATATTGGGTTAAGCATTCCTGAGTTTGTATTAATGATTGCATTAGCTAGTTTTTTCAAACCGAGTATTTGGAACCTTGTCATTGCGATTACAATTATCAAGTGGATGACCTATACAAGATTAACGCGGTCAGTAGTTAGTAGTGAAATCAATAAACCATATATACAGATGGCAAGATTATTTCATGTACCGACACATGTCATTATTTTTAAACATTTTATACCGCAAGTGATGCCATCTATTATTGTATTAATGACTGTAGATTTTGGGAAAATTATATTATATATTTCTTCACTTTCATTTTTAGGATTAGGTGCACAACCACCATCTCCTGAATGGGGCGCGATGCTTAATGCAGGCAGAGATTATATTAGTTCCTACCCGTTACTGATTATTGTGCCAGCCTGTTTAATTACTGTTACGATTTTATTATTTAACTTAGCAGGCGACGCGCTGAGAGACAGGTTCTTGAAAGGACAACGTGATGTGAATGACTAATATACTAGAAATAACAAATTTATCTATAGCAGATCGTTTTGGTAATAAGCTGATTCAACACGTGGATTTAGGTCTTAAAAAAAGTAAAGTGAATGTCTTAATTGGTGAGAGTGGTTCTGGCAAAAGTTTAACAGCTAGAGCAATGGTCCAACAGATACCGAACACACTAGATATGCAATACGATTGCATGACTTATGAACATAGTGAGATGTCTGATATGCACAATCTTTTAGGTAAAGAAATTGGTTTTATTTCTCAAAACTATACACACAGCTTTAACGATCATACGAAACTTGGGAAACAATTGATTTCTATATATAAACAACATTACAATACAGATAAAAAAGGTGCGCAAAAAATTGTGGAACAAGCACTATCATGGGTCGAATTAAATCCTTCTCAAATGATGTCAAAGTACCGTTTCAGTCTTTCTGGAGGGCAATTAGCTCGAGTTCAAATTGCTAGCGTATTAATGCTCAATCCTAAGGTCATTATTGCCGATGAACCAATAGCTTCATTAGATGCTGTTACAGGCGTGAGTATTATGAATTTGATTAAACATTTGGCTGAAGTACACAAAGTGACTTTGCTGTTAATAACACATAATCTATCGCATGTATTAGATTTTAGTGACTGGATTCATGTCATTAAAAATGGTGAAATGGTAGAGTCCAATCATATTGATGCTTTTAAAAATAATGATGTTAAACCGTATAGTTTAAAATTATTTAATTCCCGTAGTCGATTAAAGAAAGGGGATTACCATGCTTAATTTAACAGACGTTAGCTTTAGCTATAAACATGAAGCTATTTTAAAAAAGATTCAATTATCCATACAAGCCGACGAGATTGTCGGAATCGTTGGTGAAAGTGGTTCTGGTAAAACGACACTAGCAAAAATAATGCTCGGATTACTTCAACCAACACATGGTGAAGTTATCACGCATAAGGAACGCGTTTTACCAATATTTCAACATGCTGTAGATAGCTTTAATCCTAAATTTAAAATTAGAAAATCTATGGAAGAGCCAATAAAGTATCAACGTAGAGGGGAATCACAAAAGGCGGCGCAACGCTTGTCTGATTTAATGGTCTATATGCAATTAGATACAAAATTGATGGATCGATTGCCTGAAGAGTTAAGTGGTGGCCAATTGCAGCGTTTTAATACGATACGTACATTAATGTTAGAACCTGACATACTTATTTGTGACGAAATTACAGCAAGCTTAGATGTCATTGCAGAACAACGTATGATTGATATATTAAGGCATTATTATAAAACAACACATAAAAGCATGATATTAATATCACATGATCTTGCGTTTCTAAATCAAATTGTTAATCGATTCATTGTAATGAAAAATGGTGAAATTGTAGATGATTTTGAAACTAAAGATTTATTTAATGTTACGCGTCATGAATATACTAAAACACTACTTTCTATTTATTAGAAAGTAGTATTTTTTTAAATTTCGATAATAAAATATATTTAAATTTCGATAATAAAATATATTTAAATTTCGATAATAAAATATATTTAAATTTCAAAAATAATGCGTGATATATGATTGAGATTAATATATAATAATGTATAATTGAGAATAAGATGAGAAAAGGGGAAAGATAAATGAAAAAATTAATATTTCCGTTGCTAGCACTGATGTTAATACTAGCGGCGTGTGGCAATAATTCAAGTGATGACGCTTCGAAAAAGGATAAAGAAGAAAAGACGTATACACAAGATTCAGGTAAAAAAGTAAAGATACCTAAAGACCCTAAACGTATCGTAGTGTTAGGTGCAACATATGCAGGTGGATTGAAAGAACTTGATGCAAATATCGTGGGTGTCGCAAACATTGTAGATGATAGTAAAGTGTTAAAAGACAAATTTAAAGATGTTGATAAAGTAGATGCTGAAAATGTTGAAAGTGTAGCGAAACTTAAACCAGATTTGATTATTACATACAACACTGACAAGAATTTGAAAAAATTAAATAAAGTTGCACCAACTATTGCTTTTGATTATATGAAACATGATTATAAAGAACAGCATAAAGAGTTAGGTAAAATCGTAGGTAAAGAAGATAAAGCAGAAGATTGGATTAAAGACTGGGAAGAAAAAACAAAAGATGATGGTAATGAAATTAAAGATGCCATCGGTGAAGATACAACTGTATCTATCATTAAAGATTTCGACAAAAAAATCTATGCATTAGGTAAAACATATGGTCACGGTAGTGAAATTCTATATGATTCATTTGGTTTGAAAATGCCTGAAAAAGTAGAAAAAGCGACTAAGAAAAATGATTTAGCTGATATATCTGAAGAACAAATTCCTGAAATGTCAGGAGATTATGTTGTTACACCAGTTGCCAAAGGTGCAGATTTATCATTCGAAAATAAAGATATTTGGAAAAATACAGAAGCGGTTAAAAATGGTAAAACATTTAAAGTGGATGAAGGTATCTACTGGTTAAATGATCCATATTCATTAGACTATGAACGTAAAGACTTAAAAGAAAAATTATTAAATCATTAGTCATTTAAAACAAATTAGTTAGTGAAGTAAACTTAAAACTGTCGCCAAAGTTGTTAAACTTTGCGGCAGTTTTTCTATTTGATTGAGTATGTCAATGTGTATCAATGGTCATTATTTTGGTAACAGCGCTAAGATGATAAAGAAAGATGCATATGTCATAGTTTTTGAGCTAAACATTATAAGGTGACATCCTATATTAAGACAAAAAATGTATTTATAGAATTAATTAAATAAATGTTATCATTTACATAAATAAAATCACATTGTATTAAAACGATGCTTATATCTTTGGGAGGATACGATGAAAAAACAACAGAAAATTGATAATTGGGTACAGCTCACGAAATATGTAAACTATATCGATACGATGATTGAGAAAAAATTGAAGCAAGAATACAATTTGAGTTTAAAAGAGTTTTATGTGTTGTATGAGATTTACAAAGCTAAAGGGAAAAAATATAAAATTAATGATTTGATTAAAATTGTAGATTTAAGCCAAAGTGCAATGTCACGTTTAATTGTAAGAATAGAAAAGCCAACGAAAGCATTAGTAGTGAGACAAGAATGTCTTGAAGATCACCGGGCGATGTATATTTATTTAACTGAGGAAGGGCAGGACATTACTGAAAAAGCTTTGAACACGTATGAAAGTCTGATCTCAAAAGTGAGCTTTTCTAATATTCGTAAGCTTTCTCAAATAGATAGTATAGATTAATGGTGTATGTAAGCTATAACGATAGCTGTGTTGATAAATAAACAGCAGTATAAATATTTGGTTGAATGATAAAACGAGTGTTTTATAAATAAAAGGGCTAAAACACGTATGCATGTTTTAGCCCTTTTTATTCGTATTATTAAGATTGACGTTTTTTAGAATGCTTCACACCATATAGAAGGTAAATGAGCAACCCAATAATAAACCAGATGAGTGTGTATAATTTTGCTTCAGCACCTAAGCCCCAGAATACAACAACGACACTGACAAACGTGATGATTGGCATAACAGGGTAGAATGGCATTTTAAAAGCTGGCATCGGAATATCTTTTCCTTCTCTTGGGCGTAACCCAAAAATGCCAATGGAAACAAACATAAATGCGACCAAGGTTCCTGCAGAAATTAACTGCGCAAGGAAGGCGAATGGGAACATAGAGCCAATGATAACTGCAATCATGGTTAAAATAATTAATGAACGATTAGGTAAATTTTTCTTGTTTAGTTTACCTAACCAAGAAGGTAATAAACCATCACGACCAAAGGAATATAATAGACGTGAGCCAGCTAACATCATTCCAATAAGGGCTGTGAACATACCAATAACAGAAATTGCTTGCACAATAGCTGCCACAACACCAAAACCACTTTGTCTTAAGGCCCAACCAACAGGTTCAGCATTATCAGCATAAGCTGAATAAGTAAACATACCTACAAGGACAAGTGATACTGCGACAAATAGAATGACAGCTATTGCTAATGACCCTAAGATACCGCGAGGCATTGTTTTTTGTGGATTAATTGCTTCAGCCGAATTTGCTGCAATTGAATCAAAACCAATATATGCTAAGAATATCATTGATACACCTGCATAAATACCTTGCCAACCACCAAAGGAACCTGTTTCAGTTACTTTATGTTCAGGTATAAATGGTACATAATTGCTTAAATCAATAGCGGTTAAACCTACTACGATAAATAGTAAAACAGCTAAAACTTTAATTACAACGAGTATATTTTCAATACGTGCTGCTGCCGAAACACCATATGACAAGAGACAAGCAGTAAGTAAAATGACCACAGCGGCAACGATATCAATGATGCCTCCATCTGTCCCTAATGTATTGGATAATGATTTGGGTAATTCAATCCCTAATGGTGAGACGAGACCACGTAAATTTGCCGAAAAACCAGAGGCAACAAAGGCGACGGCTATAAAGTATTCAGCTAACAATGCCCAACCGGCAACCCAACCGAATACCTCCCCAAATACGACATTAATCCAAGAATATGCTGAACCAGCAAACGGCATTGCCGATGACATTTCAGCATAAGCAAAAGATACGAGACCCGCTACAACTGCAGCTAATAAGAACGAAAGTGCAACTGCTGGCCCAGTATGCTGTGCTGCGACTACACCTGGTAATGTAAAAATAGAAGTTGAAACAATGGTACCAACACCTAAAGCAAGGAAATCTTTTACACGTAATGTTCTATTTAAATGTGCATCCTTCACTTGATAGACGGAAGGATCTTCTCTTTTTAAAATCTTATTAAAAAAACCTTTCATAATGAACCTCTCCCAATGAATACTATATCGTAAAACTTAATAACTAATTTATGATAATGTATATCATAGCACATATATATCTAAATATTCAGAAAAATATTATAAAAATATGTGTAAATATACACAAAATACCACTTTTATGTGAACCTTTGTTAAGCAGTGTTTAATACCAGTAGATAATTACCTAGAAATTTTTAGAAAAGTGATAATAAAGCTAATTAACACATACTTTTAGCAGCGCATTAATATTTTCAAAAAGTATTTTTATTTAGCCTCATTATAATAGAATGCTCTGATGAAAAATAATTTATACATCCCGAAAGTTAGGCACATGGTCTTAACTTAAAGGATGTATTTTTATTTATATTAAAAACAGTGATTTATAGTTTTATTCAAGTGCAAATGGTAAGCTAATATTAAATTTGAGATTGAATGAAATAGGGGGGATTTATGATGAATATACAATCATCATGGCTTAATTTACCAGTAAAAGATTTAAAAGCGAGTGCGACTTTCTTTGAAAATATTGGGTTTACGATTAAAAAGAATGAAGCTGTTTTAGACAAAATGAGAGGTATTGAAACAGCAGATCATAAAATCATTATGTTAATTGAGCAAGGTCAATTTGAAAAAGTGGCGCAACAATCTGATATAGGTAGACATGAAGCATTGGTTTCAGTTTCTGTAAAAGAGGCAGCAGAGGTAGATGACTTATTAAATCTTGTTGAAACAGCAGGTGGAAAAGTACTTCAACGTGGTACAAAACATGAAGGCTTTTATGGTGGTCTATTTAGCGATATTGATGGACACTTATTTAATATTATCGCAATGTAATTTAAACTATAACGTAAACATTTATATACAGTATTGAAGGGAGTATCAGTATGATAAAAGCAATTGCGGTAGATAAAGATGGTACATTTCTTAAATCTGACCATACCTATGACAAAGCATATTTTGATCGTTTATATCAAAAAATTGTACAGCAAAATATAAAATTTATCGTAGCTAGTGGTAATCAATATGCACAGTTACGCTCATTTTTTCCTGACAAGGTAGATAATATCACTTTTGTAGCAGAAAATGGCGCGGTAACTTATCAAAATGATGCATTGTTGACAGCACATTATTTTGACCAACAACTCATATTTGAAGTTTTAGAAATGATTCATCAAACGTATCATATCAGTGATGTTGTTTTAAGTGGTATACATTCAGCATATGTAAGTGATGAGAGTAGCGACGAATTCCTAAATTTTATACGAAATTATTACTATGATATCAAAAAAGTAGCTTCATTTAATGAAATCACAGAGGATCACTTTGTAAAAATAGCTTTACGGATTAAAGATGAAGACTTGGTTAAGCAAGTGACTAACGAAATAGAACAACGTTATAAAGGGAAGATACGTGCAGTGACAAGTGGAAATGACAGTGTGGATTTAATCTTACCTAGTGTGAATAAAGGCGTTGCAATCAAAGAATTGTTAAAAGAATGGGACATACAGCAGGACGAATTACTCGCGTTTGGTGATGCCAATAATGATTTAGAAATGCTCGGTTTAACCATACATAGTTATGCTATGGCAAATTGCAGTGATGAATTAGCAGCGATTGCAAAACATCGGGCACCGTCTAACGATGAATCAGGTGTTTTACAAGTGATTGAACGATATCTTCAACAATAGGGCATTTAATAATAAAACTCAATTTCAGTTATACCTGCCAATGAATAGAGGCGAATTATAACTGAAATTGAGTTTTTATTTGCTAATTTACAATTAATACAGGTATGTCAACATTACTTGCAATTTTGTGTGTAACGTTACCAAGTATATTCTTGATATCAGATTTTTCACGCGTATTACTCATTACGATAATGTCATATGCATTTTCCTTCACTTCAGTCAAAATCGCTTGTTTAACATAACCTGCGCTAAATTTAACCGTGACAGTTAAATCGAGTGCTTCTAATTGTTGAATGAAAGGTGAGAGCACTTCGTTCTTCTCGTTTGCTAAATCTTCAAAATGCTTATTATCGTAACGTACCGACGTTTCAAGTTCACCTTCTGGAATAACATTAAATACTGTAACTTCAGCATTTTCAACGCCATTGGTTAAATTTTCCAATTCTTTAGGGACGTTATTGAACGAATTATCAAAGTCGTAAGCTAATAATATTTTCTTATACATGATAGCGCCTCCTTTTTATTCATATACCCTATTAAAAATAAAGTAATAATTTAATATTGATGATTAAGTGATTGCTTAAATAAATAGGATGACGCTTGTTAGCATAGCGTTATTTTACATCTAAACCGATAATTTCGTTAACATTGTTGTAGCCATTTGATTTAAGATAATGTGCTAATTGTTTATTCAATTTCTGAGTTAGTCCTGGACCTTCAAATACTAAAGCACTATAAATTTGAACTAGTGATGCACCTTGGCGCATCATTTTTATGACATCTTCTGCGTTGAAAATACCACCAGTTCCGATAATTAAAAATTGGCCATCTGTTTGTTTATAAGCATAAGAAATGAGTTTAAGATTACGCTCGAATAGTGGTTTGCCACTTAAACCGCCAGTTTCTTCACGATGATTTGAATGCAGTGCTTCACGTTGTTGTGTTGTGTTGGCTAGTATAATGCCATCAAAAGTTTGCGTAATTGGTGTTAACATTGCACCAAGACCATCTAAAGATAAATCAGAAGTTAATTTTATGAAAATAGGAACATTAAGGCTTTCTTTATGTTTATATGTCTGAATAGCTTCGCATAATTGCGAGAATTCATCTTTATCATGGAAGCTTTGTAAATTTTCTGTATTAGGTGAGCTGATGTTGACAGTAAAGAATGTGACGTCGTTTTTAAACGTATCAATCACTTTGATGTAGTCTTCATAACGCGCTTCATAAGGTGTGGATTTATTTACACCAACATTTAAACCGACTGGAATTTGATAACGATGCTTGCGTAAATAACTTAAAGCTTTATTCATACCTAAATTGTTAAATCCCATGCGGTTAATGAGTGCTTGATCTTCAACTAAACGATACATACGCGGTTTTGGATTACCTGGTTGTGGTTTAGGCGTTATACCACCAAGTTCAATTGATCCAAATCCTGCATTTTCTAAAGCTTTAGGAACTTCACAAGATTTGTCGAAGCCGGCTGCTAAACCAATAGGATTCGCAAAGTGAATGCCTTTGAGGTTTTGGTTTAATGAGTCGTTTTCGTAATGAAAGATTTTTTTAATTACAGGTAATAATTTTGGATGGTTTTGAACAAATTTAAGCGCGTCTATCGTCATTCCATGCGCTTTTTCAGGATCGAATTGAAATAACATTGGTTTGATGAGTTTATACATATAGTGATCGCTCCATTTATCAAATTTAATTAAAAATATTTATGTATCTTAAGTTCAATATGTAAAAAAGCTGAATTGAAAATGATGTCTTTAATAGACTAGCATTTTACGGAATATATGCCTAGACCAAATAAAAATAATTAATAGAAGTTTCACAGAAATCATTGGGTAGGTTTGTATGATTAAGTAGATGAGAAAAAGGAAATAATCATATATAACTTAATTTTAAGAGATTAGTGGAGGGATGATTCATGAATCAAGCGTGGCAATCACAATTGCCTTTAAGTCATATTAAAAATATCGTTCCTGTAAGTGGTGGAGATGTTAATGATGCATTTCGTATTGAAACGGATCAGGAAGATTATTTTCTACTAGTACAACGTAAGAGAAAGTCAACTTTTTTTGATGCCGAAATTGCAGGGCTCAATTTATTTGAAAAAGTCGGTATTACTGCACCGAGAGTCATTGATAGTGGAGAAATTGAAGATGACGCTTATTTACTATTAACTTATTTAGATGAAGGCGTGTCAGGTAGCCAAGAAGCATTAGGACAACTTGTGGCGCGTATGCATAGCGAGCAACAAGCAGATAATCAATTTGGTTTTGATTTACCTTATGAAGGTGGCGATATTTCATTTGATAATAGTTGGACGGATAGTTGGATTACCTTGTTTGTAGAAAAACGCTTAGATAAGCTCAAAGATAGATTGGTGCAACAAGGATTATGGGGAGACGCAGATGTCACTCAATATCAGGCAGTACGTCGTGTGATTGTAAATGAATTAGAAAGTCATAATAGCAAACCTTCATTATTACATGGCGACTTATGGGGCGGTAATTACATGTTTTTAACAGATGGTTCACCAGCGCTATTCGATCCTGCACCATTATATGGGGATAGAGAATTTGATATAGGCATTACTTCAGTGTTTGGAGGATTTACGCAAGCATTTTATGACGCTTATCATAAGCACTATCCACTGAGTGAGGGAGCAGATGTGCGCTTAGAATTTTATAGATTGTATCTTTTAATGGTACATCTAGTTAAATTTGGTGAAATGTATGCAGGTAGTGTTGATCGTTCAATGCAAAAAATATTAAATAAATAAATTAAGGAAGTGGGATAGAAATCAAATTTTCTAATAGAGATTTCGTATGCCTATCTATGCAATCAAGGCAAGGATGACTCGGATAAAGGTTTGCCTGAGCTAACGTTCATACATCAATCTCACTAGCATTTTTATGTGGCATAGCTAAGTTTCAGCTGATACATCAGAATGATTTGTGTCCGTAAAAATGAAAACATCGTTTCTTTAAACAAGTGAGACGTTACATTTTCAATTCAGTCATCTACTGCCTAAACGAAAAAGAGCCTGAGGCATCTAATTATGTCTCAGGCTCTTATTCATAACAATCAAGTATCTCTAGATGATTCATTTAAATTAATCTATATCAAGTGTACCCATTTCTTCTCTTAATTGGTAAACTTTGTCTGGTGTCACGTCTTCACCTAAAGGATCGACTACTTTTAACGTTGAAAATGTATGGATTACTTGTCCACGTATCATTTTCAAATATTCTTGTCTCAAAGTTTGTTGTTCTTCTTTTTCTTCAATGCTTAACGTTTCTATTTTTTCTTTATTTGCAAGTTCATTAATTCTGTCTAGTAATGTCATTGTTTTTTTCCTCCTGTGATAAATGAGGTGGGAAGTGTGGAATAATATAATCGCCGACCTCAGTTAATAGTGATTTATATGGTCTATCATTAGATGTTAAATGCAACATTATATGATTTGTACCGATTTTTTCATATGATTTTAAAATGTTTAATAAAGTATTTCTACCTAAACGGTAGCCACCTTTAATTGGTTTAACGAGTTCATTAGGATTTAAAGATAAGTCGATAACTAATGGATGCATAAATGGTTTGAATACATCATTGTTATGCCATTCTTTTAATAAAGCTTTTTGTTTTTGAAATGGTTGTGGATAAAACATAAGGCCATCCATATTTTTCTTAATCCAGGAGAGTTCCTGTCGCGAATATCCTGTAGCAAACATGGGTATATGATTGTGTTTTGGCAATATTTGAAGACCTGAATCTTCATATAATTCAAATATTGAATTTGATATTTTTGGCGAATGTGATTGCCACAAATCATTCATTGCATAGATCGCATCCTGGAATTGCTTTGATAATTGCGTTTCTTTTATCTTGAAAGCTGGAAACTCAAATGGACGATCTCCTGTTGCTAAACCTAATAAAAATCGCTCGTCTGATATCAAGTCAAGAGAAGTTGCAGCTTTAGCTGTATGAATTGGATGACGCAATGTAGCAACAATACTAGATGTTCCGAGAGCGATTTTCGATGTTTTAGCGCTTAAATAAGATAAAAATACAAACGGATCGTAGTTTGTCGTTACATTACCTAAATGTGGACTATAAAGTGGATTATCTCTCACAAAAAGGCTTGTAAATCCAAGATTTTCAGCATACTGTGCTAAATCAACTTGATTTTCAAACGACAATGCGATGTTTTCAGAATTATCAAAAGGCAGCATTAAACCCAAAGTTAAATGGCCTTGTTGAAAAGTCCGTTTGAAACCATTGTGTTTTTGAATTGTTGTCACGTCTATCCCTCCTTAACTTGTATTTACAACACTTGATAACTAACTAACACTTGTTGTATAAATGCATTGTATACTGATTTGTTAACTAATGCAAACAACATGTTTATGCATATATTGTCTAAACAACAAAAATGAAATTGTGTTGTTTATTCACTAAAAAAGTCAGTTGAATTTAAATGATATTTATTATTTTAAAAGCTAAATTTCTAAAACGATAATACAATTATTTGATTATTATCCGAAAATTCATTAAATTGAAATAGAAAAAATTTTGATGGAGGTTGTTTATGCTTAAAAGAAAACTACGAGGTGGTCTCATATTCATAATAGCTTTATTATGTACTGTGATCTCGATAAATGGAAATACATATGCTGCAACGCAAACACATCAATCGACTGATCAGTCAGCTCAGTCTGAAGACGCTAAAGTCGGTACCAATCAAATTAAGACAAGAGTCGTCTTACCTAATGACGATAGAACACAAATAGAAAATACAACAAATGGTCATTATCAATCTGTTGGCTATATTAGTATTGGAGATAATATTGCGACGGGTGTTGTGATTGATAAAAATACAGTGTTAACTAATAAACACGTTGCCAACCTTTCTGAAGGGAATATGACTTTTTCACCAGCTGCCCAAAATGAAAATACGATGTCTTATGGTACATTTTCTGAAAAAGAAATTGAAGTGTACCCAGGAAATGAAGATTTAGCGCTTATACATTTAAATAAAAATAAAGATGGCCAATCAGTTGGAGATGTAGTTCAACCGGCGACTTTAAAAGATGCCTCAGCGGTAACAAAAGATATGTCGATTACCGTAACGGGTTATCCAGGAGATAAGTCCTTGGCTACAATGTGGGAGAGTAAGGGCCAAATACTGAATACGAACACTACTGAATTTGAATATAATGCGAGTACATTCGGAGGTAATTCTGGCTCTCCTGTATTTAACGAAAATAATGAAGTGATTGGTATACACCAAGGTGGTATTGAAGGGGAAAGTAATAGTGCCGTAGCTATGACAGATGATGTATTGAGCTTTATTAATAAGAATAAAAGTTAATAAAAGGTACAAGCATAAAATCCACGACAGAGACCTAATAAGTCCTGACGTGGATTTTTATTTTAAAATCTGTTTCATTAGAAAGGGTAGTGCACCCTCAATGTAATCATTTGCTGATAATTGACTACTATGAAACCAATGCTTAGCTGTACCGTATAACCCCCATGAAAGAAATCTCGCACTTGCCGCAAGAGATTCTCTTGTTTCATTTGGATGTTGTTGGACAAGCAATGTTAAAAAGATATCCTCTAACTCTTCTTTGACTCTTTTTTCAACAACTTGTCCATAGGCTTCGCTATTTAATTTACATTCATTATGTGTTTCTTGAATATAACTCGTAATTGTAATGAAGCTGGAAGATAATGTCGTTTCGTTAAGTTCTGAAGAAACATCTAATGCATCATTTAAATTTTTTAATACAGTTTCTGAGAGCGTATAATCCATAATGTCATATTTATCATAAAAATGAGCATAAAACGTAGCGCGATTTACCGTTGCACGTTCCGTAATGTCTTTAATTGTTATAGTTTGTAATTTTTTTTCTTTAGCAATTTCACGAAAGGCGTCCATCAACAACTTTTTAGTTCTGGTTACTCTTGGGTCAACATGTGTTGTAGTCATTGACCTCATACCTCCTCTAATTTATAAAACGATTATGTATTCAAACAAATTATCTTGCTTTCATAACGAGATGTCAATGTGAATGATTTGAACTGCATATATTACAAATTAAGGAATACGTTTAAAAACCTTACTATAAAACTTTGTCCCAAAATATTTTGTGATTTGAATTACAGTGTCATGTTATTGTTTTCCTTAATTATGCTGTTCATGAAACTATAGATGAAAATACCTAATGTAATTATGATGATCCCTATCATACTAACTGTGCTTGGAAGCGGTAAGCCCAAAAGGAGCATTTCACCAATTAATGTAAAAATGATTTCAGTCGCTTGTGTCGATTCGACTGCTGCAAGTTTTGCTTGGTTATGTTTTACCATATTGGTTGCATAGAAAAAGAGTGTCGTAGCTATTATCCCAGAGAATACGGCTACGATAAATGTCTGTAAAAGTTGATTAGAAGAAGGCGGACCGGACCTCAATACACCACATATAAATATAACCACCCATATAGGTAGTGTGACGAGCGTCATACCATAAATACGTTCAAGTGTATTTAATTGATTATCCACAAGAATCATCATCTTACGATTACCTAAAGGATAGCAAAAGGCACCTATAATTAAAGGAAGTACCGACATGATAAAAACTTGTATTTCAATATGAGAAACTTGAGGTATTTGGACAAGTACCACACCCAAGACCATAATGCTAGAGGTACCTACAGAGCGCCAAGAAATACGCTCTCTTACTTTTATTTGTTGATGATTTATTTGCACATATTCATAAAAAAATGGCGCGAGGAGTAGACCACAAATGATTGTTAATTGCCATGTTGCAGAGATAAGCCATCCGGGACTGTAATTAGCGACAAATGTAATTGGCATATAAAAAAATACAAATCCTAGGGTACTCCAAATCATCCATGGAACAAAATGCGTTTTAATATGATGATGTACTTTAGTTAGGTTCTTTTTAATGTATATAATTATAAAAAGTATGGGGAACATAAATAAAAAGCGTAATGAAGCACTAAATAGCCAATTTCCTTCATCTTTAGCCATTGCATGATTCAAGATAAATGTTACAGAAAAAAATAATGCACCAAGAATACCAATTAATATTGCACGCATACGATTCACCCTTTAACACTGTAATTGAAAATAATTAATATTTTTAATTTAACATTTATTTAAAAATTAGCAAAGCTAGTATGTTTGTAAATATATTTATAGGCAATAATAAGCGTAAAGCAATATGATTTCATTTGTGTTAAAAGTATTTTGATACTTATCATGAAAAAGTAGTATGATAAAAATGTGCAAATATTTCGAATAAGGGGTAGAAATAATGGCAGATAAATTAAAGAGAGAACTCAGTAATCGGCATATACAGTTAATTGCGATTGGAGGAGCCATTGGAACCGGATTGTTTTTAGGTGCTGGACAATCTATTCACTTAGCTGGACCATCCATTTTACTCACCTATATTATTGTTGGATTTGTGTTGTTTATGTTCATGAGGGCAATGGGAGAAATGTTATTGTCAAACACTGAATTTAATTCTTTTGCGGATATCACGCATGAATATGTAGGGCCGTTAGCTGGATTTATAACGGGATGGACATATTGGTTAACATGGATTATTTCAGGGATGGCAGAAGTGACAGCAGTAGCTAAATATGTATCCTTTTGGTATCCAGATATTCCAAACTGGTTAACAGCACTGGCATGTGTATTGTTACTTATGTCGTTTAATTTATTAAGTACGAAATTATTTGGCGAATTAGAATTTTGGTTTGCAATAATCAAAGTAGTAACTATTGTGGCATTGATTATTGTCGGCATTGTAATGATTATCATGGCTTATAAAACGCCATTTGGTCATGCTAGCGTATCAAATATCTATCGTCATGGTGGGGTGTTCCCTAATGGTATGTCTGGTTTCTTAATGTCGTTTCAAATGGCAATCTTTTCATTTGTCGGCATTGAGATGATTGGTATCACAGCCGGAGAAACAAAAAATCCTCATAAGACAATTCCTCAGGCGATTAATAATGTGCCGCTTAGGATTTTATTGTTTTACATTGGTGCGTTAGCAGTCATCATTTCTATTATACCTTGGAATGAACTAGATCCAGAAGGCAGTCCTTTTGTGAAAGTATTTGCATTAGTGGGGATACCATTTGCTGCAGGCATGATTAATTTTGTTGTGTTAACAGCTGCAGCGTCAGCGTGTAACAGTGGGATATTTGCTAATAGTAGAACACTATTCGGATTATCAGATAGAAAACAAGCACCACCGAAGCTTCAAGCAACAAACCGTAAAGGCGTACCAGTTGTCGCAATTCTTGTAACGTGTGCATTATTGTTATTTGCAGTATTATTGAATTATTTTATTCCAAATGCGACGACTGTATTTGTGTATATCAGTACAGTTTCTACAGTATTAAATATCTTTATTTGGACAATTATTATGATTGCCTATGTAAGGTACACCAAAGCACGTCCGGACTTACATAAACAAAGTAGATATAAAATGCCAGGCGGAAAAATTATGTCGATTTGTATTATTGCATTTTTCGTATTTATTTTCGGGGTATTATTTGTTAACCCAGAAACACGTATTGGGGTTATTTTAGCACCTTTATGGTTGATTGTACTTGCTTTAATGTATAGACAATACAAAAAGCATACAGCTGAGTAATGCGTGCTTTTAACATGAATACGCATAGGTTGTGAATTTTTATATTGGAGTGATTAAAATGAGTAAAAAAATAATTATGGATTGTGACCCGGGTCATGATGATGCAATCGCATTAATTTTAGCAGGAGCACAAAACAGTCCATTAGATATATTAGCTGTGACAACGGTAGCAGGGAATCAATCGGTAGAAAAAAATACCAAAAACGCTTTAAATGTATTAGAAGTGATGGGAAGAGATGATATTAGTGTCTCTGTTGGTGCTACGCGTCCACTTATTAAGCCAGCATCCTTTGCTTCACAAATACACGGCGATAGTGGGTTAGATGGTCCGAAACTGCCTGAAGTCCCAGCACTAAAACCAACGCAAAAACAAGCAGTCGATGTTATTATCGAAACATTGAAGCAAAGCAAGGAACCAGTCACGCTTGTTGCAACGGGTCCATTAACCAACATTGCTACGGCGCTGATTAAGGAACCAAATATCACACAACATATTGAATCTATTACAATTATGGGCGGTGGCACCTTCGGGAACTGGACTCCTACTGCAGAATTTAATATTTGGGTTGATGCAGAAGCGGCTAAGCGCGTCTTTGAATGTGGTGTGTGTATCAATGTGTTTGGTTTAGATGTGACGCATCAAGTATTAGCCACAGATCATGTTATCGATAGATTTAAACAGATTAAGAATCCAATTGCAAACTTTGTTGTAGAACTTCTAGAATTTTTCAAATCTACGTATAAAACGCACTTTGACATGGATGGTGGTCCAATACATGATGCTTGTACGGTACTTTATTTGATGCAACCTGATTTATTTACAATGCAACATACACATATCGATATAGAGCACCAGAGTCCATTGACATATGGCACGATGTCAGTAGATTTAAATGATATTATGAATAAAGAGAAAAATGCCTATTTTGCTACAGCGGTCGATGTAGCGAGTGTATGGACATTAATGGAAAATATGTTAGCAAGTTATGAGAAGCATACACATTAACAAGCAGACATTTATAAGCGGGAGTGGTACAGAAATCTGATTTTACTATAAAGATTTCATAGTGCTGCTCCTTTTTTGCTACAACTAAAGTATGAGCGCTAATTCAAGCGAATTATTAGAGATTTATCACTATAAAAAGTATACTGAAAAGCCAATACTTAAAATGATTAAAAGGTGAATCAAATAGTGAAAAATATAATGAAGTGGATTGTCTTACTAATGCTTATTATTGTTCCACTAACGTGGTTAATACTGAATATAAATGATATAAAAGAAAATGTGAATGAAACATTTACTACACAAAATCAGGACGCAGACCAAGGTGAAAGTGAAGGTTCTTTTAGTAAGTTTTTCGATGGCAGTAGGGAAACAGAAAATTTTGGGGAATATAAATTTAGTGAATTTGATGGTAAACACTACGGCATCGATTATCATTTGCCTGAAGATACGCCAATCAAAGCGGCTGCTGATGGCAAAGTGACGCGAACATTCGATGATGATTTAGGTGGTAAAGTAATTCAGATAGCAGAGTCAAATGGTGAATATCATCAGTGGTATATGCATCTTAATGAATTTAAAGTGGAAGTAGGAGATGACGTTAAAGCAGGTGATACGATTGCACTGTCAGGTAATACCGGTGAACAAACGACTGGCGCACACTTGCATTTTCAACGTATGGAAGGTGGCGTTGGTAACGATTATGCGATAGACCCTAAAGATTATGTTGAAGATTTGCCAAATGGAGAAGAAAGTTTATTTGAAGTAGAGTAAATCGCTATATTAAATAAAAGAGATTCTAGAAGTTAGAGTTTTTCATACTATTAATACCAAATAACACAAGAAGTAATGAAAAATGGGGTTTATGAAAAAATAATAGCTTTTGAGATAACGTGAATAGGGCGAGACGATGAATTCAAATGATAATGTTTGATTTCATTGCCTCGCCCTAATTTTTATGGTCTTTTGGTATATCATAGATAGAATCGTATTGTAATAAATCTTGATGAATTGCTTCCCATAAATAGAATGCACCAATTGAAGCACAACCCTGCCATTGTTCCTTACAGATAGTGAGTTGTTTCTTTCTTTCGGCTTTGGTTGTTTGATATAACCATTGAGCAGCACGTTGCAATCCAACATCGTATATAGGTAATATATTTTTGCGCTGTAATGTAAATAGAAGAAAAACTTCGGCAGTCCATCTACCAATCCCTTTAATTTGAGTCAGTGCGTTAATAACACTATTGTCGTCCATTTTGTAGAGTTGTTCAAAATTCAATTGTCCATTGCGCACTGCAAATAGTACATTTTGGATATAATTTATTTTTGATTGAGATAAACCTAACGCTTTCATTTCGGATTCTCTTAGTTGTGATAATTGATTTACCGTCCAGTGATCGTCAATGGCGATGGATAATTTTTGGAAAATAGACTGCGCTACACCTACTGTAATTTGCTGTCCAATGATAGACCGGATAAGGGATTTTAACGGGTCTGGGCGCGTCTAGATCTGTAAATCTCCTATCTGGTTAATTAAATGCGCAAGTGTGGCATCTTGTTTAATTAGCGTTTGTACGCATGCATCTTGAACGGAAATTTGCCATGTATTCATAAATTACCTCTTAATTTAATAAGTCTTGAAGCACAACTGCTTGATTGTGCTGTTCATCTTTTGCTGCAAATAATAATATGACATCATGCTTAGTATTAGAAATGATAGATTTTAATTTTTCAAAGGCTTCTTTTTGTGATTCATTGTCACGTAATTCTTTGGCATATTTTTCTTTGAAAGCAGCATATAATTTGGGATCGTGATTGAACCATTTTCTTAATTCGGTAGTTGGCGCTAGCTCTTTTAACCAAAAATCTAAATTTGCGTCTTCTTTTGATATGCCTCTAGGCCAAACACGATCTACAAGTATACGCGTACCTTCGCTCTGATTATTTTCATAAATGCGTTGTATTTGAATTGTCATGCTACTGCCTCCCTGAAAATCATTTAGTATCAATCATATTATTACCGTTAAATGAAATTTGAAAACATAGTTATAATATAGAAGGAACAGGAATGGGTATATAAATAAAAAGGGAAATAGGAGTGATGATAATGTCTAAATTTGATCATATTCAACCACCTGACCATTTTCGATATAAAGAGGGTGAAGTGTTAATAAAAAATTATTATGAATTTACATGTGATAATAGAATTTATTTTACTCAAACTGTGCATAAAGATTTAGAAAACCAAACATATAAGTTCAACATAGAAATATTATCTAGCATTGATGCATATGGTCTAGCTATGGATTTTAATGAAGTAGATAAACTGTATGAAAGAGAAATAGCGCCTTATATTGATGGTCAACTTGTGAATGAAACATTGCCAGAGATGAATACAACAGCAGAAAATATTGCGATTTGGATTTGGCATCAATTTAATAAACACTTACCTGAAAATAATTCATTACAAAAGCTAGAATTTTTTGAAACGGATACACAGGGGTTAGTGTTAACAACAGAATTAATGGATAAATGAAAATGACGATATAAAAAGTGTGAGTAGAACAGAAATCAAAATTTCTAATAGAGATTTCTTAGTTCTACCGATGCAATTAAGGCAAGGATGATTAAGATAATGGTTTACCTGAGTTAAAGCTTATGCATCAGAACGACTCGTTTCCATAAATATGGAAAAAAATACTTTCTTTAAATAAGTGAGACTTCATATTTTCAATTCAACTATCTGCTAATGCCTAAATGTAAGCGAGTTTAGGACCACTATTATTGTCCTAGACTCGTTATTTTGATATATCTCATTTTAGAATATCGTTAAAATTGATTTGATATAAGATGCGATTTTTAGAAAGTCGAGTTCCTCCAATGTTTTGTGTTTGCTACTAAATGAAATCACCCCTGTGATGAATTTAGTAAAAGTGAAAAATAATATAAAATGAATATTCTGAAAATTAAGAAGATATGATATAGTAGTATTCTATTTCAGCTTAGGGGGAACTTCTATGATTAAAGTAAGTCCAAAACAATTTCTATATAATGTTCTGTCAGGTGTAGCAATTGCTATTGTTGCAGGTTTAATTCCTAATGCGATCTTGGGAGAATTATTTAAACTTTTTGCACCAAAATCTTCAGTATTTACAACTTTATTGCAAGTTGTGGAAAGTATTCAATTTACAGTTCCTTTATTAGTAGGTGCTTTAATTGCCATGCGTTTCAAACTAAGCCCATTAGCAACTGCAGTCGTAGCTAGCTCTGCATTTGTAGGAAGCGGCGCAGCACAATTCAAAGATGGCGTGTGGTTATTAGTTGGAGTTGGAGATTTAATTAATACAATGCTTACTGCAGCGATTGCAGTATTTTTAATATTATTAGTAGGAGAAAAATTTGGCAGTCTGACATTAATTATTTTACCTACCATTGTGGGGGTCATCGCAAGTGTAATTGGTGTATTTACCTTGCCATATATCCAAATGATTACAACAGGTATTGGGAACTTAGTAAATTCTTTTACTGAGTTGCAGCCAGTCCTTATGTCAATGCTCATTGCATTAGTGTTTAGCTTTATTATTATTTCACCAATTTCCACAGTTGCGACTGCTTTAGCTATTGGTATCAGTGGCTTAGCTGCAGGTTCAGCTTCACTAGGTATTGTTGCGTGTGAAGGTGCATTAGTAGCAGGCACACTTAAAATAAATAGAGCGGGTGTACCACTTACGATATTCTTAGGTGGCGTCAAAATGATGATTCCGAATATGGTCAGACATCCTATTATATTGTTACCTATTTTTACCAATGCGCTTATTACAGGTTTAGTTGGTGGGTTAATTGGTATTGGAGGTACAAAGGAATCAGCTGGTTTTGGTATTATTGGACTAGTTGGACCAATCAGTGCTTTTAGATTTATGGAACATTCAATTATATTGAATTTAGTTTTTGTGTTTATTGCATTTTTTTTCGTACCATTTGTTATAGGGTATTTAATTAATACATTATATATGAAGATATTGAAAATATATGATAGAGAAATCTTCAAGTTCTTAGCGTAAGGTTACACAATTTGCTTAAAATGTGTGTCATGTTTTGTAATAAAGCATAACGTTGTCGTTACATAAAAAAATATAAAATTATTAAAAAAGGCCACACATCAGTGGTCTTTTTTTAATTTAAACAAAAAAATTTGCAAGTTTTACTCCAAAATATAATTTTTTTGTCTTTTTGTTATTTTACAGTTATGTAACAAAAGTGTGATTTGTAATATTTCAGAATATATGATTTTCTTAAATGTAAATTTATTTAATTGCTTTATATCATATACTCATATAATATCCTTTTATCTATCAATAGTTATTTAGCATTACAAAATAAAACAAATATGTCGTAATGTTACAAAGTGGAATTTGATTTGTAACGTTTTGTTAAGGAAGTGTAATATAACTGAACGAAATTTATGGTATATTATTTGTGGCGAAACGATAAGACATTAAATTTAAAAGATTTCAGAACATACGATAAATAATTTAACGAAAATATAATTTAACTTAAAAAGAAATTAATTGGAGGATTTTTTTATTATGAAGAAAACAATTTTAGCATCATCATTAGCAGTAGCATTAGGTGTAACAGGATATGCAGCAACAGCTGATCACAATCAAGCGCATGCATCAGAAGAAAATATCGACCAAGCGCATTTAGCTGACTTAGCTCAAAACAACCCAGAGCAATTAAACGAAAAACCATTACACGCTGGTGCGTATAACTATGATTTCGTATTAGGTGGAAACGAATATACTTTCACTTCTGATGGCCAAACTTGGTCATGGAATTATACAACTGCAGGTGCTCAAAGTGCATCTTCTAACACTATCCAAGATGTAACTGCTCAAGCAACTACACACACTAACGAAACTTCAGCTAACGAAGTTCGTACACAACAACAATCAAGCAACACTGAAGTAGCAGCTGTTGAAGCGCCTAAAGCTTCATCTAACACAAACGTTCAAACTGCACAAACAAGTGCTGCAGTAAAAACTTATAAAGCTGCTCAAACTTCAGCTGCTTCAACTGGTGGATCAGTTAAAGCTCAATTCTTAGCTGCTGGTGGTTCAGAAGCTATGTGGAATTCAATCGTTTTACCTGAATCAAGTGGTAATCCAAACGCTGTTAACTCAGCTGGATACAGAGGTTTAGGTCAAACTAAAGAATCATGGGGTACTGGTTCAGTAGCTGATCAAACTAAAGGTATGTTAAACTACGCTAAACAACGTTATGGTTCAGTAGACGCAGCGTTATCTTTCCGTGCTTCACACGGTTGGTGGTAGGATTTATAGCACTGAACACGCGGTTTGGTGGTATAAATATAAGAGCCTGAGACATAAATTAATGTCTTAGGTTCTTTTTCAATTAGGCAGTAGATGACTGGATTGAAAATACACTTATATCAAGCTTTTTTCAATCCTAGTCATCCTTGCCGGGGTAGGACTACGAAATCTCTATTAGAAAATTTGATTTCTGTCCTACTCCCTTTTTTTGCATTGACATGTTTGAATATTCTGATAAAATTAATAGTAATTTAAAAGCAAAACTTATCCAGAGAAGTTGAGGGAATTGGCCCTGTGAAGCTTCAGCAACAGACTTTGTAAAGAAGTACTGTGCTTCGTCCAACAAGTAACACTACTTGAAAGATAGGTGACATGTAAACTATATGCCACTTTCGTAGGTGTATAGTTTTTTTTAGGAGGACTTTGATGGTGATTTCGGATAGATTAGCACAAGTACCAGATAGTTATTTTGCAAAAACGATGGGGCAGCCTGTTGAACATGGGCCGTTACCTTTAATTAATATGGCGGTAGGTATACCAGATGGAGAAACACCAACAGGGATTATTGATTGTTTTACAGATGCATTGCGAGAGCCAAATAATCAAAAGTATGTAGCATTTCATGGTAAAGAGACTTTTAAACAAGCGATTGTAGATTTTTATCAAAGGCAATATGATGTCGTGTTAGATAAAGACGATGAAGTCTGTATTTTGTACGGAACTAAAAATGGTTTGGTAGCTTTACCATCTTGTATTGTTAATCCTGGTGAAAATGTACTACTACCAGATCCAGGTTATACAGATTATAAGGCGGGTGTCTTATTAGCTGATGCACATCCACAACCGCTCGTATTAGAACCACCATATTACTTGCCTCAATGGGATAAAGTGGATAGGGATATATTGAAAAATACGCGATTAGTCTATTTAACGTATCCAAATAATCCTACTGGATCAGTAGCTACACAAGCTGTATTTGATGAGGCTGTAGCGCAATTTAAAGGTACAAAGACTAAAATAGTTCATGATTTTGCGTACAGTGCATTTGGGTTTGATCATAAAAATCCGAGTATTTTACAAACAGAAGGTGCAAAAGATTTAGCGATTGAAGTATTTTCATTATCTAAAGGATATAATATGTCCGGTTTTAGAGTTGGATTTGCAGTAGGCAATAAAGATATCATTCAAGCGTTGAAAAAATATCACACACACACGCATGCGGGTATGTTTGGTGCGTTACAAGATGCAGCGACCTATGCATTGAATCACTATGATGATTTCTTGGACGAACAAAGTAATATTTTCAAACAACGTAGGGATACTTTTGAAGCGAAGTTAAAGGAAGAAAATATTCCATTTGAACCGATGAAAGGTGGTATATTCTTGTGGCTAAAAACGCCGCCAAATTTTGACGGGGAATCATTTGTTGACTATTTATTACAAGAGCAATCCATACTTGTTGCACCGGGTATTCCGTTTGGTGAACATGGTAAAAACTATGTGCGTATATCATTAGCGCTTGATGATGAGCAATTGAAAGTAGCTGCCGAGAGAATCCAATCTCTGAGACATCTGTATGAATAACATTAATTTTAAAGGGGATGCTAACATGACGCGTATAAAACTTTTTGGCGTTAGAAATGAGGATAAAGCTTTCATTGAAGCTTGGTCTAATAAGCATAAAGTAGAAGTCGATTTAGATGAAGATTTATTAACATGTGAAACTGTCTCACGTGTAAAAGGATTTGATGGTGTGTCTATTTCGCAACAAATACCATTGGACGAAACCATTTATAAGCAATTACATGATTTTGGGATTAAACAAATTGCTCAACGTAGTGCTGGCTTTGATATTTATGATTTTGAATTGGCGGAAAAATATAATTTGATTATTAGTAATGTACCTTCTTATTCACCACATTCAATTGCGGAATATACTGTGTCACAAGCACTCAATCTAGTTCGTAATTATAATGACATTCAACAAAAAACTGCTGAATATGATTTTAGGTGGCAACCGGATATATTATCACGTTCTATTAGAGACTTGAAAGTTGCTGTCATTGGAACAGGTCGCATTGGTTCAATTGTTGCTAAGATATTTGCGCAAGGATTTGACGCTGAAGTAACGGCTTATGACATTGCACCTAATGATGATTATAGAAGCTTTTTAACTTATGCAAGTACCATCAATGAAGCAATCCAAAATGCAGATATCGTAACAGTACATATTCCAGCTAGTAAGGAAAATGATTATTTGTTTGATGAAACTTTATTCAATGAATTTAAACCAGGTTCTGTATTTATTAATTGTGCTCGAGGTACAATTGTGAAAACAAGCGCATTAATCGATGCTTTAGATCGAGGTTTGATAAAAGGTGCAGCATTAGATACGTATGAAGGTGAAAAAGGCTTGTTCCCTAGTGATCAACGTCATACAGCATTTAATGATGATATGTTAAAGCAATTGATTGAACGACCAGATGTCATTGTTTCACCACACATTGCATTTTATACAGATGCTGCTGTCGAAAATTTGATTGTTGATGCATTAGATGCAACGATGGAAGTCATAAAAACAGGTGACACACGTTTAAGAGTAAATTAAATACATAAAAGAAGGGGCGCTTAAATGACTAAGCGTCCCTTCTTTTATATTTATTTAACATCGTAACCTTGGTCTTCTATTGCGTCTTTCATTTGAGGCATTGTAACTTTGTCAACGTCAAAATCTACTTTAACATTACCGGCTTCTAGACTAACGTCAGCTGTTGATACACCATCAAGCTCAGTTAATGCAGTTTCTACAGCATGTTTGCAATGATCACAGCTCATGCCTTCTACTTGAATTGTTTCTGTAGCCATATAAATCACCTCCTCATAAAGTCGTATGATTGTACTATATATCATTTATAATTTCATACGTTTTAATCTTAACGCATTTGTTACTACACTAACAGAACTTAGAGCCATGGCTGCGCCAGCAATCCATGGTGCGAGCAAACCAAGTGCGGCGATAGGTATACCTGCAACATTATAACCAAATGCCCAGAATAAGTTTTGGCGAATATTGCGTATGGTTGCTTTACTTGCCTTAATGGCTTTAGGTATTAATAATAAGTCACCGCCTAGAATTGTAACATCTGCGGCTTCAATAGCGACTTCTGTGCCAGTACCAATAGCAATACCAATATCGGCTTGTACGAGTGCTGGTGCATCGTTAACGCCGTCACCCACCATCGCAATGGTTTTATCTTGGGTTTGGAGTGATTTGATTTTTGCTGCTTTTTCTTCTGGTAATACTTGGGCAATGATTGTATCGATACCAACTTCATTGGCAATAGCTTGTGCTGTACGTTCATTGTCACCGGTTAACATGACGACTTTAATATTGAGATCATGTAATTGTTTAATTGCAGCAGCAGTTGAGTCTTTGACTGTATCTGCAACGGCAACCATCCCTCTATATTCTTGATTGATTGCAATTAACATAGCTGTTTTACCAGATTTTTCAAATTGAGTCATAGTGTCTTCTGAATCTTTTATATCGACATTTTCGTCGTTCATAAATTGACGGTTACCAACAATTAAATTTTTGCCAGATATATTTGCTTTAATACCGCGCCCAGGTACCGCTTCGAAATCAGTTGTATCTAATAGTTTAATATTCATCGTTTGGGCATAATTAACAATGGCATCTGCTAAAGGATGCTCTGAACCTTTTTCTGCGCTAGCTAATAATTGCAAAGCTTCTTCATCGCCATCAAAGTCAGTGACTACTGGTTTCCCATTCGTTATCGTACCTGTTTTATCAAGTACGACGGTATCGATTTGATGGGTACGTTCAATGTGTTCGCCACCTTTAAATAAAATACCGTTTTCTGCAGCTTTTCCAGTTCCTACCATGATTGATGTAGGTGTTGCTAAGCCAAGTGCACAAGGACACGCAATGACGAGTACTGCAATTGCGGCAACTAATGCGGGTTCAAATTGACCTTGTTGAACGAATGCAATCCATATAATAAAAGTGAGTACTGCGATACCAACGACGATAGGTACAAAGTAACCTGAAATAACATCGGCTAGACGTTGTATCGGTGCTTTCGAACCTTGTGCTTCTTCAACAACTTTAATAATAGACGCGAGGGCAGTATCTTTTCCTACCTTCGTAGCTTTAACAGTGATAGAACCATTTTTATTCATAGTTGAACCGATAACGTTATCATCTTGCACTTTTTCAACTGGCATGGATTCACCAGTTAGCATCGATTCATCAATAGACGTTTTTCCTTTAATGATTTTACCATCTACAGGTATTTTTTCACCAGGTTTAACAATTAAATAATCGCCTTCAACCACATCGTTTAGCGGTATCATCTGTTCTTTATTGTCCCGCAAAACACGCGCTTCTTTGGCTTGAAGATTCAATAGTTCACTTAATGCATTTGTCGTTTGTGTTTTTGCACGAGTTTCTAAATATTTACCAAATAAAATAAGTGTAATTAATACGGCACTTGTTTCGAAATATAAATGAGGCATCACATTAGCATTGAATAGCCATTTGACAATTTCGTATAAACTGTAGAAATAGGCGGCACTTGTACCTAGTGCAACGAGTACGTCCATATTTGCTGAGCCATTTCTTAAGTTTTTGTAAGCTCCAACATAAAATTGCCATCCGATAATAAATTGAACCGGTGTTGCCAATATAAATTGGAACCAAGGATTCATAAAAATAGATGGAATTTGTATACTGAAAAGATGTACAAGCATTGTTAGCAAGAGTGGCGCGGCCAACACTGCAGAAATGATTAATTTAATTAATTTGCTTCTTAATTCTAATTCTTTTTGAGAACTTTTTTCGGCAACCTCTTTTTTGGGTTGTGCATCGTAACCTATTTTTTGTATTTTTTTAATTAATGCATCAACAGACGTTGTACTAGGATTATAGGAAATCGTAGCATTTTCAGTTGTTAAATTGACTGTTGCTTGATCTACACCATCTGTACGATTCAATACTTTTTCAATTCGGTTAGAACATGCTGCACACGTCATGCCAATAACATCTAACTCAGCTGTTTCATTTAACACACCATAACCTGTTTTTTCTATGGTTTTTGTTAAATCATCTGCGGATGTTGATTCTGGGTTGTAAGATATTGTAGCTTTTTCAGTTGTAACATTCACATTTGCTTCTACATCATCTAATTTATTTAAGTTTTTCTCAATGCGATTGGCACAGGCAGCACATGTCATTCCAGTAATGCCAATGGTCGTCTTTTTCTGTTCAGTCATATGCTGTGACCTCCTTATAGTTAAAATAAAATGTCTGGATACATACGATTAAGTCATTTGTTTTATATTTATAATATACCCCTAGTAGGTATACAAGTCAAACACAATGTTTAAAAAAAGACTGAAGCATCGTATGCCAATTAAGGTATATCATGCTTCAGTCTTGGAAAATATTTATAAAAGATGTTGTTGATTCACTTTACTTAATTCATTTACAATTTTACGGCTATCTTTATTTAGATACTGAACGTAAATTGTATTGTCTTTTTTATAATAATTATCTATTAAAGTATCTATGGCATTTACTGCAGAATCATCCCATAAATGTGCATCTTTAAAATTTAAGTAAATTGTTTTATGTCTTAATTCTAAATCAAGTTGGTTCATTAATGAATCAATAGATACGAAGAAAATTTGTCCAGTAATATAATAATGAATGGTGTCGTCCTCTTCTTCGTAGGTAACAACCACGTTTGAAATCTTTGTTGCAAAACAAAGTGCACTCACAACGACACCGACGATAACACCTAGAGCTAGGTTATTGGAGATTAGCACAATCGCAACTGTTAAAATCATGACAAATGCATCAGTGCGAGGTGCTTTTTTAATAAATTTAAAAGATCTCCAATCAAATGTACCAATTGAAACCATAACCATAATTGCAGCGAGAATAGGCATTGGAATTTGAACAACCCAGTCGCCAAAGATGATAATCAAAATGATTAAAAATATACCGGCAGTAAAAGTAGATAATCTTGTCGTTGCACCTGATCGAACATTAATGACAGATTGACCAATCATCGCGCAACCACCCATTGCGCCAAAGAAACCAGTTACTACATTAGCAATACCTTGACCACGTGATTCTTGATTTTTACTACTATATGTATCTGTTGCTTGATCCACAATTCTAGCAGTCAATAAACTTTCTACCAGACCGACAATCGCCATAGATAATGAGTACGGAAAAATGATTTGTAATGTCTGTAAGTTGAATGGTACATCCGGAATAAAGAATTGTGGCAATGAACGATTAATTGCACCTAAATCACCCACAGTCTCAACTTTTGCACCGGTAATTAAATACGTTATGGTTAGTAGTATAATTGCAACAAGTGGTGCGGGTACTTTATTAAATACGCGTGGTAGCAAGTAAATAATAAGTAGGGTAGAGATAACAAATAAATAAGTTGGGATAGAAATACCAAAGATATGTTTGATTTGGGTCATGAAAATCATAATAGCTAGTGCATTAACGAATCCAATCATGACAGAATTTGGAATGAATTTCATTAATCTTCCTATTTTTAAAATACCGAAAATGATTTGTATGATACCCATTAGTATTGTCGCAGCAAGCAAATATTGGACGCCATGATCTTTGACTAAAGGAACAATTACTAATGCGACGGAACCGGTAGCAGCAGATATCATAGCTGGTCTGCCCCCTACAAAGGAAATGACCACTGCTATAATAAATGAAGAATATAAACCGACCATGGGATCCACACCAGCAATAATTGAGAACGAAATGGCCTCCGGAATGAGCGCTAATGCAACAACAATACCAGCTAAAACATTGGTGCCTGGTGCAGTTAGCCATTCACTTTTTAATTTATTTAACATCTCTTGTACTCCTTATTTAAAATTGAACTTAGCTATTATATCATAAGATATAATTGAGCATTTTAAGATTTGAATAAAATACTTTTTACATATGTGACAGGTTTGTCATTTAAATGGAAATATTTGTTAGTTGAAACAAACGAAAAAAGAATTGAGATTCGTTAAGCTATGACTATACAGTAATTAAGGAGTGAGCGACTTGTCTATATTAAAAGTAGAAGGACTAACGAAAAGTTACGGAAACAGACATCGTCAACAAGAAGTATTAAAAGGGATTGAATTCTCAATAGAAAAAGGTGAATTTGTTTCTATTATGGGACCGTCTGGATCAGGAAAGACAACTTTGTTAAATGTATTGAGTTCTATTGATTATATTACCAGTGGAACAGTTGAAATCAATGGTCACAAATTGAATGAAATGAGTAATAAAGCATTGGCAGACTTTAGAAAAAAAGAAGTCGGTTTTATTTTCCAAAATTATAGTGTCTTAAATACACTGACAGTTAAAGAAAATATTATGTTGCCTCTATCAATTCAAAAAATGTCAAAAGAAGAAAAAGAAAAAAATTATAAAGAAGTGACAGAAGCATTAGGTATTCAAGAACTTGGAGATAAATATCCTAATGAGATTTCTGGTGGTCAACAACAACGTACTGCTGCAGCGCGTGCATCAGTCCATAAACCAGCAATTATCTTCGCGGATGAACCTACAGGGGCGTTAGACTCTAAAAATGCGCAAGACTTATTGCATAGACTTGAAGATCTTAATAAAAACATGAATGCGACAATCGTTATGGTGACACATGACCCTGTTGCAGCGAGTTACTCAAATAGAGTAATCATGCTGAAAGATGGCAATATTCATTCAGAAGTCTACCAAGGTGAAGATACGAATCAAGCATTTTATAAAAATATCATTCATATGCAAACAGCCTTAGGTGGTGTGGCACATGAGCTTTAATCAAATTGTTCTTAAAAATTTAAGACAAAATTTACGTCACTATGCGATGTATATATTTTCGCTCATTGTGAGTATTGTATTATATTTTAGCTTTGTTACATTAAAATATACAGATAGTATCAATAACGCGAATTCTATAGGCATCATTAAAAAGGGCTCTGTCGTTGGTTCATATTTTTTATTCGTTATTATTATCGTCTTTTTAATGTACGCAAATCAGTTATTTGTTAAAAGACGTACACGTGAATTTGCATTATACCAACTCATTGGGCTTACGAGATCTAATATTTTACGCATGATTTTGATTGAACAAATCGCTATGTTCTTAGTGACAAGTGTAATCGGTATTATCGTAGGTGTTTTTGGATCGAAAATTCTACTGATGATTGTACTTAAAATATTGGATATTAGTACAAGCGTATCATTAACATTCCAATTTCCAGCAGTTACACAAACTGTATTACTCGTTATTGTAGCAATGTGTTTAATTATGATACAAAGTTTTATCTTTTTACGAAAACGCAGTATTTTATCAATGATGAACGATAGTTCAAAATCAGAAGCAACTAAAAATAATATTTCAATTGCTGAACTCATATCTGGTATTTTGGGTATCGCTATGATTATCTTTGGTTACTATATGTCTACAGAAATGTTTGGTAAATTTGCAAGTGGTATGATGTTCACACCATTTATCATTCTGTTCTTAACAGTTGTAGGCGCATATCTATTCTTCAGAAGTTCAGTATCAGTTATTTTTAAAACAATCAAAAATGCTAAACATGGTAAAGTGTCCATTACAGATGTTGTATTTACTTCTTCAATTATGCATAGAATGAAAAAGAATGCGTTATCTTTAACAATTATTGCTACAATATCTGCAGTGACAGTGACAGTATTATGCTTTGGTGCAATTAGCAAAGCAACGATTGATGACAATGTGAAGTTGAGTTCTCCACAAGATTTTAATTTCACAGAACAAAAACAAGCAGAAGCGTTCGAAAATAAATTAGATAAGGCGCATATTGGTTACGATGAACAATATAAAGAATTAGAGAGAGTGAAAGTGACGAAGGATAGCTTTTTCAAGGAAAGTGGAGGCACTGGCAATATGATGCCAACTGAAATGTTTATTACGAGTAATCAATATTTTAAAGATAAAGACATTACTGGAAACAAAGCTAAGATAACTAATTTAGCAGCTGCAGGTGGATTTGCACAACATAATGATCAAGGTATTATTAAACTGAAAAGTAAACCGGATCAATCAATTAAGGTTATAGACAGTAATGAAAATGTCCATTTCAGTAGTGAAGTGAGCTATGCTGGACCGGTACTTATTGTTAGTGAAGATAAATATAATCAATTGAAACAAAGTGCTGTAGAAACCAAACATCAATATGGATATAATTTGGAAAAACAAAATGATTGGAAAGCGGCAAATAAAATCGCTAAATCCATTAATCCAGACATACAATCTCAAAAAACACAGCGACAAGATATGAATGATTCTGTAGGAATTCTACTATTTGTTACTGCATTTTTAGGATTAGCGTTTTTAGTGGCGGCAGGATGTATCATTTATATCAAACAAATGGATGAAACCGAAGATGAAATTCCTAACTTCCGTATTCTACGTAAGATTGGTTATACACATCAAGATATGCTGAAAGGGCTTGGACTTAAAGTGATATTCAACTTTGGTCTACCACTCATTGTTTCATTATTACATGCTTACTTTGCAGCAAAAGCCTTTATGTTTCTTATGGGTGGTTCAACGATGACTCCGATTTATATCGTCATGATTGCCTATTCAATTGTCTATGGTATTTTTGCAGTAATGGCTTTTGTGCATTCAAGCCGTATCGTCAGACATTCAATTTAAATATAATAACATTGGTTTTATTTAGAACACTGTAGCGTATATCGTTACAGTGTTTTTGGATAATGCACATAGTATGTCTAGAATTTATGTTGTGCCATTCATGTTTGTCATACGAATAAGGTGGTATCTATCAATGGATAGAGATTATAACAGAGAGGTGTATAGTTAATGAATTTATTAGAATTTCATAAGCAAATAAAAGGATACACACAAGATAGACAACCAGGTATACAAAAAGATATGAACCCACAACCAATCACGGAAATGGAAAGTTATCACAGTGGAGGCAAGTTAAAAGGTAAAGTTGCATTAATAACGGGTGGTGACTCTGGTATAGGACGTGCTATCGCAGTGCTTTATGCAAAAGAGGGTGCTAATGTAGCGATTGGTTACTATGATGAATATGAAGATGCTGAAGCGGTCGTTGAACAAATATCATCTTTAGGCGTTACTGCAAAAGCATACGCCCATGATTTAAAAAAAGTCGAAGATTCACAAAAATTAATTGAAAAGGTCATTGCTGATTTCGGAGAATTGAATATTCTAGTAAACAACGGTGGCGTTCAATTTCCACAAGATCATTTCGAAGATATCACACCTGAACAAATCAAAGAAACTTTTGAAACAAATATATTTGGAATGATGTTTTTATCTCAAGCAGCGGTACCACATTTAAAAGAAGGTGACGCAATCATTAACACGACGAGTGTTACAGCTTATAGAGGATCTGCACACCTAATTGATTATTCAGCTACTAAAGGTGCAATTGTTGCATTTACGCGTTCACTAGCGACAACTTTAATGAGCAAAGGCATTCGAGTCAATGCTGTGGCACCAGGTCCTATTTATACACCACTGATACCAGCTACATTTTCTGAAGATAAAGTGGAAAATCAAGGTGGGGAAACACCAATGGAAAGAAGAGGGCAGCCAGCAGAACTTGCGCCTTCTTATGTATTTTTAGCTTCCTATGCGGATAGTTCGTATATCACTGGGCAAGTTATTCATGTTAATGGTGGAGATTATATTACTTCATAAATATAGAAATGGAAAAAATAAGACAATGAGTCTGGGACAAACATAAATGTTTCAGACTCTTTTTCATTTTCTAGTCATCGTTCGCAGGATGGGACTAAAAAATCTATATTAGAAAATCTGATTTCTGACTCATTTTGATTGCTTAATGTTATTGGAAACTTATATTTAATTGATAAAACTGGGGAGAAGTACCTTTTGTTAAAGTTAAATATTTTATTGGAAATATTATTTTTAATCATTTTAATGATGGGAAAGATTGTTTGCTGATATATTCTATATGTTCAACGTATGTACCTTTATGTTTTAGTTTTACATATTGTTGAGAAGGGTTATACCCATTAAATGACACTTTATAACTGCGTTTTTCTCCTTGTTTAGAATAAATGGATACATCTTGATAGTATTGCGTGTTTAATTTAACGATGGCATAAGAGGTTTCTTTTTTTTTTAATAATGGGTTAAATCTGTCAAATTTATCAAATGAGAAGAAGGCAACTGTCAATAGTACAAAAAGGATAACGATAATGAGTAAGGTTTTTTTCATGATGATAGCTCCTTTATTTTAATGAAATGAGTACTTTCTAATAACGACAATACTACCTATACTTTAATTCCAAACGCCACCTTGAGTATAAACAGTAGCGGCTTTGAGTATAGGGCTAGTGCTTAAGGAAAATGAGACAAGCAACAATGAACTTACAATGAATTTCTTCATAAGAAAACCTCCTTTTAATAATTTTATTATATTATAAATAATTATTTATAATATTTCACTATAATGTATAGGGAAAATAAAATTCACGACAAAAAAGCAACGGCGCTTTTAAATAAGCGGTCCGTTGCTTCAGTCTGAAGGGTGTCTTAGAAAATCTATTTGTTGCAATTGCGTTATTCCGATACAGTAAATCCAATTTGTATATGCATAGCGTTACCTCAAGATAACGTATAGCATATGTTAAATACTTATGTGTCATGTCTTGATGAGGTTATAAACTTTAAAAGAAATCAGAAGGAATCAACTTTTCGAAATCCAAATTTTTTATACCGTCAAAATTTAGGTTTTCAATGCTTTGTAGTATTTCACCGTTTTTAACTTGGTTATAGTAATTTGTTGCCTCGGCAGTTACATCATGATCTTCAAAAGTCTTCACGACACCAAGTATAATGACCACGGCAATTGCTCCCTTAATTAAAAATTTCATAATTATTGACTCCTTTTATAAGTTTATATACCTAGTTTATACTGTTTCGCTCAATTTAACATGCGTCCTTAGTATAGATGTTGTGTCATACCTTAGCAGTATAGCACGTATCGATCGTTTATTGTGAAGCATCCAGCTATAAACCGAATGCGATAGGTAGCCAGAAATACGCAAAGAGTGAAATAACAATAATTGCAAAAATATCAAGTACAAAGCCAGCCTTGACCATATCTTTCATTTCTAACTCATCGGAACTAAATACGGCTGCATTCGGTGGCGTGGATATAGGCAACATAAATGCACAAGTAGAAGATAAGGCAACGATACCCATAATGATAAAGGGATCTTGGCTGATAGCTGCTGCAAATCCAATACTGATAGGCATTAACATATTTGAAACGGCAGTATTTGACATCACTTCTGTTAGGAATAAGATGGCCGTTGTTAATACAATTACAATGAGTATGAATGGCAGTGGCTTCACAATACCTAACATACCACCAAACCATTTTGTTAACCCTGAATCTTCAAATGCTGCAGCTAAAGACAAACCGCCACCAAATAGTAGTAATATTCCCCAGGGTAACTTATTCATATCGTCCCATACCAGTAATCCGCCTTTAGCATTTTTGGCTGGAATAAGGAATAACAACACAGCGCCAAACATTGCTATAATCGTATCTGTGATGTGCAATGTTTCAGGTAAAAGCCCTCCGAAAATCCATAATAAACTAACGAGTAAAAAGACAATGCCTGTTAATTTTTCTTCTTTAGACATCGGACCTAAATCATGCAAAGCTTTCTTGGCAAAATCTGAGGATATTTGGTCAGCGTCTTCAATTTTAAATAGCCATTTTGTTAAGAGGAAGTAGAGAATTGCTAATAAAATAACTGTTAATGGCACTGCGAAAATCATCCATTGCGCGAATGATACTTTTCGATCAAGACTTGATGATGCAACGGCAGCAAAGACTGCATTGGGTACTGAACCAATGAGTGTAGCTAGTCCACCAATAGAAGCGGAATAAGCAACGGTAAGTAAGAGCGCTTTACTAAACTTACTTGCAGATGCTGGTTTGAGAAATTGTGCATCCTTAATTTCTTGAATAAGTGCTAAGGCAATCGGTAACATCATCAGTGCTGTCGCAGCATTTGATATCCACATAGATATAAAGGCAGTGGCGATCATTGTTCCTAATATAATGCGGTTACTGCTTGTGCCCATCATGGAAATGATTGTCATCGCAATCCGCTTATGTAAATTCCATTTTTCAATCGCTAGCGCAATAATAAATCCGCCCATGTACATAAAAACAATGGGATCCGCATAGGCACTTGCTGCAATCACTTCATCTGTACCACCTGTAAGTGGTAGGAGAATAAGTGGAATTAATGAAGTCGCAGGAATTGGAATCGCTTCTGTAATCCACCATGTTGCTACGAATAATGTAACTGCTAACACAGCTCTAGGTGCGTCTGCTAAACCTGTAATGGCAGGTATAAAATAAAAGATAATAAAAAGTAATGGTCCTAAAATCAATCCGATTTTTTGTTTCATAAATGTAAATCCCCCTTGTTTATAACCCCTGTACCAGTAAGAATATCAATTTAAAACTTTATAAACAATTCATTTTTCAGAAAATTGTAAAAATAATCCGAGGTAACTGGTAGAATGAATTTAACAAATTGTAGATTGTCGAAGGGGGATTATTTATGCTAATAGGTGCAATAGTAGCTAAAGATGATACATGGTTATTATGGGCAATCATTATTGTTTGGGCAACGGTGAGTTTATTTTTAGAACAACGTTATCGATGGGCGAGTACCATTTCGGGTGCGATTATTGCACTTGTTGGGGCAATGTTACTATCGAATTTCAAAGTGATTCCAATGAGCGCACCAGTATATGACACTGTGTGGGATTATATTGTGCCCTTATCTATTCCATTACTTCTTTTTAGTTCTAATATATTGAAGATTTGGAAAGAAAGTAGAAGATTATTAGTGATATTTTTTGTAGCCTCTATAGGTACTATGATTGGTACAACGGTAGGATTTATGATCTTAAATCAATGGATTCCATATTTAAATAAAATAGGAGCCATGATGACTGGAAGTTACATTGGAGGAGGCGTTAACTTTGCGGCATTGAGTTCCAAACTTGAGACACCAAGTGAAATGATTTCATCTACTGTAGTAGCAGATAATAGCGTCATGGCACTTTATTTTATGCTATTAATCGCACTACCTTCATTGCCTTTAATTAAAAAACAATTTAAAAGTGACTATGAATCAAAAAGTACTCCAGAATCTCAACAAGCGTATTGGGAGCCAAAAAAAATACAATTATTAGATATTGCTTTTTCGATTGCAAGTGCTGTGACGCTTGTAGCAGTCAGTTTCAAAGGTGCTGATCTCATTCAACAATGGATGCCGCAACACAATGTAGTTCTTACATTGATTGTTTCTTTTTTGGGAGATCCTTATTTATTGTTAACCACTTTAACTTTAATTGTAGTTGCAGTTTGGGGAGACTTCTTTGAAAGTTTAGCAGGTGCTTCAGAAATTGGTACATTTCTAATTTATATTTTCTTTGTGGTTATTGGGACACCTGCCTCATTTGCTACGATAATAACAACGGCGCCTTTATTGTTTATCTTTGTTATAATTATCCTTGTCTTTAATCTAGGGCTAAGCTTAATCTTTGGTAAAATTTTTGGCTTTAAAATAGAAGAAATTTTACTTGCAAGTAACGCAACTGCTGGTGGGCCAACAACTGCTGCCGCATTAGGAATTGGCAAAGGTTGGACGAAGGTGGTTGGCCCTATACTTATCATTGGCACATTAGGTTATGTTATTGGAAATTATGCAGGAACGTTAATGTATCAACTTTTAACTTATTTAGGGTGAATATAAAAAATATGGAGGTGCATTTACGATGAGTGAAAAAGAAAAAATGTTAGCAGGTGATTGGTATGATGCTAATTTTGACGAATCATTAGATGCTGAGAGAATGAAGGCTAAGGATTTGTGCTTTGAATTAAATCATATCAAACCTAGTGATAAAGAATCGCGTCATACAATACTTACAAAATTATTAAATTATGAACCGAAAGCATTAGAGTTGTTAAGTCCATTCCAAACAGATTATGGATATAATATCTTTTTAGGTGAAAGAATTTTTATTAATCATGACTGCTATTTTATGGATGGTGGCAAGATATTTATTGGTGATGATGTGTTCATCGGGCCAAGTTGTGGCTTATATACAGCAGTGCATCCCTTAGAATATAAGGAACGTAATATTGGGTTAGAACAAGCACTACCAATTCGAATTGAGTCTAATGTCTGGTTAGGTGCCAATGTCGTTGTCTTACCTGGAGTAACAATTGGTGAAGGTTCAGTAATAGGCGCTGGTAGTACTGTGGCTAAAGATATACCGCCGAATGTGCTAGCGTTAGGTACACCAGCCAAACCGGTCAGCGATATCAAAAATCAATAAATTTAAGCTAATCGTATGTTGACATGCTGCTTAGCTATAAGTAATTTACAAGGTGTTTCTTGTTTTATATAGAAGAATATAATAATGCTCCGAAAGACGAGTGTGCAAATGCTAAAGTTGTTTTTTAGATTTGTATACTCGTTTTTTTAGTACAGTAAAAGTTAAACATATAAAATATACAAAACAAATATTCAGGCTTTTTGAAAGAAAATTAATATAAAATTGTGTAATATATTAAAAATAATTAAAACCATTTATCAAAATGTTCCGCGGAGCTTAAATAAAAATTAATAAAATTGTTCGGAATATAAAACGAATTTGTGTTAATATAAAATATGAGTGAAATAGTAGGAGTAATAATTAATAAAATGTTTGTCTATACTGCTTAGCAAATGGTTGAAAAATTATTTCCGTACTTAATTTAACTACTTCTAGAATAGGAATGAGGAATTCGAAAAAATGGATATTTTGATTGGAACATTGTTTTTAATTGTAGTGTTAGCACTTTTTACACTATTTACATATCGAGCACCTATGGGTATGAGAGCTATGGGTGCCTTAGCAAATGCAGCGATTGCGACTTTTTTGGTTGAGGCATTTCACAAATATGTCGGTGGAGATTTATTAGGCATTTCATTTTTGGGAGATCTTGGTGATGCAGCCGGAGGTCTCGGTGGCGTTGCAGCTGCTGGTTTAGTTGCACTTGCAATTGGTGTATCTCCGGTCTATGCATTAGCGATTGCTGCTTCATGTGGTGGACTAGATTTAATACCTGGTTTTGTTGCTGGTTATGTTATTGGTTATTTAATGAAATATGCAGAACGTAAAGTACCAGATGGTGTTGATTTAATAGTTGGTATTTTAATTATTGCACCCTTAGCGAGGTTAGTAGCCGTAGGTGTTACACCATTAGTCAATAATTCATTATTAAAAATCGGTGATATTATCCAAAGTTCTACTGAGGTCAATCCAATTATTATGGGTATTATCTTAGGTGGTGTCATTACAGTAGTAGGTACTGCACCGTTAAGTTCAATGGCTTTAACAGCGCTACTCGGTTTAACTGGTATGCCAATGGCCATTGCAGCGATGGTGTCCTTTGCATCATCATTTATCAATGGCACAATGTTCAATAAATTAAAATTGGGAGATCGTAAATCTAGAATTGCAGTTTGTATTGAACCTTTGTCTCAGGCTGATGTTGTATCAGCGAACCCGGTACCAATATACACAGCTAATTTTATTGGAGGTGCATTGGCAGGTGCTGTGATTGCATCATCAGGTATGATAAATGATGCTACAGGTACTGCGACACCATTGGCAGGGTTCTTGGTTATGTTCGGTTTTAATGATCCTATAAAAATATTTATCTATGGTGCGATTATTGGATTAATAGGTTTAATAGTTGGTTATGTTTGTTCAGTGTTATTTAAAAACTATCCAATTGTCTCAAAAGAGGATATAGAAACAAGATAGTAAAACACTTCGATGCTAAAAAGTTAAGGCATCGAAGTGTTTTTGACTAATCGATTAATTGACTATCTGGTATATCTGTAATAAACATATGACCTGGTGCATGTGTAATCATTAAATCGGGTTTAGCATCTAGTGCAACTGACTGAGGCGTTACACCACATCCCCAAAATACAGGAACTTCATTTTCATTAATAGTAACGGATTCACCGAAATCTGGTAGAGCAAGGTCTGTGATACCTATCTCTGTAGGATTACCAATGTGAATAGGTGTCCCGTGGACATTTTTAAAACGCGTCGTAATTTCTGTAGCTTTAATTGCTTGTGTCATGGTCATGGGTCTCATACTCACTGTAATGTTACCTTTAAATTGCCCACTTGGATTAGCAGGTATATTAGTTACATACATAGGGACATTGTGATTTTCTTCTAAATGTCGAATCGGTATGCCTGCTTCCAATAAAGCATGTTCGAATGTAAAACTACAGCCTATTAAAAAGCTAACCATATCATCAGTATATAAATCGTCCACATTGGCACGTGTTTCAATGAGTTCACCATATTGATAAATAAGGTAAGCAGCTACTTCAGTACTAATGTCTGCATTTACACCATATTTTGTAAATGATTTATTTCCTTTTTCAGATACGTCCAAGAGTGGACATGTTTTGGGATTTCTAAAACAGAATAGTAAAAAATCATAAGCATATTTAGATGGAAGTATGACTACGTTAGCTTGTACATAGCCTTTTGCCATCCCGCTTGTGTGACCAGTTAGTTTCCCTTGTGTAATCATTTCTCTTAAAGTGCTAGGTTGCGCATCTTGTAGGTTCAATCAAACCACCCCTTAACTATGTATTATTACTATTTTAACAAAAAATGTAATCAAATAGGGATTAAATACTTTTAAAGTAATTTACTTGAACGCGTGTCACTGAATGGCATACAGACCAGTGCATAAGTTATTGAAAAGCAGGGTATGAAAACAACATAGATGATGTTAGGAGGAGACATATGAAAAGGACTGCTGAAAAAATACTCATATGGATTGGTATTATTCTACAATTTATTTTAATTTTTTTAATGGCTATCGTTGCACCATTTTTTAATGATGTCAGTGTGAAAAATGAGTTAATAGAAGTAATAAACCAGAGTAATATTTATAATCAAAATGCATCACAGATGGATCCAGCTAATATAGTAGACTTAGTGAGTAATCTATTTATTTTAGCTTTAATTGTTGTTATTGTTTGTACAGTGATTGCCATTATATTTGCAATATTAACAAATAAACTTCCAAAATTTGTTGGTATTATATTTATTTTACTGGGACTTGTGACAGTTCTTACACTCAATTGGATAACAGCTATACTTTGGTTAGTAGCAGGTATATTATTATTAGTAAGAAAAAAACAAAAATCTTATGATCGCTATCAACCAGCTAAAGGAAATAGAAAAAAAGAACAAGCAAAGCATCATCATAACAATCAAAAACGTAATACTAAAACTACATATCATGAAGTGGATGATTATAAATCAGAAGAACAAGATAAAGCACCAACACAATTAAGTAGGAAATCACGTTATAAAAAATAGCGAATAAAATAGCCTGAGACATACATAGATGTCTCAGGCTATTTCCAATTTAGAGCGTAGATGACTGAATGAAAGTAGTAAATGCGCATTGACGTACATTAACATTTCAGCTTAATCCATTTTACCGTGTTTATAACTTTCGTATACTTTGTCATATTTTATATGGCCAATACCACCAACGATAAACTTACCATATTTTGACAAATTGAATATATAGGCTAAACAAATGGACACGGTTAACGTGATAATGAAATTGAAAGCAATATTTCTAAGTGAACTATCTGCTCTTAACAAACCTAAGTCATGGACGAAGAAGTAATGTATTAAGTAGATACAGAAGGAATAGTTACTTATAAATAATATGGATTTTGGTACATATTTAACATATGAAGCGAATAAGAAAAAGACTAGGATAACCATCGTTACATAAAAAGGAATATCAAAGCGTTTTGATTCTACCCACGTGCTTATGCCAAACAAATAGTTACCGACTAATATAGAAGTTGCTATTATTGCGCCAATAATAATTGGCCAAGTATATTTTTTAATCTTCTTCATGAAAGTTTCATAGTAGATACCAGTGTAAAAGCCAAGTAAGAAGTAACTAATCCATCCTAAAAAGAGCATCCAGCCTTCTCTTTCCCAGAATAGACCAAGGATTGGATGTTCTGACTGTGGTGCATATTGTCTAAATGCCCAATAAATTGTAGCAAAGATAACGGCACCAATAATCACTGGGACAGGTTTCCATTTAATGAGATATTTTGCAAAAAGTATATGTAATATATAGAATTGGAAAATAATAACAATGAAATATGTCACTGCACCACCATGGAACATTGTGTCTCCCAGATGTGTCATGAATTGATCGAATGTTTTGGATTCAAAATAGAATAGTGCAATACCAATGTTAATGATTATATAGGGGATACCTAAATAAATTAATTTATTCTTAAAAAATCCTGGTTTTGTTTTGACGTGATAATTTTTAGCTAATAAGAATTCAGAAATAAATACAAATAATGGGGTACTGAACATAAGCATTAATTGAAATACTCTGATTGCAGTTCCATGACCTACAAAATCCATTTTGCTAAATGTAGTTGTAATAGAATGAATGAGAACAATACTTAAACAAGCTATCGTGCGCATCCAAAATATAACTGACGTATATGTTTTCATATATAGCTTACCTCTCGATTGTTCATTTAATTTAAAATTTAATATAATTATAAAAGCGAATGTTTTATAATTTAAAATAATAACATAAGAATATAACCTAATCACGAATTTTAAGTAACAAATTATTAAATTTAAAATACAAAATATAAACATTACACAATTAAAAATATCGAATATAATATAAAGTGTGGCAAAATGAACGGAAATAGATTCGAAGCGACTCAATTTTAGGAAAGTTTATGTAAGCGATTGCATTTATTGTGTGATACATATACAATGACATTAAGAATGGAAGATTCCATTTAGTTTTCTATTTACAAACTCACATGGGGGTAGAAAAATGGTAGTCAATTATCACAATGAACCAGGCATAGATTTTACAGATAGTAAGAATGTTGAATCATTTAAAGAAGCATTAAAGAAAGTTAAAGGTGAATTAAATCAAAAAATTCCTTTAGTTATTAATGGAGAAGAGAAATTCACAAAAGATACGTATCAGTCTATCAATCCTGCAAATACAACTGAAGTGATTGCAGAAGTTTCAAAAGCAACTCAAAAAGATGTGGATGACGCATTTGAAGCAGCTAATGAAGCTTATAAATCTTGGAAACGATGGTCACACAAAGACCGTGCTGAATTTTTAATTAGAGTTGCAGCTATTATTAGACGTCGTAAAGAAGAAATCTCAGCAGTAATGGTTTATGAAGCAGGTAAACCATGGGATGAAGCGGTCGGCGATGCTGCAGAAGGTATTGACTTCATTGAATATTATGCAAGATCAATGATGGAGCTTGCTGATGGTAAACCAGTATTAGATAGAGAAGGAGAACATAATAAATATTTCTACAAACCTATCGGTACAGGCGTAACTATCCCACCATGGAATTTCCCGTTTGCAATTATGGCAGGAACAACATTAGCACCTGTAGTTGCAGGGAATACAGTACTTTTAAAACCAGCGGAAGATACACCATTAACGGCATATAAATTAATGGAAATTTTAGAAGAAGCTGGATTACCAAAAGGTGTTGTGAATTTTGTACCAGGTGATCCTAAAGAAATTGGCGATTATCTTGTTGATAGTGTACACACGCATTTCGTTACATTTACAGGTTCTCGTGCAACAGGTACTAGAATTTTTGAGAGAGCAGCCAAAGTACAAGACGGACAGCAATTCTTAAAACGCGTGATTGCTGAAATGGGTGGTAAAGATGCTATTGTAGTGGATAAAGACATTGATACAGATTTAGCTGCAGAATCAATCGTATCGTCTGCTTTTGGTTTCTCTGGTCAAAAATGTTCAGCTTGTTCACGTGCCATTGTACACAAAGATGTATATGATGAAGTTTTAGAAAAAGCTGTTGCATTAACTAAAAACTTAACTGTAGGCAATACGGAAAATAACACGTATATGGGACCAGTTATTAATCAAAAACAATTCGATAAAATTAAAAATTATATTGAAATTGGTAGTAAAGAAGGCAAGTTAAAACAAGGTGGCGGTACAGATGATGCTACTGGATACTTTGTAGAGCCTACTATTATAGCAGACCTTAAATCGAGCGACCAAATTATGCAAGAAGAAATCTTTGGCCCGGTTGTAGGTTTTGTTAAAGGTAAAGACTTTGAAGAATTATTAGAAATTGCGAATGATACAGATTATGGTTTAACAGGTGCTGTGATTACAAATAATCGCGAAAACTGGATAGAAGCCGTTGAATCATACGATGTTGGTAACTTATATCTGAACCGTGGTTGTACATCTGCAGTTGTTGGATATCACCCATTCGGTGGTTTCAAAATGTCAGGTACAGATGCTAAAACAGGAAGTCCAGACTACTTATTAAACTTCTTAGAACAAAAAGTAGTTTCAGAAATGTTTTAAATCGCATAAAGTGATTTATTAAAAGCATATCAATATAACACGATCTTTAAATTGAAAAAGGCGATGCCAGTAAAATGGCGTCGCCTTTTTGTAGTGTAATAAGTTTTAATGTCATTGAAAAAGGGCATTATAATTAAGATTATGGAAATGACATATCATATAAAATACTTCAACAATGATTAAACATCTTCAACTTTGATATTGATTAATTTTTGGAAGAGTACGTCGATTTCATGTGCGCTTAGTTGAATATCATTATCTCGTATCCATTCCATAAAACCATATAAACTCGTTCCGTAAATATAAAATATCAATTCTGTTGGAACGCTTGCGTCTACTGAAATGCGATGTTCATTTTCCTTAATATCATTTTGCAATATTTTGATGAAATAATTACTGATTGTACGCTCGAATTCTTTATCATCGCATTGTTTATCACCAACACGTTTCAACTCGTTAATATCATTTAAAGTTCTTTCCATAACACTAAAGGGATTATTGATACGATCTTTAATATCCATAGAAAAATAATCTTTTGTGATTTCTGTAATTAAATAAATAAGCAAATCGTATTTATCATAGAAGTGTTTATAGAATGTCGTTCGATGTGTGAGTGCTTCATTACAAATTTGGTTTACCGTGATGTTTGAAAATGCATGTTTCTCAAGCAAGACATATAGGCTTGTGGATAAAGCGCGTTTGGTTTTAATGACTCGTAAATCTTTTTCATTCATTCTACATTTCTCCTAATCTGTAGTTTAAATAGGCATATTACAGTTTTTAATTCTTTTATTAATTGTACACAGCGTTTATTGTGTTAATATAAATAATCTACACTATACAATTAAACTATAACGTTGATTATCTGAGGAGGCAATAGATTGGCAAAGTTTTTATACAAGTTAGGATCATTTGTGGCCAAACATAAATGGTGGAGTATCGTTGCGTGGGTTATTATACTTGCTGCAATTATTATCCCGCTTACAGTAAGTGCACCTAAATTTGATAATGATATCACAATGAATGGTTTGCAATCACTTGATACTAACGATAAAATTGAAGATGAATTTAATCAAGACAGCGAGAAGGCTCAAATAAGGGTTGTATTTAAAAGCGATGCCGATAATGGCATCGTTAAACAAGATATGACAAAAGATATCAAGGATACATTGAAAGACATCAAAGATGATGACAAAGATATTAAAAACATTACCGATCCATACGAAAATAGACAAATAAGTAAAGATAAAACGACAGCATTTGCAGATATTAATTATGATATCTCTGCGACGTCTATGACACAAGATGGCAAGGATAATGTGCAAGATAAAGTCGATAAATTAGAAGATGACCATAATGTGCAAGTTGAATTGATGGGTACAGGTATGGAAAACACAGAAATTGGCGGTTCTTCTGAATTAATCGGAATTATCGTAGCGTTTGTTGTGCTTCTCATTACATTTGGGTCATTTATTGCGGCTGGTATGCCAATTATTAGTGCATTACTTGGCTTAGGTACAGGTGTAGGTATTATTTCGTTACTTACATATGCTTTCGATATCCCTAATGTAACATTAACATTAGCGGTAATGATTGGCTTAGCTGTAGGTATAGATTACGCTTTATTTATATTATTTAGATACCGTCAGATTGTTAAGACGGAATCGAATCATATTAAAGCAGTTGGTTTAGCAGTAGGTACTGCAGGAAGTGCCGTTATCTTTGCTGGGGTAACTGTAATTATAGCTGTTTGTGGTTTATCGTTAGTTGGCATTGATTTCCTAGCTATCATGGGTTATGCCTCCGCAATCAGTGTGCTTGTAGCGGTTATTAGTGCGTTGACATTGTTACCAGCTTTAATCAGTATTTTCCATAAACAAATCAAACCGAAAAAAACGAAATCAGAATTTGACAACGATGTAGACACAAAATGGTCTAAATTTGTCGTCGGTAAACCATTAGCTGCTGTACTTATAGGACTTATTATATTAGTCGTAGCTGCAATACCAATTAGTAACATGAGATTGGGTATTCCAGATGATGGTATGAAACCAGCAGATAGTACGCAGAAGAAAGCGTATGATATTGTATCTGATAAATTTGGCGAAGGCTATAACGGTCAAATTGCCATGCTTGTGAATGTTAAAGATGAGAATGATAACCCACAAGCATTACAAAAAGATTTACAAGATATGACGAAAGATATCGATAAAAAAGATAATGTTGATATGGTGACACCACCACAATTGAGTAAAAACAAAGATTATGCCTTAATTGCGGTAATTCCAGAAAAAGGACCTAACGCAGAATCTACAAATGATTTAGTTCATGATTTAAGAGATTATAATGATGATGCTAAAGATAAATATGGTTTCAAGACAGAAGTGTCAGGACAAAGTGTCATCAATATAGACATGTCTCAAAAATTAAATGAAGCGATTCCGTTATTTGCAGGTGTTATCGTAGCATTAGCGTTTATCTTGTTAATGATTGTATTCCGTTCAATTATTATTCCACTTAAAGCGGTATTAGGCTTTGTACTTTCATTAGTTGCAACACTAGGCTTTACAACTTTAATTATGCAAGAAGGATTTATGTCAGGCTTATTCGGTGTGGATACGACTGGACCATTACTTGCATTCTTACCTGTTATAACTATAGGTCTGTTATTTGGTTTAGCAATGGACTATGAAGTGTTCTTAATGTCACGTATCCATGAAGAATACAGTAAGACACGCAATAATGAACACTCAATTAAAGTTGGTATTAAAGAAAGTGGCCCAGTTGTTGTCGCTGCCGCATTAATTATGTTCAGTGTGTTTATCGCCTTTGTATTCCAAGATGACGTGATGATTAAATCCATGGGTATTGCACTTGGATTTGGTGTATTATTTGATGCATTTGTCGTCCGTTTATTATTAATACCAGCATTAACACAATTGTTTGGTAAAGCATCTTGGTACATTCCTGGTTGGTTAAATAGAATCTTACCGCATGTTGATATTGAAGGACATGCATTACAAGATAAAATGCCTTCAAAACCAGAAGCGAAACAAAATCAAAATGCATCGAAAGAACAGTATGATCGTTCATTTAGTATTGCAACTTCAAATGATAACCGTGACAACAAAAATGTGATTACTACTGACGCACAAACAAAAGCTTTATATAATCAAATTGCTCAACAGTCTACGAATCAACATTTCTTATATGAAGCATTAAAAGCTTATCAAGGTAAGGCAGATAATGATGCTGATAGATGTCATGAAGCAACTTCTAAATTAAATGAAGATTCAGAGCTACAAGATAAAGCATTGATGTCACTCTTATCAAAACAAAGTGACAATATCAGTGAATTAAATGCATTGATAGAAAAACTTGTTAAAAAATAATAGATTCGATTGTTGAATTAAGCGTAGGTACATAGCCATTAGGCTGTGATACCTACGTTTTTTTATATACCAAATTGTTTCGTGATTGCGTAAGCGTCACTGTCAAAAATTTGCTAATCTTGCTAAAATGAAAGTATTAATTAGTCCTCGTACACGAAGTATAAGTTAATAAGAGGTGCAACATGAGAGAACTATATAATGTGGAATTTAATAAAAATTTTAATAGGCTTACAGATTTAGAAGAAGGGTTACGCATTGTGCTCGTACTAAACGGTATGATGAAAGTGATTAATGGAGACTCTGTGACAACCTATCAAAAAGGCGAAGTATTTCTGATTAATCATAGAGCGTCATGTCGATTTTCAACTCATAAAGATACATTATATCTTTCAATTCATTTAACGGAATCATACTTAAAACAGTATATGAATGATTATAAAGATAAAGCATTTATTTTAAATAAAAATACTTTGCAAGAAGTCATTTACCAACAAATTGTGAATGCAGTTGCCAAAATAGGCATTGTCTATATTAGAAAAGGTGAATTCTACCGTTTATATATCGAACAACAACTCATAGATTTAATATTTATCATGATGCGGTATTTACCAACTACCAATATACAAGCACAAATGCCATTGGTAGCAGATGACAGGTTAGCATATATTTGCGAATATATTGATAAACATTATACTGAATCGATTAAACTTACTGAAATGGCAGACATGGTTGGACTTAGCGATGCTTATTTATCTAAATTGTTTAAGCAAAAAAAGGGCGTTGGATTTAATCAATATGTGAATCATGTGCGCCTTGAACAGTGTAAAAATGATTTAATTTACACGAATGAACCCATTACACAAATCGCCTATAAAAATGGCTTTAGTAACTCTAACGCATTATTAAAGTACTTTAAAGCTGAAACAACATACACGCCATCGAACTACCGACTTAAATTTCAAATGAAAGAACAACATATAAAAGTAGATGATTGTCCTACCACAACAACGTATCAATCTTATTTATATTATTTATCTTTATTGATTGATCAAAATATAGGAGATATTGTTCAATCACCCGATGCACAAAAAGTAATTGATATCACATTACAAAATGACGGTAAATCCATTTCCCACTATCAACACGTTATTCAGGTTGGTTATCTCGAAACAATCCTGACACATCGCGTTAGGAGACAGTTAATTGAAGTGAAGACCATGTTAGGATTAGACCATATACTTATCAAAGATCCCATTCAACAGGGACATATCAATCATTCGGAAATTGAGAGTGATGAAATGATTCCCAATATACATCCTTACATGCAAGTGGATGAATCAATTAATTTTTTAATAAAACATCAAATTGGTTTAGGCATCGAACTTACGCCACCTAGAAGTACGATTAATTTCACCCAATATTATCAAGAATTGACTTACCTTTTAGAACATATTTTTAATGGCTTACCAAATAATAATTTATTGAAATTTGTAGTTTATATTGATTGTAAGCAAGATTCAATATTTAATCAGCTGGTTGCTCTTTTTAAATATTATTTTACAAATGTGGAAATTGTGCTGAATGTGGACATAGGGAAATTAGAAGCGCCTCATAAAGCGAAACGAATTTTAGAACAATCAGACAGTATTGTTGATCGCATTGCTTTTTCAGCCAATCAGAATGATATGATTGATTTTCAATCTATAGAAAGTCAGCAATATGAATTAGCGAAACGACATATTTACGAACAATTTAATAAGGTTGTTGAAACATTAGAGCTTCAGCAAAGTTCTATCTCGTTTATATTATTAAATTGGAATACGTTGACTGGAGATACACATTTAACGAATGGAGAGTATTTTAGAGCGGGTATCATATTTGAACAGTTAATTGAAATGAATGACAGAATTCAAATGATCGGTTATTGGCTGAATTATGAGCTGCATGAACAATTTAAATTAAAAGATTCAAGTGCACAACTCACTGGTATTGAGTTATATCATCAATTTGATGGAAAAAGGCCGGCCTTTTTTACAAGTGCCTTTTATAGAAAACTGTTCGATCAAGTGTTATATCAAAGTGAAAATTGTATGGTTGTTGGATCGACTGACCATTTTCAAATTGTCATGTGGGATGCAGAACATTATAATCCATATTATATATTGAATCATCATGCACAATATTTAAATCATAAGGAATATCAGATTAATATCATCAATGCACATCCTGGAACATACAAAATTAAGCATATGACCTTAGATAAAAATAACGGGGCATTATATACAGTTTGGCAAGATTATAATACGCGATATGGTATGGATGAAGAAACCATTGCTTATGTTAATCGCATCTCATATCCGAAAATGGACATTAGTGAAGTGAAAGTCAATGATACAATCACATATCACTTGAAATTGCTAACGAATGCTGTCCAAATTATAGAGTTTAAAAAATATCTATGTTGAATTGGCTATTACAACGAAGGGGAGGCACCTTTTGTTGTAATAGCCTCTTTCTATTTATCAAAATTTGAAAGGTATGTTGTTAAAAAGACAAAAATGATACATCTATTTTTGTGGTCAGTCGAAGAAATAGTACATATGCAATAAATAGATAGTTAAAATAGCAAATAATATATATTGCTATTAATTGATAATCACTACACTTGAGATAGAGAGGATAGCGAATTAATAGAGTTGAAAATGTTACTATGAAGGGCATTTACAATGAAAGCTTATCTTCCCTAATGGTCATTAGTTAAATTGGATAGAGGAGGAAGTATAATGACACAACAGGGAAATACACAAAATTATAAAGGGGATAATAAACTCATATTAGGTATTGTGTTAGGCGTTGTTACGTTTTGGTTATTTGCACAATCTTTACTTAATGTGGTCCCAACGTTACAACAATCTTTTGATAGTAATATTGGAACAATTAGCATTGCAGTTAGTATTACAGCTTTGTTTTCAGGTATGTTTGTTGTAGGTGCGGGGAGTCTTGCTGATAAAGTGGGACGCGTAAGAATTACTTATATTGGTTTATGGCTCAGTATTATTGGGTCATTATTAATCATTATCAGTAATTTACCACTATTATTAATTGTCGGAAGGGTTATTCAAGGATTGTCTGCGGCTGCTATTATGCCATCAACATTAGCAATTATGAAAACTTATTTTGAAGGAAAAGAGAGACAAAGTGCGTTAAGTTACTGGTCTATAGGATCTTGGGGAGGTTCAGGACTAGCATCATTATTTGGAGGTATGGTTGCTACTTTTGTGGGATGGCGCTGGATATATATTTTATCTATTATCATTGCATTATTAGCAATGTATTTAATCAAAGGAACACCCGAAACAAAATCAGAAAGCACACTGAAGCAACGTTTTGATTATAGTGGACTGATATTATTTGTGATTATGATGTTGAGTATTAACGTTGTTATAACGCAAAGTGGAACATTCGGTATCAAGTCGCCATTGATTTTAGGTCTTATTATTGTATTTATAGTAGCAACAATCATATTCTTAAAAATTGAAAACAGGGTGGGTAATCCATTAATTGATTTTAAATTATTTAATAATAAAGCATATACAGGTGCCACATTATCTAATTTCCTATTGAATGGTGTTGCAGGTGCACTTTTAGTTGCTAATACATTTGTACAACAAGGACTAGGATTTAATGCATTTCAAACAGGACTGTTATCCATTACTTACTTAATAACTGTGTTATTAATGATCCGTGTAGGTGAGAAAGTATTGCAAAAGGTGGGCGCTAAAAAGCCGATGCTATTAGGGACACTTTTTAATATGGTAGGTATTATGCTCATATCGCTGACATTCTTACCTAGTGTTATTTATGTAGTAGTTTGTATTATTGGTTATTTATTATATGGTTTAGGCTTAGGATTCTATGCGACACCGTCTACAGATATGGCAATTTCTAATTCTCCAGAAGATAAAGTGGGCGTTGCCTCAGGTATATATAAAATGGCATCATCACTTGGCGGTGCATTTGGTATTGCATTATCAGGCGCACTTTTTGGTGTTATAGCAAGTGCAACAAATGTTCAAATTGGTGCATTCGCAGGTCTTTGGTTAAATGTCATTATGGCACTATTATCTTTAATCATTATCATGTTTATGGTGCCAGCTACTAAAACAAAAGCGAAGGGTTAAAATAAAACAATTATAAATGTTTTAACACATATAGAGAAACTAGAAAGTGTATCATGTTATTAAACAAAGGATTATTAGGAGGAATAATAATGGTTAAACAATTAATAGATATATTAAAAAACAAAGAGTCACGTATGATTGAAATACGTAGATATTTACATGAGCATCCAGAACTATCATTTCACGAAGAAGAAACACCTAAATATATTGAAGCATTTTATAAAGATAAAGACTGTGAAGTTGAGACAAATGTTGGACCAAATGGTTTGAAAGTAACGATTGATAGTGGAAAACCGGGTAAAACAATTGCAATTCGTGCAGATTTTGATGCTTTACCAATCGAAGAAGATACAGGTTTATCTTTTTCATCTAAAAATGATGGTGTCATGCATGCATGTGGTCATGATGCGCATACAGCATATATGCTCATACTTGCAGAAACGTTAATTGAATTAAAATCACAATTCAAAGGGAAAGTAGTCATCATTCACCAACCAGCCGAAGAAGTACCACCTGGTGGTGCACAAGCAATGATTCAAGATGGTGTATTAAATGGCGTTGATCATGTATTAGGCGTACATGTTATGAGTCACATGCCAGCAGGTAACATTTATTATCGTGAAGGGTATGTTCAAACTGGTAGGGATTTCTTTAAATTGAAAGTGAATGGCCAAGGTGGACATGGTTCCTCACCACATACAGCCAATGATAGTATTGTTGCTGGCGCATATTTCGTCAATGCAGTTCAAACAATTGTTTCAAGAAGATTAAATCCATTTGAAACAGGTGTTGTTACTATCGGCTCATTTGATGGTAAAGGACAATTTAATGTTATTAAAGACAGTATCGAAATAGAAGGAGACGTTCGCGCACTGACAGATGACACAAAACATACGATTAAGAAAGAAATACAACGTTTAACAGAAGGTTTAGAAGCTACGTTTGGTGTAACATGTGAATTAGATTATCATGACGATTATCCAGCGTTGTACAATGATCCAGAGTTTACGCAATTTGTGGTCGACTCAATTCAAAGTGCTGATACGGATGCCGTTCAAAAAGTAGAAAGATGTGAAGCTCAGCCACCATCAGAAGATTTTGCGTATTATGCAAAAGCGCTGCCTAGTACGTTTATATATGCGGGTGCTGCTCCAGAAGATGGTAACATCTATCCACATCACCATCCTAAATTCAATATCAGTGAAAAAGCCTTACGTGTCTCAGCAGAGGCTGTAGGTGTTACAGTTATGAATTATTTAAAATAAAATATAAGCCCAATGATTGAAAAGCATTTGTACCTTATGAGGAATAGAGACATATGCTAGTATTCATTTCGATAAAGTTCATTTATTTTTATTGTAAACATAGAAACAGAATGAGATAGCTATATAAAGTAGCTTATCATCATTCTGTTTCTATTTGTATTGTATAAAATTAATCAAAAAACATATATGTTACCGTAAGTTTATGAAAGTACGATATAGTGTATATAAAGAGTGATAATAAAATGATAAAGGATGATTAAAATGAACGGTGACAAAAAAATAAGTGAACTGCTTGATAATTATAAAAAACCACTAAAAAAGCTTTTTAAATATGATAAATCAAATGCATGTGCTTTTGATAAAGAGAGCAGAAGCAAGGTTGAAGGTCAAAAAGGGATTTTTGTTATTTTTAATAATAAGCAACCTATCTTTGTAGGCCAAGCAGGCGCTTATATGACGGGTTATAAAATAACACAAAAAGATTTAAACGATAAATTAGGCCAATTTAATGTGAAATCAGACTCTGGTACTGCAAGATTCAGAAGAGTATTTGCCGAACAAAATAGCTTAGATGAAGCTGAAACAAAAGAAATTAAAGCTGAAAATTATGGATTAAAATTTCAATTTATTAAAGTTAAAGGCAATCCATCAATGATTAATATATTGGAAATATTAGCTTTAGAGTATGCTAAAGAAAACGATATTAACCTTTATAATTTCTTATAAAAACAGTTCATTTTAAGTTGGTTATAGAAAGAGGTGATCGTTATGAGTATAAGAGAACTCAGTCTATCTTTTCATCACCAAGAAATAAAAATTAAATTACCGAAGAATTATTTTAAGACAAACGGTAAGTCTTATCCTTTAGTTATAGTTCAAGATGGAGACTACTTATTTAAAGATGTAAAAAAAGACGTTATATTTGTTGGTATCGTGCCGAATAACCGAAAAAAAGATTATACACCCTGGAAAAGTGTTGTTGGTGATATTGAATATGGTGGTCAAGCGGATGCGTATATCACTTGGGTGGCTGATGCGGTAATACCGTATTTAAGAAAATGTTTCCGTATTTCTCAGGATAGAAAAGACATCGGTATTGCAGGTGCCTCATTTGGTGGGCTCGTATCGCTATATGCGTTGTTTAAACACGCAGATACGTTTGGGCATTATATATTAATTTCACCTTCAGTTTGGTACCCTGACTTTGTTAAGTTTATGAAATCCCAACCGATTATTAATTCAACACATCATATTTACTGGTATGTCGGCCAACTTGAAGGGAAACAAAGTAATCACTTAAACCAATATATTGTGCCACAAACAGAGGCAGCAGTAGATATTTTGAATGAACTGCTAGTATCACAGACATCCGTATTTTATTTTGATACAAATAGAAAAGGGCTGCACCGCCAATATTATTTTAAGAAATATTTTAATAGAGCAATCAATAAATTATTTTAAGTAGCGACAGATAAAAGAAATACGATTATTGTCAGAAAATTCGCAAAAATAAGTGGATTCATCCTTTTTATGTTAAAAAAATGCTAAAATTCAAAGTGTAAATCATTTTTAAATATACCGCTCTTAGCCATAATGTGTAAAATGACGTTTTGGGCAGTGAGTTGGATATATGATTTTAAAAATATTAAGCTGAATTTTCGTATTAGTTTAAACATAGGGGATGTTTTTTTATGACAGAAGGTACTACTAAAATTTCAGACAATAAGTTATTGGTAGGAATTGGCTTATCTATTTTAACTTATTGGCTATTTGCACAATCTTTTTTAAATAGTGGACATAAGATACAGGCAACTTTTGGAGCAAGTCCAGATATTGTTAACATTTCAGTAAGTTTGACATCATTTGTTACTGGCGTCTTTATGGTTGTAGCAGGTAACATTTCAGATAGAATTGGGAAGGTTAAGATGACGCGTATTGCTCTAATTTTGAGTATTATTGGATCATTGATGCTTATTATTTCTGGTAATGTCACTTTGTTGCTCTTGGGAAGAATTGTACAAGGTTTTTCAGCAGCGATTATTATGCCAGCAACCATTTCTATCGTTAATGATTTCTTTGAAGGGGATGATAGACAAAAAGCATTAAGTTTTTGGTCTATAGGTGCATTTGGAGGGACCGGCCTATCATCATTCTTTGCAGGTGCAATGGCTACGTTTATATCGTGGCAATCCATCTTTGTACTCTCTATACTTTTGTCCTTGGTTGCATTGCTGTTGGTAAAAAACCTGCCAGAAAGCAAACAAGTCAAAGCACAATCTAACCATTTTGATTATATTGGTCTAACTATCTTTGTAATTATGATTGCTAGTATCAGTTTTGTAATTACATAAGGATATAAATTAGGATGGTAAGTTCAGCAACGCTAATATTGAGTGCCGTATTTATTATCTGTATTTTTATTTTTTATAAAGTAGAAAAAGCAAAGCAATCACCGTTTATTGATTTGGAGTTATTTAAAAACAAACCTTTTATTGGTGCTGTCATTGCTAACTTTTTGTTGAATACTGGTGTAGGCGTTATTGCTTTATTTAATATATATGCACAAGGTGGCTTGAAATTCAGTACTTTTCAAGCTGGTTTGTTAACGATACCCTATTTAATTACATTGTTACTTGTAGTTCGATTAGGAGAAAAAAGTATCAAGCGCTTTGGTGCAAAACGCGCAATGGTTGTTGGACCTATTTTTACAGCGACAGGTATATTGTTATTTAGTTTAACTTTCTTTAATACTTCAATTTATGTAGTAGTCGCATTAATTGCTGCGGTTTTCTTTGGTGGAGGTACTGGCTTGTTTGCTACACCGGCTTTAAGCACCGCAGTTTCAACAACTCCTGCAGAAAAAGTTGGGGTAGCATCTGGTATTTTTAAAATGGGCTCAACGCTTGGTGGAGCCTTTGGTATAGCGATTATGATGTCCATATTTACTGGAGTTTCACAAAGCGGACAAACAGTTGATACAGCTGCTAGTATTGGGTTTGTAGTTGGAACATGTTTGGTTATAGGCGGCGTATGTGCAAGTGCATTGGTTATTCCAACGCGAAAAGTGAGACAAGGCGAAAAGGGGCAAGTGACAGAAGGATAATAAAAATAAAAAAACTGGTCGCTGCATAATTAGATGGTTTGACCAGGTTTATCTTGGAATTGTGTTTTAACTTAGGAAATCCTTTAACAAGATTCATTATTGCTTTCGTTTAAAAGCAAGATGTAAATCATGTACGAAGGCAATTAATGGTCTTATAGTCATTTGAATACTACCAATAACAAATAATATCGTACCATTTGTTACAGTTGAACTATTAAAAAATAGAATACTACCAATTAGAAAAACTAAGCCGAGTACGACATCATTGAATTGGTAAAGTGCTTTGTAAATGGCTGTTATGCGGTCAGATGCTTGGATTTGATGGAAACTTAAATTTAAGTGTTTAGATGATTGTTTGAATTTAGACATGTACAGTCCTCCTTTAGTAAGTAATGAAAATATTATAATATATCATCTTACGAGTTTTCACGAAATGATGAAAGCATTAAGATTATAACCAATAAATGAGTAAGGAAAAGAGGGGATACCATGCATTATAAAAGTAATTATCAATCGACAATTGGTCAAATCGCACTCACTTCAGATGGGGAAAATATAACGGGTTTATGGCTACCTAATCATAAAGACTTTGAAACACAGTATAAAGATGAATTAATGACAGCTGATTTGCCAATTTTTGATAAAGCAAAACGTTGGTTGGATGCGTATTTCTCAGGAAATAATCCTAAAATAGATTTTCCTTTAAAAGCAACTGGAACATCATTTAAGGAACAAGTATGGCAAATACTTTTGGAAATACCACAGGGTGAAACATGGACCTATGGAGAAATTGCTCAAAAAATTGCTGAGAAAAGAGGTGAAGCTAAGATGTCATCTCAAGCTGTTGGTGGCGCAGTTGGTAGTAATCCGATTTCTATTATCATTCCTTGTCACAGAGTTGTAGGAAAAGATGGAAGCTTGACTGGTTATGGTGGTGGCATAGATACCAAAATAGAATTGTTAAAATTAGAGGGTCTAGACATGAATGTATTTTATAGACCCAAGCACAGTACGAAACCTTGATGCAGTCTAATGAACACCTACATGTATTGAGCTTTGCACTTTCTAATTACGGATTGTAAAGTTTTTCTAAATAGAGTTGATTAATTAGCTCAGTATGATATCGTGATAACCGTCTTTATTAAATTATTTAGGGATGGTGAGTGTTCTGTTAAAGGAAAAAAAGGGATTTTCAAGTGTATTTTTATATTCTACAGCAGTAATTGGCTTGCTAGTGATTGTGGGTGCAATTTTTCCACAACAATTCGGAACAGTTAGTGGCAATATATCAACATGGGTCTCTGAGACGTTTGGTTGGTACTATATGCTACTTTATACTGCTATATTAGGATTTTGTATTTTCTTATTATTCAGTCCAATAGGAAAGTTAAAGTTAGGAAAACCAAAAGATAAACCAGAATTTAAAACAGTTTCCTGGCTTGCTATGCTATTTAGTGCTGGTATGGGTATCGGTTTAGTATTTTACGGTGCTTCTGAGCCAATATCCCACTATATGGCACCGCCAACAGCAGATCCAGAAACAAAAGCGGCTATGGCTGAAGCTTTTAAGTCGTCATTTATTGACTATGGATTTCATCCATGGGCAGTATACGGTATTGTTGCCTTAGGTCTTGCTTATTCTCAGTTTCGTAAAGGTGAAAATGGTCTTATTTCAAGAACATTGAGACCTATATTAGGTGATAAAGTAGATGGGCCAATTGGTAACATCGTTGATATACTCGCTGTATTTGCAACAGTGATTGGTGTTGCTGTTTCTTTAGGTGTCGGTGCGATTCAAATTAATGGTGGCTTGCATTATTTATTTGGTGTACCAAGTAATTCAGTTGTACAAGGTATTATTATTGCAATCGTTACCGTATTGTTTTTATACAGCGCATGGAGTGGATTAAGTAAAGGCATACAGTACTTAAGTAATTTGAATATGGTTCTAGCAGCGATATTGTTAATTGTCATATTTGTCGTTGGTCCAACATTACTTATCCTCAACATGATGACGAGTGGTACAGGTGATTATTTAAACTCACTTGTATTTAATAGTTTAGACGTAGCGCCGTTGAACGAACAGAAAAGTAAGTGGCTTCAATCTTGGACTATTTATTATTGGGGTTGGTGGATGAGCTGGAGTCCGTTTGTTGGTACGTTCATTGCTAGAATCTCCAAAGGGAGAAGTATTAGAGAATTCATCATTGCAGTCTTGGGTGTTCCAGTTGTTATAAGTATTATTTGGTTTAGTGCTTTTGGTGCTACAGGTATTACAGTGGGCCAATCGCATTCAAGCATTTTAAAAATGCCACCAGAAACGCAACTGTTTGGCATCTTTAATGAATTGCCATTTGGATTTATATTATCAATTGTAGCATTAGCGTTGATAGCTTCTTTCTTTATTACCTCTGCCGACTCTGCGACATATGTACTGGGAATGCAAACTGCATATGGAACATTAAATCCTTCAGGTTTTATAAAAATTGTTTGGGGTTTGGCTTTAGCAGCTATTGCCTATGTATTATTGTTAGCAGGTGGAGATACTGGACTAAGCGCTTTACAATCAGCTGCCATTATTTCAGCACTTCCATTTAGTGTTGTTGTTTTTCTAATGATGGTTTCCTTCTATAAGGATGCTAATAGTGAGAGAAAAGCCTTGGGATTAACATTAAAAATAAATGAAAAACGAAGTGAAACATATACAAAATTGATTGAAGAAGAAAATAGAAAAAGATACGAATAACATTTGTTGTTATTACGGTTAAACCTATATCCGCCTCAAAGAATTCAAACAATTTTTGAGGTGGATTTGTTTATTGAATATAAAAAGCGCTTTTCATTACATCAGTGAAACTGAAGTATGAAAGCGCTCATTATTAATTAATAATTTTGAACTTGAATTTATAACGAACAACGGACATTTGATTAAAATGTATACAATAAATAAGACAATTTAAAGGATGTCGTTCGTAGGTGATAAGATTTAGTGATTTAAAATCTAATTTAAGGTATTATAATTACGGATATGATCATTAATACTTTCAAGGTAGAAGATAGTATTTTTTTCATTTTCTAACTCAGTTTCATGATCAAATTCTAAATTGTCGAAACGGTTAAAGAATGATTCATAAGTTTCGACTGAAATTTCTTCGCGGTTATTTAATAAATCTTTATGTCCTTGAATATCAAGTACATCTTGGTAGCCATCTACGATTTTACCACTGAAGAATTCGCCAACAGATCCTGAACCATAACTAAATAAGCCAATCGTATCGTTTGCAGATAAATCATGTGTTTCAAGTAAAGAAATCAAACTCAAGTAAAGTGAGCCAGTATAAATATTACCTACATAACGATTATAATAAGTGGCTGCATCGTAACCTGAAGTTAAACGTTCTTTTGTTTCAGCATCAATGTCATCTGTTAAAATAGAATCAAGTGCTTTTTTGCCCATTTTAGTAAATGGTACATGGAAACATAAAGATTTAAAATCAGCTAATGATTTGTTGTAGCGACGTGCATATTCTTGCCAACTTTCTTGGAATGAACGAATATAAGCATCTTTAGATAAAGCACCATCTACAAGTGGATAAGCTTGTCCGCTTGGACGCCAAAAATCATAGACATCTTCTGTAAATGCAACGGCATCGTCATTTAGTTCAAGAATGCGTGGATTTTGTGAAATCATCATAGCTACTGCACCAGCACCTTGTGTTGGTTCGCCGCCAGAATGTAAACCATAACGCGCTGTATCACTAGCGATAACAAGCACTTTTTCATCTGGACGTTGTGCTAAATAATCTTTAGCTAATTGAATGGCAGGTGTAGCTGCATAGCAAGCTTCTTTCATTTCAATACAACGAGCAAATGGTTGAATGCCTAGCAAGTTATGTATTTGTACTGCAGATGCTTTAGCTGAATCAATGGCAGATTCAGTTGCAACAATAACCATACTAATTTGTTTTTTATCTTCATCTGTAACAATCGCTTTGGCAGCATTTGCACCCATTGAAACGATGTCTTGGCTCATTGGACTTACTGACATTTCAGTTTGGCCAATACCTAATAAATATTTGTTTGGGTCTACTTGACGGGATTCGGCAAGCTTAGCCATGTCTACATAAAATCTTGGAACATAAAAATTAATTTGATCAATACCAACTGTCATAAAGCGTATCGACACCTTTCTATATATAAATAAGCAATTGTATCATACCAAATCGTGACAATAAAATACAATGATTTGAAAAAGAGATATAAAGGAGAATGAACATGAATAAAATCGCAATTGTAAGTGCTAAGCGTACACCGATAGGGAGATTTAAAGGAAAGTTAAGTCATTATTCAGCAGTAGAACTTGGCACTAAAACATTGGAAGCTGCTATAAAAGCTATAAATTTAGATTCACAAAATATTGAGCAAGTCATATATGGTAATGTACTACAAGCTGGCAATGGACAAAATCCAGCACGTCAAATCGCTATTAATGCTGGCGTGCCTAATACAACACCAGCTATGACAATAAATGAAGTCTGTGGTTCAGGATTGAAATCCATTATTTTAGGAAAACAATTAATACAATTAGGTGAAGCCAAAGTCGTAGCAGTTGGCGGTGTTGAAAGTATGACGAATGCGCCTCAACTCATTTTAAATGACAGTGAAACACCTGTTGATAGCTTTATGCATGATGGTCTTACTGATGCCTTTATGAATGTACCTATGGGTATTACAGCGGAAAAAATTGCTGAAAAATATGATGTGACACGTGAAGCGCAAGATGCGTTTGCTAATGAATCACAACTGAAAGCACATCAAGCCACACAAGCTAAGAAATTTGAAAATGAAATTGTACCTTTAGAAGATGTAAACGGAGACTGGATGACGACAGATGAAGGTATTCGTGGCAATAGTAGTGTTGAAAAATTAAGTACACTAAAAACAATCTTTAAAGAAGACGGTACTGTGACAGGTGGCAATGCTTCAAGCATTAATGATGGGGCATCAACAATTATCTTGATGGATGAAGTTTATGCCAAAGAAAATGGTTTTGAAATATTAGCATTTGTTGGAGCACATGCAGAAATAGGCTGTGATCCAGAGTTAATGGGTTATGCACCATATCATGCAGTTACAAAATTATTAAACCAAGCTGATAAAGCGATAGAAGACTTTGATGTGGTTGAAATGACAGAAGCTTTTGCGGCGCAGAGTATACCAGTAAGTAAAAATCTAGGTATAGCTGAAGAACAACTCAATTTATATGGTGGAGCGATTGCCTTGGGACACCCTATAGGTGCAAGTGGTACGCGTTTAGTTACAACACTTGTAAATATTTTAACACAAGAAGATAAACAAACAGGCATTGCTACTGCTTGTATTGGTGGCGGTTTAGGTATCGCTATTGCTATAGAAAGAGAGGTTTAATAATGGAAGCATTAGACAAATCATTTCGTCATTTATCAAGAGAAGACAAGTTAAACACGTTAGTTCAAAAAGGTTGGTTAAATGAGGAAAATAAAAATACTTTGTTAAATAATACTTTAATCCCTGAAGAAATTGCGAATAGTTTAATTGAAAATGTCATTGGACAAGGAACATTACCTGTCGGTTTATTGCCAGAAATTATAGTAGATGATAAATCTTACGTGGTACCGATGATGGTTGAAGAACCATCTGTAGTAGCAGCGGCAAGTTACGGTGCAAAACTTGTCAATCAGACAGGTGGATTTAAAGTTATTTCTAGTGAACGTCTAATGATTGGTCAAATCGTTTTTGATGGAGTATCCGATACTGAGATACTATCACAACAGATATATAATCTCGAAACGCAAATTAAACAAATTGCGGATGAAGTGTATCCTTCTATTATAGAAAGAGGTGGCGGCTATCGTACAATAGATATTGATACTTTTCCAAATGAAGGGTTATTATCATTAAAAGTATCCGTAGATACCAAAGATGCAATGGGTGCGAATATGTTAAATACCATATTAGAAGGTATAACAGCGTATCTTAAAAATGAATTAAAAGACGTTGATATATTAATGAGTATCTTGTCGAATCATGCCACAGCTTCTGTAGTAAAGGTACAAGGTGAAATTACAGTTGATGCGTTATCTAAAGGTGATCGAGATGGCGAAGCAGTTGCTAAGCGAATGGAACGGGCTTCTGTATTAGCTCAAGTTGATATCCATCGTGCAGCTACACATAATAAAGGTGTCATGAATGGCATACATGCAGTTGTACTCGCAACAGGCAATGATACTAGAGGTGCAGAAGCTACAGCGCATGCTTATGCAAGTAAAGATGGTCAATATCGTGGTTTAGCAACATGGAAATATGATGAAGAAAGACAAACTTTAGTGGGAACAATTGAAGTACCAATGACACTTGCAACGGTAGGTGGAGGCACGAAAGTGTTACCTATTGCAAAAGCATCTCTGGATTTAATGAAAGTAGATTCTGCGCAAGAACTTGGTCATGTTGTTGCGGCAGTTGGTTTAGCACAAAACTTTGCAGCTTGTCGTGCGCTTGTATCTGAGGGTATTCAACAAGGACATATGAGCTTACAATATAAATCTTTAGCAATCGTTGTTGGTGCGCAAGGTGAGGAAATAGCACAAATTGCGGATATGTTAAAAACACAACCAAGAGCGAATACAGCTGTTGCCCAACAATTATTAGACGAATTAAGATTACAAAAACAATAAGTACAATACGAATGATTATAATAGAGTCATTTATTAATTATTTAACCCCTTTTAATTTCTCATTAAAAGGGGTTTTTATTATAAGCGTTAGATATATACGCACGATTCAGGAAATGAAATTATTTTATTTTATGAAAGACTTTGCATATAATTAAGAAGATGAGTAATTAAAAAAGGGGTGGAGCTTTATGGATTCAAATGAATTGCCAGTACTAGCTTATAAAGATGGAGAAAATAGTGTCGCACCAATACCTGCACATGAGCAACAATTACCTACAGTCACTGCCGAACCTTGGCTAGAAATATCTAAACAAGGATTACAGTTAGAAGGATTATGCTTTGATAGACAAGGTAACTTATTACTTTGTGAAGTGTTTGGTGGTACGATTTTTCATGTGAATTTACCAGATAAAAAAGTCACTGAACTATTTAAATCGCATAAACAAAACCCAGCAGCCGTCAAAATTCATAAAGATGGCAGACTATTTGTCTGCTATTTAGGGGATTTTGAGAGCACTGGAGGAATCTTCATGGTAGATGCTGACGGTAATGACGCGCAAGATATCGTTTCAGATATTGGAACTGAATACTGTATTGATGATCTTGTCTTTGATAGTAAAGGTGGGTTTTATTTTACTGATTTCCGTGGTTATTCTACTAATCTCAAAGGTGGCGTTTATTATGTATCGCCAGATTTTAAATCAATTACACCAGTCATACAAAATCTTGCAGTTGCTAACGGTGTAGCTTTAAGCACAGATGAAAAAACATTGTGGGTAACAGAAACGAATGCCAATCGTTTACACCGTATCGATTTATTAGAGGATGGGGTGACAATTGCGCCATTTGGTGCTTCCATTCCATATTATTTTACAGGTCATGAGGGTCCAGACTCGTGCTGTATTGATAGCGATGATAATTTGTATGTTGCCATGTATGGTCAAGGAAAAGTTCTCGTTTTTAATAAAAAAGGTTCGCCTATTGGTCAGATATTAATGCCAGGGCGGGATCAAGGTCACATGTTAAGATCGACACATCCAGCGTTTATACCAGGTACAGACCAACTCATCATTTGTGCAAATGACATCGAAAATGATGGGGGATCATGGATATACACTGTTAAAGCATTTGCTAAAGGTCATCAAAGTTATCAATTTCATTAATATATAAAATAAGCGTCCGAGACATGAATAGATGTCTCGGACGCTTATTCTTATTTGGCAGCAGATGACTGAAAACATTGAGCCACCACTTTTTTAGGTATGCGTTTTGGCTTGAATTAAACAGCAAGACGTCATCTATGGCGTACTTGTAACAGTTATATAAAACGCTGGCTAATCTAGAAAGATTTCTATGGCAATTATGATTTGCATCTATTTAGTCTAAATAGAAACTAATAAATGTAATTGTACTTCGCTGCAGAGGATTTGCTTAACACTCTTGTTCCATAGGCTAAAGGTCGATTGTAATTATATTCAGAGACTTTAATACTACCATTATTATAAACGGTTTCTACATATGCTACATGACCGTATGTGCCACTAGTAGATTGCATGACAGCACGTTTTGCTGGTTTTTTTCCTACACGATATCCGGCTTTTTTAGCTTTACTGTACCAGTACTTTGCATTACCCCAACCATTTGGTACAGCTTTACCGACACTCGCACGTTTTTTAAATACATACCAAGTACATTGGTTTTTATAGTAATAGTTAACAGCAGCATTTGTAGTTTGTGATTCATTAATCGCTTGAAAAGTGACTGTCCCTGTCATTAATAGCGTAGTTGCAATAAATACATTTACTAATTTCTTTTTAATATTCATACATATCTCCAGTCATTTTTAAAATTGTATTTTTATAATAAGGTTGAGAAATAAAAAGTACAATAATATAAACAATTATTACAAATAACTTTAACAAGGAAGAAATATATGCCACACAATTGTAATATGACATCTGAATAAGTACATATTTAAAAGTCAATATCACAAATCAATATCATTAATTGTCCAACTATCATTAAAAAAATAAAAATTAATTATATAATTAAATAATAAGTAAAGTGTTGTAAGCGTTTCCGTTTTCGAGTATGATTTTATTAACAAAGGAGGTGGCTATTATTTTTAGTAAAAAAACGAACAATAATAGCAGTAGACGCAAAGCGAAAAAGACTTTAGGTTTCAGTGCAGCGCTATTTACTTTAATTACCATGATTGTAGCAATGCTTATAACAGTGGCTGTGCTTGAAAAAGAACCACACATCCCATTATTAATTGGTACAGCAGTGGCTATTTTAGTTACCTTAATACATGGTTATGAATTCAGTGAAGTAGAAGAAATGATGTATAAGGGCATACGACATGCTTTACCAGCGATTGTCATCATTATATTAGTTGGTTTAGTAATCGGCTCATGGATTGGTAGTGGTGTGGTTGCGACTATGATTTATTATGGGTTGCAATTGATAGATCCAAGATATTTCTTGGTTGTAGTTATTATTTTGTGCGGTATTGTTGCGTTAGCGATTGGCAGTAGTTGGTCAACGATGGCAACGGTGGGAGTAGCATCAATGGGCATTGGAATCAGTATGGGGATTTCAGCTGGTATGGTTGCTGGTGCGGTCATTTGTGGTGCATATTTTGGTGATAAAATGAGCCCGCTTTCTGATACCACGAACTTGGCTTCTGGCTTAACAGGCGTTGATTTATTTGAGCACATTAAACATATGTTCTATACAACGATTCCAGCTTTAATCATTTCACTGGTTGCATTCTTTATTATTGGTCACCGTTTTGGGACGAAAAACTTTGATGCAAAAAACATTAATGCCATTCTAGACACCATGCAAAATCACTTTTTAATTACGCCATGGTTATTATTAATTCCTTTAATCGTCATAGCTCTAGTTGTATTAAAAGTACCGGCGATTCCAGCAATCTGTATGGGGATTGTTCTTGGATTTTTTGCACAAATCTTTGTACAAGGTGGTACGATTACAGAAGCATTAACCGCGCTACAAACAGGGTATACGATTGATTCAGGTAATAAACTTGTAGATGAATTATTCAACCGTGGTGGATTAGAATCTATGTTCTACACAATTTCTTTAACATTAGTAGCGATGACATTTGGTGGCGTATTAGAGTACTCAGGTATGCTAAAGGCTTTAATCACTCAGATACTTAAAATTGCAAAGTCTACAGGTACATTAATAGCATCGGTCATCGTATCATGTATCGGCACAAATATTACTTGTTCAGAGCAATACATATCAATCATCGTACCTTCTCGCATGTATATTAATGCCTTTAAGGAGAAGGAATTGCATCCTAAAAACCTTTCGAGAGCACTGGAAGATGGCGGTACATTAAGTTCTGTATTTGTACCTTGGAATACATGCGGCGTATTTATTGCATCTACCTTAGGTGTTTCAGTAATAGAATATGCACCCTATGCGATATTGAATTATACAGTCCCTATCATCTCAATAATATTTGGTTATATTGGATTTAAAATTGTTAAACTTAGCAATCAAGATAATGAAATAACTAATCAACCAAATAAATTAACACAAACAAATGATGCGAATAATGCTTAAAACTGAAACGAATTTAATAAATAAAAGAAAATAATTTTATTTTGTACGTGTTATGATAGTTTATAAAATGTATTGAATATATGTTCTGTATTCATTTTTTTAGTTGAAATGTCTAAAGTGGGATGTAAGCCTAATAGTAACTTAGGTTTCAGTCCTACGATATTATTGAATTATTGAAATTTCAACGTATACTGAATAATATTAAATAAATATATGCAAAGGAGTGAATACATGGACATTAAACATATGAAATATTTTGTTGAAGTTGTTGACCAAAAAGGTATGACGAATGCTTCAAAACATTTATTTATCGCTCAACCGACAATAAGTAAAGCGATTAAAGATTTAGAACAAGAATTAGATATGACATTGTTTGATCGCAGTAAGCGACAACTTGTCTTAACCGATGCGGGTTCGATTTTTTATAAAAAATGTAAGGAAATCTTAACGTTATATAATGATGTGCCGAAAGAAATCAATAGCCTTTTAGGATTGGAAACCGGGCATATCAGTATAGGATTGTCTGCTGTGATGAACATGAACCAATTTATTAATATTTTAGGTGAATTTCATCAAAAATATCCTAATGTTACCTATAGTCTTGTCGAAAATGGCGGGAAAATGATAGAAACACAATTAATTAATGATGAAATCGATATAGGCATCACAACATTACCGGTTGATCAGTCCATTTTTCATTCTGTGACGTTATATCAAGAAGATTTAAAATTAGTATTAAATAAAGAACATCATTTAGCGAATGAAGCGCATGTTGATATGAGTATGTTAAAAGATGAAGACTTCATTTTATTTAATGAAGATTTTTATTTGAACGACAAAATTATTGAAGCGGCGAAAAATGCCGGATTTATTCCTAATACGATTTCTAAAATTTCACAGTGGAATTTTATCGAAAACTTATTGAACGCCCATTTAGGAGTCAGCATATTACCCGAAAATATTGTACATTTATTAGATAGTAGTTTTAGTAACAAAACATTAGAAGATCCAGGTATGCGTTGGGAATTAGGTGTGATTTGGAAAAAAGATAAGTACCTAAGTCATGCAACGAAACAGTGGATTGATTTTATGAAAGAAAGATTATAAAGATAAACATGTATACACTTAATAAAAGCCGAAAAGAAATCTTACATTAAATAAGATTTCTTTTCGGTTTTTATGCGTAATTCATTAGAATAAGAGGATTTATTATCTGAAATGATTAATCAAACCGCTTTCATTCATAATCATAATAGGTCATATAAAAATTCAATATTTTTATTATAAGAATAATCATTCTATACTAGTAATTGTAATCAGGAAAGCAAGTAGAAAAAAATGCAATTAAGGAATGATGCTATTGCAACAATTTAAAAAGATAATAACAGTGTTGATTCAAGTATTAGTGATTATGGGGATTACTTATTTAGGTAATGTAATTCAACGTTATATGCATATACCCATTGCAGGCAGTATCGTAGGATTATTATTATTTTTCTTATTATTACAATTTAAAGTAATTCCAGAAAAATGGGTAAATGAAGGGTCAAATTTTTTCCTAACGACAATGGTATTTTTCTTTGTACCTTCAGTAGTAGGAATCATGGATGTTGTACCAATGATTAATTTGAATTTCATTTTATTCTTCTCAATGATTCTTCTTGGTACATGTTGCGTAGCTTTAATTTCAGGCTTTATAGCTGAAAAAATGGTTAAAAATAAACAAGACGGGAATGGAGTTAATTAGATGTTGATTTTAGAAGCGATAATAATGATTATTTTAACAATAGCAATGTATATTGGCGCGAAAAAGCTACAACAAAAATTTCAAACTCCATTTTTGAATCCTGCACTTATAGCATCTATTGGTATTATTATTGTTCTATTATTATTTAGACTAGATTACAAGACTTACATGCTCGGTGGAAAATGGATTAATTATTTATTGAATTGTACGGTGGTTTGTTTAGCTTTCCCACTTTATCAAAACCGTCATAAAATTTTAAAGTATGCGCGTGTTATTTTTAGTAGTGTATTGATGGCGGTCATGTTAAATTTTGTATTTGTATTTAGTATATTAAAATTATTTGGCTATTCTAAAGAAACTATTGTAACGATGTTACCAAGATCAATGACCGCTGCAGTAGGTATTGAAGTGTCAGATCAACTAGGTGGCATTGATACAATTACGGTTATGTTTATTATAACGACAGGTTTGATTGGTAGCATTTTAGGCGCTTATTTATTAAGATTAGGAAGATTTAGATCTTCAATTGCTAAAGGAATGACTTATGGTAACGCATCACATGCCTTTGGTACTGCTCAAGCACTTGATATTGATTCAGAAACTGGTGCTTATAGTTCAATTGGTATGATTTTAACAGCAGTTCTAAGTTCAATTGTTTTACCTATACTCATACTATTTTTATACTAAATAGGTATGCGTTATAATCAATTTGTACATTTAAGTAATGATTTGGTATCAGTGAGCTGGAGTTAAATGAAATTAATGTAAATATTTTAAAGAACTACTCCTTTATTTAAAAAAAGATATTAGAAAATCAGCTTACTGTTCCACATCTATCTTAAAATCAGCTTAAAAATTCGATTGAAGTCGATTTAAAAAATGAAGGGAGTTTTTAATAATGGGCAAGATTAAAGCAAATGAAGCATTAGTAAAAGCATTACAAGCATGGGATATTGATCATATTTATGGTATTCCAGGTGACTCAATAGATGCAGTAGTTGATAGATTAAGAACGGAAAGAGATAATATTGAGTTTGTCCATGTGCGTCATGAAGAAGTCGGAAGTTTAGCTGCTGCAAGTTACACTAAACTAACAGGTAAAATTGGTGTCGCATTAAGTATTGGTGGTCCAGGTGTTGTACATTTACTTAATGGTATGTATGACGCCAAAATGGATAACGTACCGCAACTTATTTTAGCAGGACAAACAGATAGTACTGCTTTAGGTACAAAAGCTTTCCAAGAAACTGATATTAGTAACATGGTTGATGATGTTGCTGTATATAAACATCAAATTTCTGAAAATGATAAAGACGTATTTGGTATCGTGAATGAAGCGATTCGCACAGCTTATGAGAAAAAAGGTGTTGCGGTGTTAATTCTTCCAAACAACTTATTAAATAATAAAGTTAAAGATACTACAAGCAAAGGTGTAGATACTGCACCTCCAGCAAGAGTTGCGCCAAAACCTCGTAGTGTTAAAAAAGCAACTAAATTAATAAATAAAAGTAAACGTCCAGTGATGTTACTTGGTACAGGTGCGAAACACGCTAAAGATGAAGTACGTGAATTTATCGAAGCATTTAAAATCCCAACAATTGTTACGTTACCTGCGAAAGGGATTCTTGCAGATGACCACCCTTATAACTTAGGTAATTTAGGTAAGATTGGTACGAAAGTATCTTATCAAACAATTCAAGATGCAGACTTATTGATTATGGTAGGTACGAACTACCCTTATGTAGATTATTTACCTAAGAAAAATATTAAAGCAATTCAAGTCGATACAAATCCTGAAAATATTGGACACCGTTTCGATGTAAATGCTGGTATCATTGGTGATAGTAAATTAGCGTTACAACAACTAACTGATTCAGCAAAACACGTTAAAAATCGTGATTTCTTAAATAAAACACTTGAAAGAAAAGCGACTTGGGATTCATGGATGGCAAAAGATATGGCAGACAGCAGTTCGCCTATCCGCCCTGAACGTCTCATGGATGCTATCAATCAAGTTAGAACAGATGATGCCATCTTCTCTATTGATGTTGGTACTTCAACTGTTTGGTCTACGCGTTATTTAAACTTAACTGTAAATAACAAATTTATCGTTTCAAGTTGGTTAGGTACAATGGGTTGTGCATTACCTGGTGCTATTGCAGCAAAACGCGCTTACCCAAATCGCCAAGTTGTCGGTATTGCTGGTGACGGTGCTTTCGAAATGGTTATGCAAGATTTTGCAACTGCCGTTCAATATGATTTACCAATGACAATTTTTGTATTAAATAACCAAGAATTATCATTCATTAAATATGAACAACAAGCAGCGGGCGAATTAGAATATGCAATTAATTTCACAGATATGGATTTAGCAAAATTTGCTGAAAGCTGTGGCGGTGTTGGTTATACATTGAAAGATCCAAATAGAATTGACGAAGTAGTGGAAGAAGCAATGTCTCAAGATAAACCAACAATAGTAAATGTTTATGTTGATCCAAATGCTGCACCATTACCTGGTAAAATTGTTAAAGATGAAGCAATTAATTATGGTAAATGGGCATACAGATCTATTACAGAAGATAAAAAATTAGATTTAGATGAAATCCCTCCAATGTCAACTGCCGTTAAACGTTTCTTCTAATAGTTAAAACGGAACGTAGCAACGTGTTTATTTGACTAAAATAATATTTAAAAATGGATAACTAGGTTGCTATAATTTAATAATTTAGTTATTGATTTTCTATTAGAATAGCAGGCCAAGATGTTTAATAATATCTCGGCCTGCTATTTGTATTTTGTTTTCGTTTTTTGTCGCTTTAGTATTGATTAAAATTAGGACTATGGGATAATAGAGTAAGCGCAATATTCTGATAATTATATATGTAAATGGCATAATATAAAAATAAGACTTATACAAATTTTAAATAAATGAACATTTTAAAGCGTACTTATAGTTGGGAGAGGAAGTTAAAATATGGGGAAACATAGCTTTAGGCATTTACGTATAAAAACACCACATACATATGCACTGTTACTCATGATCATCATTATTTCTAGCATATTAACATATTTAATTCCTGCTGGAGAATATGCCAGGGAGAAAAAAGATGGGCAGACGCTTGTCGTTCCTGGTTCGTATGAACAAGTACAACAGCACGGTGTTTCATTTTTCGATATTTTTCGTGCAATTCCAGAAGGATTGATGAGTGGTGGCGAAATTGTATTTTATATCTTTCTTGTAGGTGGCGCGTTTGGCATTGTACATAAAACGGGTGCATTTGAAAATGGTGTAAATAAAGCAATGCAATCATTAGGAAAATATAAAGTGCTGATGATTCCATTGACGATGACGATTTTTTCAATCTTAGGTTTTTCAATTGGTTTAGCAGAAGAAACAATTATTTTTGTACCTATTGGGATCATCATTGCACGTACTTTAGGTTATGATGCGCTTACTGGTGCTGCTATGGTTATATTAGGCGCAGCGAGTGGTTTTATGGGTGGTATGTTAAATCCGTTTACTGTAGGTGTTGCTCAAACAGTAGCAGAATTACCGATGTTTTCAGGATGGGGTCTACGTTCCATCATCTATATTTTCATTTTAATTGCCGCTATCACTACAGTGATGTTATATGCGCGTAAAGTTAAGCATGATAAAACAAAAAGTTATGTTTATGAATTAGAACAATCTGAAGGACATACGGTTACGTCCATGCATATAGCTCGTTTTACCAAAAGACAAGCATGTGGTTTAGGCTTAATCGTTCTAGCAATTATCTTAAATGTATACGGTATTTTTTCATATGGTTGGTCATTCAATGAAATGAGTGCGAATTTTATATTGGCAGGTTTACTTGCTGGATTTATTGGTGGACTTGGTTTAAATGGTACATTTGATGCAATGATTGATGGTATGAAAGATATTTTGTTTGGGGCAATGATTGTAGGATTTGCTAAGGGGATTATTGTTATTTTGGAAAACGGACAAGTCATAGACAGTATTGTCTATGGTATGACGACATTATTAAATGGTGTTCCATCAGCATTAGTCATCATCGGAATGTTCATTTTACAATTCATGTTAAATTTCTTTATTCCATCTGGATCGGGACAAGCGTTGACGACCATGCCGCTTATGGTACCGATATCGGATTTATTAGATATTAATCGTCAAATCACTGTATTAGCATTTCAATATGGTGATGCAATAAGTAATGTATTATTTCCTACGTCGGCTATTTTAATGGGCGCTTTAGCAGTCGGTAAAATCACGTATACACAATGGTTGAAGTTTGCTTGGAAGATTATTTTAACTTGGGTACTTATCTGTTGTATTGGTATGTCGATTGCATTAATTGTAGGTTACTAATCACAAGGGTATTTAGATTGAGATCAAAAAAATAAAATAAATTTGCAATTAGTTATTGTATCTTTAATGAAAGCGTTATATAATATAAAAAATAATCGTCAAATTGCGTGTTACTGGTTAGGCAGGCATGAGCAAACATAATAACTATCTGAGATAGTCTGTTTGTTCATGTCTTTTTTTGTGCGCTTTTTGGTGGTTTTGATAAAATTTTAAATTTTTGAAGGGATGTTTTTATATGTTTAAAAAGCTATTTGGACAGCTACAGCGTATTGGTAAAGCATTAATGTTACCAGTCGCTATTTTACCTGCTGCCGGGCTATTATTAGCAATTGGTACTGCGATGCAAGGTGAATCGTTACAACACTACTTACCATTTATTCAAAATGGGGGGATTCAAAGTGTCGCAGAAATGATGACCGGTGCCGGAGGTATTATATTTGATAATTTACCTATGATTTTTGCGATGGGTGTCGCAATTGGGTTAGCAAGTGGTGATGGAGTTGCAGCTATTGCAGCATTTGTAGGTTATCTTGTAATGAACAAAACAATGGGTGCATTTTTACATGTATCTCCTGATAATGTAAATGATGCAGCGAGTGGCTACGCAAGTGTGTTAGGTATCCCAACATTACAAACAGGTGTATTTGGCGGTATTATTATTGGTGCACTAGCAGCCTGGTGTTATAACAAATTCTATAATATTTCGTTACCGTCTTACTTAGGTTTCTTTGCAGGTAAACGTTTTGTACCTATTATGATGGCAACAACATCATTCATATTAGCGTTTCCAATGGCATGGATATGGCCGAGTATTCAAACAGGCTTAAATGCATTTAGTGAAGGTTTACTTGACTCGAATACTGGATTAGCCGTATTTCTCTTTGGATTTATTAAACGATTATTGATACCGTTTGGGTTACATCATATCTTCCACGCACCATTCTGGTTTGAATTTGGTGCATGGAAAAATGCAGCTGGAGAAATGATTCATGGGGATCAACGTATCTTCATTGAACAAATACGTGAAGGTAGTAAATTAACTGCAGGTAAATTTATGCAAGGTGAATTTCCAGTGATGATGTTTGGTCTCCCTGCAGCAGCTTTAGCCATTTATCATACAGCAAAACCTGAAAATAAAAAAGTCGTAGCTGGCTTAATGGGATCAGCTGCATTAACTTCTTTCTTAACAGGGATTACAGAACCATTAGAATTTTCATTTTTATTTGTAGCGCCAGTATTATTCTTTGTGCATGCAATATTGGATGGTTTATCATTCTTAATTTTATATTTATTAAATGTACATTTGGGATATACCTTCTCAGGAGGATTTATAGACTACGTCTTACTAGGTGTATTACCAAACAAGACACAATGGTGGTTAGTGATTCCTGTAGGTATTGTGTACGCCTTTATTTATTACTTTGTCTTCCGATTCTTAATTTTAAAATTCAAGTATAAAACACCGGGACGCGAAGATAAACAAGCACAATTTACAAATTCATCAGCAAGCGAACTTCCATTTAATGTATTGAAAGCAATGGGTGGAGAAGAAAATATTAAGCATTTAGATGCATGTATTACAAGATTACGTGTGGAAGTAAAAGAAAAAGATAAAGTTGATGTAGCAGGATTGAAAGCATTAGGCGCATCAGGTGTGCTTGAAGTAGGAAACAATATGCAAGCCATTTTTGGTCCTAAATCAGATCAAATTAAACACGACATGTCCTTGATTATGAAAGGTGAAATTACAAAACCTCAAGAGACGACAGTTACGGAAGAAGAAAGTGAAGAAGTAGTTCATATCGAACGTGCGTCTGAAGTAAACATTTATGCGCCAGGAAATGGTCAAGTTATACCGTTGTCTGAAGTGCCAGACCAAGTCTTTGCGCAAAAAATGATGGGCGATGGTGTTGGGTTTATACCAGCTGACGGTAAAATTGTTGCGCCATTCGATGGTACAGTGAAAACCATTTTTCCGACAAAGCATGCCATTGGATTAGAATCAGATCAAGGTCTTGAATTATTAATACACATAGGCATAGATACGGTTAAGTTGAATGGGGAAGGTTTTGAAAGTTTTGTAGAAACAGATGATAGAGTCCATAAAGGACAAGTACTGATGCAAATTGATTTAGATTATATAACAGCCCATGCACCAAGTACGGTTACGCCATTAATTATTACTAATTTAGAGGATAGACAATTATCTGTAGAAGACGTCAAAGATGTAACAGCAGAACAATTAATCATTAAAGTGATAGATGACAAATAAATGTTGTAAACTAGGATGAAACACTTGAGTTCATCCATATAGTATAGGAGTAGAATTTTGAGATCTCATCATAGATTTCAAAGCTACTCCTATTTTATTTTGTCTAAAGTATTGAAATATTCTGAAAATATAAATATCATGAGAGATAACAAATAAATGATCGCAGGTGAACGTATGAATTATAGACCAGCAATGAATGTAATGCCCAATGTTTCGCTAATACCGCCAGAGTTAAATATGGCGGAAACTTTATATGATTTGATTAAAAGTAATTTTTCACATTTATGTCCATTTTTAGATTTTATTAAGGAAGATGTAACCGTTGAAGATGAAAAAGCATATTTGAAAATGATGATACAGCAGCATGCAGAAAATAAGGCTAGGTTATTTATGATTTACTACGAGGAAACGATGATTGGTACGATAGATTTACATCATATTGATCAAGCTAATTACAAAGCAGAGGTTGGATATTGGATAGCAGAAGGCTATACAGGGAAGCAAATTGTTACAAAATGCGTTAAACAGTTATGCCATTACGTTTTTGAAACATTATCACTGAATAAATTAACTATTATGGCGGATGTTAACAATATAGCGAGTTGTAAAGTAGCAGAAAAAGCGGGCTTTAAATTTGTTGCAACAGATTATGAAGATGTGTTTAATGGTGAACGCTTTAGAGATATGAATCGCTATGTACTGTTGAAAAGAGATTTTTAAGCGCAGGTAGAACTACTTCTTTTAAAATCAATGCATAATAATTACAGATGATTACTTAAGTAAAAATATATTATCGAAGCGGAACGAAAAGCATGAAAAATATTTTCCGGAAAATAAAGCGTTAGCGATTTGACACGTATGAAGGAGATTAAAGGATGTTACATAATAAATTAGATATTGCCAATTTAAATACACCAATTCAAAAATTAGATCAGTTAAGTGATGCATTAGGAAAAAATATTTATATTAAGAGAGATGATTACACTGGATCAGAAATATCAGGTAATAAGGTGCGTAAACTCGAGTATACAATGCAATATGTATTAGATCATGGATATGACACTATTATAACAACCGGAGCAATTACATCGAATCACGCACGTGCTACAGCTGCCTTGTGTGCTAAGTGTAATGTATCATGTCATCTTGTTCTAAGAGGAGAGATGGCAGAATATGAAGGGAATCTATTTTTAGATGCAATGTTAGGTGCGCATATACATATCATCGAACCAACAAGTTCTCGGGAAGATGCGATGGATAAGCTATATAAGACATTAGAAGGACAAGGGAAAACACCATTTTTAATTCCAGTGGGTGCTTCGGATTGGATAGGAACACATGGTTACGTTAATGCGTATAATGAAATCATAAAGCAACAGGATGAGCTGAAAGTACATTTTGATTCAATCAATGTTGCTGTTGGTTCTGGTGGTACGTATGCTGGTCTTTGGTATGGGCAAATGATTAACTGTGAAACTACGCAAATTATAGGTTATGCAGTAGACCAAAGTGCACATGCATTCAAAAATAAAGTGATAGAGATAATAAAGCAATTAGATGAAACAATTCAATCATACGAGACAATTACGATAAACGATGCTTATATTGGACTGGGATATGGTAAAGCAACTGACGAAGAATTACAATTTTATATCGATATTGCACAAAAAGAAGGCATTATACTAGATCCAACATATACTGGAAAAGCTTTTAGAGGTTTAGTTCATGAAATAAAATCTGGTGCGTATGATAATCAAGACAACATTCTATTTATACATACGGGTGGACTACAAGGCTATACGCAAGAGAAACGTTTACGTTTGCAAACGATGTTGCATAAAATAGATCTTTCATTATTAAAGTAAATTTAACTTTTACAAAGAATAATCGCATTTTTAACAATAAACTCAAACAAATGCAATTTGCTAGTTATATACTTATAATATAGAGGATAGATAAATTAAAGGTTGTTTGAGGAGCGAATAGGATTATGACTGAAAGAAAATTAGTGGCTGAAAGAAACTTTGAAGTAAATGGATATGATATTGATGCGATGGGCATAGTAAGTAATATTGTATATATAAGATGGTTTGAAGATTTACGAACTGACTTTATTAATCAATATATGCCATATTCTGATATGATGAGTCAACAAATATCGCCTATTCTAATGAATACAGAAGCAGAATACAAAACACCCATTACCATACATGATAAACCCGTAGGACGTTGTTATTTAGTAAAAGCAAGTAAACTACGTTGGGAATTTGAGTTTGAAATTGAATCAGAGGATGCAGTGCATTGTATAGGCAAACAAAGTGGGACATTTTTTGATTTACAAAAGAAAAAAGTAACGAGATTGCCGGAAGTATTTCAAACGATTTTAAGCTAATCATAATATGTGAAAAAGTGTAAATATGATATTACAGTGAGCAAAATAATTGATTGTCCAAAGCAATACAGTACATAATGATATTCAATTTATGTTGTAGAGGTGGTGTTCAAAATGCCAAAAACATTAACATCGATAGAAGCGTTTCATGAATTTATTGCAGAGCATAGGCTTGTAGTCATTCATATCATGAGAGATCATTGTAGCGTATGTCATGCTGTATTACCTCAAATTGCGGGTATAGTGAATGAGTTTCCTGATGTTCCATTAGGTGTGATTAATCAAAGTGAATTAGAGGAGATTGCAGGAGAATTATCTATCTTTACTGTGCCTGTAGATTTAATTTACTTTAATGGTAAAGAAATGCATCGTCAAGGTCGATTTATTGATATGCAACAATTTGAACATCAACTGACTTTGATGTATAAAAGCATGGTATAACAGAAAGATTTGTATTAACTATATATAAAAAATGTATACAACCATCACGTTGATATAACGAAGCATGAGTCTGGGACATAAATAGTTGTCTCAGACTCTTTTTCGTTTAGGCAGTAGATGACTGAATTAAAAATATTAAGTCTCACTTGTTCTTTTGCAAAAGCCTATGTATGCCACGTAAAAATGCTAGTGAGACTTATGCATGAGCTTTAGCTCAAGTAAACCTTTATCCTCGTCATCTTTGCCTTGATTGCATAGTTGGGGCTACGAAATCTCTATTAAAAAATTTGATTTCTGTCACACTTCCATGCTTTTATTTTTAATTAAAAAAGTTGTGTTAAATTGAAACAAGAAAAATCAGATAAATTATATCTCAATTATAAAAAGTAATGTATGATAAAGTTAATTTATAGCATTAAGGGGGATGTTTATGCGTATCGAAAGAATCTGTCCAAATGAAGCAGAAGCACTTTATAATTGTATGAAAAAGATAGATTAAAAAACGCAATATATGCTTTATTTGCCTGATGAAAGAAGTTTTGATAAAGATAAACTGAGTGAAGATATAAAAAGGAATTTTTACATAGGTGTTAAAACGGACGATAATCAAATATTAGGTTATTTATCTGTCCATATCAGTATGTTAGCTAAAGTTAGACATATTGGATATATTGTGACTGGCTTAATCAATGACTTACATCAACAAGGCTTAGCGACGCAAATGTTTAATGAAACAATCAAATGGGCACAACGCAAAGGATTAAGGAGGCTAGAATTAACGGTGATTACTTCGAATAAACCAGCAGTTAACTTTTATGAAAAGTTAGGTTTTAAAATTGAGGGAATTAAGCATGAATCTGTTTTTATGGAAGAACATTATTTTGATGAATTATATATGGCAATGATGCTAAACCAAGATTAAAATTTAACGCTTAACAAATCTGAGCATGATGCATTAGAATTTTCTATAAACAGGAAATTGTGTATATACTTTATAATCTACTATAAAGATAGTACCTTTTATTTAAAATGATTGCTCAATTTGTTATAAAATATATGTATAAGAAAGTGCGAGGAGGATAATTAACGTGATTAGAAAAATAGCCACTATTGTTGGTATAGGTGTTGCCACATCATACGTATATGCAAAAGTTAAAGAAAAACGTAGCTACAAAAGTTTTTTAGAAGAAATCATTATTAGAGCAACAAAAATGAAAAGTTCATTTTTAAATGTGGAAAATGCGCAACAAGCATTAGAGAAGGTTAAAGATGAAACGAAAGCATTATATGAAGGTACGGATTATTATTTCAATCACAATGTCCAAACGACTACAGTTCAAGAGTCTACAGTATATATTGTGAATGACAACAAAGATAGACAACAACCAGTTGTCTTGTATATTCATGGTGGTGCTTGGTTCCAAAATCCATTAAAATATCACTTTGATTTTATAGATTCACTGGCTGGCGAACTAGGTGCTAAAGTAATCATGCCTATATATCCTAAAGTACCACATGCAACCTATAAAGAGACGTTCACATTGTTGGAAACATTATATACACAATTACTGAAACAAGTCGAAAATACTCATCAACTCACAATAATGGGTGACTCTGCAGGAGGCCAAATAGCCTTATCATTTGCACAATATATTAAAACGTTAAACTTAGCACAACCAAGTAACATCGTTTTAATATCTCCAGTGCTTGACGCAACATTTTCAAATCCGGAAGCAAAAATTTATGAAAAAATAGACCCAATGCTTGCAATCGACGGAAGTAAATATTTTATAAAATTATGGGCGAATGGCCTTGATTTGACAGACTGGCGCGTATCTCCTATATTTGGTGATATTGAAGGGCTGGGCCATATAACAATTTCAATAGGGACGAAAGAAACGTTATATCCAGACGCAGTGAAATTATCAAATATGTTGAATGCTCGAAATATTCAACATGATTTTATGCCAGGATATAATTTATTTAATATACATCCTATTTTCCCAATACCAGAAAAAGAACAATTTATCGCTAAGATCAACAAAATTATTAAACAACATTAAATATACATGATAGAGGTAGTGTCACTGACTTTATAATCTGTTGTCACCGAGGGAGCAATGTATGAGTATGAGTATGAGTAAGAGATTGACAGCTCAAGTTATGCTCTAGGTTCTAAGCAAGCATGCACCTTCAAAATCGTATGATTGCCTCAACTAAAGAGGACTCGTCCGTATATGATGGATGAGTCCTCTTTAGTATAAGATTGAGTAGTTGTGTTTTAATGTTTTACATTGATGTACAATACATATTTATCGTTCTTTATCCTTTTTTAAAGAAAGTGCTAATATCAGAATAATAATGAGCACGATACCTAATAGTTGAAATGGTAGGAAAACAACTTTTAACCAAAGTGCGCTCGCAACAATTGCCATTACAGGTTCTATTGTCCCAAAAAGTGTAGTTTCTTTGGCAGATAAATAATTTAAACTTTTAATAAAGAAGAAAAATGCCATTGCGGTACCTAAAATAATGCCAAAGGCTAAATACAAAATCACACTTATATCTATTTGGGATATAGTGAATTGCCAAATAGGTGCTTTGAAATTCATTAAGATACCAGAAATGAGCATTGCCCAACCAACGATGAGTATTGCTGGAAATTTGGATAATAGATTACTGGCATAAATAGTATAGAAGGCTAACGATAAACCAGAGATGATACCCCAAATCATACTCGAGCTTGAAACCATTAAACTGCCAAGGGAACCATTGGTTAATAATAAGAATGTTCCTGTGAGTGTTAATAATATTGCAATAACATCAAATAATTTAAAGGTTTCTTTTTTGCGTATGATAAACCACAAAATAATATAAACAGGTGCAATGTATTGTAATAAGGTAGCAATGGCAGCATTACCATAGATAATTGATGCCATGTAAGCATATTGAACAAGTAGCATACCTAAAGTTGAAAATATAAGTAACTGTATTGTATTGGTTACATTACGAAATACTATAAATATGGACTGCCTAGGGTTAAGTATTTTAAATATTGTTAACAGTAGAAAGCCACTGATTAAGAGTCGTGCAGTAACGTACCAGTTAATGTCGATATTTTGCTGTTTAAATAAATAATCAGAAACTGTGCCACCTAAACCCCAAAAAGATGCGCCTAATATTGCCAATATAATGCCGAGAAAACGAGATTGTTGTTTCATTTTATCACCTACGATGTATTAATATATTAAAATATAACGCACTTAATATTGATATAATACAAATAAATGGTTTAAAAGTATCAATATATTGAGGTGATAGGCTATGTATAAAGGGATAATTATTGAAGATAATGGAGAAGAGCGCATTCAATACCCTGATGAATATTGGTGACATATTGTGTTGAAAACAAGGTTAGATTAAGCGTTTATGGAACAGATACCCATACACTGGCACAGTGCATTGCAATTTGTATTTGTATTACGTGGTAAATTGACTATTCGCATTAGTGACAAAAACATCGTGTTAAATACAGGTGATGGCATATTTATTAATTCGAATGTTGTGCACGAGATACAGGGGCTTGAACATATAAGTGAGTGTTATTGTTGGAATATTGAAATACCAAATATTTCGAGTTATATGGAGTATAAATATTTAAGTTATATATTACAACAAGCTGAAATGGTACCTTATATATATTTATCTCACAAAAATTTGAGTCATCATGCATTACTAGCATGTATTGAAAGCTTTGGTACAATATATCAGAAACAAGAGGCATATTTTCAGCTGGATATCATGACCTATTTTTATAAGATAGTGAAATGGCTCATGCAATATATGAAACAACAACCTACGGAATTAACATACCATTTTGATTATAGAGTAAAGCAAATGATGTCTTATATACATAAACATTTTCAAGATAAAATCACTCTAGGACCTCTGAGTCAAAATATTTATTTAAGCGAAGCTGAAGCGATAAGATTATTTAAAAAATATGTAAAACAAACGCCATTTGAATATCTGTTGAGATACAGACTAGAACAAAGTAAATCTATCCTCGATAAAGATAGTTTATCTACTATTACAGAAATAGCTATGGCTTGTGGATTCTCAACTACGAGTTATTTTATAAAAGTATTTAAAGCACGCTACGGTATGACGCCAAAGCAATACCAAAAATATCATCATACAAATTAACCGCATCAAATATGCAAACAGAAAATATTTACATAAATAATATACGCGCTACAAAATAGACACTGATAAGTGAAAATTTGTAGCGCGTATATTGCTGTTACGACTTTTGCAGAAGTGTCGTTTTTATAAAGTGTATTATAAAAGTTGAGTAATTGGATTACTTGTTAATAAATTATTTCATGTTTTTTAAATAAGTAGGGAAAAATTCTGTATACAAATCTATAAATGTAAGATAAACATCTTTTTCAACATATTCATCAACTTGGTGTGCTTGATGTATTAATCCAGGTCCATACATAATGAATGAAAAGTCTTCATCTTTATCAACTAATAAATCGGATGCATCGGTTACGCCAGGTGATGCTTCAAGAGGTAAATCGGAATTTAAATATTTTTACCCAAATCATGCGCTAATGAAGCTAATTTATTTTCACCTGTCGTATATACAGGAGGTCTAGACATATAAGTGTCAATTTCTATATCTGTTTTATCGGTTTCAACTTGCTTTAAAATTTCATTAAAATAAGTGATGAATTGGTCATTATCATGTTCTGGAATCGTACGTATATTGAATTCAGATTCGGCATGCTCTGGAATTGAATTCACTTGATTACCACCATTGAAAATAGTCGCGTTCATTAGTACATCACCTAATAAATCGTTACGTTTATTGAAACTTTTAAAGCCTTCATCCGCTTTGTAAACAAATTTTACGAGTGGTGAAATGGCATTGAAACCAAGTTGTGGCATTGAACTATGTGATGCTTTACCTCTGGAAATAACACGGATATCCATCGAACCCTTATGTGCATAGATGATGCGGTCTTGTGAAGGTTCAGCGATGACAAGTGCTTCTACATCTGTCATGTAACCTTGTTCTTGGAAAGCTTTAGCCCCTTCGCCAACAATCTCTTCACCTGCAGTGGCGAGTAAACGGATTCTACCATATTCTAATAAACCTTGATCATGAATATCAATAAGGCTCAATACTAAAGCGGCTAAACCTGATTTCATATCTGCAGCACCACGACCGTGTAATTTGCCGTCAACTTCAGTTAATTTGAATGGATCATATGTCCATTTTTTAATATCGCCTTCTGACACAACATCCATATGTCCTGAAATACCTAAGACTGGTCCTGATTCACCAATTTCAGCAACTAGATTGGCACGCGTGTCATTGATTTTAACAATCTTAGCATCAATATTATGTTGCGATAGTAAGTCTTTTAAATACATACAAACTTCCATTTCATTGTCATTAACTGATTTAATCGCAACTAAATCTTCTAGAATTTGAACTTTTTCAGCTTCTGTAAATTTACTCATAATTAAAAACCCCTTTTCAATAAATAAACAATTTATGTGAGTTATTTTAATTATATCGAATATATTAAAGATGGCATCGCATAAATTCAGAAAGGGAAGGTATTTGCATTTGAATGTTCAACTTGAATATTGGATATCATGACGTATTAAATCAAAAAGGGCTTTCAATCATTGTTATATATAGAAATAAAAAAATCATACATGGTTTTTAGAAATTGAATTATCTAAAGACCATGTATGATGAGCGTCTTGTATAGAAGACAGTTTATTTGAAGTTGTATCGATACTAGATTGTGAATTTTTTGGAACACTATCTGAAGGAGATGCATTTGATTCTGATGATTTTAAAGTATTGTTAATATAGTCTACATTTTCAATATTTTTTGTGTTATCCGTATCTAGCACAGAACCTCTCATATCATTTCCTTGAAAACTACCAACTAGAATCATAATTAGATAGCTACAACAAATAATTACAACTACTGCAAGATAAATTGAAACTACTAATTTAACTGACTTACTCATAAACTGCCTCCTAATCATTTATTCGTATATGTCTTAATACATACAAGATAACATTTGATTTTTAATATCATGTAAAGTTGAAGTAAATATTATATTTTTGTTTTCTGAAAAATGTTTGAGATGAGTAAAAATATTTTTAAAAAATAATCAAAAAAATATCTGCTTTTAAAAAAATTAAAACATTGTTGTGATAGGATTTGTTGATTGAAAAAAATTCTTTTTTACATGTATTGTAAATGCGAATTTACATTTGATTAACACTTAGTTCAAAGTGTTTATATTAAATCAATAACTCCGTGTTAGGATGGCTTTATTGAATGGTGAAGAATATACATAGTCTCAAACATCGTATGTATAGTGTGGTTGACTCATGTGCTTTGCCTTTAAGCATTTATACATAAAATTTAATAGTCTGAAGTGAAAAGAGGGACAAAATTTGCTACTAATCATTATTTGTGTAGGTTTGATTCTATGGTTAGGAATTGTTGAGAAAAGACAGCATTCTGATAGATTAGAAAAAATTCCTATACGCATCAATATAAATGGTATTAGAGGTAAATCAACAATTACAAGATTGATTTATAGTATTTTACGCGAAGATCAATATCGTGTAATAGGCAAGACAACAGGTACAGACGCTCGTATGATGTATTGGTTTACACCGAGAGAGTATCCAGTTTATAGAAAGCCTCAAGGCGCTAATATTGGTGAACAACGCGACATTATAAAGAAGGTTGTTAAACAAAAGGCGAACGCGCTTGTAAATGAGTGTATGGCAGTGAATCCTGATTATCAGATAACCTTTCAAAAAGAATTGGTTAAAGCTAATATTGGCGTTATCGTTAATGTCATGGAAGATCACATGGATGTCTTAGGACCTACTTTAGACGAGGTAGCTGAAGCATTTACAGCGACAATTCCTTACAAAGGTCATCTTATTGTAATGAAGGATGATTACACCGACTTTTTTGCTAAAGTAGCCAAAAGACGTAAGACTAAATTAATTGTCGTTAATAAAGAAGAAGTGCCTGAATCATTCTTAAGGAAATTTGGGTATATCGTGTTTCCAGATAATGTTGCAATTGCAATGGGTGTGGCTGAAGCACTTGGCATCAACAGAGACGTTGCGTTACAAGGCATGTTAAATGCACCACCAGATGTCGGCGCAGTAGAAGTGAAATACTATAATGCGAATAATTCAACAAATGTTTATGTAAATGCATTTGCTGCCAATGAACCGCAGTCTACAAAATCAATTTTAAATAAGGTTGAAACGTATAATTACCCTTACAATAAAATTGTTCTTATATTAAATTGTCGTTCAGACAGAATTGATAGAACGAGACAGTTCTGTGAAGACTTTATTACGGATGTTGAATTCGATACATTGATATGTACAGGAAAGAGTACACAGATGGTAACGGACGTAATGAAAGGATTGCCCGAGAAGAAATATTTAAACTTTGAAGGTAAAGACATAAAAGAGGTTGAACGCGCAGTTTATAATGAATCTCAAAATGCCTTGATGTTCTGTGTAGGGAATATTCACGGACCAGGTAAACAAATAGCAGAGTATATAGAAGGGATCAAATAATATGATAGGTTCAGAGTTATATTTTTCATTATTTGTAGGCATCGTATTAAGTTTAATATTTGCCGAAAAATTTGGTATCAGTCCTGCTGGTTTAGTAGTACCAGGATATTTAGCTTTAATATTTGATCAGCCGATCATGTTATTATCCGTACTGATTATTAGTTGTATTACATACTTCATCGTTAACCATGGTATTAGTCGTATCGTTATATTATATGGACGTAGAAAATTTGCGGCGATGATACTAACCGGTATGGTGTTGAAATTTGTTTTTGATTTAATTTATCCGTTAAGTCCATTTCAAATGGTAGAGATGTCAGGCATTGGTGTTGTAATACCGGGCATCATAGCTAATACGATTCAAAAACAAGGTGTCATAATTACTTTGTCAACTTGTATGTTACTCACATGTATTACATATGTCATCTTATTCTTTTACAGCTTTATCAACTAGTAAGGAGCTTGGATTATGAAGAATTCTAAAAAATTTTCAATGGAAGAACGCATACTAAAGTGGACGAAGCGGCATAAAAAAAGGAATTCAATATACACCGGTATTATCTTCGTTGTAGCATTGATACTTTTAGTATTTGCCATGACTTCACAAAAAATAGAACCAGTAAAAGCAATAGGAAAAGCACCAAATGAGATAAGTATGACATATCTAGGAAACATTGAATTAAATAATCATATCAGAAAGAACAATCTTAATGATGCTTTTGCATCCATTAAAGAGATCTTAAAGGGAAGTGATTATTCTACTGCGAGTTTAGAAATGACGAAGTTCTCAGATGACAGGAAAACGAATATATCCAAAAACTTGGAAAATGTATTGTTCTTAAAGGGACTCAATTTAAAAAGTTTGAATGTGATCAATCAAGTTACCGATAATATTACGGCGCGTGATTTTATGAAATCAGTAGAAGCTCAAACTGGATATAATTATCTTACTGGAAATGGTTCAAATCCGATAAATAGTAAAACGGTACAACAAACTATAAAGGGTAAAAAAATTGCCAATGTTTCATTTACAGATGTTGAGTCAAATTACACGGATACATTGAAAAATACAACATCAGTTAGTTTAGAACCCAGTATTTATATGCCATTAATTAAAAAATTAAAAGAGAATAACGATTATGTCGTCGTGAATGTTGATTGGGGGATTACCGATGAACGTTCAGTGACGACTAGACAACGAGAGTATGCACATTCATTATCTAAAGCTGGTGCTGATGTGATTATTGGCCATAATTCGGTTGTTCAAGAAATTGAAAAATATAAAAATACAGATATTTTTTACAGCTTAGGCAATACGACATCCGAAGATTTCTTATCAAAAAATAAACAAGGTCTAGCAGTTCAGCAAACTTGGAATGGTAAACAATCTAAATTTATGATTACACCAATTAAATCGCAAGGTGGTAAAGTGACGAAGTCATCACCAAATGTAGTAGAAGAGAGAAAGTTATTGAACAATATAGAAGGTAAAAACTTGGATCTTAAAAAAGAGAATGGAGGCTACGTTTATGAACATTAAACAACATTGGGTAAGTATTACAATCATTTCAATCGTATTGGTTATTTTTCTTTTAATTGTATTTGCTAGAGCGAATGAAGGCTTAGATCAATATGAAAAAAATGAACTGGAGACTTCTCATCACCAATATTTGTCTAAAGGAGCTTAAGTATGAGTATTTACAATAAGAAATCGCTCATCGTAATATTACTCCTAACAATCATTATTTCGTTTATCTTTTTTATGATTACAAAAAAAGATAATTACGATAAAGATGATTTATATGAGAATAAAATAGCTGATCATAACCAAGATAAGTCAGATAAAAATTACGGTGTCGCTTCAAATAACCCAATTGCTACGCGCGTTGGTGAAAAAATATTAAAAGATGGTGGTAACGCCGTAGATGCATCCATGGGTGTTTCTTATGCTTTAGCTATAACAGAACCGCATTCATCCGGTTTAGGTGGTGGAGGTGCAATGTTATCTTATGATGGTCAAGAGAACGTTGCACCAAAACAATGGCAATATAAAGATATTTCGTCATTTAACTTTAAACAAAAGGATGAAATCGGTACACCTGGTTTTGTTCGAGGCATACATGATGCACATAAAGAAGCAGGGAAAATGGATGAAAAGAAAATCCTGAATTACGTTATTCCTTTAGCTGAAGATGGTTTTGAAGTAGATTCAGAACTCGAGCGAAGTCTAAAATTATACGGTTCAGACATCGATAGAAATTCACCGTTTTTTGATGGAAAACAAACGAAAAGAGAAGGCGATGTTGTTAAACAACCAGCTCTAGCTTCTACTATCAAAGGGATTAGAGACAAAGGACCAGATTATTTCTATGATAAAATTGGTGAAAGTGTTTCTAAACAAGTAGATGATGAAATTAATGAGAAAGATTTTGAAAGTTATAAAACAGAGAAGAAAGAACCTGTAGGTACAGATTATTTGAATAATAAAGTTTACTCTGCGTCTAACCCACTTGGTGGTACATTAATGCTTCAAGGATTGGAAATAGATGAAGCTACTGATAACCAAGCAGCACCAGATAATCGTCTAGATTACATAACAGGTATCTTAAAATCTAGAGCATTGATGTATAGAAATAGAGATATTATCAATGGACAAGATGAAGATTATGATGAATATTTATCACAAGATTATTTACTCGGTAGACTAAACGAGGTTAACTTTAATAGTAACTTTAATACGAATAATGTTGATAATACGAGCACAACGCATTTTGTTGTCATAGATAAAGATGGAAAATTAACAAGTACTACCAATACACTCGCGAGTTTCTTTGGATCTGGTAAATTCATGAAAGAGGGATTCTATATGAATAACTCTTTAAGTAACTTCTCATCGAATCCAGCCAGTCCTAACTATGGTGGTAAACACAAAGAACCGAGATCATTTACTGCACCAAGTATTGTTGTAGGCCCTGATTATTATATGGGTATAGGAACACCGGGTGGTAATAAAATACCAACAACACTGAATGAAGTACTGGTAGATTATTTAAGAGGCGATGGCACGTTACAAGAGTCTATAGATAAACCACGCTTTTACAACGATGGTGGAAAAATATTCTATGAAAATGCAACTAGTAAACAAGATGTAGATATATTCAAAAGTTTAGGATTCGAAATTGAAGAAAAACGCAATGATCCAAACTTTGGTAGTGTCCAAGCTGCACTTTACAATAAAAATGATAAAACAGTAGAAATAGGACAAGATGTTGGTAATAGATAATCCATATATCTTCATACAAAGGGGTATGAAACGTAATATATAATTCAAAACAAGGAAACGGGACAGAAATCAAATTTTCTAATTGCGATTTCGTAGTCCCATCCCTATTCAACGCAATCATCTACTTCACAAATGAACAAGAGTCTGAGACATCTATTTATGTCCCAGACTCTTGTTTTTTTAATTATACTGTAGTTTTAAAATCTAACTTTTGTTGTTTATTTAAATTCAAGAAGGTTGTCATAGTTTACTCATTTATTACCAACCCTGACCTGCAGTGTCGTAGTTATCTAGTTTACCCAATTCAAAATCTGATATCGCTGCTTCCAAAACGTTAAGCGCAGTGTCCAGTTGCTCATAGGTAATGACAAGTGGTGGTTGAAAGCGTAGTACATTGCCTGCTACTGCAATAATGACAACACCATTATCAAAGCAACGGTTACAAATTTTTAGTGCTGCTTCTGATGCGCGTGTTTTATTAATTTTATCAGAAACGATATCAATACCAATGGATAATCCTTTTCCTCTAACGTTACCCACAGTATTGAATTGTTCTGTCCAAGCATCAATACGTTTGCGCACATAATTACCTTTATCTGTACTTGCTTGTAATAAATTCTGGTCTTCAATCATGGCGATGGTTGCTAATGCTGCTTCACAACTCACTGGATTAGCCCCCGTGGTAAAGAGATGTGCAGGTGCTTCTAAATAATCCATGATTTCTGAACGCCCTACGATTGCAGACATTGGTAAACCGCCTGCCAATGATTTACCGAATGTAATCAAATCAGGTTCAATATTGTAATGTGAGACAGAACTCCAGCTACCTGTGCGTCCTAATCCTTGTTGAATATCGTCAACAGCAAGTAAGATACCGTGTTCTTTACATAAGTCTTGTAAGGCTTCGAAATAGCCATCTACTGGTTCGAGCAAACCACCATCTCCTTGTATTGTTTCAATCATGATGCAGGCCACTTCTTCTGCAGGTACATATTTTTCAAACATTTCTTTAAGTGGTGCTAGATATTCGGAAACGGTATTGGGCTGGTTGCTGCCAAACATGCCACGATAATTGTCTGGAAAAGGAATATGATAAAAACCAGGCAACATTGGACCATAATGTTTACGCATATTTAAGCTAATAGCAGACATTGAAAGTGAACCATAGGTTGAACCATGGTATGCATTTACAAAGCTGATGATATAAGGTCTGCCGGTGTAAGCACGTGCTAATTTGATAATACCATCATTGGCATCTGATCCAGATAGTCCAAATAAGACACGTTTTTCATATTGGCCGGGTGAAATTTCACATAATTTTTTTGCTAATTTAACTAAGGGTTCATGATACATGTAAGCAGGGGTATAGTGAATGAACTGGTCTACTTGTGCCTTAATTGCTTCAGTGACTTGTTCAGGTGCATGTCCAACATTCTGTGAACTTGCACTTGATAATAAATCAATATATGTATTGCCCTCAACATCAACAAGTGTCGCACCATATCCATGAGAAATTGCTAAAGGATAATATTTGATGCGTCCTGGTTTTGCGAAGTATTGACTGTCCTCATTTATAAGTTGCTCTGATTTGTTCATAATTTGTGCCTCCCAATGATTGAAAATAAGATAGTGCGCATGATTGATGCAGATTTGGATTGAAAATAGTGATTGGCACTCTATTAATTGCTAGTGTATTTCTAAATAGAAATGATTACTATACGCCACAGTGCATGCATTATGACATCTCCCAAATAATCGTTGATACGTATGAATATACTAAGAAAATTTAGAATTGTAAATATATTCTGAAAAATTAAAATTGAATAACGCTCATTATGTGTAATTTGACACAAATATTCTGTGGATGAAATTAATCCTGAAAATATTGTATCTAATAAATAGCATTGATTTGAGAAATGGTTGGACACTGTGAAAAATGTAATAAGTAGAAAAAGTGAGGGATAATTGGTAATATTGTTCTTATAAAATAATATTTTTATCTATAACAAAATTCAGGAAATATATATAGCGTTAATTAAACATGAAAATAAATAGTAACGAAGTTGAACAACAGTATGAGTTAGAACTTTAATGGAGGAATGTATATGATTTATGCAAGTATATTAGCGGGTGGCATTGGTTCAAGAATGGGCAATGTACCACTACCAAAACAATTTTTAGATTTAGATGGAAAACCTATCTTAGTACATACGGTTGAGAAGTTTTTATTAACAAGTGAATTCGATAAGATATTTATCGCGACACCTCAAAAATGGATTTCTCACACAAAGGATACATTACGTAAGCATCACATTACAGATGACAGAATTGAAGTTGTTCAAGGTGGTTCTGATCGTAATGAAACAATTATGAATATTATTAGTGCAGCAGAAAAAGAAAATGGTATTTCTGATGATGATGTTATTATAACGCATGATGCGGTACGACCATTTTTAACACGCAGAATAATTAAAGAAAATATTGAAAGTGTTCTGAAATATGGCGCAGTAGACACTGTTATTACAGCAACTGATACGATTATCACATCGGCAGATGGTGATTCAATTCAATCGATACCGGTGAGAAGTGAGATGTATCAAGGACAAACGCCGCAATCTTTCAATGTAAATCTATTGAGAAATAGCTACAATGATTTATCTGATGAAGATAAACAAATCATGACAGATGCATGTAAGATTTTAGTTGTAGCAGGTAAACAAGTGAAATTGGTAATGGGAGAATTATATAACATTAAAATAACGACACCTTATGATCTTAAAGTGGCAAACTCAATCATAAAAGGTGGGATGTTGAGTGATTAATCAAGTTTATCAACTCGTTGCGCCAAGACAATTTGAAGTAACCTATAATAATGAAGATATTAAAAGTAACAAAGTGATTGTCAGACCGTTGTATTTGTCTATCTGTGCTGCTGATCAAAGATATTATACAGGTAGTAGAAATGAAAAAGTTTTGAAAAAGAAATTACCTATGTCATTAATTCATGAAGGTGTTGGCGAAGTCGTCTATGACAGTAAAGGTGAATATGAAATTGGTACAAGGGTCATTATGGTTCCTAATACACCAGTTGAAAAAGATGATGTTATAGCAGAAAACTATTTACCTAGTAGTAAATTTAGATCTAGTGGCTTCGATGGATTTATGCAAGATTACGTTTTTATGGATCACGATCGCGTCGTTGAAATAGACGACAGTATTGAAGATTTAAGTACGATTGCTTATTCAGAGTTAGTGAGTGTAAGTTGGCACGCATTACAAAGATTTGAACGTAAATCAATTTCCAATAAAAATAGTTTTGGTGTATGGGGAGATGGGAATTTAGGTTATATTACAGCTATTTTGTTAAGTAAATTGTATCCTCAAGCTAAAATTTATGTGTTTGGTAAAACAGATTATAAATTAAGTCATTTTTCGTTTGTGGAGCACATCTATCATATTGACGAAGTACCTGCAGATGTCACGTTTGATCATGCTTTTGAGTGCGTGGGTGGCAAAGGTAGCCAATCCGCAGTTAACCAGATTATTGACTTAGTATCACCTGAAGGAACGATTAGTTTACTTGGTGTCAGTGAATATCCAATTGAAGTCAATACACGTTTAGTACTTGAAAAAGGTTTGACGATGTTTGGTAGTAGTAGAAGTGGCGCACAAGACTTTAGAGAAATTGCTGAATTTTATAAAAATAATCCAGATGTTGTAGAAAAATTAGCGCTCCTTAAAGGTAATGAGTTTGATGTCAAAACAATCAACGATGCGGTCAATGCATTTGAAACAGATTTATCCACTTCATGGGGTAAAACGGTTATCAAATGGACAATGTAAATTTGTAAGGCATTTTCGCTTTTTTAATTAGTAATAAAAACCTATCAACTTGAATGAAGAGAGGATTTTTTAAAATTGAGTAAATCTAAAATAATAATTGATAATATATATTGGGAAAGAATTCAATTATTTATTGAAGGTCATGTTGAAGATATAAAGCTTAATAAGAAAAACTTTGTATTGAGAAATTTGACTGAAACCAAAGAACTAAAAGCAAACGATGTGAAAGTAGAAGGCAACCAATTTAAGGCACGTTTTAATGTTGCCATATTAGATGACGGTAATTATCTACCATCAGGTGAGTACTTAATTGTTTATAAAGGCGATTTTGATTATATTGCCAATATAAATGAAACATTGTTAGATCCCAATAATTATGAATTAGAAGAAACAGCACTCGAACAGTATAGCGATGAAATGACTCAAAATGGCAAAAATAATTTATTATTAGACCACTTTACATTTACCTTTAAAAAGGGAGGTAAATCATCTAAAACAGAATATACTGTAAAGCCTATGATTTCGAGTGAAGTGAACGAATTTGTATTGAATATTATATTTAAAGCACCTATGCCTAAAATGAATCCAGTTAAGAAAAGGATTACAGACCTTAAACTAAAATATAATAAATATTCATTTAATGTCCGTAACTTCATCTTTCAGTCTATTTTCAAGATTACTAAATTTTTCCATCTGAAAAAGGGGAATACAGTACTTTTCACTTCTGATTCTAGAGCGGAAATGTCAGGTAATTTTGAGTATGTTTACAATGAAATGTTACGTCAAAATTTAGATGAAAAATATAAAATACATGCATTGTTTAAATCTAATATATCTGTACGACGTAATTTTATTGATAAATTTAAATTTCCGTATTTATTAGGTAAAGCAGACTACATATTTGTAGATGATTTCCATCCATTACTTTATACTGTGAAATTTAGAAAGAGTCAGGAAATTATTCAAGTATGGCATGCAGTAGGCGCATTTAAAACAGTAGGCTATAGCCGTACTGGTAAAAAAGGCGGACCATTTTTTAACTCAGTAAACCATAGGAATTACACCAAAGCATTTGTATCATCAGAAACGGATATTCCATTTTATGGTGAGGCGTTTGGTATAAAAGAACAAAATATTATTCCAACTGGCGTACCAAGAACGGATATATTATTTGATCAAGACTATGAAAAAGCCATTGTTGCAGATATGGAAGAAGCACTTCCAATTGTTAAAGGAAAGCAAGTGATATTATTTGCACCGACATTTAGAGGGAGTGGCCATCATACTGCGCATTATCCGTTTTTCAAAATTGATTTTGCAAGATTTGCACGTTATTGCCGTGAGAATAATGCAATTGTGCTATTCAAGATGCATCCGTTTGTTAAAAATAAATTGAATATTCCTAGAGAATATCAAGAATACTTTGTAGATGTATCTGATTTTAGAGAAGTGAATGATATTTTGTTTATTACGGATATCTTAATTAGTGATTATTCATCACTTGTATATGAATTTGCTGTATTTAAACGACCAATGTTATTTTATGCATTTGATTTAGAAGATTACATCACATCACGTGATTTTTATGAACCATATGAAACATTTGTACCTGGTAAAATCGTTGAATCGTTTAACGATTTAATTGTAGCATTGGATCAAAAAGATTTTGACGTTGAAAAAGTTGAGCCATTTTTAGATAAACATTTTAAATATCAAGATGGACGTTCAAGTGAACGTTTAGTAAGAAATGTTTTTGGCAGCTAAATTAAGTGAATAGAAATACCAATTAAAACATAATGAGTTAACTACAAAAATATATATTCAGCGTTAGATATAGAACGGGATCCTGTAATTGAGATTGCCGAACGGCTGATATTGATTTGTACTTAACTCATTTTTACAAGGTGGAGTATAATGAAATTTTCAATTATAGTACCAAGTTACAATTCAGAAAAATATATAGCAGAACTTTTAAACAGTTTACAAAATCAAAGTTATGATAAAAAAGATTTTGAAGTTATTTTGGTAGATGATTGTTCATCAGATAATACTTTAAATGTGGTAGAAGCTTATAAAAATAAATTAAATTTGATAATAAAACAACTTGATACAAATTCAGGCGGACCAGGTAAACCTAGAAATACGGCTTTACAATTAGCGCAAGGTGAATATGTATTTTTCGTAGATTCAGATGATTACATTAATAAAGATACATTAAAAGATGTGTCGAAATTTGTTGATCAAAATCATGCAGATGTGGTCTTGGTGAAAATGGAAGGCGTGAATGGTCGTGGTGTACCGAAATCCATGTTTAAAGAAACGAGTGATGCAGTCACATTAGCCAATTCTAGAATTATTTATACACTTAGCCCAACTAAGTTCTATAGAACCTCATTATTACGTGATCACGCAATCGAATTTCCAGAGGACTTAAGAAGTGCAGAAGATCAATTATTTACAATGAAGGCATATGTCAATGCGAAACGAATCGCTGTACTTGCAGATAAGCCTTACTATTATGCAACTAAACGTGAGGGAGAACATATGAGTTCTGCGTATGTCTCACCCGAAGATTTTTATAAAGTGATGTCATTAATTACTGAAGAAATATTAAACAGCCCATTAGAAAATAAAAATGAAGTGCTAGGATATTTTATAGATAGACATTTCTCATTCTCTAGAACAAATAACTTTTCTCTTAAAATTGCAGATGATAAAAAAGAAGCGTGGATGGATGCGTTAGGAGATTTTATTCAAAAAGTACCAACAGCTGTAGATGAATTAGTGAATGATTCATTCAAACCGTTATTACATTACGCTCGTCTAAAAGACATGAAGCATTACCAAATGGTAGAAGAAAGTTATAAAAATGGGAAGTTTCATAGCTACAGTGCTCAAGAAGGAACGTTAAAAATACAATTTGATGAAGGTGAACCGTATTTTGTCTTCAAAAAATTAGTGAAGCCTGATGTTAGAATGTCACATTTCGAATTTAACGATCAAGGTTTTGAACTGGAGTTAGAATTTATTAGTTCTATTATTAATCCCAACCATGTTGCTTCAATGATTCAACTCAAATTATTATCACGTAATAAAAAAGAATTTATTTATATACCTTTAACTATGAATGATCAGACTAGATTTAAGTTTAAGGCAGATTTAAATGATTTGATGCCTTATCTCATAAAAGAAAAAGTCTGGGATGCACATCTAGAGATGCGTGTGGATAATATGACCATTGAGAAACGTATTGGCAATAAACGTGTTAAGTACCCGTATAGTAAGGAAACGAGCACAATTACCCAATACAACAATCAGTATTATCGATTTACACCATATTTTACGAAAGACTTCGATAATTTATCATTTTATATAACGAGCAACAAATTAAATGAAATGTTAGCTGTTGAAATTAAGGACAAACAGACAATACAACTACGCAGCTTAGAATTTAACTATATTCTATCTGAAGGGATGACAGCTGTCATCTTACCTCATATGTTTACGTATGGTTATTTAACGTCTGTGACTACAAAAGACACACTTACTTATCATCTGTCTGTTGGAGAAAAAGTGAAAGATAAAGATCTGAAAAAGAACTTCAAAATTGAAACGCCCCATTTAGTTTTAAAATACTAGTTGGTATATAATAGTAAGTGAGTTAAAGAAATATTAGCTGACTTACTATTTTTTTAATCGAATGTTATTGATAATGATTTTCAATTATAGTATGTTTGAAATGAATGATTTTTATATCTTAATTTAATAATAATTAATTTATATATAGATTGTCTTTTAGATTCATGTGAAGAGGGAGTTATCGATGACAAAAAGTAAAATAGATGTTAAAGATTTAATTAATATAGGACTCTTTACGGCAGTATACTTCATTTTTATAGCACCACCGGGTATTTTAGGTATTATACCTATCTTTATGTTGTTACTTCCTGCAATGATAGGGCTAGTAGGTGGCATACCTGTGATGTTACTTATTACCAAAACGCAGAAATTTGGTGCATTAACGATTTGTGGTGTTGTCGTAAGTTTATTATTAGCAATCATGGGGCATCCTTGGATGGCTTTGATTTTAAGCGTGCCAGTGATTGTGATTGCAGATATGGTTATGGCGATGGGCCAATATAAAAGTTGGAAATTAAATAGTATAGGTTATATTATTTTTTCATTTTGGCCAATAGGTAATTTACTACCGTTTTATTTTATGAGAAATTCATATTTAGCTTTTATTCAAGACAAATATGGTACAGATTATGAAGCGACAGTAGAAGGATTGTTTTCTATTGGTATGATTCCCATTATTCTTATCACTACAATTATTGGTGCTTGGATAGGTGCATACATTGCTAAAGGCATTTTGAAAAAGCATTTTAAGCGGGCAGGTATTATATAAAATGTATAATCAAGTATTAAGTCAAAATCATATATTTAACTTTGATCCAAGGATAAAAATTGGACTCATGCTAATTATTTCACTCATTTCACTAACAGGTGGCGTAACGGGTCAGGGCATATTTATCAGATTGATTATAATGGTGATTCCCGTCTTATTATTGATTGTGATAGGGAAATATAAGATTGGCATTGCCTGTATTGTGCTAACCGTAGCTGCTTGGTATGGTGAAGCATTTGTGTCTATTGAACAAAGCCAAGTTGCAACATTACTCGTGTTTGTACCTTCTGGAATTATTACAAGATTTTTGCCTTCTTTAGCCATGGGTTACTATATATTTAAGACAACACAAGTAGAAGTGCTTATTTTAGGTTTAGAACGCATGAAGTTATCTAGAAAAATAACTATCCCAATTGCTGTTATGTTTAGATTTATACCCACAATAAGAATGGAATCAGCATCTATTAAGGATGCAATGAAAATGAGAGGGATTTCTTTACGGTTTGCGTCTAAAAAACCAATGCAATATATCGAGTATCGTATTGTACCTTTATTAAATAGTGTGATTAAAATAGGGAATGAATTGACTATCGCATCCATTACTCGTGGATTGAATTTGACACATAAAAGAAGTTCTATTGTGACGTTGAAAATACGTTGGCTTGATTGGTTATTCATAGTTGGCACACTGCTTTTATGTATAACTTACTATATAGTGTGAGGTTAAAATATGATTCAATTTGAAAATGTATCATTTAATTATGACAATAGCGAAAAAATCTTAAACGATATAAACCTTACTATTAATGATGGTGAGGTTATTTGTTTAACTGGTGCATCAGGTTGCGGTAAAACCACCATAACACGATTATTGAATGGGACGATACCACACTTCTTTCATGGAGAGATAGATGGTCGTATCATTGTGAATGGTAAAGACATTACTAAACAATCTATTTATGAGGTTTCACAAGTAAGTGGCTCAGTCTTTCAAAATCCACGCTCACAATTTTTCTGCTTAAATACAACAAGTGAACTTGCTTTTGAGCCTGAGAATTTTGGTGTGGAGCCAAACGAAATTAATACACAAATTGCTAACAGCGCCTATGAATTTAATATTGAACATTTATTGGATAGAGGTATATTTAATCTTTCTGGTGGAGAAAAACAGTTAATAGCATGTACGACGATTCAAGTTAGTGGTCACGATATCATTATTTTAGATGAACCTTCATCAAATTTAGATTTCAAAACAATCAGCAAACTGCGAAAAATGTTAAATATATGGAAGCAAGAAGGTAAAACCATTATTATAGCTGAACACCGTTTACATTATTTAATGGATGTTGTTGATCGCTTTATCATATTGGCACAAGGTACAATGCGTAAACAATATGACAAGGATACATTTAATAAACTGAGTCATGAAACATTGGCAGAGTTAGGATTGAGAACAACACATTTAGATAAAATGAAACCTAAAGTTCATCACAATGTCGCATGTGGTACGTTAACGTTGAAAGATTTTAATTTTAAATATAAACCTAGATTACCTTTATCAATTAATATACCTAAAGTTGAACTAAATAAAGGTAAAGTGACAGCAGTTATAGGGCAAAACGGTTCGGGAAAATCTACATTTGCACGATGCTTAACAGGTGTGGAACGTAAATTCAAAGGGAAAGTTGATAATGATGAAGTTACTTTGAAGCGGGGACATAGATTAAACAATGTCTATTTGGTGTTTCAAGATGTAAATAATCAACTTTTTGCAGAAAGTGTTGGTGAAGAATTACGTTTAAGTCATGCTGATTTAGATGACGAAACAATTCAAAAACAGTTACAATATTATGGTATTTCTCAGCACATTGAACGGCATCCTTTATCATTATCAGGAGGAGAAAAACAACGTTTGGCTATTGCAAGTGCAGTAGAAACAAGCCGTGATATACTTATTTTTGATGAATCATCAAGTGGTTTAGATGGTCAGCGTATGCGAGAAATTAGTGGAATCATCGACGATTTAGCAACTAATGGGCATACCATTATAGTGATTACTCATGACTATGAACTATTACTATCATGTGCCGATGAAATCTTACATTTAGAAAATGGGCACGTTAAAGATCAATATACAATGAATGATGCAAATTTAGGGAAATTACAATCATTTTTTGAAATATAAAGTTATTGAGTGTATGGATAAAGTAGCGCATATGAACGACTAGGATATAAAGTGAATATTAGGGCTAGTGCGCATGCAAAAGAACCTGAGGCATAAATGGATGTCTCAGGTTCTTTTTTGAGTTAATTGATAGAAATCATAATGTTAAGTAAAGCAGATTTTGTTAGCTTGAAAATCAAAGGATCTTTAAAATAATGCATTGTTAATTTTAAACGTGGATAATTCGTTCTGTTTATTTGTTTTAATAGTGATTTATCTATATAGGTTTGGTTTATATTTTGAGGTATTAAATTGTTAATCAGACCATATTCACTATTGATTAAACTAGAAAATATTGGAAATGACTTAATGAAATGATGATTGATATTAACTGAAATCGTTGATTCGCTAAGATTATTAAAAAGTAATATATGATAGTGTGTTTTGGTTTTTGTGACGATAGCATAAGGCAGTGTTGTAATTGGTTGCTTATAATAAGGTGATAACAAACCGTAAATATGAACCACTGGCATAGCACTTTGATATTGATTGAACAACATGATGCGATCATAATCATCAGAATAGTAAGGATAACCAAATCCTCCAATAAGTTGATTAAATTCAATAAGAAATTGAGTTATTGCGACATGTGTTTCTTGTTTAGAGTAGTGATAGCAACTTTTTATTGCACTATGGGTAAGGTGATTGAATATCAATTTTTTAGCATGCTTAGAACCTAAACTGTGAATAAACAATACGATACGTGCTTTTAAATCAAGGTCCTGTTGTATAGGTGAGATTTTTTGTGTGATTAACTCTGCTAAAGATATTAAATCTAAGTTAATAAAATATAAATCAGTTTCTAACAATGACATAAAGCGACGAATTTGTAGTATATTAGCACTGTTTTCAATAATCTTATCAATTATCACACCAATTTTTATTTGTGGGTAAGACTGTTTGATATTGTTAATCGTTTCAGTCATCGACTTAGCTTCATTAAAAGTTAAATCTAACTGTAATGTAATATGATTTAAGTTATTTTTTAATTCAAGCAATAATTTACGCAAAAAAGTACTAGATTGATTTGTTAAAAATTTAGACGTAATTTTAAGCGTAATGTGATAATTTCTATCAATGAGTTGGTGTATAGATGTTAATACTTGTTGTAATTTAAAGGCATTTAAATGAATGATTTGCGTATCTAATATAGATATATTTACTTTTGGAAATACAAGGATATCATTTTGTTCTGAAATCATAGCATCAAAGTGTACTAAGTCATCAAGTCTTTCTAATTGTATGAATGTATGAGGTTCATTAAAAGTATCGCTAAAAGATAATGTTGATAAGTTGAGTGTCTTTGCAATGTGGTCTACACGTTTAGCTGACTTTTGAATTTGTGCAAAATAGTGAATCGTTTTAGCTTGATCTATATCAATTTGTTTGGGCTCGTTATAGTATTCTTGCCTAAAATTATAAATATATTTTTTGGGTGGCATCTGAATGTAATGTTTGAAATGTTTTGAATACGTACTTACATTTGTAAATTGATATTTGATAGCCACATCATAAATACTTTGATCATTTTGTATTAAATCAAATAATGATAAAGCAATTCTTAATGAAGTAGTGTAATGCTTAAAGTTCATATTTAGAATACTGGAAAATAATATTGAGATATATGATTGTGAAATATAAAATGCTTTAGATACATTCTTCGTACTTATTTTATGATAGATATTGTGATGTATATATTCAGTTATTTGCTGCAATAGCGGATGTTTGGTATTAAGTGGTGGAATATAGACTGTATTTAAGGTTACTTTAGCTTCTTTAATTAAAAAGTCAATGATATTTGAAATATAAAGACTTGCAGTGTTTTCATCTTGTAAGGGTAAGTGCAAATTCTCTAGTATTAAATTTCTAAACTGTTCTACAAGTTTGATGTGATTGAAATCAAAGTAAGAGGTTGAAAGACAGGTATCTTTTTCAAAAAATAATGGTAAAGGCAAACTTAGTTCTACTAAATCTTGTACATCGAACATTTGAAATAGATCAGCGTTGTTAATGATGATCCCGTCTTCAATGGTAATCGTTGATCCATTTAAATTGATTTTACAAGGTTTATTTAAGGGGAGTAGTATAATAACTTTGTTTATACATCTTTTTAATTCAGTTGTGTAATGATTTCTAATTGATAAGGAACTAATCACAAATATCACCTTTGCCTAGATAAATAACGATTGATTTAGATAATAATATTATTATTGTACAACTTCATTGTTTGAAAATGTTGAATATCTAAATTTATTAATATAAAGACTATTTGAAATAATTAATGAGGGGTGAATTTATTTATATTTTAGATTTTGTACAGATGGTATTAAAAAGTTGGGGTGTTGGATTAATAAAAAGATGTCTAAGAAAACTTGAAGCGAGGAAATTCAAAATTTGTTTGGTAGCGTTTGCAAAAACAAAGATTAGTTCTTATAATGTATATATTGACTTGTAAAAGTCTACAGTATAACTTAAACGTTTAAGGTGAGAGAGATGAAAAATAATAAACCTACTTTGCATGACGTAGCTCGTGTGGCCGGTGTATCCATTGCCACAGTATCAAACGTGTTGAACAATAAAAGTTCTGAATTAAGTGATAAAACCAAAGATAAGGTGCTAAATGCCATAGAAACATTGAACTATGAACCTAATCAATTTGCTAGGGGATTAAAGACAGGACGTTCCAATATTATTGCATTTATTGTCCCAGACCAAAATCCATTTTTTACAGAAGTGTTAACTGAGATAAGCCACGAGTGTCAAAAACATCATCTACATGTTGCCGTTGCATCTTCAGAAGAAAATGAAGACAAACAACAAGATTTAATAGAAACATTTGTATCACAAAATGTAAGCGCTATTATAATTGTGCCAGTGAAATCAAAATTTCATATGAAGCGTGAGTGGTTGAAAATACCGATAATGACGTTGGATAGAGAGCTTGAATCTACAAGCCTACCGTCTATAACCGTTGATAATGAAGAAGCGGGTTATATTGCAACAAAACGTGTTTTAGAAAGTACATGTAAAGAAGTGGGCTTACTACTTGCGAATCCTAATATTAGCACTACAATTGGCAGGAAAAATGGCTATAATAAGGCTATTTCCGAGTTTGATTTAAATGTTAATCCGTCATTAATTCATTATAGTGATCAACAATTAGGGACAAATGCTCAAATCTATAGTGGTTACGAAGCTACGAAGACTTTGCTAAGTAAAGGGATTAAAGGAATTGTTGCTACGAATCATTTATTACTGTTAGGCGCGTTACAAGCCATAAAAGAAAGTGAAAAAGAAATTAAAAAAGATGTTATTATCGTGGGTTTTGATGATAGTTATTGGAATGAAATTTATACACCTAAACTTACAGTAATATCTCAACCAGTTAAAGACATGGGTCAGGTTGCAGCAAAAATGATTTATAAATTGATTAAAGGTAAGGATGTAACGTCAATCAAACTATCGACAAAATTGATTATCCGTGAATCGTGTTCATTTAATAAAACTTAAAAAATCCATGACTATATGGGTTTTTATTGAATTTAACTTAAACGTTTAAGTTAAAAGATGGTTAATCATAAAGGGGGGAATTAATTTGGATACTTCAAGTAATAGCGTGAGAGAAAAGACTTGGATGGGAGTACCGAGAATCATATTTGCAGCGCTCATTGCAATATTCATTTTCATGACAGGTGATGGCATCGAACAAGCATTTTTATCAAAAAACATTGTTGATTTAGGTTTTTCAAGCGGACAAGCATCACTTGTATTCACGTTATATGGTGTCATGGTAGTCGTCGGTTCATGGTTAGCGGCAGTTTTATCAGATGTCTATGGTCCGAGAAAAGTGATGGTTCTAGGAACAGTTATTTGGTTAGTATTTCACATATTATTTTTAGTTTTTGGGCTTGGTTTAGAAAATTACAGTATGATGTTGCTCATGTACGGTATTAGAGGATTAGGTTATCCTTTATTCTTATATGGATTTTTAGTGTGGGTAACATATATTACGAATAAAGCGCGGTTGGCAACTGCTATAGGTTGGTTCTGGGCAATGTTCTCAGTAGGTATGGGTGTGATTGGTACATATTTACCAAGCTTTACTATCCCTCATATAGGATTTATGGGCACACTTTGGATGTCTGTCATCTGGATTGGGGTAGGTGGATTAATTGCATTCTATGTCGTTGGCAAGAGAAATATTAAACCTAATGTGGATAAGCCTATTAAAGAAAGATATGTAAAAGTACTTAAAGAAGTGGGGATTGTCTATAAAAATCCAGATATTATTAAAGTGTTTGTAGTTAGGATTATTAATCAGCTTTCTCTATTTGGATTAGTCGTTATTTTCCCTGTTTTATTTACAGATACGATTGGTTTTACAATGCAACAATGGCTATGGACATGGGGAACGATGCATATTACTTGTATTGTAGGAGATGTCGTATGGGGTATTGTAGCGGATAAGATTGGATGGAAACGCCAAGTCATGTTATTTGGTTGTATAGGATGTGGCATTACAACGTTACTTTTCTATTATTTACCAATATTGAGTGGAGATATATTTGCTATTGCTATTTTATGTGCAGTGTTATTTGGTATTACGCAGTCAGCATTTGTTCCAATTTTTGCAATTTTTACTGCATTAGAACCTGAACATATTGGTGCAACGTTATCATCACATAATTTAGCTGCAGGTTTGAGTAATTTTGCTGCACCAGCCATTGCAACACTGTTCTTACCAATATTTAATGAAGTTGGTGTCGTATGGGCATTTGCAATTTGTTATTTCGTGGGTGCAGTGATTACTTACTTTATAAAAGTACATCAACCGGGTATAGATGATCGTAAAGTAACTGAAATGAATAAACAAACACGAACTAATTAGTAAAGGAATGATTTTAGTGGAAGAGGTCGTTCTAGGTATCGATTTAGGTACAAGTGCAGTTAAAACAATCGCAGTTAATAGAGATGGGCAAGTAGTTGGTCAAATGAGTGAACCATTGACATTAATTCAAACTGAACCTGGTTATAATGAACAAAATCCAGATTCGTGGGTTGAAGCGGTTATGAAAAGCATTAAAGAACTGCTTAAGTTAGATGAGTTGAAAAATAAAAAAATATCTGGCGCATCGTTCTCCGGACAGATGCATGGATTAGTAGCACTGAATCACCAAGGAGAACCAATTAGAAATGCAATCTTATGGAATGACACAAGAACGACACAACAATGCCAATCAATCAAAAATCAGTTTGGAGAAACATTGCTGAAAAATCCAATACTAGAAGGATTTACTTTACCTAAATTATTGTGGCTACAAGAGAATGAACCAACACATTGGCAAGCATTAGATGTGTTTTTACTACCTAAAGATTATGTTAGATACAAAATGACTGGTGATATTTCAATGGAATATAGTGATGCTGCAGGTACGTTATTATTGAATACAGATACAAAGCAATGGGATACACGAGTAGGTGAACAATTAGCAATAGGTGATATATATCCTAAGTTAATTAATTCGCATGATTTTGTTGGTAATTTAACAGAAGATGTAAAAGCAGCATTAGGGCTTGATAATGATGTCGCTGTATTTGCTGGCGGAGCTGATAACGCTTGTGGCGCCTTAGGAGCAGGGGTTATAAATGAAGCACAGGCTTTATGCAGTATAGGAACGTCTGGTGTTGTATTAACTTGCTCACAAGAAAATGAAAAATCATTAGGAAACAATATACATTATTTTAATCATGCATTGCCTCAAATGACATATACAATGGGGGTGACTTTGAGTGCAGGAGATAGCTTGAATTGGTTAAAACGTACAATGTTTGATGATGAATCCTTTGATGATATTGTGCAACAGGCTGCCGAATCTCAAATTGGTGCCAATGGTTTACTATTTGCCCCATATTTACAAGGTGAACGTACACCTCATGGTGATGCATATATAAGAGGCAGCTTTATTGGTTTAAGTATTAATACAGTTAAGGCTGATTTTGCACGAGCAACAATTGAAGGGATCACATACTCGCTTTATGAATCGTATCGATACATGATGCAAGCGAACAGTAACAGTAATCGTGTTATTTCGATTGGTGGAGGATCTAAAAGTAATTTTTGGTTACAGCTTCAAGCTGACGTCTTTAACGCAGAGGTCACACCTTTGAAATATGAAGAGGGACCAGGTATGGGTGCAGCAATGCTGGCAGCTTATGGATTGGGTTGGTTTAAATCTATGGAAGACTGTGTAGATGCTTTTATTGAATATGATAAAACGTATTATCCAAACTTGGAAAACCATAAAAAATATGAACAGTATTATAACGTTTATAGACAAATTTATGAACAAACACAGACATTAACGCAACAATTATTAACTATTAAATAATATAGGAGGAGTACAATTATGGAAAAAAATATACCAGAAACAATGAATATCTCATTATTAAATAAGCCATTTGATATGGAAATGAAAGAAGTTAAAGTGCCGAAGATAGGCGCAACAGATGTCTTGGTAAAAGTTATGGCTGTAGGGGTATGTGGCTCAGACGTACATTATTATGAGCACGGACGTGTAGGTGAATTTGTAGTTGAAAAACCTCTCATTCTAGGGCATGAGTGTTCAGGTGTAGTGACCGATGTAGGTAGTAATGTAACAAGATTTAAAGTCGGGGATAGAGTAGCGATTGAACCTGGTGTGCCTTGTGGTGAATGCGAGTATTGTAAATCAGGGAAATACAATCTATGTCCGGATGTAGAATTTCTTGCAACACCGCCAGTTGACGGTGCATTTAGTCAATATATCAGCCATCCTGAGGGCTTTTTATTCCATATACCAGAAGCATTATCATACGAAGAGGCAACCCTTAATGAACCATTTTCTGTAGGTGTGCAAGCTTGTAAAAGAGCCAATGTTCAACCAGGCTCAACAGTGGTTATTATGGGAATGGGACCAGTAGGGCTCATGGCAGTTGTGGCAGCCAAGGCATTTGGTGCTACAAAAATTATTGTATCTGATCTTGAAAAAATACGTCTAGACGAAGCATTAAAATTAGGTGCAACACATGCAATTAATATTAAAGAAGAAGATGTGGCTACACGAATTAATGAAATTACAAAAGGTAAAGGTGTTAATTATGCATTTGAGACAGCGGGTAACCCAATTGCTCTACAAAATGCTTTAGCTGCTTTAAACAATGGTGGTACATTAGCTATTGTTGGTTTACCTCAACAAGAAAATATTGAGTTAAACATTCCTTTTATAGCAAATCATGAAATCAATATTGTAGGTATTTTTAGATACGCAAATACGTATGATATGGGTCTAGAAATGTTGGCGTCCACATCAGCAGATTTAAACACGATGTTCACGGATGCTTATGATTTAAATGAGGCAAAAGAAGCGATGGAACAGGCGAGAACGAATAAGAGTGGATCATTAAAAGTAATGGTTTATCCTAATGGTAAACCTGAATAAATTGATTATAAATAGAAGAACTAAAGTCACAGCCTGAATGTGACTTTAGTTCTCTTTTTAATGCACACACAATTAAGCGCACATTTTAAGAATGTAGTTTTATATCATAGATTAAAATGGGTGCATAAAGTTTAATTCTGGGAATGGAATATAACTATGATAATTAACGGCACATCACAAGCCTCGATATAAACACACACATTCTATATGGATATTATATAACTTATAATGTATCTTTACAATATTAAATCAAAAACATTTTAAAGATAAAACGATTTTAATTGCGATAAATACTAATTACTGCTATAAAGTCATTCATGATGACGTCGCATTATCATTAAGTGCACGTTTATTTGCTTTATATATATAAATCGATTGATTTATATATGAAGATTAGAGAAGAAATGATTAAAAATAAAGTGAATAATCCATTGAATACTGAATTACTAAAAATATTAACAAAAGTAATCTGACTCAGGGCGATTAGAAAAACAGAACCGGTTGTTTTAATTTCAAGTAAGTCGAATGAAAATAGTAGGATTGCAATGATTATTAAATAACCCAGTGCTATGAAGAACAAGTTTAATAAATCTACCAGAAAAAGTTTTTTCATATCAACCAGCCTCCTTTTTACTATGCTATAACCGTTTTAAGATTATATAATCTACATAAGTGTAATTTTACAAATTATTAATATTTAGCATGATAACTATAATTAAAGTGTTTATATGAATCGAATGATTGAAGACATTAAAAAATTTAATTAATTAGGTTTAGTAAGCTATATATAGAATTTGAGTAAAAACGGTTTTGATTGATTAAATTGGTGATAAATAGTAAGTGAGTTTGATTTTTGGATGAAGGGGAGGTTAATGATGTATAAAGCGATTATTTTTGATGTGTATGGCACTATTTTTGATATATCTTCACTTGAAAAGCATATGGACCAATTTGATGAAGCGCAAGCATCTTCTATCTCACAATTATGGAGAAAAACACAATTACAACATATGTTTTTAAAACAAATTATGCAACGTTATATCACTTTTGATGATTTAACTAAAGATGCTTTGCGATATACGTTAGATGAACACAAAGTACAATATAATAGAGAAGATATTAATCAATTGTTTGATGCTTTTTTAGATCTAGACTATTTTAAAGAAATACCAAGAGTATTTTCGGATTTAAAAGCTAAAAATATAGATATAGGTGTGCTATCGAATGGTAATGATAGCATGTTAATGCCTTTAGTTGATAATTCGAAAATCAGTGAATATATTGACACTGTCATGAGTGTGGACGAAATTAAACAGTATAAACCAAGTCCTGCGAGCTATGCTTTAATATTAAATTATTATCATTTGACTAGAGAAGAGATTTTATTTGTTTCCTCAAATTCATGGGATATTACAGGTGCTGCAAACTTTGGCTTTGATACCGTTTGGATAAATCGTGACAAAGTACAATTCGATTATAATGGCCAATCTCCTACGATGACTGTGAGCAATCTTAATAAGTTAGTTAAATGGTTAGAAATGAATAAATAATAAAATAACATTTTGAAGTTTAGTGAAAATTTTGGATTACTTTATGTTGATAGTTGTTATAAGTGAATTTAATATTGACTGAAGAAGAAATAAACTCTATACCCATTGCCAAATAGAAAAAGAGCTTGAGCCACTTATTTGTGTCCCAAGCTCTTTTAGTACATCTTGTATTAAAAACAATATATTAGATTATTTAAAGTCATTCAAATATTGTGGAAGCATTTGTGTGTAAAGATCAATGAATGTTAAGTACGTATCTTTATATACATATTCGTCAACTTGATGCGCTTGTCCTGTTTCACCTGGACCATACATAACAAATGAGAAATCTTCACCTTTATCTTTCATTAAATAAGACGCATCAGTAGTTGCTGTAGAAGACGTAACATCTAAATCTCTGTTGAAATATTCATCGCCTAAAGATTTTGCTAATTTTAAGAATTCATTGTCACCAGTCGTATATACTGGATCACGATTAACATAAGGATTAACAGTAATATCGGCGTTATCTTCTTTTTCTACTTTTTCTTTTATACTGTTGAATAAGCTTTCGAATTTTTTATTATCATATGCAGGAATGGTACGCATATTAAATAATGATTCTGCGTATTCAGGAATGGAATTCACTTGATCGCCACCATTGATAATCGTTGAATTCATTGTAGGTGTACCTAAAAGTTTACTACGAACATCTACTTTATTATATTCAACATTTAAATAGTGAATAAAATCAACGAGTGGATTAATAGCATTAAATCCAAGTTCTGGCATTGAACTATGTGCGGATTTCCCTTTTGAAATCACTTGGATATCCATCGTACCTTTGTGAGTATAAACAATACCATCTTGCGAAGGCTCAGCAATTAATAATGCTTCAACGTCATCCATATAACCTTTTTCATGCAATAAAGCAGCTTCATTACTCGTTACTTCTTCACCAGCAGTTGCCATAAAGCGAATGGTACCTTGATTTAATGTACCTGCTTTTTTAATTTCTACTAAACTAATAGCGAGTGCTGCCAACCCTGATTTCATATCAGCAGAACCACGCCCGTGTAATCTACCCTGATCATCTTCTGTTAATTTAAATGGATCATAGTTCCATTGCTCTGTATCACCTGTTTTAACGACATCCATATGTCCTGAAACTCCAACCACAGGTTTGCCACTTCCAATTTCAGCCACCAAGTTTGCACGTGAAGATTCATCTTCTAATTCTAATATTTCGGAATTAATATCATATTGTTTAAATAGTTTTTGTAAATAATGTGCAACATCTAACTCTTTTTCATTTACGGATTGAATTTCAATGATATCTGATAATATTTTCACGCGTTCTTCATTAGATAATACTGACATTACAGTACTATACACCACTAACATGCATTTTTAAAACGCATAGGAGAAGTGAGTTGATGTCGTAATGACGTGTTTTATTTGCTTAAGTCAAGTTGATAAAATGCAAGATCTAACCATTTATCGAACTTATAACCAACATTTTGTATCGTACCTGAGTGTTGGAAATCGAATTTTTTATGCAAATAAATACTATTATCGTTTGTAGCATCAATACCTGCAACGAGTGTCTTATAACCTTCAACCTGAGCATGATTTATAAGTTGTTTGAGTAGTTGTGAAGCGATGCCTTTACCTCTATGATGTTCATTTACGTATATAGAATGTTCAATTGAGTATTGGTATGCAGGCCAATCACGGAAAGACCCATAAGTAGCAAATGCAACAGCTTCACCTTGTTCTTCGAAAACAAAAATGGGTTCATTATTTTGAGATTTATTTTCAAACCAAATTTCACGTGATGCTAAGGTCTGTGGCTTATACGAGTATACTGCAGTTGTATTTAAAATTGCATCATTATATATATCTAAAATATTTGTCAAATCACTTTTAGTAGCATGTCTTATCATTATATGACCATCCTTTGTTTTTACTATGTTTCAAATTAAATAATAAAATCATTAAACACCTCAGCGCAAAATTTAGCAAATGTATGTTATAAAAGTTAACATTTAGTAGCATTATACTTCTTTTGGTATAGTTAGATTAAGGTACATCATACATTATAAGTTGTGCTATACTTATTTATAATATTTGAAGAAAAGATGATTTGGAAAAGGAGTTACACGTGTATGAAAAAATGGGGGAATCGACTCATTACCTTAATTGGTGTGCTATTCATATTAGCAGCGATTTATTTATTCGCTAAACCGCATATTGACCAGTATTTATATGAAAAAGAAAGCGAAGAAAAAATAGAAACGTATGATAAAGATGCTGCAAATAAAAAAGAAAACAAACAGGAAATTCCAAAAGATAAATCTGAGATGGTGGGATACTTAACAGTCCCAGATGCAGAAATAAAGACGCCTGTTTATCCAGGACCGGCAACGCCTGAGCTGTTAGATAGAGGTGTTAGCTTTGCAGAAGCGGATGAGTCGCTAGATGATCAGAATATTGCCATTGCTGGTCATACTAATATCGGATCGTCTGATTATCAATTTTCTAATTTAAAAGAAGCGAAAAAAGGCAGTGAAGTGCGCTTTAAAGTAGGCAATAAGAACAATGTCTATAAAATCACAAAAATATTTGATGTCAAACCTGAAGATGTGCAAGTTTTAGATGAACACAAGTCTAGTAAAAAACAATTAACGTTAATTACTTGTGACAACTATAATGAACAAACAAATACTTGGGAAGATCGTAAAATATTTATAGCTGAAGCGGTATAAGTTTAAATAAAAGACCTTATCATAGAAATGATGACACGATACAGATCATTCTTAAGATAAGGTCTTTTTTATTGTATTATTTATCAAAAGCATTGATAAAACGTTTTGTGATTTCTTTCGGTCTTGTTATCGCGCCACCTACAACAGTATAATGAACACCTAAATCTGTTACATCTTTAAACATTTTAGGTGTAATTACATTACCCTCAGCAATGACTTTAGCATTTACATGAGCCAAGACATCTTTTAAAAACTGATAGTTGTTTTCATATAAAATATGACCTTTTGTATATGACGTATACCCACGTAACGTAGTGCCGACATAGTCGAAACCAAGTTCATCTGAATTTTTAGCTTCTTCAAGTGTAGAAATATCCGCCATAATTTCAACGTTTGGTGCTTTATTTCTTATATAGGATACAAGCTCTGATAATGATTCTTTAGGACGAGTTTGTTTGTTTGCATCTAATGCGATGACTTCGCAGTTACTTTCAATTAATTCATCGATCTCTTTACTTGTAGCCGTGATGAAAACGTCAGAATGCGCATAATCACGTTTTACTATTCCAATTACTGGTAAGTCGACTTCTTTTTTGATTTCAATAATGTCTGCTTTAGAATTCGCTCTGATACCAACGGCTCCACCTTCATATGCTGCTAAGGCCATTTTAGACATAATAAAAGATGAATGTAATGGTTCATCTGGTAATGCTTGGCACGATACGATTAATCCCTGTGGTAACATAATTGCACTCTCCATAACTTTAGTAGATTTAATTGAATATTTATATTGTATTAGATTTGTATTTTCAATATAACACTAAGAAAATATTAATCAATACATTTCGTTGTTATGAAAAATGTTTTCATTTATAATATAATGAAATCAAAATTTGGAAGCAGGGGATTATATGAAATTTGAGAATCGCATTCAACGCTATCATCATTTATTTACAAAGACAGACAAACAAATTGTTGAATATATTCAAAGTAATCATTTTGATGATTCATTTTCAACAATCAATTCATTGGCGCATGCGATTGGAACATCGCCAGCAACGATTACGCGCTTTAGTAATAAATTAGACTATGATAATTTCCAAGATTTAAAATTTAATTTACAGCAAGAAATGACGGATAAAGTGATAGAAAATAGTCCGTTGATTCAGCGTATTCATAAATATCATCAAGATATTATCCAACAAACTGGTGAATTTATATCTGATGAAAAAATTCAAAGTTTTGTAAATCAAATCATGAGAAGTAGACAAATTATTTATGCGGGTTTAGGTAGTTCTGGTTTATCTGCGACAGAGTTTTATTACAGAATGATGCGCATGGGATTAAAAGGTAGTGTATCGACAGATGCGCATCAAATGAAAATATTTGGATCATTATTAACAACTTCTGATACATTTGTTGCCATTTCAAATAGTGGGGAAACTGCTGAGTTAATTGCAGCAGCTGAAGTGGCACACGCGCGTGGGGCCTATGTGGTTGCTATAACAAATTACGAAGGTAGTACATTGACGGAATGTGCAGACTTGGTATTAATTACTACGGATCAATCAAGAATCAATGATTCAAGATTTATCAATACACAAATAGCGACACTTTTTTTAATAGATATTGTAAGTTATTTACTGTTAGATGACGATTATATGCATAATGTCTATCAACATACGAAAAAGACAGTGCTGAATGAATAGTATTTTATATGTAGGATGTTGTTACTTAAAAGCGCACTTTATCAAACCATATTTGGTTTTGATAAAGTGCGTTTTTTTAAATTATTAAAATTGTGAAACTGCACCAAATAGTGAAGCATGATTCTTAGTGTGTGTCGTTTTAATTTCGGCATGACCATATTCAGGTGGAAGGAAATTCTGAATTTTAGGAACGATATATTTAAGTAAAGTTTGATCTTGAGCAGAAATCCCTCCACCAATCAGAATTAAACCAGGATCATATATGATTTGTATTTGTGCTAGGCCTTCTGCAACATTAAAGCTCCATTCATTTAGAATATCTAAGGCGAGTTCATTGTCTTGATCCGCCAATTTAAATAGCATTGGCACATCATCGCTATAAGGAAATGATTTGGATTTCATTAAAGATTTAAGTGCTGTTGTAGAAGCGCGTTGTTCAAATGTTAATTGATCTTCAGAGCGATATAATAGGTAGCCAATCTCATTCGCACGATGACGTGTGCCATTGTATAAACCTAAAGTTTGATTATAAAAAGCACCACCAATACCAGTTCCCAAAGTAAGACAAAAAATGTTATCTACATCATATTGATGAAAATAAAGTTCTCCTAATAAAGCCGCATTAACATCATTGTAAATTTTGACATCCGCATTGAGTGATGCTAACAGTTTGGGGAAATTTGTGCCCCTAAAATTCGGAATGGTAGGGCCAGTATAATCAACCACGCCATTGGTTTCATCTATTACACCTGCGCTGGAAATGCCTACATGCAGTGGTGAAAGTTTATAGGTCATTTGAAAATGTTTAACAATGTCATAAACTTTGTCAACGATGTATTCATTTATATTATTCGGTGTGGGTATTTTTTGATAATCTACAAAATTTAAGCCGTTATCTAAAACAGCAGCTTTGATATCAGTGCCTCCGATATCAATTGCGACTTTATAATCCGTCATTTATATTGCCTCCTGTAAGGTATTCAAATATATATGTATCATTTTTAAATTTAAAAGTGTAGCTATAATAACTTTGAAAAATATTTTCATTGAAATTTAGTATAAATGATGAATTTTTTCAAAATACTATTGATACACTCTATGGTAGCGTTTACAATTCGAACTGTAAATAGTATTAAACAAACATTTTTCAACTTGGATAAAGGAACACAGGGTTTTTAACAGAAGAATACTCATAAAAGCAAACGGAGGTTTATTTCATGGAAGATAAATTTAAAGGATTATATGCAGCATTATTAGTACCATTTGATGAAAATGGATAAGTGAAAGAAGAAGGGTTAGCACAAATTGCCAAAAATGCGATTGAGACAGAAAAATTAGATGGCTTATATGTTAATGGTAGTTTAGGTGAGAATTTCTTGCTCAGTAAAGAACAAAAGAAACAAGTCTTCAAAGTCGCAAAAGAAGCGGTCAATGACGATGTGAAAATGATTGCGCAAGTTGGCTCATTAGACTTAAATGAAGCGATTGAACTTGGTAAGTATGCTACAGAACTTGGGTATGATGCGATATCTGCAGTCACACCATTCTATTATCCATTTTCATTTGAAGAAATTAAAGACTATTATTTTGAACTTATTGAAGCTACACAAAATAACTTAATTATTTATGCAATTCCAGATTTAACGGGTGTAAATATTTCGATTGAACAATTTGGTGAACTTTTCAACCATGAAAAAATCATTGGTGTGAAATATACAGCGCCAAACTTCTTCTTATTAGAAAGAATTCGTAAAGCTTTTCCAGATAAATTAATCTTATCAGGATTTGATGAAATGTTAGTTCAAGCAGCAGTATCAGGCGTAGATGGTGCAATTGGTTCAACCTATAATGTCAATGGTGTGCGTGCAAGACAAATATTTGAAAAAGCGCAAAATGGCAATATTGCGGAAGCTTATGAAATTCAACACGAAACCAATAATATTATCGAAAATGTATTATCTATGGGGATTTATTCTACGTTAAAAGAGATTTTAGCATCACGTGGTATTGACGGCGGCGTACCTAAACGTCCATTTAAACCATTTAACGAAGCAAACAGAAGTAAATTAGACAAACTGATTAAAGACTATAATTTATAAGACATCGCGTAAGGGGATGAAGTAAATGCAACAAGTAGGTTTTGGGACGTGGAACTGGGTAGCTGTAATAGTTTATCTCGTATTAATGTTATTGGTGGGTGAGTATTTTACAAAACGAGCAAGTCAAAACACAGATAGTTTCTTTACAGCTAGTGGCCGTTTGCCTTCGTGGGCAGTTGGGTTCTCTATCTATGCAACGACATTAAGTGCGATTACATTTATGTCGACACCAGAAAAAGCATTTTTAACAGATTGGTCTTACATAGCTGGCAATGTCGCTATTGTAGCTATTATTCCATTGTTAATTTATTTTTATGTACCATTCTTTAAAAAATTAAAGGTGACATCAGCTTATGAATATTTAGAAGCACGATTTGGGCCGAGTGTCCGTGTGATTGGGTCGTTGCTATTTGTATTGTTCCATTTAGGAAGGGTAGCTATTGTGATTTATTTACCGACGCTAGCGATTACTGCGGTTTCTGATTTAAATCCTTATGTCGTAGCGAGTCTAGTAGGGATATTGTGTATTCTTTATACATTCCTTGGTGGTTTTGAAGGTGTGGTATGGAGTGACTTCATTCAAGGGGTCATCCTATTAGGTGGTGCTGCAGCAATCATTATCTTGGGCATTGTACATATCAAAGGTGGTATGGGAACTGTAGTGACGGACGCGCTAGATCATAAAAAATTAATCAGTGCAAATAATTGGAAGTTTAATACTGCCGCGGCAGCAATTCCTATTATTTTCTTAGGGAATATATTTAATAATTTGCATCAATATACTGCAAGTCAAGATGTTGTACAACGTTATCAAGCATCTGAATCCATGTCTGAAACGAAGAAATCATTATGGATGAATGGTGTTTTGGCATTGATTTCAGCCCCATTATTTTATGATATGGGGACAATGCTTTATTCCTTCTACACACATGAAAGTGCTTTGCCAGAAGGTTTTAATACATCATCGATTGTACCTTATTTCATACTGACAGAAATGCCATCATTTATTGCCGGATTACTTATTGCAACAATATTTGCAGCTGCACAATCTACAATTTCATCAAGCTTAAATTCAATTTCAGCTTGTTTATCTGTCGATATCAAACATAGATTTTTCGGTAAAGGTAAAGAGAAAGACGAAGTTACTTTTGCTAGATGGATGATTATACTTTCTGGTTTATTTGGATTTGGTATGTCTATCTACTTAATTGCTTCAGATTCTAATGACTTATGGGATTTATTCCTATTAATTACGAGCCTTGTAGGTGTGCCATTCGCGGGTGTATTTGCTGTAGGTATCTTTACGAAACGAACAAATACCCTAGGCGTTATATGCGGTTTGGCGTTAGGTATTATCTTCGCTTATATCTTCAATGGTGTTGGCGGTGGCAATTCGCCATTCTTTGTATCCATTATTTCATTCCTAGTTGCATTTATCTTCTCTTATCTAATCAGTATTGTAATACCTGGTAAGAAAAAAGATATTGTTGGCTTAACTATTTTTGATATTAAAGAAAAATCAAATTACGTTTCTAAAATACATGTGAAGAAATAGATAAGTAAAGCTTATCAGTGTAGTACACACTGGTAAGCTTTTTATTGTAATTTATTTTTTAATTAGCAATTAAATATGCGAAGAATCTCAAGATAGAAAATGTAAAATAAATTTGACATTTTCTAGTAGGATAGTTATATTAAAAATGTAAAAAACCTTTGACATTTAGGATAGTTATATTAAAAATGTAAAAAACCTTTGACATTTAGGATTGTTAAATATGAATATTCTACTATTTGGACTTGGTTTACCAATAAATTTTTACCAAAAGAAACTTTAAACCAACACAAAGGTAGATCGAAATATGATGAAAGACAAAGTAAAATGTTTGTAGAAATACTAGCTAAAAGTTTTATTTGGCTCGTGTACTGTTTGTTGTTTATATTTATACTAAGAACCTTTGGTTGGTTTGATATGGATGGAGCATTAATATCGACATATCCTGAAATTATATTCTTGGTTATTGGTCTATTTCTACTACTATTTAATTATTTAACTATGCGTTCAAAGTACACTTTTAAGGATTGATTAAATGAAAAATAAAATTAAAATATATAGAAAACGTACTGGCGTTTCTCAAGAAAATTTGAGTGAAAAATTGGGAGTATCAAGGCAAACAATCAATGCTATAGAAAATGATAAATATGACCCTTCATTGTCATTAGCATTTAAACTCGCGAAGTTATTTGATGTGACAGTAGATGAACTTTTTTCTTGAAATAAATATGAAAAAATAAATAATTTTAAAAAGATTTAGTTAAATTAGGCAAAAAATTTTCAATTTGAGTCATATGCGATTAATATATACTTATTAAATTTAAAAAAGTGAGGTACTGACCAAATGTCTACATTAGTCATTATTGCACATCCAGATATTAGCAATTCAACTGTGAATAAGCATTGGAGAGATGCACTTTCTAAGATAGGTGAGTCTGTCACAGTACATGAAATCTATCCAGAATATCCACATGGCAAAATTGATATCGAAAAAGAACAAAAACTGATAGAAGCGCATGATCATATTATTTTTCAATATCCATTATATTGGTATAGTTCTCCACCATTAATGAAACAGTACTTAGATGAAGTCTTTACACATGGTTGGGCATATGGGTCTAAAGGAGACGCCTTAAAAGGAAAGAATATAGGATTGGCGATTTCTATTGGGTCAATAGCAGAAGCCTATACACCAGAAGGTAATGTGAAATTTACAATTGATGAATTAGTGAGTCCGATGATTGCAACGACACGATTTGTATCTGCAAACTATGTTGGTGCGCATAAGCTATACAGTGCATTTACTATTGCGCCTAGTCAATTAGAAGAGAATACGCAAGATTATTTGAACTTTATTCAATCATTAAACAAGTAATTAAAGATAATCTAAGACAAATTTTTTCGTTTATGGTTATATTTAACATGATTGAATTGAAGCGGTAAAGTATAGGTATTTATAATATGGTTTCATACCTACAGGGTGGAACAAGCGAAATCTTATTAAAAGAGATTGCTGTTTGACTCTGTTTTTTTATGAATTCAGCTATTATGTAAGGGATTTACTTTGAATCAAACTACAATATCGATATAATAATAGATAAACATATAAATTGAAAGATTTGAGGGGACACTATGATAAAAGCAATTGCAGTTGATATGGATGGTACATTTTTAAATACGCAAAAAACATACGATGAAGAACGATTTGAACGTATATTTCAGCAATTAAAAACGCAGCAGATTAAGTTTATAGCTGCTAGTGGTAACCAATATGCGAAATTGAAATCAATTTTCGGAGAACGAGCGATGTACTTTGTGGCAGAAAATGGTGCGGTTATTTATGAAGGGGATAAATTATATGATTATCAAACATTCGATAGAGACTTTTATCAGCAAGTGGTAGATTATTTAAATATTGAAAGAGGTATCAATAACTTAATTGTATGCGGATTAAGTAGTGCCTATATTTTAAAGGAAAATCCTGAGTCGTTTAAAAAAGATGCACATTTTTATTATCGTCAATTAGAAGAAATTCATTCTTTACAACACTTACCCGAAGATGAGTATGTGAAGATAGCATTTAACATAAACCGTGTGACGCATCCTACACTTGATGAGGATCTTAAAGCGCGTTTTAATGGTAAGTTAGAATTTGTATCTAGTGGACATGATAGTATTGATATCATTATCCCTGGTGTAACAAAAGGGAACGCATTAAAACGTTTATTGAACACATGGCAACTCGACGCGTCAGAATTAATGGCGTTTGGTGATGCAAATAATGATTTAGATATGTTGCTATTAGCCGAGCATAGTTATGTGATGGAGAATAGTGAAGATCATTCGTTGTTTGAAGCAGCAAAACATGTGGCACCCTCGAATGATAAGCAAGGTGTGTTAAGCGTGATTGAATCCGAAGTATTAAACAAACCGATTTGATTGTGTTATAAAACATATTGTTTTAATACGAATTTCAAAATTGCTACACTACATATATAAATGATTAATTTGAAAGGTAGGTTTCAAAAAGTGATAACTCAAATGCAACAAACGATTTTAGATGCTTTTAATTTTAGACATGCAACAAAACGCTTTGATGCAAACAAAAAAATTTCAGAGAGTGATTTTAATACAATTTTAGAAACGGGGAGACTTTCGCCCAGTTCACTAGGCTTAGAGCCTTGGAGATTTGTAGTTATTTAAAATCGTGAAATTAGAGATAAACTTAAAGCAATCAGTTGGGGTGCACAAGGGCAACTTGATACAGCAAGTCATTTTGTATTAATTTTAGCACGCAAAAATGTAACTTCACAATCAGATTACGTACAACATATGATAAGAAATGTAAAAAAATATAGTGAAGCGAGCATTCCAGCTACAGAAAAGAAATTTGATGATTTTCAAACTAACTTTCACATTAATGACAATGACCAATCTTTATTAGATTGGGCGAGAAAACAGACTTATATTGCACTGGGTAACATGATGACAAGTGCAGCATTATTAAATATCGATTCATGTCCAATAGAAGGCTTTGATTTAGATGCGGTCACACAATTTTTAACTGATGAAGGCATTATAGACGAAGCGCATTTTGCGCCATCTGTTATGGTGGCTTTTGGTTATAGAGAAACGGAACCGAAAGATAAAGTACGCCAAACACAAGATGATATCGTAGAATGGTTAGAATAAATGAAGAAAAGCTTGGTGCAGTTGCACCAAGCTTTTTATATTATAAATCACGTGCATTCGATTGAATTAAAGCTTTATACCAGTCAAAAGAATCTTTTTTAATACGTTTTTTAGTACCTTGACCGTAATCATCTTGATCTACATAAATGAAGCCATAGCGTTTAGTCATTTCACTCGTTGACATTGATACTAAATCAATAGGCCCCCATGCAAGGTAACCCATTAAATCAACGCCATCTTCAACGGCTCTTTTTGCTTCAGCAATATGTTTTTGTAAATAATCAATGCGATAATTATCATGAATTTGGCCATCTTCAATAGTGTCTTTTGCACCTAACCCATTTTCAACAATGAATAACGGTTTATTATAACGGTCCCACAATTCATTTAAGACGATTCTGAGTCCGATTGGATCGATTTGCCAGCCCCAATGGGATGCTTCTAAGTAAGGATATTTTATCTACACATGCATCGGATTTCACATGTTTTTGTTGCAATACTTGTAGCAATGATTCATCAGTCACTTCGTTTAGTGACTCATGGTTAATTAACCTTTGGCTGAAAAATTTGAGGTGAGTCATAAATCTGGAGTAGCTTAGGGCATCTTCATTAATGTGTAAATTAAAGTGATAGCGCACAATATCTAAAATACTTTTGGTAATCTTTGTGATTTCATATATATTTGCGATATTTTCATCCATACTTGCGTTGACAATATGCATAGCAATAAATCCAGCCTCATCTTTAGGTAACTGAATATCAAAGCGGCGGTTAATGGTCTCAACTGCGTTTATTGATAAATCATATTCTTTAGGATAGAGTCTGTTGATTTCGTATAATAATGGATTTTTAATAATGTGACCTTCTCTGGTTCTTTTAATAGCGTAATCTATGTGGTCCGTTAGTGATAGGTAAATAGATTCTGACATAGGTTTTTCATAAAGCTGATTGGCTTTGATAATAATATCTTGAGTCGTTAATAAGACATTTTGATCGATTTCATTAAGTAACGTAAGCATACGTTCTTGTTCTTCGCTTGTGAGTCTAAAAACTTTATCAATTTTGTCTTTTTCTAGCTCTTGACCATTTTGTTTGCCACAGGGAATCCCTTTTCCCATGACGATACGTTCTTCATTGTTAATCTTTGAAATAACCACATTGTTATTCAGTATTTTAGTAATTTTCATAATAAATATAACATCCCTTATTTATTAACTTAGTAATAAAAATGATTATATATTTAATATAGAGTAGATGTTTATCATAAGTCAAAAAGAAACGCCGATATCGTTTCTGAAAACAATAAAAAGCAGTGCGCATTCAACTTGAATGAACACTGCTTTTGCAATCAATGTCATAACATCTTCCTAGCATCAATTAGTCTTTATCAGCAACGAGTTGTGTATTGCTATGAACTAAAATTTCGAAACCTTCTGGTCCAATAAATTGTGTTTCTTGTGCATTTGGTTTATATATTTCTATATGTGTTAAGCCTAAACTTTGGCTATTGTTTTGGCGTAATATATTGGATTGCCAAGTATTAAAAGCAATGTGGTGGTGGTAATGATTAGTTGACATAAATACAGCCTGTGGTAAATCAGAAACGTGGTCTAAGCCGAGTTCGTCGAGATAATAATGACGGGATTGACCTATATCAGCAGCTTTTAAGTGTAGGTGACCAATTTTTGCATCATCTGGCATACCTTGCCATCCATTTTCACTTCTTTGTTCAACTAAGTCATTCGCATCGACTTCGAGCGTGTCCATCTTCACTTTATTGTCATTCCAAATCCAACCTGCTTTAGGTCTATCATAATAAATTTCAATCCCATTACCTTCAGGGTCTGCAAAATAAAGCGCCTCACTGACAAGGTGATCGCCACCGCCAACTTGAACACCTGTACTTGCAGCATGATATAAGAAATTACCGAGATCTTGACGCGTAGGTAATAAGAGCGCCATGTGAAATAGTCCTGATTCTCTCATAGAGGGACGACGTCCGTTTTCTATTTCATTTAGTGTTAGCGTATGTCCATGTGCGCCGACATTAAAGGTAACGGCATGATTTGTTTCGTGTTTAATAGTTAACCCTAAAATTTGTGTGTAGAATTTAATCATATTTTTCAAATCTGAGACGTTTAATGTGATATTTGTTACTTGCGTTGCATTTTTATCGTGGAAAGTCATAATTTAGCTCCTTATTCATTGCATGTATTTATAATTATTACAAGTTGAATTCTAGTATAAAAAATATACTGAGTCAATACACAAAGCTTGGAAAGTATAAAAAATATATTTGGTGGCATTAAAATATTCATTTTTGTAAAATGGGTATAACACAATGTTTTAAATCCAAAAGAATAGGATGTTATAGATGACACACTATTATTTTAAAGAAAACTTTTTCAATGCTTCTAGATCAGCGATAGAAATTTATAATGATAAAGAAGATGTAGTGTTTACCATCGAACTGTTTTATACGTCGGCTGTACAACTAACAATGGCATATTTAGGTAATAACAAGCAGAACTTTGAGATTACAGATGGTCAAGATACCTATCGTGTGTTGCAAGAGGGTGCTATTAAAACACCTTTTAAGACAGTCTGGACAGTTGAAAAGAATAATCAACCCATAGGCCTATTTCGTTCAAAAATGGGGCTCAAACCAACTATGTATTTTGAAGGGACTCAAGGAGGTATAATAAAATTTCAGTCAGGATTTTTTTCGAGAAGTGTAAAGGTGACAAAGCGTAATCAAGAAATTACGCAAACAAAATCAGAGCGATTTAAATTTGCTTCCAGGCACGATGTGTATATAGAAACGGAAACATATCATCCGGCTATGTTAATACTATTGTTCCAAGTGTTTTATGAATTTCAGGAAAAACAACGTAAAAATGCAAACTAGGTTAACAATAGCATAATACAAAGCTAGAACTTGAGATATGGCAAATGTCTCAAGTTCATTTTTTAAATTCAATGGAAATCTGTGGATAGTTAGTGTGTAATATATCCATTCTATTTACAGATGTTAAGTTGTGGTAAAATATGAGACACGTATTGTATGGACTGATATAAAGCATGGATGTCCATAATAGTTGATAGATTTGTTATTAAATCATGATTTTATGGAGGTGGCGTGATGAAAGTATTCTTGAAATTAGGTTGGTTTTTTAAACAACAAAAAACGAGTTATCTCATAGGCTTAGGCACCTTATTGTTAATCGCATTAATTGAAATTGTACCGCCTCAAATCATTGGTCGTACAATTGATGAGATGACTTCTAATAGATTAACGCCTCGATTATTAGCCATTTATTTATTCATACTTGTTATTACTGCAATATTAACTTATGTTCTCAGATATGTATGGAGATTATCTATATTTGGAACAAGTCAAAAATTAGGTAAGATATTAAGGACCTATCTATATAAAAAATATACAGAAATGAGTGCTATCTTTTTCCAAAATAGAAGAACGGGTGATCTGATGGCACATGCTACGAATGATATCAGAGCTGTTCAAAATGCTGCAGGTGCAGGTATTTTAATGATTGCAGATTCGTTGATAACTGGTGGCACAGTCATTATCACGATGGCAACAACAGTCAGTTGGAAATTAACGTTAATTGCCATGATTCCACTTCCATTTATGGTATTGCTTACCAGCATTTATGGTTCGCTACTAAGTAAAGGATTTAAAAAAGCACAAGCTGCGTTTAGTAAACTAAATGATAAGACACAAGAGAGTGTGGCAGGTATTAAAGTAACTAAAACATTTGGCTATGAACCAAGTGATCAGGCGGATTTTAAGCATTTAAGTGATGATGTTGTTGCGAAAAATTTGAAAGTATCAAAAATAGATGCACTTTTTGATCCGACGATTACTTTAGTCATAGGTATGAGTTATTTCTTATCAATTGCATTCGGTGCGCAGATGGTTTTTCATAATGATATCAGCTTGGGGCAGTTAATCACATTTAATACATATCTTGGCATGCTGGTATGGCCTTTACTAGCGCTAGGCCTGTTTTTTAATATTGTCCAAAGAGCTAAAGCATCATATGAACGTATTGAGGAAATTGGCGAACTACCTAATGATATCGATACTTCATATGTCATTGATGAACGTCCTCAAGGGGATATAAGGTTTAATATAAATCAGTTTCATTTCCCGGGTAATGAGGATCAAGGTATTTATGATATTCATTTTACAATTAAAGAAGGTTCTACAGTTGGTATTGTTGGTCGTACAGGTTCAGGTAAGAGTGCATTAATTAGGTTATTATTACGAGAATTTGATACACAACACGCTCAAGATATTGAATTTGGTGGACATCCCATTCGTGATTACAATGTTGAGTCATTAAGAGCTCAATTTGGTTATGTGCCACAAGAACATTTTTTATTTTCAACAACCATACGTAATAATATTGCATTTAGTAATGAAACGATTGACGATGAGAAAATATTTGAAGCTAGCAAGCTTAGTCACATTCACGATGATATCATGCAATTTTCTAAAGATTACCAAACCGTAGTAGGCGAACGTGGTGTATCGTTATCAGGTGGTCAAAAGCAACGTGTTTCTATTGCACGTGCGCTACTCGTTAATCCAGAAATACTCATTTTAGATGATTCATTATCAGCAGTAGATGCACAAACAGAAGAAGCCATATTAGAAAATTTGGAACATCTGAGAAGCGGTAAGACCAATATTATAACGGCACATAGAATGAGTGCTGTAAAACACGCCGATTTAATTATAGTAATGAATGAAGGCCGTATCATCGAGCGTGGTAATCACGCAACACTGATGAGTAAAAAAGGTTGGTATTATGATACTTACCAGGCTCAAGCATTACAAGAGCAACTGTCTCGCAACTTGGATAGTCTAACGAAAGGGGATGGTGAAAATGACTGAAAATGCTAATCTAACAGCAAAAGATCAAGGTAGCGCACTCATTAGGTTATTTAAATACACCTTACCCTATAAATGGATTATTGTTTTGGCCTTTATTACGCTCATATTATCAACGATTGCTAGTATGATGACACCTTATATGGTGAAAATTTTCATCGATGATTATTTAACACCACGCCATTTTCCTAAAGAGACAATGGTATGGTTGATTGTTATTTTTATTAGCATACAGTTGATTGGCGCTATCACCCTTTACTTTAGCCAATATTTATTTCAATATTTAGCATTTAAAGTAATTCAACAATTAAGGATTGATGCATTTAATAAGCTGGGTAAATTAGGTATGAGATACTTTGATAAAGTACCTGGTGGTAGCATTGTTTCTCGACTTACAAATGATACAGAAACGATTGTTGATATGATTGTAGGTGTTTTTTCCACATTTATAATGGCATTCTTTATGATGATTTCAAGTTACATCATGATGTTTGTGTTAGATGTCAAATTAGCTTTAATTGCGCTCATTTTTTTACCTATCATAATGATAATATTAGCAAGTTATAGAAAGTATTCTGCTTTTTTATTTTCAAAGTCAAGACAACGGTTATCTGATTTAAATTCGAAGTTAGCGGAATCTATAGAAGGCATGAAAATTATCCAAGCCTTTAATCAAGAACGCCGATTAAATAAAGAATTTAATAAGATTAATGATGAACATTATCAATATATGTTAAAAACTGTTAAATTAGATAGTCTTTTACTTCGCCCTGCAATCAGTTCTATTTCAATTTTTGCGGTTGTAATGATTCTTGGATACTTTGGAGTAATCAGCTTTACTACTGGCATCACTGCAGGTGTGGTGTTTGCTTTTGTACAATATATGGAACGTTTTTTTGAACCTATCAATCAAGTAAGTCAAAATTTAAATATACTGCAACAAGCGCTGGTTTCAGCAAGTAGAGTGTTTGCACTCATCGATGATGATACGTATGAACCACAACAAGAAGCAAACAATGACAATGCTATTGAGACCGGTGAAATCGAGTTCGACAATGTGAGCTTTAGTTATGACGGAGAAACAGACGTGTTAAAAAACATTAGTTTGACCGCGAAACCAGGAGAAATGATTGCACTTGTCGGTCATACAGGTTCTGGTAAAAGTTCTATCATCAATCTCTTCATGCGTTTCTATGAATTCAATCGCGGTGATATTAAAATAGACGGCAATTCAATTAAAAAGATACCAAAAACAGAATTGAAAGAAAAAATTGGCTTGGTTTTACAAGATGCCTTTATGTTCTATGGCACGATAGCTTCAAATATTAAACTTTATCATCCTTCAATGACATTTGAACAAGTGAAAGCAGCAGCAGAGTTTGTTCATGCAAATCATTTTATTGAAAAACTGCCAAATCAATATCAACATAAAGTGATTGAGAAAGGTAGCGCATTTTCAAGTGGTGAAAGACAGTTGATTGCTTTTGCAAGAACAATTGCAACAAATCCTAAAATCCTAATTTTAGATGAAGCCACAGCGAATATAGATTCAGAAACAGAGGAACAAATCCAACAATCTTTGAATAAAATGAGAAAAGGCCGTACGACATTAGCGATTGCCCACCGATTATCTACAATTCAAGATGCTGATCAAATATTTGTATTAAATAAAGGGGAAATTGTTGAACGTGGTACGCATGCACAATTGATAGCACAAAAAGGTATTTATCATAATATGTATTTATTACAGAATGGATAAAACTGTTATCATAATTAATTTAAATATAAGTATAGGCATAGGATGACGAGTGTGAAACTCGATGTCCTATGCCTATATTAATAGGTCCAATGTTTGATTAACCGACATACACATCTTGATATTCATCATGTTTTTCAATAACGCTTTTAGCAAATGGACATGTAGCAGATACTTTTAAATTATTGTCACGTGCGTAATCAACAACAGCTTTAACTAACTGAGAACCAATACCTTGGCCACCCATTTCTTCTGGTACACCAGTGTGGTCAATATCGATTTGATTATCATTTTGTTGGTTAAAAGTAATTTGAGCTTGTGGATTATTTTCGTCATCACCAATGTAAAATTTGTTTGTACCTTGTTTAATTTCAGCCATAATATCGCTCCTTAATTTTTGTCTATAGTTATTAAATATCACATTTTAGCGACTATTAAACAATTTGTGATTGAATGAAATGAGAAGAAATGTAATAGATTGAGTTAAAAGCATTGAAATATTGCAAAAATAAGTTTATAGTTTTAACGAAATAATTTCGATTTGGAGGGGCGTTTTTTGAAGAAAAGTATAATAATCATGCTGACATGTGTAATGATGATTACATTAAGTGCGTGTGGTAACATCAATAAAAGTGAGAAAAAAGACGTCAGTACAAATAATAAACTTAAAATATATACAACAGCTTTTGCTTTTCAAAGTTTTACGGAGCAAATTGGTGGCAAATATGTAGATGTTGAATCAATTTATCCGCCTGGCGCAGATATGCATTCTTTTGAGCCAACACAAAAAGAAATGGTGAATATTGCTAAGAGCGATTTATTTATTTATTCTAATCAAGATATGGATCCTGTCGCTAAAAAAATTGCGGGCTCAATCAATAATGAGCATCTAAAATTACCTGTAGCAGCGAATTTAAAGCAAGCTGATTTATTATCAAATCATGAACATGACCATGAGCACGAAGGACACGAAGCGCATGAAGAACACGATGAACATGAAGGGCATGATCACGAAGAGGGTAGCAAAGATCCACATATTTGGCTAGACCCAGTTCTAAACAAAAAGATGGTGAAAGCGATTAAGGATGACTTAGTGAAAAAAGATTCACGCCATAAAGCATATTATGAAAAACGTTATAAACAACTTATTGCTGATTTGGATGATATTAATCATGAAATGAAAGATATTACTTCAAATCCTAAACGAGATACAGTAGTGATTTCGCATGATTCTATTGGTTATTTAGCCAATCGTTATGGATTTAAGCAAGAAGGTGTCAGTGGTATGAATAATGAAGAACCTAGTCAAAGGGATTTAATGGCTATTGTTAAGCGCATTGATGATACAAAACAACCATATGTGCTTTATGAACAAAACATCTCTTCTAAAGTAACAGATGTTATTCAGAAAGAATCTAACACAACACCGCTTAGCTTGCACAATATGGCTACACTATCTAAAAAAGAAATGAATGATAAAGATATAACCTATCAATCACTTATGAAAGAAAATATTAAATCATTGGATAAAGCATTAAATCATTAATTAGAAAAAGGCGCGCATAACCATTTATGAACTGTCATAAATAAGCTATGTGCACCTTTTTTATTTTGAGCACTTTTCCGTCAGTATCAATCTAATGAACTTATATTATAAAAATAATAGTCGGTATTAACAAAAGGCATGGTCTAAGTTAGTTAATCATATCTAATATAAGAAACAGTTGTATTATAATACTCTTCTAAGCCATGAATACCATCAGCGCCACCTAAGCCAGATTCTCTCCAACCAGCATGAAAACCATTAACTACTTCTTCGGCTTCACAATTGGCAGAAACTTCAACAAATTTAAGTTTTTCAGTAGCTAACATAATTTCTTTTAAGTTTTCAGAAAAGATATATGATGATAAGCCTGCATTCGTATCATTGGCTTGGTTAAGCGCATGTTCAAATTCAGAATATGTCACAATTGGTAAAACAGGACCGAATATTTCTTCTTTGAACGCACTGTCTTCGGGATTGATATGATCTAAAATAGTAGGAGCATAAAAGAAACCAGAACGCTTAATTTTATGAACACCAGTGATTTATTGAGCACCATTTTATACAGCATTTTGTACTTTGTCATCTATACTGTCAAGTTGTTGTTGATTAATAATGGCACCATAATCTGTAGATTCATCAAACGGATCGCCGACTGTTAATTGTTCCATTTGAGCTTTCAATTTGTCGATAAATGTATCGTGAACATCTTGGTGGACAAAAATACGCTCAGGACAAGTGCAAACTTGACCAGCATTATTTATTCTTGCTGTAACAATATAATTAACGGCTTTATCTAAGTCAGAATTTGGTGTAACGATAACTGGCGCGTTACCTCCAAGCTCTAAGTTCACTTTTTTGACTGTAGAGGCACTTTCAGCATAGACAGACTTGCCAGCGCGCATACTACCGGTTAATGAAATGAGTTGGATATCAGGATGTTGTGCTAGTTGCGTTCCTACAGTTTCACCTGTACCTGGTAATATTTGTACTAGGCCAGCAGGTATCGTTGAGGCACGTAGTAATTCTGCGATTTTTAATGTAATTAAAGAAGTTGCTTCACTTGGTTTAATGACAACAGAGCAACCAGTAATAACAGCAGGAATCACTTTTCTCATCAAGACCATAATTGGCGCATTCCAAGGTACAATGCCTGCAGTTACTCCAATCGGTTTTTCGTTAGTAAAATGGTTTCATTTTCACGACTATTTTGTAAAACTTCTCCTTTATTATTCATACTCAATCCAGTCATATAGTCAATGAATTGAATAGCTCTATCAATTTCACCTTTTGCTGAAGCTAAGGTTTTACCTTGCTCTTTAACATAAAGTTCAGCTAATGTATCTTTGTTTTGTTCTAATAATGGAATGAGCAATTTAACATGATCAGCGCGTGTAGGCTCTGGTGTTTTTTCCCATTCTAATTGAGCTTGTTTGGATTTTTCTACAGCATCATTGACTTCGGCTTCCGTTGCAAATGTAATCGTATCTATTTTTTTCTCTTGTTGCAGGGTTGATAACATCCATTGTGTCAGTAGATTTACTTGCTATAAATTCATTGTTTATAAATAATTGATTCAATTGTGACACCTCCACAATATATACATAACACTTAAGTAATGTTGAAAAACCGAACGCTTGATTTTCATTGAAACGTACATTCAATATATTATTTTATATGTCCAACTGAAAGTGCTTAAAACGGACTAATGCTAAATTTGGAGCGGGTGATATATTTTTTATACTTATATGTTGACAGAAAGTGAATAGCCCATTATAATTTATCTCGAATTCGAAATAAATTTAGGGAGTAGGTGAATAAAGTGGATCGTACACAAATATCTTTAAATACATTTGTTGGTTTAAATCGAACCTTAGATCATCTAATGAAAATCGTTAAAACAGATGTGCAACGTTATGGATTAAATGTAACAGAATTTGCTGTAATGGAGCTGCTTTACAATAAAGGTGACCAACCCATTCAACGCATCGGTAATCGTGTATTAATAGCAAGTAGTAGTATTACGTATGTCGTAGATAAATTAGAAGAAAAAGGCTGTGTAGTTAGACAACGTAATGAGAAAGATAAGCGTGTGACGAATGCATCTTTAACCGATAAGGGACGTAGTATGATGGATGAAATATTCCCAGATCATGCATCAACATTAGAATCTACTTTTTCAGTACTAACAGATGAAGAAATAACGGTATTACAAACAGCTTTAAAAAAATTAAGTGCTCAACCGATTGAATAAAAGGGCACTTAAAATTTTTATCAAAAATTACTTCGAAATCGAGATAATTATAAGAGAGAGGCGTTTATTATGACAAATAACCAATTATTAGGTATTCATCATGTCACAGCAATGACAGATGATGCGGAAAGAAACTATCAATTTTTCACAGAAGTATTAGGTATGAGACTCGTTAAGAAAACAGTAAATCAAGATGATATTTATACGTATCATACATTTTTTGCGGATGACGAAGGCTCGCCTGGAACGGATATGACATTCTTTGATTTTCCTAATATTCCTAAAGGGGCAGCAGGTACAAATTCAATTACACGTCCTTCATTTAGAGTGCCAAACGATGAAGCGTTGGAATATTATGAGCAACGATTTGACGAATTTAATATTAAACATGAGGGTATACAATCACTCTTTGGTACAAAGGTATTACCGTTTGAAGAGGTAGATGGTCAAAGTTACCAACTGGTGTCTGATGAGCATAATAAAGGTGTGGCACCAGGTAAACCATGGAAAAATGGTCCAGTACCAATGGATAAAGCAATCTATGGTCTAGGTCCTATCGAAATTACCGTGAGTTATTTTGAAGATTTTATGAAAATACTTGAAGATGTATTTGGCATGACAGTCTTAACTAAAGAAGACGGAGTAGCCATTTTAGAAGTCGGTGAAGGGGGTAATGGGGGTCAAGTTATCTTAAGGAAAGATACAGATGGACCTGAAGCAAGACAAGGTTATGGTGAGGTGCATCATGTATCATTTAGACTAAAAGATCATGCAACAATCGTACAATGGTTAGAAAAATATCAAACATTAGGTATCGGTAATTCTGGTTTAGTAGATCGATTTTATTTTGAAGCGTTATATGCACGAATAGGACATATATTAATTGAAGTTTCTACAGATGGACCTGGATTTATGGGTGATGAGCCTTATGAAACATTGGGTGAAAGTCTAGCTTTACCACCATTTCTAGAACCACAAAGAGCCTATATTGAATCAGAAATACGTCCGTTTGATACAAGCAGATAAAAGGACTTTTGGTTAGAGTAAACCACCATAGCATAAGATATAAAGGGAAATTTAAATTCAAATATTTAAGGAGGTAATTTTATGGAAGCAATTCAACATATTCATCATATTTCAGCAATTGTAGGTAATCCAGAAGAAAATATTCGATTTTACAGAGATGTATTAAATCTAAAATTAATTAAAAAAACGGTTAATTATGATGATCCATCCACTTATCATCTTTACTTCTCAAATGGAAATATTGAAAATGGTACGATTTTAACGTTTTTCAATTGGCCAAATGCACATAAAGGTCGTAAAGGAAATGGGCAAGTCGAACGCATTGCTTTTAGAATACCTAAAAACTCAAGGGATATTTGGAAAGCACATTTACAAGCACATCAAATTGAAGTAGTAGAAACTAGATTGTTTGATCGTGAAACATTAGAATTTAACGATACACATGACTTACCTTTAGCATTAGTTGAAGCAGATGACGATAACGACCAAACTGACACACAGAGTATCATTGGATTTCATGGGGTGACTTTATTATCTAGTCATCCTAAGGCAACGTTGAATACACTAGTAAACGATATGGGTCTTCATAAAGTGAACGAAGATGACAATGTGGTACATGTTGAAACAAAAGGCCATTGGCAACATCATGTGATTATCAAAAAAGAAAGCGCTCAAATGAATGTTCGTTGGGGTGTTGGTGTTGTTCATCACATTGCTTGGTCAGTTCCAACTGATAAAGTACAACGAGAATGGTTAGTTAAAATGACTGGTAAAGGTTATCATGTGACTGACGTTAAAGATCGCAACTATTTCAAAGCTATTTATATGAAAGAGCAGGGTGGCATTATCTTTGAATTTGCGACAGAAGGCCCTGGTTTTACAGTTGATGAACGATTTGAAACATTAGGTACGCATTTAGTATTACCACCTCAATTTGAAGACAGAAGAGAAACGATACTTCAATTGCTACCACCTATTCGTATATAGAAAATAGATATAAGAGGAGGCACACTTGATATGGAACATATTTTTAGAGAAGGTGAAGCAAATGCACCTACATTGATTTTACTACACGGGACAGGTGGAGATGAAAGTGATTTATTACCATTAAGTCAGCTACTTAACCCTAAGTATAATGTGTTAAGTATAAGAGGTGAAGTATCTGAGAATGGAATGAACCGTTTCTTCAAACGTCACGGTGAAGGACAATACGATATAGAGGATTTAAACTTTCGAACAGATAGACTCATTGCATTTTTAAAAGAAGCTGCTGAACGCTATGGTTTTGATTTATCGCTAGCAATTCCTGTAGGTTTTTCAAACGGTTCTAATATTGCAATCAGCATGATTTTACATCAGGACATTTCATTTCAAACAGCACTGTTATATGCACCACTTTATCCGGTGAATGATGCGAATGATAAAGATTTAAGTGGTATGCATGTATTACTTTCAATGGGTGAACATGACCCAATTGTTACAAGCAAAGATAGTCAAAATGTCATTGATTTATTCGAAAACCGTGGTGCAAATGTCACGCAAGTTTGGGTGAATAGTCACGAAATGACTCAAGCAGGTGTGGTAGCGGGTCGAGACTTATTAAATAATATTTTTAAATAATTTCCCAATATAAGTCACCATTTGTTATACATGATACAAAGTGTAGATGGCTTGTGGCGATTTCAATTTTAGAAAATGAAGTCAATCTAGACTATAATATATGGATAATAGAAAAGGTGGCGATCATAATGAATCATCAAGCGTTGATAGTGATGGATATGCAAAATGGTATTGTAAATGGTTTGCAGCAAAAAGAAAATATAATAGCTAATAATCAAAAAGTAATTGAGACTGCACGTCGTAATAGTATGCCAGTCATTTTTGTACGTGTTGCGTTTACAGGGGAATATATGGAAGTTTCACCAAATAATAAAATGTTTTCGCAAATGAAAGCAAAAGGCGTGCCTATGAATAAACAAGATGAATCAACTCAAATTGTTGAAGCGTTGAATCGCCAAGCAAAGGAACCCCTTGTAACGAAGCATCGATTAAGTGCGTTTACTGGTAGTAATTTAGAGGTGTTATTACGCGGTTTGCAAGTTGATCATCTTGTACTTACAGGTGTGAGTACAAGCGGTGTCGTATTATCTACAGCAGTTGAAGCGGCAGACAAAGATTATAAGCTAACGCTATTATCAGATGCAATGGCCGATCAAGATGTAGAAAAACATCAATTTTTAATCGACAAAATATTAACGCGTTATGCAGATGTGACAACAGCAGAAGCATGGTGTAACAGTTAAAATAAAAATAAAGGCCCTATGTTATATTTCAAACATTTACATGACTTTAGCATTAATCATGTCGTTGAAATCATAACATAGGGCTTTATAGTTACATAAGGCCGATGAGTTTCATCCATAAAGAGCCGATACCTAACCATACAATAAAGTAAAATATCGCAAGTACGGCATTCATCGTCCACCATCGATTTTGAGAAACATAGCCTGCTGAATATAAAATAGGTGCAGGACCACTACTATAATGTGTAGTAGATGCCATTAAATTACCGAAGAAACCTAACATTAACGCACTGAAAAGTGGTGGTGCACCAGTAGCGATAGCGACGCCTAATAATGCTGAGTACATAGCACTTACATGCGCGGTTGAACTAGCAAATAAATAATGAGAATAGAAGTAGAATAAGATTAATAGTACTAACACGATTGGCCAACTAAGACCTCCTAAACTACCTGAGATAGACTTACTTAGCCAAGGAATAAAGCCCAGTTCATTAAGTTGATTAGCCATCATTACTAATATTGAGAACCATACTAATGTATTCCAAGCACCAGTTTCTTTGAGTACGTCACTCCAAGCAAGGACACCGGTAATGAGTAATAAGGATAGTGCGATAAAAGCGGTTAATGTCGCATTGATATTTAACGTGCTACCTAATACCCAAAGTGCAAGTGCAACGAGAAAGATGCTAACCATAAATTTTTCACTGGTCGCCATTTTACCCATATCTTTAAGCTCGTTTTGAGCCCAAGATTTCGCATTAGCAGTTTCTTTAATTTCTGGAGGATACATTTTATAAATAATTAATGGCACAAGGATTAACGATATGATACCAGGGATGAGTGCTGCAATAAACCATTGCATCCAGGTAATATCTACGCCTTGATGTTTCGCTAAAGATTGAGCCAAAGGGTTGCCTGCCATAGCAGTAAGAAACATGGCAGCTGTAATAAGGTTGCCGTGGAATTCTGTAAAGATAAGGAATCCACCCATTTTACGTTGGGTACCATCTTCAGGTTTTGATCCAAATGAACGGGAAAGTGCATTAATGATTGGAAACATAATACCACCAGCACGTGCTGTATTACTTGGTGTGGCAGGTGCTAAGATTAAATCTACACCAATCAATGAATAGCCCAAGCCTAAAGTTTTCTTACCAAATAATTTAACAAATTGTAAGGCGATGCGTCGGCCTAGACCTGTTTTTACAAATCCTCTTGAAATAAAAAATGCCATTGCTATAAGCCAAATACTACTATTTCCAAATCCAGAAACTGCCGTGTCTATCTTAACGGTTTGCGTTAATACCGCGAGTGTAAAACCAATCATTGCAACGGCGCCTATTGGAAGTGGTTGTGTAATACAACCAATAATTGTTGCTACAAAAATTGCAAACATATGCCATGCGCCAACATCTAAGCCTTCTGGTCTAATTGGGGTAAGTAGCCAGATAATGATACCAATCAATATGGGAAAGATAAATTTTCTGTAGTGGATGTCACTATTCATATTATGATGCACCTTTCTTGTCCTTTTATTTGATAAAAAACTAAATATAGTACAAGTATATGATATTAAAATCGTATTTAAGAAAACTAGCGTAGAAGACGCAACTAAAGCGCTTACCACACTAAATTTAACATCATATTAATTTATTATAAGATTTTTCATAATAATTATAGTTCTGTCAAAACCTTATGTAAAGCTAGCTTTTAGAAAAATAATGGCAACATCATTAACTTATAGCGTATAAGTTAATGATGTTGCCATTTACAGAGATATTTTATTGTAATAAGCAATAGTTTAGCATTTTTAAATGGGGGTTATTTACGTGAAATACCTTTTATCAAAATTGGAAATAATAATATAAAACCAAAGATCCCCATAACAGGAAATACTTTTCCTATTAAATCAATAAACCCAATGAAGGTCGTAGCAAAGGTAAGGATTGCCATACAAATAATCATAATATAATAATGTTTGCTATAAGGTCTTGTAAATCTAGAAGCAAATGCATACATAAGACCCACGACAGTATTATAAATAACTAATATCATAACGATAGACATAAATAAACCAATCATAGGAGAAATTTCTTTTGCTAATAATAGTGATGGCAGTGCGACATCTTTTATGTGAGAGAATTGCGATACCATGCCTAAGTTTAACATAAGCAATAAGAAAGTAATGATTAAGCCACCTATCATGCCTCCGTAAACAGAGGAAGATTTAAATTTTAAACGACCTCCCATTACAGATAAAAAGCTGAACGCTGCTGCAATTTGTAAGCTCCCATAGTTAATTGCATCGAACCACCACCATTGATCAGAACGAGTCCCGGTATTCGCGTATTGATTGGGATCACTAAAGCTGAGTGAACCGGTCATTAAATAATACATAGCAATAATAGTAACGATAATAACTAAAAAAGGTGTGACCATACCTAGAATTGCGATGAGGCGTTCAAATTTTAAGAATAATGTTATTAAAATAATTGAAATTAAAAGTACAGAACTCAATGCATATGGTATATTAAAACTTTCATGAATCGTTGAAACCCCACCTGCCGTCATAATCATAGCGAGTGCAAGTAGAAATAAAGTTAAGATGATATCAAATAAAGTGGCAATACGCTTGGGTAAATAATACTTTATAGGTCCAGTGTGGTTATGTGCATTTAAATTATAGCCAGTTTGGAGTACAAAAATGCCACCTAGAGTGACAATACAACCCGTTATAATCACGCCCCAGATACTGTAATTGCCATTACTGGTAAAGAATTGGAATATTTCTTGACCTGTAGCAAATCCAGCGCCTACAACCACACCAACAAAAGCAAATGCCACAATAATAATTTCTTTTAAACTTGTCATAGTCATATAAATCCTTTCAATGGTGTAGATAATATAAATGTCATTCATATATATAAACTCACAATTTATTATTTTAGCTTAAAATAAAATAAATTGAAAAGAAAAAGTATTTTTGATAAGAACAATTGTATTTTTAGAGAGAACTTAAAAGTGCGCACATAAACGTATTTAGATTAATGGTTTATCAAAGTGGGTAAATGATGAAGGTTCTTTGGATGCGTTAAATTTAAAAATTTGATAGTATGTTTTTTTATTATGTGATAAATGTTTAAAGTGATTTGGAAGATAACGAAATTTAATCTGTATAAGAGAGAGGGAACAAAGTGACTTTATTAAACTTACCACTAACATTACTCATTGTTATCTTTTTAGCGTTGGGTATTTTTAGCCAATGGTTCGCCGATAAAATAAAATGGCCATCCATCGTTGTTATGGCTATTGTAGGGTTGCTTGTGGGCCCTATTTTTGGATTGATTAACCCTCAAGAAAGTTTGGGTCAAGAGGTGTTTAGCCCACTCGTTTCGTTGGCAGTTGCAATCATCTTGTTTGAAGGTAGCAGTAACTTAGATTTTCGTGAGTTAAAAGGTATCTCTAAAGCAGTTATAAGAATCATTACTATGGGGGCAGTGATTGCTTGGATTTTAGGATCCATGGCTTTACATTTTGTATTAGGTTTCTCAGTAACGATATCACTTGTATTAGGTGGCTTATTTTTAATTACGGGTCCTACCGTGATTCAACCATTATTAAAACAAGCGAAAGTTAGGAAAAGTGTAGATTCCATCTTAAGGTGGGAAAGTATTATTCTTGATCCTATTGGACCAATGTTAGCGTTAGGTGCATTTTATGTTTTTCAAATCGTAGAGCAAGGTTTTGAGATTCAAATTATTTTAAGTTTTGCTTTACGTTTTGTTATTGCTATTGTTATAGGTTTTGGCGCATCTTATTTATTTATGTTGCTCATTAAAAGAGATCTCATTCCACAAAATTTAATGCCACCCATCCAATTGGTTTTTATTTTACTTATTTTTGCAATATGTGATGAAATATTGCATGAATCAGGGCTACTTGCGGTAACCATATTTGGGTTAATGATGGCACGTATGAAGCGTCATGATTTGATCTTTAAAGAATCAGATCATTTTATTGAAAATGCATCTTCTATTATGGTTTCTACCGTCTTTATATTAATTACGTCTTCGTTAACTTTAAATGTGTTAGAAAGTATTATATCGTGGAAACTATTTATATTCTGTGCAGTCATGATTATATTAGTCAGACCTATTTCTATATTGTTATCTACGATGAATACTGAGATTTCTAAACGGGAAAGAGCTATGGTTTCAATGATGGCACCACGAGGTATTGTCGTACTTACTGTTGCACAGTTCTTTGGAGGCTTATTTGTAGAAAAAGGAACACCCATGGCAGAATACATCACACCTGTTACATTTGGATTAGTATTTATAACTGTGGTCATTTATGGCTTTAGTTTTCTACCGTTAAGCAAAATGATGCACCTTTCAAGTACCGAACCACCGGGCGTCATTATTGTTGGAGAAAGTGAATTTTCATTTCATTTAGGTGCGAAATTGAGGGAACATCACATTCCAGTTATGACTTTTAATTTATTTAATAACACATCAAAACGAGCACAGGAATTAGATTTTGAAGTATTTGAAGGCAATTTATTATCTAGTAATGATCGTATATATGCCGATATGACACGTTACAATAAATGTTTATTAATGACTCAATCTTTTGTGTTCAATAGTTTGGCGTTTAATGAATTAGTGCCTGAGTTTGGTTTGAAAAATGTCAACATGATGCCAGTTTCTTTTAGTGATGAACATGCGCGAAGTAACTTAGATGGACCAATTAGAAATCACATACTATTTGATTCTGATTTTACGTCGCATTGGTTTAATCGCTATATCGTCGAACATAATATTTTAGAAATGCCAGTTTCGAGTAAGGATAATTTAACGGCTTATGACATGGTCCTCTATCATATTGATGATAATAACGAAGTCACATTTAAACGTGATAATCAAAATATTACAAATTCAGAAGAAGGTATGATTGGCTATTTAAAAGATGCTTATTTACATTCGAATATATAAAAAATCCCCGTCCATACAGATTGAAAATCATGTGTGAACGGGGTTTTTTATGAATACTGTTTAGTTAACATAACGATCATGCATAAGTTCTTTTAAAATATCGATTTTTTCTTGAATATCTTGTCCGGTGTTTGTATGTCTTATTTTTTGTCGTTGTAATTCCTTATCGACGACACGACGTATAGAAAGTTCATCAGCGCCATTCAGTAAAACATGTTTTTTGGAATTAAAATGTTGGTGTGCGACTAGTTGCATACCAAATGAATTATAAAGTAATGTATAACCTGCGATACCTGTTGTTGACTGATAAGCTTTCGAAAAGCCACCATCAATCACAATCATTTTTCCTTCAGCTTTAATTGGATCTTCACCATCAATTTCTTTGACAGGTGTATGCCCATTGATAATGTGCCCTTGTTCAGGGTCTAAGCCAAAATCTTTGAGCATTTTTTTACACATATTAACATCCTCACGCAAATGGTAATAAGGGTTTTTAGTTTCTTTATGCGCTGTTTTGTCTTTAATAAAGTAACGCTCGAAAGTCGTCATAGCGCGTTTGCCAAATAGTGAAGAGTATTTACCAGTCCAAAGATACCATACTAAATCTGTGGCTAAATCGTCTTGAATATCTTTGTGATCAAAAGCTTCTCGGACGTAATCTTCAAAATGATCTAATAAATCTCTGCCATAGCATTTCACATCGTTGATAACCATTGATTCCATTTCACCATTTTCATCTACTGGAATACAGCCGTGAATCAATAAATTACCGTTATAAGGCAGGTAAAGCGTGCCTTTTTGCATAAGGAAGGTCATATGTCGTTTCAATTTTTCTGATTGTTGGACAGATAATAATAGTTTATCCATCACTTCTGACTCTTCGTCTGTGAGTTTGTTTGGATCATTTGGGTCAATCGTTTGGAAACAAGTATTTTCTAATGGATATGTTTTTCCATAGAGTGTTGCTTCATTTTTTTCATAGTTAATACTTTCTAATACCAATCGTTCTTCCATTTCAAAAGTAGGGCGACGTTTAATGATTGGTGCCTCTAATTTAAATTGTATGATGGTGATGGCTTGATGAATTTTTGTGATTTGCTCAAGTTCTAATTCAGTTAAGCCTTCAGCATTTTTAGGTCTGAATGCTTTGTTTTTTCCATCATAATGTTTTTCTGCAAGGGTTAATAAGGGTCTTAAATTGATACCATAAGCATCCTCAATAATGTCTAAGTTATCATAACGTGCACAAATGCGAAGTAGGTTTGCAAGGCAAACTTTGGAACCTGCATAGGCACCAATCCAAAGGACATCATGATTTCCCCATTGAATATCTACTGAAGGATAATCAATCAGTGTTTCCATAATTTTATCAGGTTCTGGTCCTCTGTCGTAGATATCGCCAACAACATGAAGGTGATCCACTACAAGGTGCTGAACTGTGAAAGATAAGCCAATGATCAAATCATCTGATTGTTCTAGCTCTATGATTTGATTAATTAATGTTTCATAATAAGAATGTTTATTATTATATTTATTACTTTTATATAACAGTTCTTCTATAATAAAGACGTAATTTTTTGGTAAAGATTTGCGTAACTTTGTGCGCGTGTATTTGGATGAAGCATAGGTGATTAGTTTTATCAGACGATTAATCGTTGTAATGTACCACTCATTGAGCTCGGATTTTGAGCTAAAGCTGTTTTTAATTAATTTAAGTTTTTCTTCAGGATAGTATACAAGCGCAGAAAATTCATTAATTTCTTTGCGTGTCAAAGTATCTTGGAAGATATCATTAATTTTTGAACGAACGTTGCCTGAACCATTACGCAATACGTGTTGAAAGGCATGAAATTCACCGTGTAAATCACTCACAAAATGTTCAGTACCTTTAGGGAGTTCCAAAATAGACTCTAAATTAATAATTTCTGTTGCAAGTTCTTCTTTAGTATTAAATTGTTGTGAAAGTAAATCTAAATATCTATCTTTTAGGCTCTTATCTGCTGATTTCTGCATGGTTATGTCACTCCAGTTGTAAAAATATCGTAATTATGAAATGCATTTTATAAAACGCTCCCAATTTATGTTTCTTATTGTAGCATTAATTGGCACGCCTTTGTCTATTTCTTATTATATTATGAAGTTAAATTAAATTCTAAAAAATGGATTGAGTGTATATTACTATCTGAAAAATTTAAGGTTTATTAGTAAGCGCATATGTTAGAAAAGTAGAAAAAGGAAATGATGCTACTCAAATATAATAAAATGGGGATTTATATAAAAGTTGTAGGAAACATACATTTTAATGAATGTTATTTATTGTATAATTAACATTGTGTAGTAATTTTACCATTATAATTTTGGAGCTTGAAAATACTGTTAAATCAATGATTAATCGCTATAAAGCTGTATTTTATTGGTTTTATTTGAAAAAAATTATTGATTTACTGTTTAATTTATAATTTATTTTTGTATAATATATGCATGTAACAAAATTATAAGGGGGGCGTTTTGTTTCATGTTTACATTGGGGACATCATTATCTAGTCAAGTCGATCCAAACTGGCAAACATATATCATGCTTGTCGTTTATTTTGTGGTATTGCTAGTGATTGGGTACTATGGCTTTAAACAATCTACCGGTAACGTCAGTGAATATATGCTGGGCGGTAGAAACATTGGTCCATATGTAACTGCATTATCTGCAGGCGCATCTGACATGAGTGGTTGGATGATTATGGGATTACCTGGTGAAGTATATACTACCGGTTTATCAGCAGCCTGGTTAGCGATTGGATTAACACTTGGCGCATACATAAACTATATTGTTGTTGCACCTCGACTTCGTATATATACAGAGAAAGCCGGAGATGCAATTACACTACCTGATTTCTTTAAAAATAGATTAGATGATAAATCTAATTCGATTAAAATTATTTCAGGTGCCATTATCGTTGTATTTTTCACACTTTATACGCATTCTGGAATGGTATCAGGCGGTGTATTATTGGAAAGTGCGTTTGGCGTTAACTATCACATTGGTATGTTACTTGTCGCTGTGATTGTCATTGCTTATACATTTTTCGGAGGTTATTTAGCAGTATCATTAACAGACTTTTTCCAAGGTGTAGTGATGATTATTGCTATGGTTATGGTACCAATAGTTGCTATGTTGCAATTAAGCGGACTTGATACTTTTACGCAAACAGCAGAATTAAAACCGACAAACTTAGACTTGTTTAAAGGAACGACGTTTATAGGTATTATTTCATTCTTTGCGTGGGGATTAGGTTACTTTGGTCAACCACATATTATTGTACGTTTTATGTCAATTAAATCTGTCAAACAATTACCAATGGCAAGACGTTTTGGTATCGGTTGGATGGCAATCAGCTTATTAGGCGCAGTGGGTGTCGGATTGACAGGTATTACGTTTATTAATCAAAGTGGTACAGATATAGAAAATCCTGAAACACTATTCATTTTAATGGGACAAATTTTATTCCATCCGTTAGTTGGTGGATTCTTACTTGCTGCTATTTTAGCTGCGATTATGAGTACAATTTCTTCACAATTGTTAGTAACGTCAAGTTCATTAACAGAAGACTTTTACAAATTAATTCGTGGTGAGGAAGCTGCAAAGGAACATGAAAAAGAATTTGTTTTAGTAGGTCGATTATCAGTCATCATCGTAGCGATTGTTTCGATTTGGATTGCTTGGTCACCTAACGATACCATTTTGGGTCTAGTAGGTAATGCATGGGCTGGTTTCGGTGCCGCATTCGGACCGCTTGTACTCTTATCCTTATATTGGAAGGGGTTAAGTAGAACAGGTGCTGTAAGTGGTATGTTATCAGGTGCCATTGTAGTCATAATATGGATTGCATTTGTTAAGCCATTAGGCGATGTGAATGATTTCTTTAATTTATATGAAATTATACCTGGATTCTTAACTAGTTTAATCGTTACGGTTGTAGTAAGTAAATTCACGAAGAAACCACAAATTGATGTTAAAGCAGATTTAACAGATGTTCGCCGTCTGGTTAAAACTGGTGAAGATCAAAAAGAATCATAATTTAAAAAGGGGTTTAAATTATGATTTAATGTAGAAAATGATAATTGGCTATGTCTGTTATCAAAAAGGAGAAATTTTTAAATAGAGAAAAGGCTAACTTCAAGGGGGAGTTAGTCTTTTTATATTATTATAAAACAGGGTCTGACACTTATTGATGTCAGACCCTGTTTGTTTGGAATTGAATGTATTTATTGAGCGCGATTCTTTTTGAATAATCTATATACGATGAAAATCACTGCAAGAATGATGATGACATACATAATATATGAATATGTATGGAGACCATTCATTAGCATATCCCAACTGCCGCTCAACATTTTACCCAGGTAGATCAGTGCAAAATTCCATATCGTAGTCCCGATTAAAGACAAGATCGCGAATAGCATCACATTCATGCGATTAATACCCGCTGGAATCGTAATCAGTACACGTAAGACAGGTATAAAGCGACAAATAAAAACAGCAATTGCGCCATATTTTTTAAACCAATCGTTTGCACGTGCAACATCTTTACCTTTAAGTTTAATCCATTTGCCATATTTATCTACAAAACGATACAAACGTTCTTCAGAAACAAGCCTACTAATATAGTAAAGCACAAGTAAACCAATTAATGAGGCAATGGTTGAAATTGTAAAGAGTACGGGAATGGATAAGTCAGATTTGACGGACATCAGTCCGGCAAAGGTTAATATAATTTCTGAAGGGATAAAAGGTAATATATTTTCAAGTAATATTAATATAGTGATTGCGGCGTAGCCCGATGTACTAATAAAATCAGTGAGTATCTGTTCCATAATTCTGCAATGTGCTCCTTTTAAAATGTAACTTAGTAGTTAATTAAAACATGTCTTTTTATTATAGTCCAAAAACAATAAATATGCATTGTTATGTTATAGGTCTACAGGATGATTTTTGTGTAAATCAAATTATAGGAAGTATATTACATTTTAAATAAGTAAATTTTGAAAAAAGTCGTTGTAAGCGGTTTCATATTGTGATACTATCTATAAACAATAGGTCATATGATGACTATAAAAGATTGGGAGAAAGTTGGAGAAAACATGGATCAAAAAAGAACAAATATTAGATGGTATTTTGCCATAGCGTTTTTCATTATAGGGGTTATTGCATATATGGACCGCTCGAACATATCAATTATAGCCGGTCCGATGATGGAAGATTTACATTTGAATAAGACACAATTTGGGTTATTAGCGTCATTCTTCTCACTGGGGTATGCACTGATGCAAGTGCCTTCTGGATTTTTAGCTGAGAAATTTGGTTCTAAAAAAATGTTAACCATTGCACTTGTATGGTGGAGTGCCTTTACAATATTGACAGGTGTTGTGAAGAATCACGGGATGTTATATGCGGTGCGTTTCTTATTTGGTATTGGTGAAGCGCCAATGTATCCTTCTAACGCAGTTTTTAATACGAACTGGTTTGCGAAAGGTGAGAAAGGACGCGCATCTAGTGCGTTATTAGCTGGGTCCTATTTTGGCCCAGTCATCGCCCCAGTAGTAACCATTGCAATCGTAAATATGTTTGGTTGGCAAGCCGTTTTCTATATTTTTGGTGCTATTGGTTTTATTATTGCTATATTATGGATGGTTATTGCCAAAGACTTGCCAGAACAACATAAAATGGTTAATGAAGCAGAAAAAAGCTATATTATGGAAAATCGAGACATTATTAAAACTGAGAAATCTAATGCGCCATGGAATATATTTTTAAAACGCTTTAGTTTCTATGCATTAGCAGCTCAATATTTTGTAGTACAATTCGTCGTCTCATTATTCTTGATTTGGTTACCAACCTATCTAACGGAACAGTATAACGTTAAATTAACAGATCCAGACATGGCTTGGGCAGCCGGTGCACCATGGATTGCAATGTTCTTATTGATTTTATGTGGTGGTGCTATTTCAGATAAATTATTACAAAGTGGTATGTCACGTTTCATAGCACGTGCTTCTATCGCTATCACAGGATTTGTTGTATTCTGTATTTCACTCTTCATGTCTATACAAACGGATAATTTAGTAACAAATGTTATTTGGTTATCGCTTTGTTTAGGTGGTATTGGTATTGCGACTGGAATGAGCTGGGCAGCAGCAACAGATTTAGGACGTAACTTCTCAGGTTCTGTATCAGGTTGGATGAATTTATGGGGGAACATTGGTGCGTTATTAAGTCCACTATTAGCTGGTATGATGGTTGATATTGTAGGTTGGACAGTAACGTTAGAACTTGTGATTATCCCAGTTGTTTTCGCAATTATTATGTGGTTCTTTGTAAAACCAGACCAACCACTTATCGTAGAAAAAGAAGACTTGTAATGTTTAATTTATTAACTTTTAGGTAATTATTAAACATCATGCTTATAAAGGAGGAAATGATATGATTACTATCAATGCGATTATGAAAGTGGATGCTGCACAACGTGATAATTACTTAGCTTTAATAGACCCATTAAAGCGCGCTTCAAATCAAGAAGCAGGTGCATTATACTATGAACATTTTGAAAATACAGATGAACCGAATACGTTTGCTTTTATTGAACGATATAAAGATGAACAAGCTTTGGAAGCGCATAATCAGTCAGAACACTTTCAACAATTCTTTAGCGAAGTTAAACAATACTTAGTTGAAGAACCTGAAATTAAAGTGCTAAGTTCAAATTAATATATTAAACCCTGATCTTACAAATAACTGTGAGTTCAGGGTTTTTTTGAATAGTGTGATAAGAGAGAAAAAAATGGGCTTGTTATTGTGTAAATATAATGTCATTACATAACGTATTAGATGGATAAATAGCTAAATTTGAATATTTAGTCATGAACTCTGTCTATATAGCACTTGCCATGATTTACACAGCGATTTGAGAAGAATTAAATGAGCACGTATGTATGTGAATATAAAGACAATGATATGGAGGTAAATTTATTTTAAAGACATCGCCACTAGAAGAATTTAAAAAAAGTGTTAAAATAGTAAGGTATTGTTACGAATTTATGCGCGGATATTTTAGAATGAAGATATAGATTTTATAAAATGAAAAGTAAATTGATGTTTACTTTACCTATATGTTTTTCTGAAAAATACGTTATTTATGAGTAACGTATTTTTAAATGTCATTTGATATGGTGACAATAAATGAAATAAAATACGAAATATTAAAAATTAAAGGAGATGCATGACAACATTGATTAAATATTTAAAGTCATTAATACGTTTCAATTCGATGAAAATCGATGTTGCTAAAGGTATAAGACAATGTATTCTCATGCTCATTCCGTTACTTGTTGGCTATTTGACAGGTCACTTTTCTAAGGGATTACTCATTTCAACAGGGACGCTAGCGCATATTTATGTATTTGGTGGTCCTAAGAGATCTAAGTTACGCATTGTCTTATTTTCATCTCTAGGTTTATCCATTGCGATGATTTTAGGGACACTCACAGTTAATCAACCACTTATATTTGGTGTGTTACTACTATTAGTAACTGTTATTCCATATTACATCTTTAGTTCGTTAAATATCCCAGGGCCATCTTCAACCTTCTTTATCGTTGCCTTCAGTTTGCCAATTAATTTACCAGTAGCGCCAGAAGAAGCATTAACTAGAGGTCTAGCAATGTTTGTAGGTGGATTATTAGCAACACTGATTGTAATCGCTGTAATCCTACTATCTAAAGAATCTACAGAAATCAAAGCCATTAAAAATGATTATAATATTATTAAACAATTGGTCTATAACTTTGATGATCCCAAAGCGTTTGCGAAAGCATCACAATTTGCAGTAACAGCTTTCAGAAATTCGGATAATCAATTGATTACGTCAAGTACACCAAAATCGAAAACCTCACCTGAATTTCAACGCTTATTATTATTGCATAATACAGCGCAAGGTATTCATTCCGAACTATTGGAACTAAATGAATGTAATGCACGTCCGTTACCAACGGAAATAAAAGAAATGACGGATTTTGTCATTAAACGTGTTTATTCACTCGGTAAGTCAACCCAACAGTGGACTAAAAAAGTAGATTTCGATAAAGAGTATCAAAGTTTAGTAGATAGTATCATTAAAGTTGACGCAATTATGAATGCAAATAATGATAGAGTCGAACATGAAATAGATATTCGTGTACCAATCTATGGACATCGCATGTTGAAAAACTTGACGTTAGATTCTTTTATATTTAGAAATACAATACGCTACACAGTCATTATGGCAATTTCTATTTTTATTGCTTTAATGTTTGATTTTGAAAAAGCCTACTGGATACCTTTGAGTACACATACAGTCTTACTAGGCTCTACAACACTGCATAGCTTTGAAAGAGCTGGGGCAAGGGGCGTTGGCACGATCTTCGGGGTGTTGGTGTTATCACTCATCTTATTAACAACACCGCCTGTACCAGTAGCCATTGTTTTATTGGCTTTAGCTGCCGGTGTGACAGAAATGTTTGTAGGTGCAAATTACTCATTTGCAGTTATATTTATCACGATACAAGTTATCTTGTTAAATGGATTAGCGTCAAATCATCTAACCATACTCATTGCATTACCAAGAATTATTGATGTAATTGTAGGAATTATCATAGCAGTGATTTGCTTGCTAGTGATCGGTAGAAAAACAGCATCTTCTATGTTGCCAGGTACATTAGCAGCCGTAGCGAGAGACGAATCCATATTATTTCATTACTTATTCTCAAGTAACAAATATGCATCTAGAGAACAAGATAAAAAAGAAATGTTAAAACTAAGTGTGAAATTGAATAATATGACCCAAGTGTATAACAGTGCAAACGGTGAACTATTCAGTAATAAAATGGTTATACAGTATTATTATCCAAGCATTTACGCATTAGAAGAAATCAGCTTTATGTTAACAAGAGCACTAAGTAATGAAAAACGATATCATATTGATGATGAAACGATGGGACAGTATTTACTTGTCTTTGAAAATATAGCCAAACATTTTGAAAGAGGCACGAATATTCAAGTTCAAGAAATGGCCACATTACCGCAATATACACATATAAAAACAGCTTTAATGAGTATACAAAACAACTGTGTCAATGCTCGAAAAGAAGTTAAATTATCTCTTAATTAAATATGGTTATTTGAAAAAAGGCCAAGACATTTATTAATGTCTTGGCCTTTTTATTAAAAATATTTGAGTATATTGAGATAGGTAGTGTGCGGGTTGTCTTAGGTCAGATTGCCGCCACTTGAAAGTGTCAATCGTCGCTTCGTTCTTGTCTAGCCTTTGCTTCACTTTCTTGTTTTTTCTTTTCAATGGCAGCTTGCGCGTGTTGTTCTTTTTCTGCTTCATTTTGTTTATCTTCATTCATTTTTTGATAACGTTGTTTTTGGCGATAACCGTATGTACTTTCTAGTATTTGTGATTCATTATTCAACCCAGCACCAATTGCACCTGCAACAGTAGAAATGGATGTTGCAAACCAAGCGAGATTAATATAGGTCATAAAGTTAGCCGAGCCCTGCAACTGGAGTGCTTGCCCTAAATATCCTGGTGGCAATACAACGAGTGTGGCTAACAAGAAAAGACAAAACAATATGACATAATAAAAAGCAATGGATACAGTTAACGTTAAAGTTGTAGTTAAATTGTATAATATTGTTATTTGTCTATCATTACTTTCAGAAGTAGATTCCCATAAACCATGTGCAACAATAATCCATAACATCATGCCTAAAATAGCGACCAGCATAATTAATAACATGCGCCATCCAGAATAAACAAAACTTAAATTCCACATTGTTGTAAAGACAATGCCAAAGGCACCAGTTGTAAAGGCAATAGTAACTACATTACTGAGGCTTTTGAGCATATTAAAAGGATTGTTAGCAAAAGTCATCCCACTAATTAAACGTATCATGCCTCTCGTATTCGAAGATACATAATATAAAGTATGTTGAGAGTCTGTATCTTCAAAGTACTCAGTATGTGTTTCTAAAGTTGAAAAGGGGAACTGTGAATTTAATTGTTCTTCACTATGATGTTGAGTAGACGATTGGTTTGGATTCATATTTTCGTCAATTGCTTTAATAATGCCCGATATGGAATGCTTAATTCTTTTTTTTATGGGGCGCCAACCATATGCAGGTAATGAAATTAAGCTTGCGCCATTTTTACTATTGATATCAAATGCGACAACATGCTTGTTCTTAATAATTGGTAAATCAGTTAAACCAATCGTATATTGCCATTCATTATCATTTTGATTATCAGAAATTTTAGTGTATATCTTTTGCACCGTTTCAGCAGAACCAGTAAGTGGGTCAATCATTGTATCAATTTGCCATTCAACTTCTGAATTTATAGTAGATGATAACAATGAAGGTAGCTCTTGTTGCAAATGGTTGGCTATTGTTTCAGTCACACCAGGTGCAGCTACTAAACCTATCTTGATAATGTGATTGCACATTATTCTTCCTCCTCTCTGTGCGTTTGTTTTCGACCTGCATAATCATTTGATTCTTCATCGTTATTATAATCCGCATCATTTTCTTGTTCTAATTGCTTGTTTCTATAATATTGTCTGAATGAATAAGTAGCACGTTTAATCTTGTCAGCATTTTCTACGGTTGATCCCATTGCACCTGCTAAGATTCCTAAAGAAGTGATAAACCATATCAAATTAATATAATTGATTAAAGTGGGTTGTTTACTACCAAGCGAAGTCCAGTTGGAAAACAATTCCGGAGGTACAAATAATAATGTGCTAATGGTTAGTAATAGAAATAGGGTTATAAAATTAAAAAGCGTAATTACAGTTAATGTGGTCAACGTTGTAAAATTATAGATATATCTATATAACTTTTGTGTTTTTGGGTTTTTACGTTCCCATAAATTATAAGAATAAATAAGCCAACCAACCATGCCGAAAATGGACATAAACATAAGTAAAATGAAGCGCCAATAATCATAATCTAAGCTTATATCCCAAGGAGTAGAGAAAATTGAAATATAAGTACCTGTCGCAAAGGAGACAGAAATGATTTTTTTGAAATCAAAAATTGTTGACCATGGCTCATTAGCAAAAGTCATACCGGATATGAGGTGTAACCAACCTATGAAGGTAGATGTTGAAATAATACGTAAATGATTTTTATTTTTATCTTCTTCATTTGGAGTAACTGTGGTAAATTTAGTTAATTTAAAATGTTGACTATTCAAGAGATTATTATCTGAACCATTACTATACATATATTGAATGACAAATGAAATAAAATGGCGTAATTTTTGTTTTAAATTTATTGCACCTAATGCTGGTAATGAAATCAAGGCAATATTATTTGTTAAGTCTATGTCACATACGACGGTTTTATTGTTAGAAAGAGTAGGTAAATCTGTAATACAAATAGCATAGTCCCATGCTTTTTGTTTTTTCATATTCGTCGTGATATCCATTGCTTTATCCATGTGCTCAGCAGTGCCTACAATTGAAGCAATGTGTTTTTCAATGTGCCATTCATCATTTCCCCCTGTATGATGACGGATTTCATTCGGTAAATCAGTATATATTTTATTTATAATTTTATGTGGCATATCGGGTGAAGGGATTAAACCAACGGTGATATTAGCCATAAACAACACCACCAATCTATGTATGTGATTAAATTTCCACTGTTTTATAATTCCCTTTATGACCAGTATTAATCATGCACCATTTTATAAGAGTACAAAATATCAAGCGCTAGCGCGCGTTTATTATTCAATGTTGGTGGTAAATAGATAACAAGAACAAAACAGATTGGAAGTGCTCATAATGCCTTGGACAATGGAAGATTACCCTCAAAGTTGGAAAAATATGGATAAACTTGAACGAAAAAAAGCCATTGATATTGGCAATGCCATGTTAAAAGATGGTTATGAGGAGAGTAACGTGATACCTATTGCTACAAAGCAAGCAGAATCTTGGTATAAAGATGCATCCGAAAAAGAATTGGAATCCTTAAAAAACAAAAAAATTACTAAACATGAAAAAGATGATTCAGCAGATCCTGCATTAAACAAGAAAGATGTACATGTTTATTATGAAGATGATGAATGGAAGATTAAATCAGATGGTGCGAAACAGGCATCTGATAGTTTCGATAAAAAAGAAGATGCCATGAAACGTGCACGTAATATCGCTGATAACCGTAGAACTGAAATTATCGAACATAAAAAAGATGAATAAAATTAAGCATGCTAGAACAATTAAAAATAATTAAAAGGGCAATCCAATGCATAAATTGAAGGCATTGGGTTGCTTTTCTGTATTGAAAATAACCACTTAAAACACAAATTGAATCTTTTAGAAGCGTAAAATTTGAATGACTTTTTAAATTTAATAAGTCAATTATAATAAGCTATAATGAATTTTAAAGAAGTTTTTTATTGGAGGTAAGACAAAATGTATATAGAACGTAAACCCTCGGTAAACATTGACGATTTGAAAGCTGAATTTAAGGAAAGTATTGATCATATAAACGCGTCAGAAGAAGCATTAGATATGGTTGTAGGCTTTGTTGCTTTAGAGCAACTTTATACGTCGGCTCTTAAAGAAATTAGTACAAAGTTAGATATTTTAGATGATCAATTTCAACAGATGTATAAACATAATCCCATTCATCACATGGAACGTCGTGTGAAAGAGATGAGAAGCTTAATTAAAAAATTAGACAGAAAGCGTTACCCTATTAGCACTGAGTCAGCCAAAGAAAACATATTAGATATTGCGGGTATTAGAGTAGTTTGTAATTACTTTGATGATATATATGTTATTGAAAAATTATTATTAAAACAAGAAGACGTGAAATTGATTAAACGTAAAGATTATATCGAACATCCGAAAGAAAATGGTTATAGAAGTTTACATATTGTTGTAACCATCCCAGTTTATTTAGCGCATTCTGTTGAAATAGTCCCCGTAGAAATACAAATAAGAACGATTGGAATGGATATGTGGGCGAGCTTAGAGCATAAAATACGTTATAAAAACACAGAAAATACGGAAAAATATAAAGCGATATTGAAACAATGTGCAACAGACATTACATCAGTAGAAAGTAAAATGCAGGAAATACATTCTGAAGTATTTGATAATTAAATAATAACAATGCAATATAACAATTTGCTTGCTCATGACGTCGCGTCATCAACTATGATTAGACTCAGGAGGTGATTACATGAGCCAATATCAAACAGGTGAATTAGCGAAACTAAAAAATGTTTCTGTTCGGACCATTCAATATTATGATAGAAAAGGTTTATTAAAAACGGTACAAACAGCAAAAAATGGGCGGCGTATATTTGATGAACAAAGCAAACAAGATTTAGAAATCATTCTAATTTTAAAAGCTTTTAATTTCTCCTTGAAAGATATTAAAACAATCTTGAATGAAAAAAATAAGTTGAAAACGGTTCGTGTTATGTTAGCACAAAAAGAATTAGATATAGAAAAGGAAATGCAGAGCCATAAGACTTTGCTTGCAGAGATACGACAATTTAAACAATATATTGGTCGACGTTCTGAAGCGCCTTTAGAAAAACTATTAGAAACAAAAACATACGTAAATCAAAAACCAAAAATGAAACAATTTAAACAATCTGTATTGTATCGCATCATACCTATAGGTATATTTCAATATACTGCTTTAATAGTAAGTATGGTCACTAAAAAATGGTGGCCATTGTTATCTACCTTACCTATATTGTTTACCTATGCTGTAAATTTTACAATATTTACTTATACGGCACTAAGCTATGTTTGTCCAAATTGCCAAGCAACATTTAAACCCAATTTAAAGCAATGGATGTTTTCGGCACATACGCCTAAAACGAGAAAATTACAATGTCCACATTGTGACCAAGATCATCACTGTGTAGCAATTGTCCAATCTTAATCAAATTTCATATGAATAAAAAAATTTTTGAAACCGATGTGTGAGGGATGAAACCTGACATATCGGTTTTTTTACTTTAAGAAAAACGATATTTATAATTGCAAGCGCTTGCAAATTGGGTACTTGTGTTTTAATATACTTGTATACAAGTATATCGTAAAGTTATCGAGGTGATGTTTTAGTGAAATACGATTACCCAGAACAATGGTTAGAAGGTGTTTCAAAGGGCGAAATGATTGCGGCAGAAATTCGACTGAGAATTGTAGATGGAAAAATAGCACCAGATACATTATTAACGGAGAACCAAATTGCTAAAGAATATAATGTAAGTCGATCACCAGTGAGAGATGCATTTAAATTATTAAAGCAAGACCAACTCATTCATCTTGAACGAATGGGAGCAGAAGTTTTACCGTTTGAAGATAAAGAGAAAAAGGAACTCTATGATTTGAGAATTATGCTAGAGTCCTTTGCTTTTAGTAGAATTAAAAACTTAAATCATGAGCAAATTGTAAAAGAAATGAGAAAGCAGCTTGAAATGATGAAAGTTGCAGTGCAATTTGAAGATGCAGAAGCCTTCACTGAACATGATATGAAATTTCATGAATTAACGATTATGGCTTCAAAGCACCAATATTTAAAAACATTCTGGAATAATTTGAGACCAGTGATGGAATCACTCATATTATTATCTATGCGTAAAAGAATGAATGAGAATCCGGAAGATTTTGAACGTATTCATCATAACCATGAGATATTTATAGAAGCGATAGAACAACAAGATGCTAAGAAATTAAATAAAGCATTCCATTTAAACTTTGATGATGTTGGTGAAGACATCGATAGTTTTTGGTTAACTTAGCAATTTAATGCAGTAAAGATTGTAGGAGGCGAAATCATGAAATACATGATTGGTGTTGATATTGGTACAACAAGTACAAAGTCAGTACTTTATGACGAAAAAGGTCAGTTTATAATGAAACATAATATTGGTTATCCATTGCACACACCAAATGTTGAAGTTTCAGAAGAGAATCCAGATGAATTATTTGATGCCGTGTTAATGACCATAAAATATGTTATGAGAGAAGCAGACATAGCTAAAGAAGACCTCAAATTAATTTCATTTAGTGCACAAATGCACAGTTTAATTGCAATGGACGCAAGTCATCAACGTTTAACAGAGAATTTAACTTGGGCTGATAATCGTGCGAGTCGATATGCAGAATCAATTAAAACCAAGCATAATGGCGATGCGATTTATCAAAGAACAGGGACACCTATCCATCCAATGTCGCCATTGTCTAAGATATTCTGGATGAAACATGAACAACAAGAAATATTCAATCAAACTGCAACGTTTGCGGATATTAAGACCTATATCTTTTATCAACTTTTTGAAACGTTTGTGATTGATCAATCAATGGCTTCTTCGACAGGGATGCTTAATTTGGAATCGTTGGAATGGGATAAAGAAGCCTTGTCGCTTTTAGGTATAACTGAAGCTCAATTGCCTGAAATTGTACCAACGACACACATCTTAAAAGGTATGAAACGTAGATATGCAGCATTAATGGGTATCGATGAAAATACGCCAGTTGTAGTGGGTGCAAGCGATGGCGTACTTTCAAATTTAGGTGTGAACGCATTTAAAAAAGGTGAAGTTGCAGTGACCATTGGAACTTCTGGTGCCATTAGAACCGTGATTGACAAACCACGTACAGACTATAAAGGTAGAATATTTTGCTATGTTCTGACAGAAGACCATTATGTTATTGGTGGTCCAGTTAATAATGGTGGTGTTGTACTGAGATGGTTACGCGATGAATTACTAGCTAGTGAAGTAGAGACAGCTAAACGTTTAGGCGTTGATCCTTATGATGTCTTAACCAAGATTGCTAATAATGTCAAACCCGGTGCAGATGGACTAATCTTCCACCCTTATTTAGCGGGAGAGCGTGCGCCTTTATGGAATGCTGATGCAAGAGGTTCATTCTTTGGTTTAACACTATCACATAAGAAAGAACATATGATAAGAGCCGCTTTAGAAGGTGTACTTTATAATCTATACACTGTGTATCTTGCGCTTATTGAAGTGATGAATGAAACGCCTAAAACAATCAAGGCGACTGGTGGTTTTGCTAAAAGTGAAGTCTGGCGTCAAATGATGGCAGATATATTTGATACAGATTTAATTGTGCCAGAAAGTTACGAAAGTTCTTGTTTAGGCGCTTGCGTATTAGGTATGAAGGCATTAGGTGAAATTGATGATTTTTCAATTATAGAAGATATGGTTGGAACAACAAACAAACATCATCCTAATGAGGATAATGTAAGAACGTATCAACAGTTAGTATCTATATTTATTAATTTAAGTCGTTCATTGGAAGCACGTTATACAGAAATAGCAGCATTCCAACGCGAACATATGACAGGAGACGAATGATGAAATATTAGAGCAGGTATAACGGATGTCATGATTAAACAAACAATGTATTTTTAATCATGACGTTACCTTACCTGTGTCATATTATTAGGAATAAAAATTTTACGTAATTAAGAAAGCGTTACCAAGATTGAATGGCGATTTCAATTAGCTGAAATTCAATCTTGATATTGAAAGGGGAGAACGGAAATGTTTGAAACAATTTGGCCACTGATCACTGTGGTAATCGGTATCATTGTATTATTGTCGCTCATCATATTCTTGAAATTAAACACGTTTATTTCACTTATTATTACATCAGTTGTAACTGCTATATTACTAGGAATGCCTTTAGATAAAATCATAGAAACAATCGAAAATGGCATGGGCAGTACACTAGGTCACATTGCTTTAATATTTGGTCTAGGTGCCATTCTCGGTAAATTACTTGCGGACGGTGGCGGTGCTACACGAATAGCTGATACGCTTATAAAGAAATTCGGTCATAAGCACGTACAATGGGCAATGTTAGTTGCCGCATTTATTGTAGGTATTGCGTTATTCTTTGAAGTAGGTCTTGTCTTATTAATTCCATTGGTATTTACGATTGCCAAACGAGCTAATGTTTCACAATTAAAATTAGGCTTACCAATGGTAGTGGCGCTATCTGTAACACACGGATTTTTACCACCACACCCTGGCCCAGTTGTAATTGCAAAAGAATTACAAGCAAACTTAGGACATGTATTACTATACGGTATTATTATTGCAATACCAGTGACATTAATTGCTGGACCATTATTCAATAAAATTGCACAAAAAATCACACCATCAGCTTATCGTCGTGAAGGCGACATATCAGCTTTAGGTGCACAAAAAGAATTTACTGAAGAAGAAATGCCAGGATTTGGCATCAGCTTTTTGACAGCTGTGTCTCCAGTTATCTTAATGTTATTATCAACAATTGTACAGTTAGTAACAGGACATGAATCAGCGACGAATGGTTTTGAATCATTTATTTACTTTATTGGTACTGCAGCAACTGCAATGTTGATCGCTGTCTTATTTGCGATTTTTACAATGGGTATCAAACAAGGACGTAAAAATGCCGATATTATGGATTCAGTTTCAAATGCGATTTATCCAATCGGAATGATGATTTTAATTATTGGTGGTGGCGGTACTTTCAAACAAGTATTAATTGATGGCGGTGTCGGTGATACAATCGCTAAATTATTTGAAGGTACAGAAATGTCTCCGATATTACTTGCGTGGATTGTAGCTGCAGTGCTTCGTATTGCACTTGGGTCATCAACCGTAGCTGCTATTTCATCCACAGGTATCGTTTTACCGTTATTACAAGCATCAGACGTTAACGTTGCATTAGTGGTATTAGCAATTGGTGCAGGGAGTGTTATTTTATCTCATGTTAATGATGCTGGGTTCTGGATGTTCAAAGAATATTTCGGTTTAACAGTTAAAGAAACCTTCCTAACATGGTCATTACTAGAAACAGTTATCTCAGTTTCAGGTCTTGTCTTTATCTTGATTTTAAGTATATTTGTATAAAACGAAATCATAGCAGTGAAAACGATAGAAGATTGAATGGGATCACGGTTTACATTGTAGATGTTTTTTGACCAGACTCACTAACATAACTTCAATTTTTAAAGGCTTAGATTAAGCTTATTTTAAATTAAGTTAATTATTGAGTTTGGTTTATTTTATAGTATGGTACAAATGCTTACTGAATGAATACTTGGACAATGTTTTAACGTAAAAGGGTCAGTGAAGGAGTTTGAAAATAACAAAATTTAGTTTAGAAAGTTTTTCTTTAAAAGGTAAAAATGCGATAGTAACAGGCGGTGCACGCGGATTAGGCAAATATTATACCATTGCTTTAACAATGTATGGGGCAAATGTAACTGTAGTTAGTTCTTCAACCAATGCCTGGGATGAAATGAAAGCATATGTGAAACAGCATGAGGGTAATGTATCCTTCCTTCAGCAAGATTTAACCGAATCGGGTTCTGCAGCAAAGGTTATCACAAATGCAGTTGGAACGTGGGGATCACTTGATATATTAGTTAATAATGCAGGTGTTCAAATTAGAAATAATATTTTAGATTATAAAGATGAAGATTGGCAAAATGTCATAGATATTAATTTAAATGCAACGTATTATATGGCTCACGAAGAGGCTAAAGTGATGACAGAACAAGGCTCAGGTAAAATCATTAATATAGGTTCTATGCAGTCATACCGCGCTGGAAAAAATATCTTTCCTTACGCAGCGAGTAAGCATGGTGTAGTTGGCATTACGCGCGCCTATGCAGATGCTTTGGCACCATACAATATACAAGTAAATGCATTATCTCCTGGTTATATCCGTACTGATATGACGAAAGTGCTAGAAGAAGATCCAATTCGAGGGCCAGAAATTAAAGGACATATACCATCGGGACAATGGGGTGTTCCGGAAAATTTAATGGGTCCACTTATATTTCTAGCTAGTGAAGCCTCAGATTATGTAACAGGTATATCATTACCAGTAGATGGTGATTATTTACTAAGATAATAGATAAACAGATGCTTCGGACAAAATCATTTTTGTCCGATTTTTTAATGAAACAAATTTAATAATGTTGATATCAATGCCGTTTGTTTGAATGTGAGACCATTGAATTACAACATGAATTAATTTTAAAATGATAAAATAGAGAAGTTACTATTGTCTGAACTTACTGAAAATGCATTGGAATGTATAATTTAGATGCTAGATTAAAGTATTGAGATAAACGGAAGTATGTTGTAAAGGAAGTAGTTATATCGCTATAGGGGGTTGGAAAATGAAAAGGATATTATTGATTGCGAGTGCTTTTATTGGCGTCATTGTTGGTGCAGGATTCGCTTCTGGACAAGAAGTGCTCCAATACTTCACAAGTTTTGGCATGATGGGAACATTCGGCGCAATGATAACGACCGCATTATTTACATATGTTGGAATGATGTTAGTTTGGCTGGGAAGTAAGTCTGAAACTGATTCTCATAAAGAAGTCATTTATCGTATCACGGGTAAGTCAATGTTTGGAAAATTATTGGGATGGGTGATTGATTTAGTCATCATATTCACATTATTTGGTGTAGGGGTTGTCATGATTGCAGGTGCAGGTTCAAATCTTAATCAGCAGTTTGGCTTACCATCTATCGTTGGCACACTATTGATGACTGTACTTATCATTCTCGCGGGTATGCTGAAAGTTGAAGGTGTTGTAAAAGTAATTGGAAATATTACGCCGTTTTTAATCATTTTTATAATTATTATTTCAGTTTATAGTTTTATGACAACGGATAGTTCATTTTCACAGTTAAATACTTTGTCTGATGCGAAACCTTCAACATTACCGAATTGGTTTGTAGCAGGTGTGAACTACGCATCATTTAATACAGCTGTAGGTGCATCAATGGCCATTGTTATGGGAGGTTCAGAGAAGAATACGAAAGTAGCAGCTATTGGCGGACTAGTTGGTGGATTCGCGTTAGGCGTCATGATTGTATTGAGTCATTTGGCTATATTCACACAAATAGATATCGTTGGAAATATGGAAATGCCAATGTTAGGTATTGTGAATCATATTTCACCAATACTTGGAGTCATTATGGCTATTGTTATTTTTGGAATGATCTTTAATACGGGTTTAGGTATGTTTTATGCGTTTGCTACAAGGTTTACAGTCGTAGATACGAAAAGTTTCAAACTGTTCTATGCTGTTACCGTTATTGTAGGTCTATGTCTGAGTTTTGTTGGTTTTACAGATTTAGTAGCAATCTTCTACCCATTAATCGGCTACCTAGGCCTTGTATTAATTTTTGTATTGTTGTATGCACCTTTTAAATTGAAGTTTGGCAAGAAAGATATATAAAAGTTTTATTATAATCTATAACTTTGTTTATGCTTGTTGACACTTATGTATATAAAATTAATTTCGAAACACACCTTATCCTTATTTTTAGTTATAATAAAATAAAGGAATAGGGGGTGTTTTTTTATGAACGAGGAAACATTAGAAATTTTACAGACGAATGCGTTGTAATTTTTGGGGATTCAACTAGAAGGCTATGATATGGATGACTTAAAAGGGATCAGCAATCATATTAAGTCACCATTTACAAATACGTCACGTAAACAATTCAAAAATGAGTTGAAACATTTTATCGTCAATATGGGCAGTAATAAAATTTACCATTATACCAATGTTTTCGATGTGAACTTCTTAATATTTAAGTTTAAAAAATATAAACAGATTTACATTATAGGCCCATATATGGAACAGCGACCCAATGAACGACGTTGTAATGAACTGCTACAACAAGCGAATATTAAAATATCTAAGCAATGTTCTTTCGTACCTGCTTCTTGTGCGAACATACCATTTAAATAAGGTGTTAGATGATAGGTTTTCCACTCGTGTTGTACTGCAGATAGATTGGCCGAAGATACGATGGCGATATCGGCGAATGTTGCAGCATGTTTTAATGTATCAAGCACATAATTAAATGGCACGGTACTAGGTAATGACTTAATTCGACTACTTACCATGTGAGACCAAGAGAGTGCTTTGCGTAAGCCTATTTGATTTGGAGAGGCAGTAATAGCTTGTTCTAATCTTGGATTAGAAAATGAATCGGTTGTTGTAACCCAATGTTTAATGTATTTATAACCTTCAATTTCAATCCCCTCAGAGACCAATTCGCCTAACATTTTTTCTAAACCTTTGAACCTATTGATACCTCTTGTGATTTCATAGAGGTTAAATGCATTCCAACGGTTTAATATCTTTTCGGAATAGGTATCAAGTTGCCATTCATTAACAAGCGCAGGGCCGAATGCACGTTCATGTTTAATAGTCATTGAATCGATAGCACAGCCATCAGAATCAACACATATTAATTTTTTATAATGTGGTTTGTATTGTGTTAATGATTCGATCATGTTAAAAATTCCTCTCGAAATAAATTGATTGATTAAACAATCGATATGTATCGTTTATAGAGCTTGAGTGTTGAAATGAAAATAGATAAAAGAAAAGCAGAGTGTAAAATAAAGCGCTTTCTTTATACTATTAAAGTTAGCATTTCAAGTTCAAAAAAACTATAGGATTCAATCATATTATGTGATATAACTCACAATATAATCACTTTAGGTTGAATTTATTATAAAAAGGTTAAGTAAATAACAAAATAAATTAACAGTCATCTATTTATATAAAAAGGTTGTATTAATGCACTTTTCAGTAAGCAATAAGATCTCATTGGTTTCGATTGTACAGATTGAAATTAAAAACTTCGTGTATCTTAACAGAAGTTAAAATTGCTGTATTGATTATATTGTCAATTTTAAAACTAAGGAAATTAACCGGAGAAAGGCAAAAGTGATAATTTTGTGAAATTAATCACAAAACACTTCCAATTTGTATCCTTATGAATTAAGATAAAGATGTAATAAATGACGCAAGCTTTGCGAAAGAAAAAATACGGAGTGATTCATATGAGAGAAGTAATTGAAAAGGTTATTTTTTCAAATGAAAGCAGCTATGAAATTTACACTCATACAGGTGTAAATCAAGGTATTATTAATGATATTAAAGATGGATACAGAAGTATTGACTATATAGCTTATATTGATGCAGAAAAGTTATACAACTATGGATTGAAAAAGACGCTATTAGTTAATCATTAATACACTGTATGCATCAAGTAATTAAAAAGTTTTGTTGTATTCACAATCTATTAATATAGCAAACGGGTATTATTTTTAAAGTTTTTCTCCCTCGTATTAACTTTCATGATTTATTTGAAACGCCCTAAAGTATTTTAAAAAGCCTATGTTTACTGTCCATCCAGTAACATAGGCTTTTAGTTATAGTATTTAATGATGACAATTAAACATAATCTTTAAAATTATGCTTGATTTCATTAAAATCATATAAAGAGTTGTACATACGCATACGAATATGTTCTTCAGATGCATAAGGAATGCGTAAGTGATTATGTTGTGCTACATATTTACGGAAAGTTTTTTCTAATTGTTGTCGTTCTAATATAGGCATTTGAATCCATTCATCTTTGTCGAATAAATCTTCAAAATGAAATTGGAAACTTGTTCGATCTATTGATTTTCTTAATGCTTCTAATTTTTCATCAAAATTCATAATATATATGCCCCTCCCTTAACGCTACAATAAACATTATTAATATATACTTTATTATATACCCACTTTATATTGAAATATGGATATTGACAAGCTGATCAAAAGCAAAACTTTCAAGAAAATGAAAACGCCATGATACAATAACCGTAATTAGGGAAATATTTAAATAAATATAGAGAAGTATAAATAGAAAGGAAGATATACATGGTTGAATTACAAGATAAAGTGGCAGTCGTAACAGGAGCGAGTAGTGGTATCGGTGCAAGTATAGCCGAAACATTAGCTAATCAAGGAGTCAAAGTTGTCTTAACAGGACGAGATGAGTCGCGCTTAGCAGAAGTGGCTAAACGTATACAAGATAATAAACAAGCAGTAGTTGAGACAAGTATTGTGGATGTTACACACAAAGAAGAAGTAACAGAATTAGTTGAAAAAACAAAAGAAAAATTTGGTCAGATTGATATTTTAGTGAATAGTGCTGGCTTAATGTTATCATCAGCAATAACTGAGGGTGACGTTGAAGCATGGGAAGCAATGATTGATGTGAATATCAAAGGTACCTTATATACAATTAATGCTGTGCTACCATCTATGCTAAATCAGTCTAGTGGTCACATTATCAATATTGCCTCAATTTCTGGATTTGAAGTTACTAAAAAAAGCACGCTCTATAGTGCATCCAAAGCAGCTGTACACAGTATTACACAAGGTCTAGAAAAAGAATTAGCGAAAACAGGCGTACGTGTGACAAGTATCTCTCCTGGGATGGTTGATACACCATTAAGTGGAGATACAGATTGGGGAGCACGCAAAAAATTAGATCCTAAAGATATTGCAGAAGCAGCAATTTATGCATTACAGCAACCAAGCCATGTCAATGTGAATGAAGTGACAGTGAGACCTGTTTAAACATAAATGAAATATTAGAAGGCCGGGACATTAATAAGAAGTGTCTCGGCCAAATTAATTTATATGGACTGTAATCTACATGCTAAGTTACAAATATAAAAACGCTAGCTCATGTATTACGCAAATGAGATTCATTTAACGCGTTATTTAATAAGAGCGAAGACTATGAAATTTTTATCAGGACTTTTTGATTTTGTTCATTTTTCTAATAGTTTAGCTTGAATGTATTCGTGAAAGAAGTGAGAAAAATGGAAATGCGATACCTTACCGAAAGAGATGTAAAACAGTACCGAGCCATTCGATTAAAATCGTTACAGACGGATCCAAAGGGATTTGTATCAACATATGAACGTGAAAAATCATTGCCGGAAGATGAATTTAAAGCACGGCTTAAATTAAATGATACGCATTTTACGATAGGCACGTTTGATAGTGGGGAGCTTATTTGTATCGCTACATTTTATAGTGAGAGAATGGAAAAGGTAAAACATAAAGGTAACTTAGTGACTGTCTATTGTGATCCCCGATATAGAGGTCAAGGTATTACAGCTCAAATGATACAACATATCATTAACGATGTTAGTGTGGTTGGTGTTGTGAAAATCATTGGCTTATGTGTATTATCTGAGAATACACAAGCCATTCGTTTGTATGAAAAATTAGGGTTTCAGCGTTATGGTAGGGAACCTAAATCAATCTTTGATGGTCATAGGTATTATGATGAAGACTTAATGTATCTTGAAGTGTAGTTGTTATAAATAACACGTATTCAACTTATGGGTGCACATAAAAAAACCAGGGCGAGTCACCATTATGTCTCGTTCTGGTTTTTTAGTTTGAAATATCATAACCATTCTATAATTTCAATTCTGTTACCAAATGGGTCATAGATATAAAAACGATTGGCGCCTTCAAGTTCATCACCATAGATGATTTCAATTTCTTTAGCTTCAAGTTCTTTCCGTATATCTGAAGCGTTCTGTACTAAAAACGCTGGGTGGGCTTTTGTTGCTGGTTTAAAGTCATCTTGAACACCAATATGTAGTTGTTGGTCACCAACTTGAAACCAAACGCCACCATTTTTCGCGAGATTGGAGGGTTTTGCTATTTCTTTAAAACCTAATTTATCAGAATAAAAAGCCTTTGCTAACGATTCATTGTGAGGTGGTGCAGCTAACTGAACATGATCAATACCTAAAAATTGATTGAACATAAATAACAACTCCTTTAATATATAATAGCAAAAATATAACTATAAAAGTATTTGGTAAATTATTTTTTTATAAATTAGAAGCAACTAATTATTTTAAAAGTTCATTTTATTCTATTGCAATTGATAATCGTTTTCGATTAAAATAGTAGTAATAAACAAGAGAAGAGGTTATCGTTTTGAACAAATTTTTATGCTTGATGTTATGTTTGTTATTATTTTTAGCAGCTTGCGGTAATGGTTCGAAAAATTCAGAGTCAAAAGATGACAAAGATACAAAGACTTATACTACAGATGATGGTAGTAAAGTAAAAATACCTAAAAATCCAAAAAGGGTACTTGTGTTAACCGCTAATTATGGAAACTTTAAAAATTAGGTGTTAAACCTGTCGCTATCACAAATGTATTTCCAGATTCTAAATATATAGATATGAGTAAGGTTAAAAAATTAATCCTGAAAATGTTGAAGCGGCGGCAAAATTAAAAACAGATTTAATTATTACATATAAAGAGAACAAGAATAATAAAAAATTAGCTAAAATTGCACCGACAGTACCTATTAAAGTACAGGATATGGACTATAAAGATACACATATTGAAATTGGGAAATTAGTAAACAAAGAAGCTAAAGCTAAAAAACAAGCTGATAAACTATGAGAAAAACTAGCTAAAGATGGTAAAGAAATTAAGAAAGCAATTGGTAAAGATAATACTTTTTCAATTATGGATATTCAAGCAAAAGATATTTATCAATTTGGCCCTAGATTCGGCCGCGGAAGTAAAGCTATATATGAAGGGTTTAAGTTGAAAGAGGACCCAGAAGCTAAGCAAGCAATGCCAAAAGAGAAGTTTATGAAAGTTTCAAAAGAGAAATTCAATACGTATTCGGGAGATTATTTACTCCTTCCTACTAAAGATGGTAAGAAACCGAATAATGATTTTGTGAAATCAAATACTTGGAAAAATAATAAAGCTGTTCAAAACGGTAATGTTATTTATTATTCTATGGATGAAGCAATTTATGCAGATTTAATTTCAGTAGAGAAACAAGCTGAACTATTTAAAAAAGAACTTTTAAAGCATAAGTAAAAACTAAGCACGTCATAGTCATCGAATTTATATAATTTGATATCTATGATGTGCTTAGTTTATTTTGACGCTTACCAGTGATCAATATCACTTCGTTCGCCTTTAAAATTATTAGCTGTTTGATGACGTTTTGCTAGTACTTTTTCAACTTCTTCAAATTTAATATTTAAAGCATGTAATAATACAAAAAGGTGATACATAACATCGGCGGTTTCATTCGTCACTTCTTCAACGTCGCCTTTCATTGCACCAATCACCACTTCAAATGCTTCCTCACCAAATTTTTTAGTTATTTTTTCAAGTCCTTCTTTTAATAAATATTGAGTATACGAATTACTTTTATCTGCCTGCGCACTTGCTGCAACTGTTTGTTCAAGTTGTTGCACATTAAAAGGTACGGACGTATTAAAACAACTTTGATTACCTGTATGACAGGTTGGTCCGTTTGGAAGTACTTCAATAAGCAATGTATCTTGATCACAATCCAGATGGATATGTTTCACTATTTGAGTGTGACCTGAAGTTTCACCTTTAGTCCATAAACGTTCTTTTGAGCGAGAGTAAAATGTAACAATCCCCTCAGTGAGTGTTTTTTGATAGGCAGTTTCATTCATATATCCTAGCATGAGCACTTGCTTGTTACGTACATCTTGTAATACAACAGGGATAAGTCCTTTGTCAAAATCAGGCTCTTGAGTAGTCATCTTACTGGAATACCTCCTCGTTTCATTGATGATTTAATTTGATTCACAGTTGTTTCTTTATCGTGTAATATGCTTGCCGCAAGTCCCGCTGAAACGTTTGTTTCTTTAAACAAGTCAACGAAATGTTCAGGATTTCCGCCACCACCAGAAGCGATAACGGGAATATTCACAAGTTTTTCAATTTCATGTAAGTGTGAGACATCAAAACCTTGTTTCATACCATCGTGCGTCATACTTGTAATGAGAAGTTCACCTGCGCCTAGGGCTTCAACTTCTTGAACCCAATCATAAACGCGTTTATCCGTTCGCTGTTTACCACCGTGTGTGTAACAAAAATAATCATTTAGTTCGCTATCGTAATTGCTATCTATGGCGATACATATACATTGTCGTCCAAATTTTTCGCTGGCTTCCTTTATAAAACTTGGATTTTTAAGTGCACTTGAATTTAAGGATACTTTATCTGCACCGTGGTTTAATAATTGAGAGATATCGTCAATGGTTGAAATACCACCGCCAACTGTCAATGGAATGAAAAGTTTTTCTGCTGTTTCCGAAATAACATCAAGTATAAGATCATGTCCAGCTTCTGTACGTGAAATGTCTAAGAAAACAAGTTCATCAGCACCTTGTTCATTATAATAAAGTGCAAAATCTACAGGGTTGCCAATATCACGCAAGCCTTTAAATTGAATGCCTTTGACGACGCGACCATCTTTGACATCTAAGCATGGAATAATGCGTTTTTTAATCATGACAATCCCTCCCAGAAGGTAGCGTTGTGTGCAGCTTTGCCAACAATGGCTGCATGAACGCCAATGGATTCTAATTGGGCTAAATCTTGTTGATGACGAATACCACCAGAAGCAATAATTGGTTTTTGAGTTGCTTGAACTAATTGTTGTGTGATTTCGAAATTAGGGCCCTCGAGTTTGCCATCTTTAGAAATATCTGTGTAAATGATACCACCGAGTGGGAGAGCTTCTACTTGTTGTAATAAATCAAAGATATCGAGGCCAGCATCTTCTTCCCAGCCATTAATTTTGACTTGTCGACGGTAAGCGTCAATGGATAGATATAAACGATTTGGAAATGCTTGTGTCATGTGCGATAACCACGCTAAATCTTCTATACCTTTGGTGCCGATGATACAATAATCAATACCATTATTAAAGTAAGTGTCAATGGTATTTCTATCTCTAATACCACCGCCAACTTCCATAGGTTTATCAGTCAGTGAGCGTAATTGATTGATATAGTCACTCTCGATGGATACTTGATTTTTTGCACCAATTAAATCGACGATATGAATTCGGTCTACACACTGATACTGATTGTAGAAAAGTACACTTTCTTCTGCGCTACGCGCCATTTTAACTTCTGAATCGTATTTACCTTCAGTAAGTCGCACGCTAGTAGCATTGATTAAATCAATTGCCGGCCATAGTTTGATCATCTTGAAATCCGCCTTTCAGTGCTTGATTAAGTATTGCTAATCCATCATCACCACTTTTTTCTGGATGGAATTGAATGCCGATATAATTTTGATATTGCACAATTGCTGGGATTTTTGTGCCGTATTCTGTGTAAGCAACCACATGTTGTGACATTTCAGCTTGATACGCATGGACAAAGTAAACATCATGTAATAATAAAGGGTGTTTACTTATTAGATTATTCCATCCTAAATGCGGTACAGGATAAGGGGACTGTATTGGAATTATATTTCCCGGGAAAATATTTAACCCTTTGACATCACCCTCTGCACTCCAATGATAAAATAGTTGCATACCGAGACAGATACCAATCACTGGTTTATCCGTAATGGATGTGATTATATTTGCTAAACCGCGCTCGTTAATTGCTTGCATGGCATCTTTAAAGTGACCTACACCGGGTAAGATGACGACATCAGCATTTGCAATTTCGTTATACTTATCGGTCAATATCGCATCGTATCCTAAATACTGAACTGCGCGTTGAACATTTTTTACATTACCTAATCCGTAGTCAATGATCGCAATCACTCAATCACACCCTTAGATGAAGGGATGTTATCATTATCATTTTCTGAAAGTGCCATTTTTAATGCACGGGCAAATGATTTAAATATGGCTTCAATTTCATGATGCGTATTGCCGCCTCTAAGTAGATCAATATGCGTAGTTAAACGTGCATTGATGATCAAAGCACGGAAGAACTCTTCAACCAATTCGCTATCAAATGTGCCTACTTTTTCTTTACTCAAAGTGGCATTAAACGATAAATAAGGGCGTCCACTAATATCAACTACAGCACGAGATAAAGTTTCATCCATAGGGATGTAACTCACACCATATCTTTGGAAAGATTTGCGTTCTCGAATCATGTCTAATAATAGCTGACCTAGTACGATGCCAATATCTTCTGTTACGTGATGATCATCTACATCGGTATCTCCATTTGCTTCAATTATAATTGACAGCCCACTATGAAACGTAAAGAGTGTGAGCATATGATTTAGGAAACCAACCCCTGTGTTAATTTCACTTGTTCGTTTGTCATCGGCTAAAATGATTGATAACTCTGTTTCTGCAGTCTTACGTTTCTTTTGAAATATCATATTGTGACCTCCATGATTTAATGAGCTGTTCTAATTGGTCTAACTGGTCGTCTGTGGCGATGGAATATCTTACATAATCGTTCATGTTTGGTTCGTCATAACGTCTAGGTAAGAAGCCATGATCTTCAATATAAAGGCCAAGACTTTGCGCTGCGGATCCTTTTGTTAAGACAAAGTTAGTTGATGAAGGGAAGACTTTCATTATATCGCTAACATTATCTTGGAACATTTGTCTTAATCTAACAGCTAATGCACGCTGATGTTCAATGAATGTGCGTGTCTTATCAATATGTTCAAACATGAAAAGTGCAATGTGTAAAGTGAGTGTGTTTAATGGATAAGGATGTTCAATACTTTGTATAAGTTGAATCGTCTCAGGTGTTCCAATTAACACGCCTAAACGTAAACCGGCAATACCAAATGCCTTTGAAAGGGTACGCATTTGAAGAACATGTGGTTGCAATTCAAGCGTGTAGGCATCCCCAAAATCTAAATAAGCTTCATCAATAACAAAATAACCACCAATATTTTTCATTTTATCTGCAATTGCAGTTAAAAATGTTAGATTATACTGCTTGCCAGATGGATTGTGTGGATTACTCATAATAAAGAATGCGGGTTGCACTGTTTCAATGCGACTTAATATATTTTCTAGATTAAATGTTAAGTCGTTATCTGCATTTACAAACGCTATTGGTCGATGAACTTGGTCGGCATAGGCTTGGTACATAAAGAAATCTGGATTAAGTGCTAATGCTGGACCTTCTGGCATGATAAGCATTAATTTTTGAATTAATTCATCAGAACCATTACCTGCAATAATTTGGTCTGGTGATAGATTATAATAACGCGCATAACCTGCCTTAAATCGTTCATATTCTTCATCTGGATAAAAGTTAAATGAAGCATGATGTATAATCGATGTGAGTTGTGCTTCTGTTAAAGGGCGAAGTGGGCTTTCATTTTTGTTAATTCTTATCATCGTTAAACTCCTTTGATGTTCTAATTTCTATGGATTGTTCGTGATTATATAATTGTTCAACATGGGCTAATTTACGCGCAGTCAGTTCTACGGTATCGAATGTATCTTTTGATAAATCTATCACTGAATGACGTGTTAAAAAATCATTAACAGATAGACCATTGGTAAATCGAGCTGTTTGATTGGTTGGCAGTACGTGACTTGGGCCAGCGACATAGTCACCAATAACTTCAGGTGAATAATAACCTAAGAATAGTGCGCCGACGTAACGGACATGATTTAGATAATCATGTGGTGAAACTGTTTGTATTGAAGCATGTTCTGGTGCAATGAGATTCATTAAATCACACGCTTCGCTAAAGTTATTCACATGTATCAAAAAATGGTTATCATTTAAACTTGCTTGAACGATTGATTGACGTTCAATTTGAGGAAGTATGTGCTGTATTTTTTGTTCAAGTTGTTTTAATAATGCTTCATCTTCACTAATGACAAAAGTTCTTGCAAGTTCATCGTGCTCTGCTTGTGCAAATACATCATATGCGATGGCGTCTAAATCAGCAGAGTCATCAATAATTAATGCAATTTCACTAGGGCCCGCGATTTGATCAATTCCTACTTGACCAAAGAGGTATTTCTTAGCATAGGCAACAAATTGGTTACCAGGTCCTACAATTTTATCAACTTTTGGCAATGTTTCTGTACCGTAAGCTAGGGCAGCAATACTTTGAGCACCTCCAACTTGATAAACGTTATCGACACCTGAGATATAACAGGCGGCTAATACGATATCTGGTATACCATTTAGTTGTGGGGGCGTGACTACAGATATATTTTTTACACCAGCTACCTTTGCCAGTGTTACTGTCATTAAGACGGTTGATGGGTAACTGGCTTTACCACCTGGTACATATACGCCAACGCGTTCTAAAGGATGATACAATTCATAACAATCTGATGTGCCTTGTTGCTTAGTCCATTTAATGGATTCTTGGTAAGATTGAATACGCGCGTGACTTTGTTGTAAGGCCTCACGTAAATCACTGTCTAGGCGATTATAGGCATTTTCTAAAGTTTGATAAGCGACTTCTAAATTGCAAGTCTCTACCTGATCAAACTGTTGATTATAATTTCTGAGGGCATCATCTCCGTGAAGTCTGACGTTTTCGCAAATATCCTTTACGATGGGGTATAGGTCTTCATTTAAGGAAGATTGGTTTAAATACTTTTTCAAAAATAGCGTTTTATCTATGATCAATGAGTGACACCTCCAGTGTTGATAAAAAAGCATCAATTTCAGATGATTTTTTAAAATAGGATTGCTTATTTGTGATAAGTTTCGCGTTAATGGGTTTAATCGTATCTTTTTCAACTAAGCCATTTGATTTTAGTGTTGTACCAGTCTGTACAATATCTACTATTCCATCCACCATTTCTACGAGACAAGCTAATTCAATAGAACCTGATAGTTTTACCAATTCTACATCTATACCTTGTGCTTCGAAGTAGGCACGTGCAGTTTTTACATACGACGTAGCAATTTTATTGAAAGAAGAAGTTTCTGGTTTAGCAGCTAAAGCAAAATGACAATCTCCAAATGGTAAATCCACCAAATTATTAATTGTATAATTTCCTTCTTCTAAAATATCACTGCCAACAATCCCGACATCAGCTACACCTTGTTCTACATAAATAGGGACATCGCTACCTTTAACTAATACGATTTGAATAGATCCTACAGAAATTAATAATTGACGTTCTCGTTTTTCTAATGCATCTACTAGTTCTTGTTCATTAGCTTGTTTTAAATAAGTAATAAAGCTTTTTAATAATCGACCTTTGGCTATAGCTACTGTAAGCATAATAAGAACTCCTTTTATTTATAATATAAAACCTAATCCAAAACCATCTAATTCACCTTTGTAGAAACCTCCCGTAAGTTGGTGGTTTTTATCATTTTTTAGATAACATTTTAAAAATGCACCTTTGTAATATGAACGAGGCGGTTGTGGTGTGATATCTAAATGTATATCTTTTACATTTAATGACTTAAACCACTGTTCCCAACGACGCAAAGCTTGTATTGTACGATGATCGTAAGGAAAGAGTTGACTTAGTAAATCTAATTGATCCGTTGTTTTTGTTGTCAATAATTGAACAAGCGCATGAGAAGTGCCAAGTTCGGATGAAAGTTCTGAAATATTACGCTCTTGTACTAATTTTAAAATCGTTATTGTTTGTTCTTTAGTAGTTAACAGTAAATCGATAAGTTGATAATGTCCTAAAATGACAAAATCGATATCGTCATTAAGATATTGTTGTATATATTTATAAAACGTCATAAAATCTTCCTGCATATCCGTTATGGTAGGGTTGTAATGTTCGATACCCAATTGCGTATAGACATGGTTATCACGAACAATCGGTCCCGCATAAACTACTTTTTGATGACGCGGAGGATAATTACTGTAATAACGCAATAATTGGTCGGTGAAATCATTACGTAATGCAAAGATATGATGGTCATGTTGCCAGAAACTTCTTTCAGTCATTTGCTGTAAATCATCTTTATTCAATGTTTGCCAAGCTAGAGATTCAATAAAGCTAAAATCTACTAAGTTAAAGTCAGCTTGTTGAAAATGCTTTAAAAAGTTAAGTTCTTTTTCTTTGTTATTAATGATTGTTGCTGCATCCATATTAAAACCATCCTTTGCATATACTTTGTTTCTCTACCGAACTAAAGTAAATTAATAAAGAATACTTTAACACATTTATTTTTAGAATTCAATAAATATTCTGAAAATGTTTTTGGTTAAGCGGTATAAAAATGCCCTTGCATTTAAAAAAGTGCAAGGGATTAATACTTATAAGCAAGATTTACCATGATTAACATATTTTAGCATTTCTTCTTTAGGCACCATATTACCACCAGTTGCCCATACAATATGATTTGCTTGATTCATTTGGACGCCCTGTTGTTTGGCTAATGTTATTGCTGATTTAATGCCAGCAAACCCTGACGCGGCAGAGGGCTCAATAAAGATATCTTCTTTTTCACTTAAAAGATATAGATAACGATACATTTCGCTATCAGATACAGTCTGTATACCATAGAGTAACGTATTCATAATTTGCCCGACTAAGCGAGATGGACGTACAACTGCTAAACCATCCGCATCTGTGCTTCCATCAATGCCAATATCCTTAACTGAAATTTTATCGTGTAATTGCGTCATCATACCTAATAACATACAAGGGGCATGTGTTGGTTCAGTAAAAATACAATAAACATGTTCTCCAAAGACTTGTTTTAGACCGAACGTCACTCCTCCTGGGCCACCACCGACACCACAAGGTATGTAGACAAATAGAGGGTGTTCAGCATCTATTTGTATATTTTCAGCAGCTAATTGTGCTTTTAATCTTAATGCAGCGACTGTATATCCTAAAAACAAGTCAGATGAACCTTCGTCATCCACAAAATGACAGGTAGGATCGTTTTCAGCATGTTTTCTTCCTTCTGCTACAGCGTACTGATAATCTGACTGATGTTCTATGACTTCCACACCACGTGACCTCAAAAGATCTTTCTTCCACTGACGTGCATCTGTAGACATATGAACCGTCACTTTAAAGCCCAGTTTTGCACTCATAATACCGATACTTAATCCTAAATTACCGGTTGAACCAACGGCAACATTATATTTACTAAACAGACCTTGATATTTTTGCTCAGCCAGTACACGATAATCATCTGTCTCTTTTAAATCGCCATCTTGCATCCCTATCGTTTCAGCTAATTTAAGTACTTCATAGATACCACCGCGCGCCTTAATTGATCCAGATATAGCGAGGTGACTATCACATTTTAGCCATAGCTTACCTTCAGTGGGTAAGGACTCTAAGTTTGTCAAAGTATTTTGCATAAAAGGTATGTGTTTTAAAGGTGATTCAATAAGGCCATGATTATTTTCCGTTTCTGGGAATACAGTGCTTATGTAACTACTAAATCGTTCAAGTCGTTGCGCAGCGTCTTCCATATCTTTTAAAGTAAACGCTAATGACGCTGGTTTACGAAAATTTGTGTTTTCCCAAAAAATAGGCTTATAATTTTGCATACTATCTATGAGAGGGAAATCTTTTTTAAGTGTTGCTAAATCGTTCATATTAATACCTCCGTATCATTTTAATAACAGTACGAAATATAAATTTCACGCTACATTAATTATAACAAGAAATAGATGAAATCGCCTGATTCGCCGATATAATATGATGATATTGGTTATTGTAGTTAGAACCATTGACTCGATTTAAAAATGGGTTTACACAGAGTGAACGATAATATTTTTACAAATTAGCGTGATTGCTTATTTTAATTGTAAGTTAGAAAAATGATTGATGAAATATAAACAAAAAAGAGTCAGGAACAACTTTGAATGTTCCTGACTCTTTGTGGACTAGTTAAAATGACTGCTTTGTCTAAGCTATCTTACTAACAAATTACTTTCTGAATTGCTTACGTATTTTAGTAAACCAGCCTTTACGCTCGTTAACAGACATAACTTGTGGGCGTGTATTATCCTCTTTTAATTGTTGGCCATAATCCATAGCTTCTTTCATTAGAAATGCTTGAGAATTTAAAGGTGATAAATTATTTTCAATATAATGATATTGACCTAATTCATCTTGGTAACGTCCTTTTTGGTTATCTGAGAGTTGTAAGTTCATATAATCTAATAAACGTTTCGCAATATCTTTATCTTCAACTGGGAATAAAATTTCTACACGTTTAATCATATTTCTAGTCATTGCATCGGCGGAAGAAAGATATATGATGTCGTCGCCATTATTATGGAAATGATAGATGCGTGAATGTTCTAGGAATCTACCAACGATACTTACGACTTCAATGTTTTCACTGATTCCTGGAACACCTGGCTTGAGACAACAAATACCACGAATGATCAATTGAACTTTTACTCCTGCACAGGATGCTTCAAACAATTTAAGAATGATATCTTTATCCGTTAATGAGTTCATTTTCATGATAATCTTACCGTTACCATTTTCACGATGTGATTTGATTTCGTTATCTATTCTAGCTAAAAAGACATCACGAATATCGAAAGGTGCGACAATCAATTTGTTATATTCAGGTTTTACTGAATAGCCACTTAAATAATTGAAGAAATTAATCGCATCTTCAGCAATTTCAGCATTCGTTGTGATCAGTCCCATATCGGTATAAATATTCGCTGTTTTATCATTATAGTTACCAGTACCTAAATGAATGAATGAAGTTAATTTATTATTCATTCGCTTAACAACGAGTGCAATTTTACTATGTGTTTTCAAATGTGTCATACCATAAATAACATGACAACCTGCATCTTCCAACATTCTTGCCCAATGTACGTTGTTTTCCTCATCAAAACGTGCTTTTAATTCGACAAGCACAGTGACTTGTTTGCCATTTTCAGCTGCATTTTTCAAACTATTAATAATAGGAGAATCCTTACTTACACGATAGAGTGTTTGTTTTATTGCAATAGTATTTGGATCTTCAGCTGCTTCCCGTATAAAATCAACAATAGGTTCAAATGATTCATATGGGTGGTGGAAGAAGATATCTCTTTTTAAAGATAAATCAAAAATATTGTGATTTCCTAGAGATTGAGGTATTTGTGGGACATATTTATTATATTTCAAATATTTCAGCTTATTGGATAGGTGGTCAACTAAATCAGTCAACATGGTTAAATCGAGAGGCCCATCTACAAAATAGACTTCATTATCGTGCACATCTAGTTGGTTGATAATCCACACAATATCCTCATGTGTCGCTTGTCGGCCATCTACTTCTAAACGTACAGCAGTACCACGTTTACGCTCTTTTAAGAAGCGCTCAATTTCTATTAATAAATCTTCTGCGCCATCTTCATGAATAGTTAAGTCAGCATTACGTGTGATTCTAAACGTAAATGTGTTCAAGACCGTATATCCTGAAAATAAGTCGTTAATGAAGTAGGTGATAATATCTTCAATCAAAATGATATATTGTTTATCACCTTTGTTAAATGAATAAAATCGAGAAATAAGTGAAGGTATTTGAACGATAGCAGAATTAATATCATCTTCTGTATCGATATCTACAAAAATATTCAAGCTTTTATTATTTAATTTAGGGAAAGGATGATAAGCATCAATCCCTAAGGGCGTTAGTGTTGGCAAGATGCCATACTTAAATTCTGATTCAAGTTGAGGCAATAAATCGTCAGGTAGTTGTTCTGGTTTTATGATTTCTACTTGATATTGTTTTAAGTCATCAATTAATTCGTTATAACGCTTGTATTGTAAATCAACAATTTCCTTGTTCTTTAGCTTAATTTGATCGAGTTGTTGCTTAGGTGTTAATTGTGCTTTGTTTTCAGGTTTATCGTATCCCATTTTGACTTGATCTTGTAAGCCCGCTACGCGAACCATAAAGAATTCATCTAAATTCGAACTAAATATAGAGATAAAGTTAAGTTGTTCTAATAGTGGGTTGTTCTTATCTTGTGCTTCTTGTAATACACGGTAGTTAAAATCTAACCAACTAAGCTCTCTATTATTATAATATTGCGGTAAATTTAAGTCTTTATCTCCCAAATTTCTATGCATAACGCTTTATACACCTCGTTGTAGTCTAAAATACATATTTTGCTACGTATACCGTATCATATGAATTTTAAGATTTTGTAAAGATAATAGAAAGATTTTCTTTTAAAATTTTCTCAATATGTTTTTTTTGACGAAGTGACTGATATTCTTCAGCAATTGGTGCACCATTATAGTAAACGTATAATGTATACTCGCCATCTTTTTCTTTTAAATCTATCGACTCAACAGCACTTGTATGAGAGATGTTGAGCGCATTAACAAATTTTATAATGCCACCAAGTGATTGAACATTATCCAATTCTTTACCACGTAGCCATTCCGTCTCATGACTAAAGAATTTTAACAGTGATTTATTTTTAAAACTTGCAAGCAATGCTAATTTAACGCGGTCCTCATGTTTGAAACCATCAATCATAGAGTTAGCAATAATATAATATGTGTGCGGTGAACTAGAATCTGAATCAATAAATCTACCTAAGTAATACAGGTAAGCACCCTCGGCAAATAATGTTTTTTCGTCATCTGATACCTCAATTTTATCTAAATTGATAAGTTGTTTTAATAAAGACTGTGCCAATTTAACACGTTGATTTGCGCTCGATTCCTCTATGCCATATTCATTAGCTAAGTGGAAAAGGGCATCTTTTCTAATGTTTTCTTTTTTAAATTCTGTTGGATAACGCTCACTAATAATATTCATGGCATAGCCTTCGCGTAAACCTTTACGAGAAAATGTAAACTGCGAAGCTTCTATTTTATTAAACAGTACTTTAAAGACGGAGACAGCAGGCAGTATAATATCTACACGATCTCTACTTAAACCATCGATGTCTTTCAATTCATCACGAGAACTTTTTTTAAGTATAGAATATACCTCATCGATATTATCGTCCGTCATTGTATAATTATGGACACCGCCAATAGGGTATGAATGTTCAGATTGATGGATGCGTGCAACATTACGAGCTGAACCGCCTATCCCAACTAAAGCGACTTCTTGGTCTTTTAACCAAGCGAGTTGATCAAATTGTTTAGATAAAAATTTCTCCATATCTTTGATTGAAGATTTATCATTATGATCTTTACCGTCAAAGAATTTACGCTGTAAAGTGACGACACCAAATGGAAAACTGTGTGCTTCTATTAACTTTTTGTCTTTAAAAAGTGTAACTTCTGTAGAACCACCACCGATGTCGACAGAAACACCATCTTGGATGTCTGTGGTATGAGTAATGGCATAAAAACCATAAAATGCTTCTTCTTCTTCAGGTATTAACTTGATTTTTATATTCAGTTCTTTTTTGATGTTTTCAATAATTTTGTTTCTGTTTGTTGATTGTCTAATTGCCGCTGTAGCAATGGGATGTAATTCAGTTACTTCAAACTTATCTGCTACAGTTTTAAAACTGCTTAATGTCTTAGTTAATACTTCAATACCTTCGTTGTTCATCGCCAAATCTTTTGTTAAATATTGGCTTAGCCTTGCTGGTGTTTTAATGTTCAATAATTCGTTTAGACCTGTTTTTTTATCAAATTCGAAAATAACTAACCTGATTGTATTTGAACCGATATCAATTAATCCTATACGTTCCATGTTTGCCTCCTATGTAAAAAATGAGGTTCTATCATATGCTCTATTTTGTTTACCCTGTTCTTTCCTATATATTACATTAAAAAATAAAATTTGTGATTAAAAATTTTCATATTGTCCAATGTAAATACAAATAAGTCAATTGTTTGAATGATAATGATGAAAAAAACCAAGCATACAGTAACATCGCTACTTGTATGCTTGGTTATAATCGTTTATTTAACCTGTAAAGGACTGCCTGGACCTAATGGCCAACCTAATAAATACCAGATAATCATAAATAAAGGCCATACGATACTTAACACAATTGTATAAGGCATTAGACTCGATAATAATGAACCTAACTTCATGTTATTATCATATTTTTGTGCATATGATAATAACAGTGGTAGGTAGGGCATCATCGGTGTAATCGGATTACTTATTGAATCTCCGATGCGATAAAGCATTTGTGTGAAAGCAGGATGGAAACCTACAAGCATGAGCATAGGTATAAAAATAGGTGCTAAAATGCCCCATTTGGCAGAAGCGCTACCAATCAATAAATTGATGATTGCGCTTAACAAAATAATGCCTAAGATAAGTATGATGCCATTTTGACCTTGTAATAAGGCGGCTCCCTTAACAGCAACGATAACGCCTAAATTACTCCATTCTAAAAATGCTAGTAGTTGTGCTGCAAAAAATACGATGACGATAAATGAACCCATCGACGACATAGAATCAGCTAACATTTTACCTAAATCTTTAGAGTTTTTAAATTCCTTCATCATTAAACCATAAACTAAACCAGGTACTAAGAATAAAACAAGGATAATTAGCCCAACGCCATTAATAATAGGGGCATCGTTAAGTAAGCTACCTGTTTTAGCATTTCTTAAAAAACTGCCTTGAGGTATAGCTAAAATAATAAGTAACGCAATCATGATGAAAAAACTTATATTTGCCCAAAATACAGCGCGATTTTCTTCTGTTGTCAGTCCAGTATTTTCATCATCAACTTGAATATCAGAATTTGAGTCGTCGTATGAACCTAATCTTGGAATAACAAAGCGCATAGTTACCCAATAAACGGCGGGGAGTAAAACAAGTACACTTGCAGCAATAAAATACCAATTCATGGCCACATTGACATGAACATTGTCAGAAACAATTTTAGTCGCAGGTTCAGTAAATGCATATAATAAGGCATCTGACATACCGATCATGATATTTGCTGAAAACCCACCAATGGCTGATGCGTATGCCATCGCTAATCCTGCAATAGGATGATATCCCAATTTAATAAATACCATGGCAGTTAACGGGGGTAAAACGATAGGTGCAGCATCACCAGCTGCATTACCTAAGATTCCAATAAGTATGATGACTGGAACGATAAATTTTTTAGGTGCTTTATGTACAACTTGAACCATTAATTTGTCAAAATAACCTGTTTTTTCAGCCACACCTACACCAAGCATAACAGCTAATACGAGACCTAGAGCTGGGAATTCAGAAAAATTCTTCACAGCATCATTTAATATCATCATTAGACCGTCTTTACTTAAAATACTCTTAATAGCAATTGTATCTCCTGTACCAGGGTGTTTTACGGTGATGTGAAATAGTGAAACAATCCATGTGATAATAGCAAGTCCTAAGCACATCAAGAAAAATAAAATACTAGGATCAGGTAGTTTATTACCAACTTTTTCTACAATATTTAAAAATCTATCTACGAGTGTCGGTTTATGCTTTGTATTTGAAGTCATATGTACTACCTCCTAATTAAGTTAGCGTAAGTATATCAGAATAATCTTTTTAATTGAACAAATATTCTGAAAATAAATATGTGCTTAAGAAAAAATTTACACATATGCATGTAAAAAAGTATCAAAAAGCGTAATCAAGTTTCAATTTTCTAGAAAAGGTAATTATATAAAGAAACGTTTTTTACAGAACTGGAAATACATTTTTTAGATAGGAGAAGTGATGAATGATGGGAAGATTAAATAACAAAATCGCTATTTTGACAGGTGCAAGTACAGGTATTGGTGCTGCCTCAGCAAAAGTATTAGCGAATGAAGGTGCGCATGTATTGGCAGTGGATATTTCAGAAAAAGTGCATGACACTGTCAAAGAAATCAATAATGCAGGCAATACAGCTTCAGGTTATATCGTCGATGTGTCCGATGCGCACGCAGTTGAACGCTTTGCTCAAGCAATTAAAGAAAAGTATGGAAAAATAGACGTGCTCTTTAATAACGCTGGTGTTGATAATGCGGCGGGGCGTATTCATGAATATCCAGTTGAAGTATTCGATAAGATATTAGGTGTTGATTTAAGAGGTACATTTTTAATGACTAAATTTTTACTACCGCTTATGATGGATGAGGGCGGTTCGATTATCAATACGGCATCATTTTCTGGATTAGCTGCAGATTTAAATCGTTCAGGTTATAATGCAGCCAAAGGTGGGGTCATTAATTTCACGCGTTCGACTGCGATTGAATATGGTCGTGAAAATATTAGAGCAAATGCTATTTCACCAGGTACGATTGAAACACCACTTGTAGATAAATTAACAGGTACGGCTGAAGATGAAGCGGGTAAAGCATTTAGAGATAATCAAAAATGGGTTACACCATTAGGTAGATTAGGAACACCTGAAGAAGTTGGCAAACTTGTAGCCTTCCTTGCGTCTGATGACAGTTCATTTATAACGGGTGAGTCTATCACAATAGATGGTGGTGTTATGGCGTATACATGGCCAGGAGAAATGTTAAGTGATGATAGTTGGAAAAATACAACGAAATAATTTGGTAGCTGTTTTTATGAACGAATGTGAAATGTAGTAAAATCCACACAGTAACTGATTAAACTCAGTCTCTGTGTGGATTTTAATTTATAATTAGGTTAGCGAATATTACCAGATAATTTGATCGACAACATCATTATTTAATGATTTTACAATCTCAGTTACAAGCGCTACCGAATTTTTATAATCATCTGTGTGTAAAACGGACACATTAGAATGCATGTAACGCAATGCAACCCCGATAGAGACGGTTGGTGTGCCTTCATTAGCGACATGAATGCTGCCGGCATCAGTACCGCCACCAGCAGTGGTATCTAATTGAACAGTAATATTATGTTTTTTAGCTACGTCTTTAATATGTTTTGTGAAACCAACATGACCAATGTTGGATGCGTCCATAATAATCACAACCGGCCCATTACCAATAGCCGTATCACTGACTTGACCTGACATACCTGGCGTATCATAAGCAATGGCAACATCAATGGCAATTGCCAAATCAGGTTTGATTTTATTGGCAGCAACTTTGGCGCCACGCAGACCGACTTCTTCTTGTACATTTGCGCCAGCCACCAAGTTGATATCTATTGCTTCATTCTTTAAATTTTGTAATACATCTATGGCAAGTGCACAGCCATAGCGGTTATCAAATGCTTTAGCAGTTAAGTATTTTTGATTAGCCAATGTTTCGAATTCACTGTATGGCGTCACCATATTACCGATTTCGATGCCAAATTGTTCTGCCTCTTTTTTACTCTTAACACCAATATCAATAAACATTTCTTTCATATCAATTGTTTTTTTACGTTCCTCTGGTGATAATACGTGAGGGGGTTTTGAACCGATGATACCTCTGATTTTTTTACCTTCATCTGTTGTAATCGTTACCTTTTGCGAAAGCATGACCTGGTTCCACCAACCGCCAATGGGTGTGAATTTTAAGAAACCATTGTTATCAATTTTAGTAACGATAAAACCAACTTCGTCTAGATGACCTGCAACCATTAATGTTTTATCTCCATTAGTAGCTGATTTTTTACCAAAAATACCACCAAGATTGTCTTCGATAATTTCATCGCTTACGGGTGTTAAATAATCGTTCATTAATTCTTTGACTGCCATTTCGTGTCCAGCAATGCCATCGACATCCGTTAGTGATTTTAGTAATTTTACTGAATCATTCATAAGAATTCCCCCTTAAAAATTAATGTGTATCTATATTTTACCATTTAGAATTTAATAATATAGTTTTTTGATTGAATACAAATTCAAATCATAAGAAACAACAATGATTGTTAATCCTTACTAAAATACTAAGACTAAATGAGTGCAATATGTAATGTGTCATGTTTCAATAGTATTATAGATAAAGTGGAGGGATTAATTATGACAGAAGTTAAACATCTAACATTTGGTTCGAAAAATGCGCCAATAACAATTGAGTCGTTTATCAATTTTGCATGTCCGTTCTGCAAGAACTATTTTAAAGCAGCAGATCATGCACTCACACCTTATATTGAGTCAGGTGAAGTGCAACATGTCGTTAAACATTTTGATAAAACAAAACAAGCATTATTAAAAGGAACAGTTGCAAACATTCATTTAAATTATGACAATCCTGAAGAAACATTAGCAATTATTCGCCAATTATACGATACACAAGATCAATGGAAAGCAAGTTTTGCCACTGTTGAAGATAAAATGGCAAATGAATTTAATTTAACACCTCAAAAAGATGCAGATGAACGCTCTTTAGCAATCAATGAAGAAACTTTTGAACGCGGTATTAAAGGGATACCCACTGTATTTATTAATGACAAAAAATTTGAATTTAACCCGTTAAAAGATGAACAAGATAAAATTGAGTCATTGTTAAATGAAGCTATTTCTAAATTAAAGTAATCTATAAAATAAAAAAATCTCAAGCGTTAAATTTAACGCTTGAGATTTTTTTGGCTTAGCTTGGATTAAATCATGTGAATTGCAAAAGTATTGAGTAGTTCAATGCTTATTATTTACTTTAACTTTAGCGAACTTAATCAGTTAAGCGTGTTCAATTAATTTTAATTTATAGTCCTGTATAGATTGGATACCACCATCTTTATTTTTAATGATAATATGTTCTTTTGTAATTTTTGTAGGGGAATCTACGCCTATAGCTGCAGAAATATTAAATAAGCCTTCATGTAAACTTGTAATAAAATTAGTGACACGATATTTTTTCTCATCGATGATTAATCCTTTTTCACGTTTAGGATCAGTCGTTGCCACACCTACTGGACAAGTATTCATATGACATTGTTGGCTCATAATACACCCAACACTAATCATCATGCCACGGGCGATGTTTACCAAGTCTGCGCCAAGTCCTAATGCGATAGCTATCTTATCTGGCGTTATCAATTTGCCTGATGCAAAAACTTTAATTTGATCTCTAATACCATATTTTTCCAATAATGCTGTTAAAATAGGAAGCGCTGTAAATAGAGGTAAGCCGACACCATCTTCTAATTCTTGGAATGTTGCACCAGTACCGCCTTCTCCTCCGTCGATGGTAATGAAATTAGGATATTGCTGATTTTCAACCATTGTACGAACAAGGTTTTCTACTTCAGATACTTTGCTAATGACCATTTTAAAGCCAACAGGTTTTTGTCCGGTTTGTTGTAATTCATGGACCCAATTCAATAAGGCATCTGGACTGTCGATATGCTCAAAACGGTTAGGTGAGTTTATTGTCACCCAAGGTTCTACTTTTCTTATAGAAGCGATTTCTTCTGTGACTTTGTTGCCTTGCATGTGGCCACCACGTGTTTTGGCGCCTTGTGCTAATTTGATTTCAAATGCTTTAATATGTTGATTATGGGATAAATCGATAAAGGCTTGTTGGTCAAACTTTCCTGCTTTATCACGAACACCAAATAAGCCTGGTCCAATTTGAAATATAATATCAACGTTTCCAGATAGATGATGTTCCGATAAACCACCTTCGCCCGTGTTCATCCATGTACCAGCTTGACCCAGCCCTTTTGAAAGGGCAGTGATAGCACGGCTACCTAAAGCGCCATAACTCATACCTGATTGACCTACTAAACGTTTTATTTTAAATGGATGCTTAAGTTGAGCACCTAATATAATTTGGTCTTCATCTGATAAATAGTAAGGATCTATTTCAACTTTTGTTCTATGTTCATCACGGTTAAACAAGCGTTCGTTATCAATTTTATAAATAAAAGAAGAAATCATAGGTGATTGGTCGATATGTAACTCAGCTGTTTGTAAAGGAAACATCGTGTTTTGTATATAAAAACCATCTTCATAATCATGTTGTGTTCCAAAACTTGTCATTCTAGAATTATATTTACCCGCAACGACAATATTTGTAAAATCATTTCTTGTAAATGGTTTACCTTTGGTATCAGCCAAAAATAGATACTGACGTAATTCAGGCCCAATTTTTTCTCCAAAATAACGTATGCGTGCAAGTAGTGGATAATTGCGTAGCACACTATGTTGCTTTTGTCGTTTATCTTTAAAAAGTAACACTGCCCCCATTACCAGAACACTAAATAAAAAGAATACAATTATAATATTAACGATAAATTGCAAGGTAGTTAATATAGTCATAAAAATCAGCCCCCCCTTATGTTAATTATATAGTACAACAAAATGAACATATTACAATAATATAGTGAGTTGAATAAGTAAGTTATTTGAGATTATAATATTTTAGAAAGGAAGTTGATAAAAAATTTAATAATTTGTATATACACTATAAGTAGACATGATATATTTAGTATATGTACGAATTAGGAAGGTGTCATATGACTGAGAAATCAACCGAATTAAAAAATAATAATCAGCAAGATATAAGTGTTTGGGATAACAAAAAAATTGTAAAAAGAGATTTTTGGCTTATTCCAATTTATTTATTAGCGAATAACATCATGCCACTCTTGTTATTTGCTGCTATATATATTGTCTATTCAGTATTTAATTTTAAAAATGAAACTTTTGTAACTGATGAAAACATACTAATTATGGGTGGCTTGCTTGCCGAAATCGTTATATTAGTTAGTTTTTATGCAATGCATTTAAAAGATCGTTTAATACCGATTTCCAACCAACGCATTCTTGCAATCCCTAAATATCTGTTTATCATCGTGGCGACTTATATTGTCACACTTGGATTAAATAGTTTATATGATTGGATGATGGAATTTTTACCTAAAGGATTGCAATATACAGAAACTCAAAATCAAATGCTTTTAGAAAAAATGTTTGAAAATAATTGGATGTTACCATTTCTATTTATAGATATTGTCATACTCACACCAATCATCGAAGAACTATTATTTAGACATTTAATTATTCATGAGTTAGGCAAAAAGATAACATATACTGTTGCCTCGATACTCTCAACGATATTATTTGCAAGTGTGCATGTGTTAGGTGCAACATCACTATTTGAAATCGGTAGTTATCTCATCATTGGGGCTGGTTTAGCCTTTGTATATGTGAAGAGCGGAATGAATTTGGCCGTTTCAATAACATTACATGCATTAAATAATCTCATATCATTTATAGCTATCGTTATTTTAAAATAAATGATTTTTGAGCTTATTGATGAAACAAGCTATTAAAATTGAAAAGTTAGGGAATAGTAATGCGAGAAATTAAAAAAGGTGGGCTTCTATGTTAGAACTAAAAAACATAACATATAAGATAGATAACCGGGATATTATCAATGATATAAATTTAAAAATTGAGGCAGGCGATACGATAGCAATTGTAGGGCCTTCCGGAAGTGGTAAAAGTACATTGTTGCGTTTGATTAGTAATTTGATTAGCCCAACAAAAGGAGAACTATATTTAAATGATAAGCCTTACGAACAAATAAACCCAGAACAACTACGTATGAATGTAAGTTATCTATTACAAGAAAGTGATTTATTTGATAGAACTATCGGAGAAAATCTAGCTTTTCCAGCAGAAGTTAGACAAGATAAATTCGATCGTAAACAAGCTAAACGTTTATTGAAAACAGTAGGTTTAGGTCATTATAATTTTAATACACGTGTTGAACATTTATCCGGTGGTGAAAGACAACGTATTACGATAGCGAGACAACTCATGTACACACCAAAGGTATTGCTTCTAGATGAAGCGACAAGTGCTTTGGATGTGCATAATAGTGAAAAAATAGAATCCTTAATCTTTAAATTGGCTGATGAAGGCGTTGCTATTTTATGGATTACACATAGTAATGATCAAAGTAATAGACATTTTAAAAAGAAAATTAGAATTGTGGATGGCAAAATCGATAAGGAGGAGCGTTTATCATGAGTACAACTGCACTAGCATTAACGGGTCTCCTCTTACTTTTTCCGATTATTGTTTCTTACAAAGAAAAATTACATATTATTAAAGATTTATTAATTGCGACGGTTAGAGCAATTATTCAATTAATTATTCTCGGCTTTCTATTGCATTTTATATTTGGTGTGAATCAAACATGGCTATTAATCGTATTTGTACTAGTCATTATTATTAATGCTTCGTGGAATACAATTAGTAGAGCATCTCCAGTAATGCATCATGTATTTTGGATTTCGTTTGTTTCCATTTTTGTTGGTGTAGCGTTACCTCTAGTTGGTGTCGTTTTAACAGGGGCGATAGAGTTTAAGCCTAATGAAGTGATACCGATTGCAGGTATGCTAGGTAGTAATGGTTTAATTGCTATAAATTTAGCCTATCAAAATTTAGATAGAGAATTTGTGAAAGAAATGAGCCAAATTGAATCTAAGTTAGCACTTGGTGCGAATCCCAAATTATCTTCTAAAGAAACGATACGTAATAGTGTGAAAACGGCGATTGTACCAACAATTGATTCCGTTAAAACGTATGGCATTGTTTCGATACCAGGTATGATGACCGGCTTAATTATTGGAGGCGTAGAGCCGTTACAAGCTGTTAAATTTCAATTAATGGTTGTCTTTATTCACACAACTGCGACGATTATGTCTGCGCTTATTGCGACTTATTTAAGTTATAAACAATTCTTTAATCACCGCGATCAACTGATAAGTAGACATTTAAACCAAGAAGACGCATAAATATTGGATAGACGGCGAGTATATAAAGCACTGTTCAGCATTTTAATAAAAATTTTAAAAAGAATTGAGCAGAGCTTTATTGTTATGTTTCAATATAAACACGAATCTGAGATATCTATTGATGTCTCAGGTTCTTTTTTTGTATGGTTGGATATTTGCTGTGAGAGCAAATTCAGAAGTGTTCAAACGTGTTGACGTATGGTTTATAATGTAATAGTTATGTAAAAATTTACATCTTAATTTAAGGGAGGAGTGAAAAGATGTCGATTATGAGAATTGCCACCTTTATTTTGAGTATCTTTATCGTAGGTATGGTTGAAATGATGGTTGCAGGGATTATGAATTTGATGAGCATTGACTTGCATGTTTCGGAAGCGATTATTGGACAGTTAGTGACGCTTTATGCCATCACATTTGCCATTGCAGGACCTATATTAGTGAAATTAACGAATCGGTTTTCTCCAAGACCTGTATTATTATATGCATTGCTTGTTTTTATTGTCGGAAATATGATCATTGCTTTTGCACCTAATTTTTCTATTTTAGTATTTGGACGCATCATATCATCTGCAGCAGCAGCACTTATCGTGGTTAAAATATTAGCGCTAACAGCTTTATTAACTGCGCCACAACATCGAGGGAAAATGATAGGTATTGTTTATTCAGGCTTTAGTGGCGCAAATGTACTTGGTGTACCAATTGGGACAATTATCGGTGACTTAGTTGGATGGAGATATACATTCTTATTTATTGTCTTTGTAAGTGTGTTAGTAGGTATATTGATGTATTTCTATGTACCACAACCTCAATATCAAACGGTAAATACAGAGTCTAGTACTAAGCAGCGTGAAAGTAATTATTCTAAAATACTTAGACCAGGAGAAGTCGCTAAGTTTTTAGCTATCACATTCTTATTGCTAGTTGCAAATTCTGTGACATTTATTTATATTAATCCACTTATGTTATCAAGTGGTCATGACTTATCCTTCGTATCGATTGTATTATTAATCAATGGTGTTGCAGGTGTTATTGGAACATCGATGGGTGGGTTCCTTTCAGATAAATTGACGAGTAAACGTTGGCTAACGATTGCCACTATTATATTTATCACGATGATGTTACTGTTGAATTTATTCTTATCAGTGACAGGCGTATTATTAATGATTATCTTCATATGGAATATCATGCAATGGAGTACAAATCCAGCTGTTCAAAGTGGTATTATAGAACATGTTGAAGGTGATACAAGCCAAGTGATGAGTTGGAATATGTCTAGTTTAAATGCGGGTATCGGCATTGGTGGTATTGTCGGTGGTCTAGTTGTTTCTAAAATAGATGTTTTAGCAACTACGTACTTCACTGCAGCCATCGCATTCGTAGCTTTTATTTTAATCATTAGTCTAAAGCAAATGACTAAATTTAATAGAGCCTAAGGTAAATCAATTACACTTATAAAATGAACAGTACTTTGTATATAAAAGTGGACTTACATTCTCAATGTAGAAGAGAGGATGTAAGTCCTTTTTTTAATTTATAAAGTTGATTTTTCTATTGATTGGGCTGTATTAAAATGAATATCGCTAAGTGCAATTTTATTTTTCTTATTAGAAACTTGCGCAATAATAGCGGAAAGTAAAATATAAATTAATGTACCAATAATATAACCTATTTTTAAATCAGAAATTAATAAATAAGATTGATACAATAGCACAATAATAGCAATGATTGCCATCGTTACAAGTATTGGATAGGGTACTTTAAACGGCGATTGCTTATAAGCATCTGGATATTTTTTGGGTAGTTGCGTAGAAGCTAAAGCTGGAAAAGCAAAAACAATTAATGAAATCCCAGTACCTAACTGTGCTACAACATTTAGTGACATACCTGTAATAATAGGTAATGCACCAATAATGTAGAAAAGTAATAAAAGCCAATGAGGTGTACCAAATCGTTTGTTCACACTACCTAAACGTTTAGGTAAATAACCATCGTGTATTGCAACTAATAAACTTTTAGTTACCCAAGTAAACGTTGAATTGAGTGTAGTCGCTAATGCGAACATTGCGCCCCCAACCATGAAGAAGATGAATACTGGGGTCGGCAAGACTTCTTGCGCAACACTCGTTAATGGTCTGCCAGAAACCTCTGGAATTGGGAGTACCCCTACAGCAATAGAAGCGATAAAAGCGTATAACAAACCTACAAATATAGTTGCAATGATAATGACTATTGGAATATCTCTTTTTGGATTTTTCATTTCTCCACCTAATTCAGCAACAACTTGCGCGCCACCAGTTGCAAACGAAACAAGCCCAACGGCAGTAAAGAATCCTGTGAATCCATCCGGAAGCATGGCATGCATATTAAAAACACCAAAATCCACATGTGGAAGACCGAAAATGATAAAACAAGACAAAGCAATAATTAGAATGACAACCATTAAATTACCAATGATAGATGCTGACTTAATACCAATGATATTAACAATAAATAAAATGGTAAGTAAGGCAAAAGCAACAAGTCTAACAGGAATACCTGGTAAGAGTCCTTCTAAGTATTGTGCGAATGATAAAGCATATAAAGATAATGTAACCTGTAAAAAGATGAATAATAATAACCAAAATATCCCGATTTTAGGGGACAATAAACGACTTGTATACTGATACATACCACCAGTCGTAGGTAATGTGGATCCTAATATGGCAATTGGGAACATCGTTAGTAATGTAATGATTGCGGATAAGATAAATGCGGGTGTGATACCACTTCCGGTCATTTGTATGCCAATGCCTGTTAGCGACATGACGCCAGCACCGATAATTTGACCTATAGCAATACCCATTACATCCGTAAAGCCTAATACTTTTTTTAAGTTTGTTGCTTGTTGCATTCAATCACCTCTAAATTATATGTATTTTTAAAAATAATAAAAAAATTATAACATAATTATCCCTTAATTCATAGTAAACTTATCGGAAAACAAGAGTTAAGTTTTTGAAAAAGCTAATTATAGATAAATCAAAGGTTTTCATAGTAGAATAAAGTTAATAAAAAAATTATTAAGAGGTGTAATTTTTATGACTAATGAAAAAGAAAATATTAAAGTAAATGCATTTATTGATAGATTGAAACAATGGCAAGAGGAATTTAAAATTTTACGTTAAATTATAAATGAAACGGAATTAACTGAAGATTATAAATGGATGCATCCTTGCTACACGTTAGATGATAAAAATGTCGTTATCATACAAGACTTTAAGCATTATTGCGCATTACTTTTTGAAAAAGGTGCTATTATGGAAGATCCTTATCAATCACTTATACAACAAACTAAAAATGTACAAGCAGCAAGACAATTACGTTTCGAAAGTTTAGATGAAGTTAATCAACGTAGAGACGAGATTAAATGGTATGTTGAAGAAGCGATTAGAATAGAAAAATCAGGTGAGAAAGTACCTATGAAAAAAACTGAAGACTATGATATGCCTGAAGAATTACAAGCAAAATTAGATGCAATGCCAGAATTAAAAGAAGCATTCAATAACTTAACGCCTGGTAGACAAAGGCAATATATGTATCATATTGGTCAGGCAAAGAGAGCGGCAACACGTGAAAATCGAGTAGAAAAATATATTGATTATATATTGGATGGCAAAGGCATGAATGATTAAATACTTGAAAGCATTTGTACAAGTAAAAGAAGTTATCATGTGAACGACGTATGCAAAAATACAAAGCGGATTGCCTTATGAAGGTTAACGCTTGAGTTATGATAAAATAGCACACATTTTAGTTCAGCATCCAAAAATGAAGTTGCAACTTTATCATATATCGTATATAGTTTGCTCGAATATAAAACTACGGTTAAGTCATATTTTGAAACGTATTTTGAGAAAGAAGGTGTATGAATGCCGAGAGTTTCCAAGAGGATACAATTACTACAAGCTGCTGCAGCAATTGTAGATGAGCAAGGTAGTGAATATTTAACGCTAGATGCCGTTGCCAAAAAGGCAGGTGTCAGTAAAGGTGGGCTATTGTATCACTTTAAAAACAAGTTTGCATTAATTCAAGGTCTTGTTGATCATGCCGATGAATTATATAGAGAAAATGTGAATGGACATGTACATGCAGATAAACAAGACCAAGGGAAATGGGCACGGGCGTTTATTGAAGCGACGAGATCTCATCGTTCAGAAAATGGATCGATTACCTCAGGAATGCTTGCTGCACAAGGTATTAATAGCAATTTGTTATTACCTTTACAGGACACTTATAAAGAGTGGCAAACTAATATTGAAAATGATGGATTAGACAAAGTAGACGCTACAATTATTCGTCTGGCAGTGGATGGTTTGTGGCTTTCAGAAATATTTGGACTAGATGGACTTGATGAAAACATGAGAGAACAAGTTTTGAATAGATTAACCGAATATACGCACCCCAATAAAAATCAAGAAAGCAATGGCTAAATGTTCTAAATTAATAAAAAAATAATAAAATGTTTAATTCATGTAAACCACTGATAGTATAAGGATAATCAACTTTTGAATGTTGTTTATCATTATTTTTTATATTTATAAAACTTGAAACTAAACCGTCTGGTTGGTACACTTATCGATGTGTTAAATAACTCTGTGGAGGTTTATAATCAATGAAAAAAGTGATGCTAACAGCAGCTTTAACAGGTGCTGGAGATACTACAGCAAAGAATAAGTGTGTTCCTGTAACACCTCAAGAGATTGCTGAATCAGCAATAAAATGTGCAAGAGCAGGCGCGACAGTTGCACATATTCATGCGAGAGATCCAGAGACAGGTGGTATTAGCCACGATGTTGAATTTTTCAAAGAAGCCGTACGACTTATTAGAGCTGCAGATGAAGATATTATTATAAATATTACGTCAGGTGGTGGCGGAGATTTTATTCCAAACCTTGAAGATCCATATCTCGCTGCAGAAGGATCTGATATACAAACACCAGAAGAAAGACATGAACCGATAGGCAGCTTACTACCTGAAATGTGTACTTTAGATTGTGGTAGTGTCAACATGGGAGATACAGTTTATTTAAGTCCAACTGATTGGTTAAGAAAACAAGCTCAACTTGTAAAAGAGGTTGGTGTTAAGCCTGAATTAGAGTGCTTTGACAGTGGTCATATTTCATTCGCTAAGCAATTAATCAGTGAAGGATTAATTGATGGTGAACCAATGTTCCAATTTTGTTTAGGTATACCTTGGGGAGCTGAAAATGATTCAGAAACGATAGAATACTTTAAAACGCGTATACCGGAGCATGCCCACTGGTCAGCATTTGGTATTGGAAGAATGCAATTTCCAACGGTTGAAGAAGCAGCAAAGCGTGGCGGCAACGTTCGTGTTGGATTAGAAGACAATTTATATTTAGCCAAAGGTGATAAGGCAACAAATGAGCAATTAGTTGAAAAAGCTGTCGAAATATTGAACGGATTAGATATAGAACCAATGACCCCGGCAGAAGCACGTAAAAAATATCAATTAAGAGATCCACAAGGAGGAGCATAATGAAGTTTGCAGTTGTAGGTACAGGCGTTATCGGAAGTGGATGGATTACTAGAATGCTAGCTCATGGGCATGAAGTCATTGCTACAGACCCAAGTGAAGGCGCATATGAAAGAATGTTAAAACAAGTGAAACAAAATTGGCCATATGCAGAACAATTAGGTTTAGCAGAAGGCGCTGCAATCGATAATTTAACATTTACACCTTATTTGGAAGAAGCGGTTAAAGATGCAGATCATATACAAGAAAATGTTCCAGAAATTGAATCTTTAAAAGATCAAGTGCTGACAGAAATTGATTTTTATGCGAAAACAGATGCAACGATTGGTTCGAGTACTTCTGGTATTATGCCATCAGAATTGCAACAAAATTTACAACATCCTGAGAGATTGATTGTAGCGCACCCATTTCATCCAGTTTATATTTTACCGCTCGTTGAAATCGTTCCTGGTAAAGCAACAACGGAAGCAACAACATTAAAAGCTGAAGAAATTTACGAAAGCATTGGTATGGATGTACTTCATGTTAGACATGAGATTGAAGGACATGTAGCAGATAGATTAATGGAAGCACTTTGGAGAGAGGCATTGCACATTGTTAATGATGGTATAGCGACAACGGAAGAAGTTGATAAAGCATTTACACATGCTGCTGGTTTGCGCTATGCACAATATGGTCCATTCATGACTTTCCATTTGGCCGGTGGTGAAGGCGGTATGCGTCACATGCTGAAACAATTTGGTCCAGCTTTAAAAAAACCATGGACTAAATTAGTAGCACCAGAATTAACACAGGACCTGTATGACGAAGTGGTCAATGGCTGTGAATCATCTTCTCAAGGAAAAACAATGGCGGAACTTGACCAAAAACGTAATGAATTCTTAGTAAAAGTAAAACAACTTGCTGAGTCATATTGGCCAGAAGATACACCCTCTATGAAAAAGAAAACACAACAATCGGTGAAATAAAATGACAAACAAATTATATGAATACAAGACGCATGTAAATGAAGCTTGGGTCGACCATAATGGGCATATGAATGACGCAGAATATAATCGTGTATTTAGTGATGCAACGGATGCATGGCTCGCATTTTTAGGGTTAGATGTGCAAACAATTGAAACGTTGGACTACACTGTCTTTACTTTAGAAAACCACGTTATGTATTTAAAAGAAATTAAAGTAAATGAAGCGATTACTGCTACAGTTGAGTTATTTGATTACGACACCAAAAGATTACATGTGTTTATGACATTAAGTGATGAAGCAAATGATAAGTGTGCAACTTATGAGGTTATGTTAATGGGAATGAATACTAAATTGCATAAGCCTGATGCTTTTCCTACTGATATACAAAAAGCAATTGATGATTATGCACAACATGCTTCAATAAAAAAACAACCCAAAGAACTTGGACATCTTATTGGTATAAAACGTAAATAAAATTTTTGAATGAGTTTGAAACGATTGAATAAAAAGGTGTTAAAAATATTTTATATAACCAAATATTTGGTTATAAATTGTTTAATGTTATTTATTAATGTATCTTGTTATATATAGGATGATAAAATCAAAGCTAAATTGATTATTCTGTTTTGATTGTTTACACACGAATAAAGTAGGGCTATGTGTGCTCATGTTTTTACTTATTTTTTAGTATTTGTATAACATCCACAGATAGTCCTATATTTATTATGAAATATTTGAAATTGAATATGTACATAGAAAGGAATTGACTCATGTTAAGTATTAAAAACTTATCTAAAGTCTATGGTGGAGGAAAGAAAGCTGTAGATAATATTTCACTTGAGATTGAAGCCGGTGAATTTATTGCATTTATAGGGACAAGTGGTAGTGGTAAAACAACTGCATTAAGAATGATCAATAGAATGATTGAAGCAACTGAAGGGCAAATAGCTATAAATGGCAAAGATGTTCGCAAAATGAACCCAGTTGAGCTACGTAGAAAAATTGGGTATGTGATACAACAAATTGGATTGATGCCACATATGACGATTAGAGAAAATATCGTATTAGTACCTAAACTTTTAAAATGGTCTCAAGAAAAGAAAGAGAAAAAAGCTAAAGAACTGATAAAATTAGTGGATTTACCAGAAGAATTTTTAGATAGATATCCATCGCAGCTCTCAGGAGGACAACAGCAACGTATCGGTGTTGTGCGTGCGTTAGCAGCAGAACAAGATATCATTTTAATGGATGAACCATTTGGCGCGTTAGATCCAATTACGAGAGATACGTTGCAAGACTTGGTTAAAGAACTACAACAAAAGTTAGGTAAGACCTTCATTTTCGTTACACATGATATGGATGAAGCTATTAAACTGGCAGATAAAATTTGCATTATGTCTGAGGGACGTGTCATACAATTTGATACGCCAGACAATATTTTAAGACATCCTGAAAACGATTTCGTACGAGACTTTATTGGTCAAAATAGATTGATTCAAGATAGACCTAACATGCGTACAGTTAAAGATGCGATGATTAAACCTGTAACAGTTCATGCGGATAGCTCATTAAATGAAGCAGTTAAGATTATGAGAGATCGTCGTGTTGATACCATCTTTGTTGTGGGTAACAATCGTAGATTACTTGGATATTTAGATATTGAAGATATCAATCAAGGTTTACGTGGAAATAAAGAACTGATTGATACAATGCAACGCGATATCTATCGCGTAAGAATAGATAGTAAATTACAAGATTCAGTTCGTACAATATTGAAAAGAAATGTAAGAAACGTACCTGTAGTGGATAGTGATGAAGAAACGTTAATTGGATTGGTTACGAGAGCAAACTTAGTAGATATCGTGTATGACAGTATCTGGGGAGAAACAGATGAAGACGATGATGCTACACAAGACGCAATTGTTGAGCCCGATAATGTAGGAGCTGATAAGTAATGAAACAATTCATAGAGCAATATGGTGGGCAACTGATTTCCAAAACAGTCGAACACTTTTATATCTCAATGATCGCTTTGTTAATTGCAATCGTAGTCGCAGTACCATTAGGTATTATACTATCCAAAATGAAAAGAACTTCAAACATTGTTCTCACAATTGCTGGTGTATTACAAACGATACCAACATTAGCAGTATTAGCTGTAATGATACCAATCTTTGGTGTTGGAAAATTACCGGCCATTGTCGCATTATTTATCTATGTACTACTACCAATATTAAATAACACAGTATTAGGTGTTAAGAATATTGATAGTAATCTTAAAGAAGCAGCAATCAGTATGGGGATGACCCGCTTTCAATTAATGAAAGACGTTGAATTACCATTAGCTTTACCATTAATCTTGGGTGGTATACGATTATCATCTGTTTATGTCATTAGTTGGGCAACACTTGCAAGTTATGTAGGTGCAGGTGGCTTAGGTGACTTTGTATTTAATGGATTGAACTTATATGACCCATTAATGATTGTGAGTGCAGCTGTATTAGTTACAGCATTAGCATTAATAGTGGATGTACTATTATCATTAGTAGAAAAATGGGCAGTACCCAAAGGATTAAAAGTATCCAGATAATTTAAGGAGGACATTATGAAAAAGATAAAACAGTATTGTATCGCGCTTGTACTGTGTCTGACGGTGTTATCTGGATGTAGTTTACCCGGTTTAGGTGGAAATAGCTCAGACAACGAGGTCAAAATCACAGCACTTGCAACGAGCGAGTCACAAATTATGTCTCATATGTTGAGACTATTAATAGAACATGATACAGAAGGAAAAATCAAACCATCATTAATTAACAACTTAGGATCGAGTACCATTCAACATAACGCACTCGTAAATGGTGATGCAAACTTATCAGGTGCCCGTTATAATGGTACGGATTTAACAGGTGCATTAAATGAAAATCCTATTAAAGATCCAAAAAAAGCTATGAAAGCGACACAAGATGGTTTCCAAAAGAAATTTGATCAAACATTTTTTGATTCATATGGATTTGCAAACACTTATGCATTTATGGTAACTAAAGCAACCGCTGAAAAATATAATTTAGAAACTGTGTCTGATTTAAAAGCGCATAGCGATAAATTGAAACTAGGTGTCGATAGTTCATGGTTAAACCGTGAAGGCGATGGTTATCCAGGATTTACGAAAGCATATGGCTTTGATTTTAATACAGTACGACCAATGCAAATCGGATTAGTATATGATGCATTGAATTCGAATAATTTAGATGTAGCAGTCGGGTATTCAACGGATGGTCGAATTGCCGCATATGATTTAAAAGTATTGAAAGATGACAAACATTTCTTCCCACCTTATGACGCAAGTTCAGTGGCGACAAATAATTTATTAAAACAGCATCCAGAATTAAAACCAACAATAAAAAAATTACACAATAAAATTTCAACGAGTGAAATGCAGAAACTTAATTATCAAGCTGATGGTGAAGGTCAAGAGCCTGCAGTCGTCGCTGAAAAATTCTTAAAAGCACATAACTATTTTGAAAATGATAAGAAAGGTGGTCATTAGTAATGGAAGGTAATTTATTTCAACAATTAATTGAATATTATTCAGTAAACTTTGGCTACCTATGGGATTTATTTATTAAGCATTTACTTATGTCTGTTTATGGTGTTCTATTTGCAGCTATTGTAGGTATTCCTATTGGTATCGTCATTGCAAGATATAAAAAATTGTCTTGGACAATTATTACCATTGCAAACATCATTCAAACTGTACCTGTTATTGCGATGTTAGCAATATTAATGTTAGTGATGGGACTAGGTCCTACAACTGTAGTGGTAACGGTATTCTTATACGCACTATTACCAATTATAAAAAATACATTTACTGGTATTGTTGGTGTCGATGAAAATATTAAAGATGCCGGTAAAGGTATGGGAATGACGCGCAATCAAGTCTTGCGTATGATTGAATTACCATTATCTTTATCAGTCATTCTTGGTGGACTGAGAATTGCGCTTGTTGTAGCCATCGGGGTTGTTGCAGTCGGCTCATTCATAGGTGCGCCAACTTTAGGTGACATTGTTATTCGAGGTACGAATGCAACAGACGGAACCACATTTATTTTAGCTGGTGCAATTCCAATTGCTTTAATTGCAATTTTAATTGATATCTTCTTAAGATTTTTGGAAAAACGTTTAGATCCATCTAATAAAACGCATAAGAAGAAAAAACACGAACCACAAAGTATTAATTAATAAAGGTTGTGACTGACTTTGGCAATATTATCAATAAACTATAATTCAACGACGATTGGTATGCATCATCCTTTTATAGTGATTTTACCTGAAGACGCTACTTATTTTGATTCAAATGCACAACCGAAAGCGTTGAAAACGTTATTGCTTTTACACGGTCTTTCAAGTGACGAAACGTCGTATATGCGTTATACGAGTATTGAACGGTATGCAAATGAGCATCAATTAGCAGTAATCATGCCGAATGCAGATCATAGTGGTTATAGTAATATGGTGTATGGTCATAAATATTATGATTATATACTTGAAGTATTGGATTATGCGCATCAAATATTACCACTCTCGACTAGCAAAGAGGACAATTTTATTGCGGGACATTCGATGGGTGGCTATGGCACAATCAAATATGCGCTGTTAGAAGGTCATCGTTTTGCGAAAGCTTGTCCTTTATCTGCTGCATTTAACGCACAAGGTTTGATTGATTATGATTGGTATGATTATTCTGGATCTGCAATTGCTGGTCCAAATGCACAAGTAGCAAATACAAACTTAGATCCGTATTATTTAGTGGATGAAGCGATTAAGAAACAAAAAGAAATTCCCGAATTGCTTATCATGTGTGGTACAGAAGATGATTTATACCGAGACAATCAGCAGTTTGTACAATATTTAAATAAACGCCAAATACCAAACATATTTGAAGATGGACCTGGTGAACATGATTACGCATATTGGGATAAAGCGATACAACGTGCAATCAAGTGGTTCATAGAAGGAATATAGAAAATCAAATCGGAATGATATGAGTCAAAAAAAGCATCCCCATAGAGGGATGCTTTTTTACGTATATTAGAAAAATTTAAACTAATTTACAGTATAATTAGATGATTTAAATTCTTCTTCTAATTTACCTAAATGTCTTAAGGTAGGTGTCAATGCTGCAAAGAAAAATCCTTCTTTCAACTTACGTGCTTGTGGTGCTTTAGGAGAGTATGCTCTTGAACCACCATTGACCATAGACGCCTGATTAACTTCTAATAGTAAATATCCAGCTTCTTTTTTAAGTCGAATAAGTTCGCCAAATTGATTATCCAAATCATTTTTTGCAACAAGGTTATAAAAGTCTTGCTTGATCTGTTTATAGCGTGATTCAAAATCTGAAATGTCGTATTCTAAATATTTATTGATGCCATTTTGTGCGTCAGAGAATTTATGAATTAAATCAAGTGAAGCACGAACGGAACCTAGGGCAATAGGCACTTGTAGAGTTACAAATTTTGGTCGAATATCTGAGGCAAATGATTTTGCGTCATGCGTGATGATTTGCGTGTCAGGAATCAGTACATCATCCATCGTTATCGCAAATGTTGCTGAACCATTGACACCTAAGAAATTCGACTTCTCATCAAGTGTAATACCATCTTGATTGGCATGTACAATAAACATTACTAATTCATCATCAGTTTCAGACTTTGAAATGGCCCCAAAGTAGTGATCAGAACTGATATTGCTTACTGCTGGAAGTCTACCGTTTACGTAAAATTTTCCCTCTTGATAATGGTGAGATAAATTGAAAGACTCTAAATCATTAAATGATTTCATAGGATTTGATAAACCAGTTGCGCCTAATATATCACCATTTAATAATGATTGTTGTAAATCATGATTTAAATGCGCTTGGTCAGCATTTTCTAAGTATGTTGAGAATGCGAGTTGGCACCATAAGCAAAATCCTGTAGTTAGACAAGATTTGGATACTTCTTCAATAATTTCTAAATTATTTTTCAAATCATTTTCTTTAAAATAACCTTCTTTAAATAAAGTTTGAATAAATTGTTTAGGATAGTGTGTACCTTCATCTATTTCAATTAAATATGGATCTAATTCATTTTCGATAAGTGTTTGTAAACTCAAAATAACGTCTCCTTTATTCTCCGAATCGTTTTAGAATTAATTTTTCTAAATAACTAATAAATCTATCTATAATGAAGCCGAACAAACCAATAAAAAATATTGCGGCTAATACATCTTCTAAGTTCAACATATTTCTTGCATCTACTATCAAAAAGCCTAATCCAGACTGGGCACCAATCATTTCACCAGAAACTAAAAATATCCAACTTGTACCTACAGCCATATGAATACCACCCATAATATGTTTGAAGGCACCAGGGAATAAGATATTTTTATATAATTGCCAACCTGTTAAGTTAAGATTTGAAGCGATTTTTAAATATTGAGGTTCAATATGTCTAATGCCTTTAATTGTGTTAAAAACAATCGGAAAGAAAGCAGCGATAAAAATAATTGCCATAGCTGGTAAGCTACCGATACCAAACCAAAGTACAACGAAAGGTGACCAAGCGATAGGTGATATAGGTCTAATTAATTGTAAAAGTGGTTCGATGGCATGGAATAGTGCATTTACACGACCTAATAAAAATCCGATAGGAACACCGATTAAAATGGCAAGAACAAATCCGACTATGAAACGAAATAAACTAATAAACAAATGAGAAAATATTTCCCCGGAAATGATGAACTGCCAAATGCTCTTAGCAACAAGTAAAGGACCAGGTAAGAGGATAGGTTGATAATTTCCTATCCAAATCACGCATTGCCATATAAATAAGAAAATGATGAAACTAATAATAGGTAAAGTGAATTTTTTAGTTAATGCATGTGTCAATGCGTACTAGCCCTCCTTGTATAATGTTGGATCAACAAAATCTTTATAGTCAGGTGTGTTAAATAATTTATGTTCTTTGACTAAATGAGTGATTTTATTATAGCCTTCTTTTTCAATTGTTAAATCTCCATAAGAAGTCCAATCTGCTGATTGTTTTAAAACTTTTTTATCTTGTTTAAAATGTTTACTCATGACTTCTACGCTTTGCTTTTTATTGTTCATTTTATAACCAGCTTTTTTATAATCAGTCATAAAAGCTTGTGCTGTATGATGGTGTTGATTGATTAAATCCTCTCTGAGCACAAGTGCACAGCAATATGCATCAGGTATCACATCGCTACCATGTTTTAGCGTATGTCCTTTGCCTAGTTTTTCTCCTAAGGCACCAAAAGGTTCAGCTACTGAGTATCCTGAAATACGATTTTCACTTAAAGCTGCGGGCATTTCTGCAGGCGCCATTTCATGATAACTAAAGGTATCAGAGTCTAAATGAAGTTGTTTTCGCATTTCTTCTAATAGTAGGTAATGTGTCGAATACCGATGTGGTATCGCAAAGCTATAATCTTCGTGGTTATGGAAGTCTGAAATTGTTTCGTTATTTTGTCCCATAATGACATTACCTTCGTGATGGCCTAGAGCAACTGCTTTAATATTTGAACCTTTCTCTTTAGATTTCATCGCAAGTTCGATTAAGGTAGATGCACCATCGATTTTGCCGCTATTTAAAGCGTCCATCAGGTCAGGCCAATTATTAAATCTTACTAGTTCTAAGTTGTAATTCGCGTTTTTGGTTTGTTGCTGTATTTGTTGGGTCATCATCAAGTTTGCTGAATGTGTAATAGGTAAATAACCAATTTTTATAGTTTCTTTTTTATCGGATTGTTTTTGACTATTACTTTGTGTACAAGCAGAAAGTAATACTAGGAATATTAGAGAAAGGATTAATAATTTTTTCAATATGCTGCCTCCTTATAAATAATATTCCGGTTCTGCCATATAATGATTTAAGGCAAACTTTTCCATGATAGTATTACGGATATTTAATAAATGGCTATCATTGCGATTACGAGGATGTGATTGCTTAATCTTATATTGATTGATAATTTCACAACCCTCTCCAAGTAAAATAATATTGTCAGAAAGATATAATGCTTCATCTATATCATGTGTGACAAGAATAATAGTAGCGTCAGTTTGATGCTTTAATTGAATCAATTGATCTTGTAGTTTATAACGGGTAAATGCATCTAAAGCACCAAGTGGTTCATCCATTAAAATAACTTTCGGTTGATGTACTTGTGCTCTACAAAGTGCAACACGTTGTTTCATCCCACCAGATAATGATTCAGGGAATGCTGAGCCTTTATTATTTAAATCGACACTTTTTAAATGATGGTTAATTTCTTCATTACTCATACGCTTATTTAAACCAATGCGTATATTGTCATAGATATTTTTCCATGGAAAAAGATTATGATGTTGGAATATCATCAAACAATCTGGAGATGGCGTTTGTTTAATTTGACCATTGATATTAACAGAACCAGATGAGGGTGTTAAGAAACCTCCAATAATATTTAATAAAGTTGATTTGCCACATCCACTTTTCCCAATAAAAGTAATGATTTCTCCTTTATCTATATTTAGTTCGAAATCGTTAATGACAGTATTCTCTCCAAATTGATGATGAACTCGATTAATATGAATCACGGTAGACACCTCAATTATTCTTATCGTTTTAATAAGAATTGCGTTTACACTAAAGGGCTATGCAAGTACATAGCCCGTGAAGTGGTTGTTTATGAATTTACTTTTTAGAAAATCTAGTGATTAATCACTTTGTAAAAAGGCAGTAGATGACTGGATTGAATTGCGCTTATATTAAGCTTATTCAACCCTAGTCATCCTTGCCGGGGTGGGACTACGAAATCTTTATTAAAACAAATGATTTCTGTCCCTCTCCCTAAGAACTACTAATCTCAATTCTATTGAGAAATATATAAGGATTACATTAGCTAAAGCTAATGCATAAGAACTACTAATCTCAATTCTATTGAGAAAGTAGTTCTTTATATTTTTTCGATGTCATCGATTGGTGTATCTACAGCTTTACGAGCACGGCGTACAGCGTCTTCATCTGGCGCATCGTACATACAAATACATTTTGTCATGTCTTCACAAACATACGTACGTTGGAATTGTACTTCCGGTACTTCTTCGTAGTGAACTGAATTTTTCTTCTTACGTGCTAAATATTGATCCATTGTAATACCTTCTGGGATATTCCAAGTTACAAGGTAGTCAATTTTAGGATCGCCTTTTTTAACTTCATCCAGTTCTTTACCAACTAGACGCACTTCTTTAACTAAATTTATATTAATTGAAGCATCTTCTAGAAATTGTTTTGCTTCAGTATCATTATTTGCTTCTACAATAAAGTAACCATGTGTTAAGTCTTCAGTAGCTTGAACTTCAATTAAAGTAGGTACATCACCAGTTGTTAATTGAGCAGCTTTATCTTCTAATTCTTTTTTATTTGAGGCAAAAGCCAAATCGTTTGCTTCTAGTAAAAATAATGTCATAAATCTTAACCTCCAAATATTAATAGTAGGTGTATAATACAATAAACCTTATCAGATTACAAGGATATGAAAATAGGTAATTTAAATTTTCTGATAAATTATAAAAATAGTATATAGTTAGCGGTTAAATTGTAATGGGTGCAGTAAGGTAATAAAATATACGTGTATAGATTTAAGTTTTTAAAAAATAAACCCGCACACGTCATTTAACTTTATACGTGTGCGGGTTATTAAATTATAATAGTAATGTTGCTAATATTGGAGCTACGATTACAACAATCACACCAACAATAACTAGAGAAATAGATGCCATAGATGCTTCAGTTTCACCAAATTCTTGTGCAGAAGAAACACCTAACGAATGGCCACTTGTACCAAGTGCTAAACCACGTGCAATAGGATTTGTTATATTAAATAACTTAATTAATTTAGATCCTAAAGCATATATCATCACACCATTTAAAATAACTGCTAGTGATGTCAACTCTTTGATGCCGCCGATATCTGCAGATACGGGTAATGCAATGGCAGTTGTCGCACCTTGAGGTAACATAGATGCTATGATGCCATTAGAAAATTGGAATGCTTCGGCGATAAGATAGATACAAACAAGTGCAGCAGTTGTACCTAATGTGATGCCGCCTAGGATTTGTTTCCAATATTTTTTCAAGACATCGCGACGTTTATATAAAGGTATAGCGAAACATATTGTTGCTGGTTCTAAGAAGAAATTAATGATATCGCCACCGATTTTATAATTTGAGTAATCAATACCAGTTAATTTTAAAAAGGCAATGCCGACGACCATGCTGACAAACAATGGTGTGAACAAGAAAAAGCCATTTGTCTTTTTAAATAAAAAAGTTGCGATGATAAAAGGTATAAGTGATAGTAGAATACCAAAATAAGGTGTATTAATCGCTAAATGTTCAATCATAATTTATCCTCCGCCAATTTTTTTGTTTTGAATTTTTCGGAATAAAGGATTTTGTAATAAGCAACTGAGATAAAAATCCTGTACATAACAACAAGAGCAATGTTGAAATGATAATTAATAATATAATTAGGATTGGACTTGTGCTTAATATGCCTAATGAATTAATGACTGAAACACCTGCTGGTACGAATAAGAAACCAATGTTATTCGTTAATGTGGTTCCAACAGTTTCTACTTGGCCAAGTTTTACAATACCAGTACATAAAGCAATAAATAATAGGACAAGTCCTATTACTGAAGCTGGCATTGGCACCGGCATGAAACTTTCGATGATGTTTGAAATAAACATAATAATCGCTATAACAAGCGCTTGATGGAAAAAATTATATGTTTTAGAGATTTTATTGTGCGTTTTGCGTTGTTCTTTTTCTACTCCCATTTAAAATTGCCTCCCAAAATCATCTTGAGTTAATTATAAAATGAAAGCGATTACGATGGGGCGTTTTTGATGTGACTTACGACACGTTAGAGCTGAAATGCATAAATTGAAATGTGACTATCAATTAAGCCCCATCATTTGTTTGAAAGTTTTCATATAGGAGCGGCTAACTTGAAACTTTAATTGATTTGTCATGGTAAGTTGATACGTATAATTGAACCAATGTTCAATGGTTTGAATATGGGATTTATTAATTAATGTTGCACGATGGATACGCATGAAATTTTGCGTTTCAATTTTCTTTTCATAATGACTCAAAGGCTCTGAAGTTTCGAAATCGTCGAGTGTTGTATTGATTGTAGTAATACCATTGTTGACCGAAACTGCAATAATATCATCTAAGTTAATAATATGAATGCGTTCATTTACCTCAATAGGGAGCACTTTACTTGTTTTTGTTTTTTCGTTGTTTTGAGTATCCATAGAAGCTGTTGTATAACTATCACTATGATGTTCGGTAGTTTGCCCCAAAGCTTGTTCTACTTTGTGAACTGCTTGTGCAATACGTTGTTGCTCAAAAGGTTTAAGGATATAATCGATGGCATCCAATTCAAAAGCCTTTACAGCAAAAGTATCATGCGCTGTGGCAAAGATGATAAAAGGTGCATGTTTCATTTTCTTTATTTTATTGGCAAGATCAAGACCACTTTCGTCCATTAAATTAATATCAAGAAAAATAACATCATAATCATCATAAAGTAATAGTTCTAATGTCTCAGAAACATTTTCTGCTTCATCAATTTTTTCAAAATGGTTTATTTGATTTAGCAAATAGTGAAGTTCATTACGTGCTAAGGGTTCGTCATCTACAATGATTGCTCTCAATTTTTTCCTCCTCTAAATTATGGTACGGAATCGTACAACTCACTTGTGTGCCTTGGTGATCGGAATGAATTTGAAGACTTGCTTCATAACCAAACAATCCATCTAATCTGCGATTTAAATTTTCTAACGCGCTGCCTGAACCAGATTCTGAATGGACACTGGTTTTACCAATTTTATCAAGTTTTTCATAAGGGATACCATGACCATTATCGGATACGGAAATGACTAAACCTGTTTGAGCTTTGTGTGCTTTTATGATAATTTCGTTATTGTATTTCCTATTTTTAAAAGCATGCTTAATGGCATTCTCAACAAGTATCTGTATAGCAAAAGGCGGTACAAGTGCGCCGTAACAAGTACGATCTATGTCAAACGACACATTGAAGCGGTCCGGATATCTAGCTTGTTCTAGAGATAAATAGGATTCTACTTGTTGTAATTCTTTTTCTAAAGAAATCGTGTTATTACGCGCACCTTGTAAATTAGATCTGAAAAATTGACTGAGTTGTAAAAGTAATTCACGTGCTTTTTCACTATCAATACGTACTAATGCAGAAATGGTATTAATTGCATTAAAGAAAAAATGTGGATTAACTTGTGCTTGAAGTGATTTAATTTCAGCATCACGTATTAAGGCACTTTGTGTTTCGGCTTGACCTAATTCAAGTTGACTGGAAAATATTTCAGCAAGTCCAGTTGCTAATTGTTTATCTGAATAGTTAACATCATATTTATTTGTAAAATATAATTTTAATGTACCGACAACATCATTCTTGACGCGTAGAGGTACTACGATTGCTGCTTCTAAAGGGCATCCTGGGTGGTTACAACCGATTTCTTCACTAGAATATGCTTCTTTTAAAGTGCCAGATTGAATGGCTCGTTTAGATAAATTAGTAATAATTGCTTTTTGGGCAACATGATGGTCGCTCGCTGCGCCAACATGAGTCAAAATATCTTTACGGTTGGTAATTGCTACCGCAGATACGCGCATTAAATTAAGTATAATCTCTGCTGCTTTTTTCGCTGATTGCTCATTCAAACCAGAGCGGAAATAAGGCAATGTCTGGTTAGCAAGCTGTAACACATCATGTGTTTGTATCGCACGCGTTTCTTCCTCTTGTTTAATAGTAGATAAAATAATAGATAAAAATATTGCTGTACCGATGGAATTAATCGAAATCATAGGGATAGCGATGAGTTTTACTAATGTCCACGCATGTTCAGTATTATCAGAAAATAAAAGAATACAAAGCATTTGAATTATTTCTGTTGTACCACCAATGCACGCACCTTTGACTATCGTAGGATAACGGTTAGCACGCATCGCTTTATAGCCAAAATAGCCAGAAATTAAAGCGATGAAAATAGATGAAATCAAGTAAATATATGCATCTGCACCACCAATGTAAACACGATACATACCTGAAACGACGGCAACTGCTAATGCTACAAATGGACCACCGATAAGTCCTGATACGCCAATAGTCAAAACACGTGTATTTGCTAAAGAAGCATCAGGGTCTAGATGGTTATAAACAGTTCCATTAATTATTTCATCGCCTCGGATTTGTATACCAGTGAAGTTTGAAATCATAGAGAAGCAACCAAAAATAATAATTAATTGCCATTGTGAACGTCGTTTCTCGCGCTCATTCATCATTGTTTTAAAATGGTTGATGTTCATTAGTATATAGGCAATAAGTATGATTAAGCCCACACGTTCAAGAAGTAGTATAAATAAATTTAACATAATGCACCCTTATCATAGTTTGTCTTAATATAGTATACAGAAATTTTTTAGCTATATGTTATTGCAGAAAAGTAATTATCATTTTAAGCGATAAAATTTTAGTATAATTCGATGAATTTCAAAGAGAACATTACTCTTTAAGTTTAAAAATACACATTTAACGCTGTTTTTTAGCAATATCTATAGCTAAGTGTTATTTTGTTAATATTGGGTTTTTAAATATTTTGTGAAAACGAAAAAAATTATATAATAAATAATTGTCTGATGTTTTCACAAATAAAGATAAAGTCCGTATAATTG